>NZ_RQVE01000009.1 GCF_003992315.1 Veillonella sp. 3891
TCCCATCCCGAACACAGTAGTTAAGCTCGTAAACGCCGAAAGTACTTGGCTGGAAACGGCCTGGGAGGATAGGAAGTCGCTGATTAATAATAAAAGAGCACCCAAAAGGGTGCTCTTTTTTTATTAAATAATAGTCTTAAATACTTTAAGCCGTTTCCAGCCAGATTGATCAAGTAGTAACTAAGTTATATATGATAAGGCCTGGGATAAGCAGGGCTCATGATTTAAAGGAGCAAAGCGACGAATAAATCATAGAGCATCGCTTAGTTCCTGGCGTAAGATTTTGAAGCCCCAAAGGGGCACACAAAATCCACAGTCAGGAACACATAGGAAGTTGCAAATGATGATGTACGAGGAGAGTCGTTTCCAGCCAACATGGCAGAAGTAATATCTATGAAAGAATACCATAGGTCTGGGATCCCCAGTGAACCACTTTTAAAGGAGCATAGTGACGCATAAAAGTGTGTGAATCGGGGAGTTCCTAGCGTAAGATTTTGAAGCCTCAAAGGGGTGTACAAAATCCACAGCTAGGAACATATAGGAAGTCGCTGATTAATAAATCTACTAAGCCGTTTCCAGCCAATATAGCTACAATAATATCGACACCGAAAGGTGTCTTTTTTATTGTTTTCTTTAATGTACAAATAACAATTCTCATTTCTATTTTTGTATATTTATGTATATATAGCTTTAACCTATAGATGTATATAGTTTATATCCAATTGACTACATAGGAATAAGAATATACAATAGTAGACGTTACTGTAGGTCCAAATTTATAGTAACCCCATATTAGAAGTATGAAATCATACTAATGTAAATATTGTAATTATGAAATAAAAATATATATTTATAAAATTAGATATATGGATTATCAATATATAACGCTCATAAATTAATTATTAAAATATCACAATAGATATATATAATATCGGCATATAGTAAATAACAAGTAACTACTAGTATATATAGAGAAGATAACAGTAAGGGGGCATAAGACATGTACCAACATGTAACAGATTTAATTGGCTCGACGCCTTTGGTGGCATTGGATGCTTTTACAAAGCTACATCAGTTGAATGGTCGGTTGTTAGGAAAATTAGAATATTTTAATCCATTGGGCAGTGTGAAGGATCGTGTTGCCTACGGCATGATCAAAGAGGGCATTGATTCTGGGGTGATACAAAAAGATACGGTACTGATTGAGCCTACCAGTGGTAATACGGGAATTGGTCTCGCTTTTGTGGCGGCTCAAATGGGGCTTAAGTTAATTCTTGTCATGCCCGACACGATGAGTGTAGAGCGACAGCGTATTGTCAGAGCATTGGGCGCCTTAGTGGTGCTTTCACCGGGCATAGAAGGGATGAAAGGTAGCATTCGTGTGGCTGAGGAGTTACAGCAGATACATGGTAATGCGTTTATCTTGCAACAGTTCACAAATCCTGCGAACCCGAAAACACATTATGAAACCACAGGTCCTGAGATTTGGAAGGATACGAATGGTGAAGTAGATGTATTTATTTCCTCTATTGGTACAGGGGGAACGGTGACGGGTGTGGGTCGCTATTTGAAAGAGCAAAAGCCAAATGTACAGATTATCGGTGTAGAGCCGACGACATCTGCTGTGCTATCTGGCAAGGAAGCAGGTCCTCATGGTATTCAAGGGATTGGAGCGGGATTTATCCCGGATGTATTAGATACTAAGCTGTTAGATAAGATTGTCACAGTTTCCACAGAGGATGCCTACACATGTACACGAACGATTGCTAAAACAGAGGGTTTGTTACTGGGCATTTCTTCTGGCTCTGCCTTACAAGCGGCTATACAGATTGGTCAGAATCCTGATTATAAGGATAAGAATATTGTTGTATTATTGCCAGATGGTGGGGAACGATACTTATCAACAGGTATTTTTGATACTTAGTATATATTAGAGCATGAATCTCAAGCATGCATTTACAGAGACGAAATATATTAATGAAATGTATGAGGGTATCTTTTCTAGATATTAGTAGGATATATATGGAATAAGGAGATTTATATATCATTTATTAATAGAGTGTATGGAATTGTATCAAAAGGCTAGTAGAGCATATTAGAAACAAGCAGGGGGACTGAGTGTAATGTTCTGCTAATCAAGACGATAGTAATGTGCCTTGGAAATGACGATGGAGGATATATGAAACGAAAACGATATAGAAACTGGCTCATCGCCATGATAGGCATTGTATGTATAGGGACTTTCACGGGATGTATGAAAGAGCCCAAAATAGTGGGTAATGAGGTGCACATTACGAATGTGTCCTATGATAGTACACGTGAGTTTTACGAGGATTATAATCGCTTGTTCCGTGAGCATTATAAGTCACTCACTGGAAAGGATGTGCATGTCACGCAATCTCATGGTGGTTCTAGTGCGCAGGCACGATCCATCATTGAAGGGAATGATGCCGATGTTGTGTCCTTAGGATCTTCGCAAGATATAGAGATGCTGAACCGTGTGCATTTGCTTGATACAAATTGGGAAGAGATGTTCCCTAACCATTCGGCTCCTTATACGTCGACTATTGTTTTTTTAGTGCGCAAGGGTAATCCTCAGCACGTACAAGGTTGGGAAGACTTAGAACGGTCTGGTATTTCCATTGTAGCTCCAGACCCTAAAAGTTCTAGCGCGGCTTGTTGGATATTCATGGCAGCTTGGGATCATGGACTTAGGGCATACGGCACAGAAACGGGTGCCAAAGGGTATGTAAAATCTCTTTATGACCATGTGAAAGTCTTAGATGCTGGCGCTCGTAGTGCAGCGACGACTTTCGTAGAAAATAAACAAGGCGATGTGCTATTGATTTGGGAAAATGAAGCCTTGCAAATTGTGAAGAATTACCCAGGTCAATATGAATTGGTTACACCGAAAACGAGCATCGTTGCAGAACCCAATGTAGCTCTTGTAAAAGGCATAACAGATCGAGATCAGACCACAGAGGTAGCTCGTGATTATATCCAGTATTTATATTCCGATGAGGGGCAGCGGTTGATTGGTTCTTATGGATTTAGACCGGCTAATCCAGCTATTTTACAGGAGTTTTCTTCGACTTTTAGCCATAAGATAGAGTTAACGACCATCCACGCCTATGGTGGCTGGGATGCAGTGTATAAAAAGTTTTTTGATGAAGGTGGGGTATTTGATGAAATTTATGGAACATAATACATCGTGGCTTTCACGAATCATAGGCCCTACATCGACACGAATCATTCCAGGCATGGGCTTGACCTTAGGCATTACTATTGCCTTATTATCGATCTGTATCATCATTCCTTTAGGCTCAGTGTTTTCTCATGGATTGTCCTTGCCATGGGACACTTGGAAAGTATTGCTTACAAAAATGAATGTAGTACAAGCCTTTACAACTAGTTTATTAACAGCCGCTATTGCAGCAGCTATCAATGTAGTATTTGGTTTTATCTTGGCTTGGGTTCTGGTGCGCTACACATTTCCAGGGAAAGCCTTGCTGAATAGCATGATAGAACTTCCCTTTGCGCTACCCACAGCGGTGGCAGGGATTGCTTTATCGAAACTGTATACCGATACAGGTTGGTTTGGGTCCATCTTGTCACAGTGGGGAATTCACGTGGCTTATAGTCAAATAGGCATTGTGGTGGCCCTCGTATTTGTAGGGATTCCCTTTGTGGTGCGGTCCTTGGAACCAGTGTTAGAAACCTTAGATCCTATTTATGAAGAGGCAGCTTTCATGATGGGAGCGAGCAAATTTAGATTATATAGACAAGTTATTTTTCCTGAATTGTTACCGCCCTTATTGACTGGCTTTAGTTTGGCCTTTGCTAGAGGGATTGGCGAATATGGTAGCATTATTTATATTTCAGGGAATAGTTTTAAAAATCACACGCAGGTTGTGTCCTATGTGATTATGCAAAAGTTAAATTATGCTGACTATAGCAGTGCTACGGCCATTGCCATTGTGCTATTAGGCATTTCGTTTTCAATATTATTAGTAGTGAATCTGATTCAGAATCATCATGCAAAGCGTATTAAAGGGAGGTAAGGAAGCTATGAAAGGACGATACGGTTCTACCTTGTTAATTCTATTAGCTTGGGCATTCATTATTCTTATGCTCCTTATTCCTATGCTTTCAGTAGTGTTTCAGTCCTTGTCCTTAGGTTGGCAGTTCTATGTGCAGTCTATTAGCACCGTCTATGTGATGAAATCTTTGGGGCTGACCATTTTGGTGATGGTCATTGCTATGTTGGTGAGTGCTATCTTTGGAGTGGCAGCAGCATTTGCTGTATCAAAATTCGATTTTCCTGGTAAAACATTGATAGCTACTTTGGCAGATATACCTTTTTCCGTATCTCCCGTTATTGCAGGCTTAGCGTTTTTGCTCACTTTCGGTCGATTGGGATGGTTAGAACCATACATCAATCAGTTTAATGCGTGGACAGGGTTAGATATTCGTATTGTGTTTGCTATACCAGGGGTTATCTTGGTTACTATATTTATGACGATGCCCTTTGTATTCCGTGAAATCTTGCCAGTCTTGTTGAATCAAGGACGAGAAGAAGAGGAAGCAGCGGCTTTGATGGGAGCTTCTGGATGGCGTATTTTTAAGGAGATCACCTTTCCTCACATCAAATGGCCTTTGTTGTATGGGATTATCTTGTGCGGAGCCCGGGCTATGGGTGAATTTGGAGCAGTAGCGGCCGTATCTAAGGCGAGGGGCTCTACGTTCACCTTGCCATTAGAAATCGATGCTCTCTATATGTCTGGTACTGAAAGTGCCGTGGTAGCATCCTTTAGTGTATCGTCGGTGCTGATTCTATTGGCTTTCATCATGATTGGGTTGCGCACCTATGCGGCGCATAAAGCTAGCCATCGGTAATAATCGTCATCGATACAGGTAGAGGGAGGAAATACATGTACGTTAGTTTATCGAATATATATAAAAATTATGGAGACTTTCAGGCTTCGAAAGATGTGTCCTTATCCATTGAGAAGGGCAGTTTGGTAGCCCTCTTAGGTCCTAGTGGTAGTGGGAAGACAACCATATTACGGATGATTGCTGGCTTGGAAACACCAGATCGAGGTGATATCTGTATCAATGGGACACGGGTTAATGACGTGGCACCTGCAGATAGAGGGATTGGTTTTTTGTTTCAAAGTTATGCATTGTTTCGCTATATGACGGTCTTTGATAATATTGCCTTTGGCTTGACTGTAAAGAAAGTGGCCAAGGAGGAAATTCGTCGCCGTGTAACAGAGCTCATCGAACTCATTGGCCTTAGTGGATTAGAAGATAGATATCCGAGTCAACTGTCGGGCGGACAACGGCAACGGGTTGCCTTTGCGAGAGCGTTGGCACCGAATCCAGAGGTATTGCTCTTGGATGAACCCTTTGCAGCCATCGATGCGAAGGTAAAAGAAGAACTTCGCATGTGGCTACGCAATACGATTCAGCAAATCGGGATTACTACTATTTTTGTCACACACGACCAAGAAGAGGCCTTAGAAATGGCGGATCAAATCGTGGTGACCAACAAAGGTCGTATCGAACAAGTAGGAACACCGCAGGAGATCTACTGCAATCCAGAGACTCCTTTTGTGGCTAAGTTCTTAGGGAAGTCTTCTGTTGTAGAAGGGTATGACGTGTTAAAGGGCTTTCAGAAAATCGACAATGTAAAAGAAGCCTTAATTCGACCAGAATATATCAGCATTCATCCTCAAGGGTCATTACACCGTTATCGCAGTGTGGTGGAACTAGGTCATATTGAACATATTTTATTCAAAGGCAATCGTTTAGAAGTGACCCTGCGGATTGGTGAGTTAGTACTGGTGGCGAATCATACTATTGATGGACATGCTTTCAAAGTAGGTGATGCGGTGGATGTGTTGATTTCTAGAATTTGCATCTATGATGAGACGGATACGTATCTAGTAGAAAATGAAGGTATGAATACAAGTAGCTTGTTCTATATTTAGTATGAAACTTTCAAAAGGTATAGATAAAGCAGAAACAATATATACAAGGGTATATACGCATGGAAGGAAAGGGTGCATAGGATGTTAGGAAAGAAAGAGCGACTGCGCACGGATGTGCTGATTATCGGCGGAGGGACGGCAGGTTGTTATGCAGCGTTAACCATAGGAAAAGCTAGCGATGCTCGTATCATCGTGGCGGAGAAGGCTCATATTAAACGAAGTGGCTGTTTGGCAGCAGGGGTGAATGCTATCAACTGTTATATTTTGCCCAATCGTACAGTCCAAGATTATGTGGACTATGCCACGAAGGATGCGGAGGGCATCGTACGAGATGACTTGTTGCGTACGATGTGCGAACGAGTAAATGGTACAGTCCATGAGCTAGAACGATTAGGACTAGTAATTTTGAAAGACGACCAAGGCAACTACGTGGCTCGTGGAAATCGTAATATTAAAATTAATGGTGAAAATATTAAGCCTATCTTGGCGAGTGCTGTAGAATCTTTGGAACATTGTCAGGTGATTAATCAATTAGTTATCACGGATTACATTGTGAAAGATAACCGTATCTATGGTGCTGTAGGATTCCATAAAGAAACGGGTACCATCTATGAGATTGAGGCAACCTACGTAATCTGCGCTACTGGCGGTGCCTCTGGGATTTATAAACCTAACAATCCGGGGTTCTCTCGTCATAAAATGTGGTATTCCCCGTTTAATACTGGGGCCGGCTATGCCATGGGTATTTTACAAGGGGCGGAGATGACGACCCTAGAGATGCGCTTCATTGCTCTTCGTTGTAAAGATACTATCGCACCTACAGGGACTATTGCCCAAGGGGTAGGAGCGAAACAAATCAATAGTCTTGGTGAGAACTATGAAAGTGTATACGGCATCACTACGTCCCAACGTGTGTACGGTACTGTACAGGAACAGGTGGAAGGCAGAGGTCCTTGCTATTTAGGAACGAAGGGGATTTCTCCAGACCAAGAGCAAGACTTGCTGAAAGCCTACCTCAACATGGCACCAAGCCAAACATTGCGCTGGGTAGAACGTGGTCATGGACCTGCCACAGAAAATGTGGAAATTGAAGGTACAGAGCCATATATCGTAGGCGGCCATACAGCGAGTGGCTACTGGGTAGATACGCATCGAGAAACGACTATTACAAACCTATTTGCTGCTGGTGATGTGGCAGGGGGAGCTCCTCAAAAATATGTCACAGGAGCCTTAGCAGAAGGTGAAATTGCAGGTGATGAAATTGTACGACGGTACCAAGATCAAGGTGAAGTACAATCGGTAGAAAATGAAACGTGGTATAAGGAAGCAATTGACACTATTGTGAAGAGATATGCTGCGCAGGTTCGCACTAATGATGATTTTACACAAACCAGATCTAACGATAGTATTGTACAAAACGGCACAAATACTAGCGCTGAACTAGTCCACACTAATGATGGTGCTATAATAGCTAGCAAGAGTTCTGCTTTAGCCCACATTGAAGCGCACGAACAACGATTACAAGACATTATGGATGTCTATGCCGGTGGCATTAGCCAAGCCTACAAATACACAGAAGAAAGCTTAGGCACTGCGAAATCAAAATTGCAAGCTTTAGCCAAAGATGTAGAGCAATTACAAGCCAATACCTTACATGAACTGTCCTACCTCTATGAATTGCGAGATCGCATTGTGGTGGCCCAAGCCTTAGTGGCGCATTTAGAAGGTCGTAAGGAAACGCGTTGGCACAGCTTTGGAGAGCATGGTGACTACCCGAATTGTAGCGATGAGGGATTGGTGTACGTCAACTCCGTATATCAAGATGGTGAACTTCAGGTTTTTCAACGGCCACTAGTAGAAAAGGGGGATACTTATGAGCATACAAATTAATAAGGATACTTGTATCGGTTGCGGTAGATGCCAACAAGTATGCCCTGGGACATTAATCTATAAAGATGAGGCGAAGAAAGCTTACATCGCCTATCCCTCTGATTGTTGGGGCTGTGTGTCTTGTGTGAAAGAATGCCCTGTAGGAGCTATTTCCTTTTTCTTAGGAGAAGACATGGGTGGTAAAGGGGCTACCATGATGGTAACAACAGAAGGCCATTTATTGCACTGGGACATTACGAAAGTAGATGGAACTGTGCAACGAATTACAGTGAATGCAAAAGAAAGTAATGCCTATTAAGGAGGTCAATATGAGTCAATTCTCTCATTTAGATGAATTAGAAGCGGAAGCTATATATATTATTCGTGAGGTAGCCGCACAATGTGAAAATCCAGTGATGCTATACTCCATCGGGAAAGATAGTTCGGTAATGCTGCATTTAGCAATGAAAGCTTTTTATCCAGCAAAACCGCCATTCCCATTCTTACATGTGAATACTACTTGGAAGTTCAAAGAGATGATTGAGTTTCGTGACAATGTGGCAAAGAAACTGGGCATCGAAATGCTAGAGTACATCAACCAAGATGGAGTGGATCGTGGTATCAACCCATTTGACTCTGGTGCGGCCTATACAGATATTATGAAAACACAAGCTTTAAAACAAGCGTTGGACAAATATGGATTTGATGCAGCTTTTGGTGGCGGTCGTCGAGATGAAGAAAAATCCCGTGCGAAAGAACGTATCTTTTCTTTCAGAAATGAACAACATGCGTGGGATCCAAAGAACCAACGTCCAGAGATGTGGAAACTATTTAACACAAAAATCAACAAAGGGGAAAGCATGCGTGTATTCCCTATCTCTAACTGGACAGAAACAGATATTTGGCAGTACATCAAAAGAGAAAACATCGACATCGTGCCATTGTACTTTGCAGCAGAACGACCAGTAGTAGAACGTGATGGCAACTTAATTATGGTCGATGATGAGCGATTCCGCTTGCAAGATGGTGAGACCGTAGAAAATAAATTAGTACGATTCCGTACATTAGGCTGTTACCCATTAACAGGTGGTATTGAATCGAATGCGACGACCCTAGATGAAATCATTGAAGAAACCTTGAGTGCTGTATCGTCTGAACGAACTACACGGGTTATCGACAGTGAAGCGGCAGGTAGCATGGAACGACGTAAACGGGAGGGCTATTTCTAATGAAAAGTTTATTGAAATTCATTACATGTGGCAGTGTAGATGATGGAAAATCTACATTGATTGGACATATCTTATACGATTCCAAATTATTATATGCAGACCAAAAGGAAGCCCTTGAACTAGAAAGTAAGGTGGGCAGTCGTGGTGGTAAAATCGACTACTCCTTATTACTAGACGGTTTGATGGCAGAGCGTGAGCAAGGTATCACCATCGACGTGGCATACCGGTATTTCACAACGGACCATCGCAGCTTCATCGTGGCAGACACACCGGGCCATGAAGAATATACACGTAACATGGCGGTGGGAGCCTCCTTTGCGGATTTAGCAATCATTCTAGTGGATGCGAAGCAAGGTGTGTTGGTGCAAACCCGTCGTCACGCTCGTATCTGTGCCTTAATGGGTATCCAACATTTCATCTTTGCAGTGAATAAAATGGACTTAGTGGACTATAGTGAAAGTCGCTTCCAAGAAATCCAAACAGATATCGAAGCATTACAACAAGAATTGCAATTGGCAGATATTGCTATCATCCCTGTGTCAGCTACTGAGGGTGACAATATTACTGTGCATTCTCCGCACATGCCTTGGTACAAGGGCAATACCTTGCTAGGTCATTTAGAAACAGTAGATATCCAAGCTTTTGAAGAAGAAGGATTCTATTTGCCAGTACAACGTGTATCTCGACCAGACCATACGTTTAGAGGATTCCAAGGCCAAGTAGAAAGTGGTACCCTTCGTGTGAATGACACAGTGTGTGTCTTGCCAAGCGGTGAAACGGCAGTGGTAAAATCCTTAATTCGAGGTTTTGATTCTGTTGAGGAAATTCATACAGGGGAAGCGGTGACGATCCAATTAGATCGTGAAGTAGATGTGTCCCGTGGTTGTGTCATTGTGAATGGCACAGAATTACAGGTCAGTGCAAAGTTAGAAACTACCTTGCTCTGGATGGATGATACCACCTTGCAAGAAGGTAGAGAATACTTGATTATGGCAGGTACGAAATTAGTGTCTGGGGTAGTGAGCAAAATCCGGTATGCTGTGGATGTGAACACTGGCGAGCATGTGGAGCGTGATGGATTAAGCAAAAATGAGATAGCACGCTGTGTCTTGACCTTACAAGAGCCAATTGTGGTGGATACTTTCACTAAGCATAAAACATTGGGTGAGTTCATCCTTATCGACCGTGTGAGCCATATGACAGCGGCCTGCGGTGTGATCCAAGACACCCTCGATAAAGGGGAAGAGCTATATACATTTATCGGTGATTCCGTTCGTGGTCGTGGTGATATTTTTGAAGAGTTCTACTACGATGTGGAAGGATTGACAGTCGATAAAGTGCGCCCAGAATGTGCTACGTACCGTGTGGGTGATACGATTCCGTTGACAGGGGATAGCTACCAATATCCGAGTACCTTTGATATCTTAATTTTACGCGATAAAGTATATATTTCCGTACGAGATGGGGTCATCACAGCCATTGCTCCATTGCGTGAGTATACGTACCAAGGTGTGCCATTGCTAAATGGTCGTGGCTTTGGCATTGAGGTACAATCTGCAGAGGAATATACTCAGTTTATAGCAGATATTGAGGCATCCAAGAATCTCAATGAGACATTCGCGAAATGGTTGACTTTCACAAGCTACCGTCATATTGCTTTCAAAAAATAAGTTATATTGTTAACCTTGCAAGTCTACAAAAGGTTGCCTATTGTCCTAAACCTCTCTACACGGTATAATGAAGTAGATTGTAATACGAAGTAACAATTGTACTTACGTAGAGAGGAAACTGAAAACAAGATGAAACAAGTTATGATCAGTACGGACCATATGAGTCATGTGTACCAAGACGAAATGGGCCGTGAGGTACACGCCTTGCAGGATGTGAGTGTTCACATTCATGAAGGTGAGTTTGTCAGTATTATCGGGACAAATGGGAGCGGTAAAAGTACCCTTGCCAAACATTTTAATGTCCTATTACAGCCTACATCTGGTACCGTTACCGTTTTAGGAATGGATACAAAGGAAGAACATTTAATTTGGAATATTCGCCAAAATGTGGGTATGGTATTCCAAAATCCAGATAATCAAATTGTGGCAGCTATTGTGGAAGAAGATGTGGCGTTTGGTCCAGAGAATCTAGGCGTTCCAGCTCCAGAGATTCGCAGTCGTGTAGATGCAGCCTTGGCGGCGGTAAATATGTCGGACTATGCCTTGCATGGACCTCATCTATTATCAGGGGGACAAAAGCAACGTATCGCCATTGCCGGTGTATTAGCGATGAAACCGAAATGCATTATTTTAGATGAGCCAACAGCGATGTTAGATCCGAAGGGGCGTAAGGAAGTGATGGATACGGTGTATCGTCTCAATAAAGAAGAGGGCATCACTATCGTGTATATTACGCACTTTATGGAAGAGGCAGCTTTGGCGGATCGTATCATCGTGATGAAACAAGGTAAGGTCATCGACGAAGGGGCACCGAAAGATGTGTTTATGAATGTAGACACTTTAAAAGGTCTTGGACTAGATGTGCCGGTGCCATCAGAAATTGCAGTGCGATTACAAGAAAAAGGGGTAGCTATGCCAAAGGGCATTACCACTAATGAAGAACTAGGGGAGGCCATATGTCAATTCAATTAGAACATGTTACCTACACCTATGGACAGGGAACCCCTTTTGAAAAAACGGCCTTATATGATGTGAATTTGACCATTCACGAAGGTGAGTTTGTAGGCATTATCGGTCATACTGGGTCTGGTAAATCCACCTTAGTACAACATCTGAATGGTTTATTACACCCTACAACAGGCACTGTGAAAGTAAACGGTGTAGACCTAGTAGGTAAAACAGAAGAAGTCAAACAAACCCGTCACAAAGTAGGCATGGTATTTCAATATCCAGAGCATCAACTCTTCGAGGAAACCATCGCTAAAGATATTGCCTTTGGACCTAAAAATCTTGGTTTTGATGAGGCGGAAGTAGATTGCCGTGTGCGAGAAGCGATGCAATTTGTAGGTCTTGATTACGATACCTATGCGGAGCGGTCTCCCTTCCATTTGTCGGGTGGACAAATGCGCCGTGTGGCCATTGCGGGGGTCATTGCCTTAGACCCAGATTATTTAATCCTCGATGAGCCTTCGGCAGGTCTCGACCCATTTGGACGAGAAGAAATCTTTGGAGAAATTGTGAAATTGCACAAGGAAAAAGGAATTACTGTTATCCTTGTATCTCATAATATGGAAGATATTTCTCGCATGGCGAATCGCTTGATTGTGATGCACCAAGGGCAAGTCTTATTGGATGGTAATCCTATCGAGATTTTCCACAATGATCGTGAGAAACTACAGTCTGCCGGTGTGGATGTACCGCCATTGTCGCAAACATTACAAGCCTTGGCAGAACGAAACATTCCTGTCAATATCGACCGTGTCCATGTCAATGAGGCGGTAGCAGATATTTACGACTATCTCAAGGAGGTGCACCATGCTAAGTAATATTACCATCGGTCAGTACTTCCCAGGAGATTCTTTGCTCCACCGTATGGACCCACGGGCTAAGATTATAGCCACCATGATTTTCATCATTGCCATCTTCTTTGCGGACAGCTTGGTGACCTATAGCATTGTGGCAGCCTTTACCTTCGGTTGTTTGGGACTGTCTCGCTTGCCAGTGCGACTTGTGTGGCTGTCCATTAAACCATTGTGGATTATCATCGTATTCACTTTGGCCATTCACGTGTTCACTACGCCGGGGGAATACCTATTCACCTATGGTTGGCTACACATCAGCCGAGAAGGGCTCAATTTGGGTGGCCTTATGGCAGGACGATTGATCTTCTTAATCGTATTCTCTTCCTTGTTGACCTATACTACATCCCCTATCCGATTGACGGACGGTATTGAAAGACTCCTAAACCCTTGGAAACGCTTTGGTGTGCCAGCCCATGAATTAGCGATGATGATGACCATTGCTTTACGATTTATTCCGACTTTGTTAGAGGAAACAGATCGCATTATGAAAGCCCAAGAATCTCGTGGTGCTGATTTTACTACAGGATCCTTACTAAAACGAGCTAAAAATATGGTGCCTTTATTAGTGCCATTATTTATTAGCGCTTTCCGCCGTGCCGATGAATTGGCAGTGGCTATGGAATCTCGCTGCTATCGAGGCGGAGAGGGGCGTACTCGCTTGAAAGAATTGCAATACAGTCAATTAGATACCTATGGTATTGGCGCTGTGGTGCTTGTGAGTATTGTACTAGCTGTATTACGCTGGGGCTTTGGCATATAAGAACTAGTTGTATAAGCTAGTCACAGATATGCTAGCCGTAGATATATATCATAAGGTAGAAAAATAGTAGAAAGAATAGGACATGCCACATATGACAAGAACCATACAGCTCATCGTCGCCTATGATGGTACAGAGCTCTGCGGATATCAACGGCAACAAAATGGACCTACAGTACAAGGTTATTTAGAAGAAGCCTTATCTAAGGTTTGTAATGAGCCCATCACGATTTATGGATCCTCTCGGACCGACGCTGGTGTTCACGCTAGAGGGCAAGTAGTGGCGTTCACTACTACGGGAAAGATTCCTGTAGACAATCTGATGCGGGCCCTCATCGCCCATATGCCACCGTATATTGTGGTTCGTGAGGCACAGGAGTTACCGTCTGATTGGAATCCACGGAATTATGTAAAAGGGAAGGAATACATTTATACCATTCATAATGATGCTGTGGTAGACCCATTGCAATTGCGCTATGCCTACCATGTGCGTAAACCTTTGGATATAGAGACGATGCGGCGCGCGGCACAGGCCCTAGAGGGGATACATAATTTTAGTACGTTCAAAGGCCATAATACGACGGTACAAGACCCAGTAAAGACCATGTATGCGGTGAAAGTCATCCAACAGGGGACGACGGTGCGTATCCATGTGTTAGGAGATGGATTTGTGTACCACATGGTGCGGAATATGGCAGGATTTTTGGTGGATGTAGGCTTAGGTCGCTTTCAACCAGAAGACGTGCCACGTATCATTGGGGCGGAAAATAGACAATTAATCGGAAAAACAGCGCCTGCCCATGGACTGTGTTTAGATACAGTGTTTGTGGATAACGATAGTTTGGTACAAGCCGTATCGAGATTGTCAAACTACTAAGCTAGGGAGTTTAAGATAGGTATATTAGAGTTAATAGGGTATAATAGAAGTATATAGTGAAAGATATACGGAGTATATCCTGTAATATCTGAATGTGCTTTGTACGTGCTTAGTATAGGGCTAAGAGCTTAGGAGGTTACTATGAAAGAAGACGGAATCCATACGCATATTGCCATTAAAATGCCAGAATACATTATCGATGTAGATGAACTGGTGAATGACCCAGTGAATCGTCGTAAACTAGCTCGATTCATTATGAAACGCCATTTAGATATGGACAAAATTATTGAAGAATTTGTGAACAATCCAGAGAATGAGCAAGAATTAATGCGCTTTGCCGCATCTGTGGTATTTTCTAAAACAGGTCGCGATATGAACGAATATAGCGAAGACTTGTTGCCATTGTTCTTTGAAGAAGCAGTGTACGAAGACGATTTGCTGTAATCCAGTATACTAACATAGCTCTAGGTGATGATAGTTTCAGAAATTAGAGTGCAAGTAAATAGAAATGTAAAAGGACTGTAACACATGTATGGAGTACATGGATTATAGTCCTTTTTATAATCTATTCTGTTTTAAATATTAAAACCAACGCATTTGTCCTATAACGCTCAAGTACACAATACTAGTAACTTTCAGCTATGATCGATTGGATAGTGTGGAATAGGTAAATATGAATGACAATAGGCATATATGGTTGGTAAGAGATTCAACACATATATGCCTATAGTTATATTACTATGTAATTAGCCAAAGAATACATATTTAGCCAATACAATGGCACTCATAACATATACGAACCAGTGTACTTCTTTATACTTACCAGTGATGACTTTAATGATTGGGTAGATGATTAAACCGGCAGCCACACCGTTCGCGATGCTGTATGTAAAAGGCATCAAAACGATAACTAGATAGGCAGGGAAACCTTCTGTCCAATCGGAGAAGTCGATTTCACGAATGGATTCCATCATCAAGGCGCCTACAAGAATTAATACAGGAGCAGTGGCTGCATTCGGTACTAAGGCGATTAATGGAGCAAAGAATAAGGAAAGAATGAACATAAAGCCGCAAGTGACAGCAGTTAAACCAGTACGGCCACCAGCACCAACCCCAGCAGCACTTTCAACGAAGGCTGTAATAGTACTGGAACCAAGCAGAGCACCAAAGCTAACGCCGAGAGAGTCTACAATCATCGCTTTTCCTAAACTAGGGAATTTGCCAGCTTTTGGATCGGAAATACCAGCTTTAGCCGTGGTAGCAATCAATGTTCCCATGGAGTCAAATAATTCGACAAAGGTGAACGAGAAAATGATGGTTATAAGCCCAATTTGGAAGGCGGAACCGATATCTAGTTGCATGAATGCAATTTTGCTGAAATCAGGAATCGCCATAAATGTCAATGTTTCAGGTAGTGTAGCAATACCTGTTACATAGGCGATAATGGATGTGGTAATTACACCAATGAGTAGAGCGCCTGTAATACGGCGTGCCATCAAAGCTGCTGAGAAGAATAATCCAAATAAAGATAAGAGAACTTCTGGGTTTTTGAGATTTCCCAAACTTAATAATGTTTCAGAGGCTCCAGGAGACCCATGCCCTTTGGCAGCGATAATATCATGCAATGTACCTGGTTGTAAGGACAGGGAAATGGTCATTAATCCAGATAGTTTTAACCCGATAATACAAATAAATAAACCGATACCTACAGTGATAGCAAACTTTAAGGATGCAGGAATCACTTTAATAATCAGCAGACGTATATTTGTTACAGTTAATACAAAGAAGACAAGACCAGATATAAAGACGGCACCCAGCGCTGTTTGCCATGTTAACCCCATACCAATAACGACCGTAAAGGAGTAGAATGCTAAGAGCCCTACACCGGGTGCATAGGCTAATGGATAGTTAACAAATAGTCCCATAATCATAGTAACCAATCCGCCACCTAAGGCAGTAGCGATTAATACGGCATCTCTGTCCATCCCAGCCAATCCTAATAAATTAGGCGCTAGTAGCAAAATGTATGCCATGGTAATGAATGTGGTGAGACCAGCGAGGATCTCTGTTCGAACTGAGGTGTTCCGCTCTTTCAGTGCGAATAGCCTTTCTAACATAGTAAAACCTCCTTCTCTATAACAAATTATGTTTACATTATAGCATGGTAAACATGAGAAAAAAAGATAATTGATAAAAATTTGTGATAAAAATCACATACTTGAGAATTGATATACATATGATAGAAAGATAGGTAATAAAATAGGCATATATGGTTAGAATACAATAAAATTCATACCATATATGCCTATATTTATTTAGTTGAGTAGTAATGAGAATCGATTAATCAAAGAAAATATATTTTGCTAATACAATAGCTCCTAATACGTACATGAACCAGTGTACATCTTTATGACGGCCGGTGATGAATTTCATCAATGGATATACGATAAGACCCGCTGCTACACCATTGGCAATGCTGTAAGTGAAAGGCATTAACACGATGACTAAATACGCAGGGAATCCTTCTGTCCAGTCGGAGAAATTGATTTCACGGATAGCTTCCATCATCAAGGCCCCAACCAAGATGAGTACAGGGGCTGTCGCTGCATTGGGAACTAATGCGATCAATGGAGCAAAGAATAAACAAAGGATGAACATGATACCACAAGTGACAGCAGTGAGACCTGTACGACCACCAGCACCTACGCCAGCGGCGCTTTCAACGAAAGCCGTAATCGTACTAGAACCAAGCATAGCGCCGAAACTAACACCTAGGGAATCTACAATCATTGCTTTGCCAAGACCAGGAAATTCACCTTTTTTAGGATCCGCAATGCCAGCTTTGGAGGCAGTAGCAATTAAGGTACCCATGGAGTCGAATAATTCAACGAAGGTGAAAGAGAAAATAATGGTCACAAGGCCTACTTGGAAGGCAGAAGCAATGTCTAATTCCATGAAAGCAATTTTGCTGAAATCAGGAATTGCTACAACGCTCAAGGTATCAGGCAGAGTGGCTACTCCCGTAGCATAGGCAAGAATGGATGTGACGATAACACCAATCAATAGGGATCCCGGTACACGACGAGCCATTAATGCAGCGGAGAAAAATAGGGAGAACAAAGATAACAGCACTTCTGGATTGCCAAGGTTACCAAGTGTTAACAATGTTTCTGATGCGGCAGGTGCTCCATGACCTTTGGCAGTCACAATGTCATTCAATGTACCAGGTTGCAAAGACAAGGCGATGGTCATAAGACCAGATAGTTTTAAACCAATGATACAGATGAATAAGCCAATGCCCACAGTAATGGCAATTTTTAAAGAAGAAGGAATGGCCTCAATGATAAGCTGACGAATTTTCGTTAGTGTCAATACGAGGAATACAAGACCAGAAATAAATACAGCACCTAATGCCGTTTGCCAAGTCAATCCCATACCGAGAACCACGGTGAAAGAATAAAAGGCTAATAAGCCAACACCAGGAGCCAAAGCAATAGGATAATTAACAAATAGACCCATGGCGATAGTGACTAAACCACCTCCTAAGGCTGTAGCAATTAATACGGCATCTTTGTCCATACCAGCTAAGCTTAGTAAGTTGGGTGCCAATAGCAAAATGTATGCCATGGTAATAAACGTAGTCAGTCCCGCAAGGACTTCTGTACGGATCGTAGTATTTCGCTCTTTCAGAGCGAATACGCGTTCTAACATGGGAAACCTCCTAATCATTAAATAAAAATGCTCTTTTATTGTAGCATAGAGGAAGTTATAAGGATAGGTTTTTTGATATAATATATTCAAAAAAATTATAAAAGTTAGATAATTATATAAAAATACCTAATAAGTAGTGTCGATGTATACTAACGGTTGACATTGGTTTTCAGTGTGTGTAAATATACAACAAAATATTGTATATATGACTATATTGCGTGGTAGTTATGCATTTTGCATACTAAATATGTACACAATCTATATAGACAAATTTCGTTGTTATAGATATAATAGAGACTAGGAATAAATCCTACTTTTGAAGAGGTATTATCTATGAAAATTTCTACTAAAGGTCGATATGCATTACGTGTTCTAGTGGACTTAGCAGAACATAGCGTAGATCGGAATGTATCTATCCGCGAAATGGCGGAGCGCCAAAGAATTTCTGATAAATATTTAGAAGGAATTGTAGCACGATTGAGTGCGGCAGGATATGTAAAAAGTGTGCGTGGTAAATACGGCGGCTATCAATTAACTAAGGAACCAAAAGACTATACAGTCTATGATATTCTTGCGGCTACAGAAGATTCCATTGCCGTTGTGGCTTGTTTAGAGGAAGAAGTGAACACATGTCCAATGAGCGATGGATGTCGTACATTACCATTATGGGAGCATTTACAAAACCATTTACGCGAGTATATGCAAAGTTTAACATTACAGGATGTCATCGACCGACATTTCTCAGTGTAAGATTTGAAAAAAGGGTAAGGGAAGTTAGAAGTGAAAAAAGAGAAGGAAAAATTAGACGTAGAAACCCATGTAGGGTTTCCCTTGTATGCAGCAGCCAAAGAAGTATTTCGGGCCTGCCAACCAGAATTGACTAAGCTTGGATTGACCTATACGCAATACTTAGTGATGTCTGTTATTTGGGAATTAAAAACGGTGAATTTAAAAGCTATCGGAACTAGATTGTTCTTAGATTCTGGCACATTAGCACCATTGTTAAGAAAGCTAGAATTAAAAGGCTTAATTCTTCGTGAGCGTTTTAAAGAGGATGAGCGTTCTATGGTGATTACCCTAACAGCAAAGGGACAATCATTACAGAAAAAGGTTCGTCATATTCCTGCATTAATCGAATCAAAACTTGGCTTAGAACAAGAGGAAATGCAAGTATTGCAAGGGCTATTGTTCAAAGTGCTGCATCATGTAAAAGGCTACAAAATCTAATTAGACGTACTTGTAAGATGAGTAGAGGATAGTTGATACCATATCAACTATCCTCTACTTTTGTTTCTTCCTATACAGGGGGATTTGTTGGGGCCTAGTAGTAGATGTGTTACAATAAGGTTACAATCTGAAGTTAGTAGAGGATGTGAAATATGAAACAATTACAACAAACAGGAATGGTAGCGGTGTGGATCCTTACTATAGGAATGTCACTGCTAGCTATTTGCTATACTATGATTATTCCCTTCCTTCCTGTATATTTGTTAGAACTGGGAGTAGAACAGGAACATTTGGCCCTTTGGTCGGGATTGTCATTTTCCATTTCTTTTTTTATTTCTGCTGTTATGGCTCCCATTTGGGGGCGACTAGCGGATCAACATGGAAAGAAACTAATGGCTATTCGGGCAGGAATTTTAATCGGCGTATCCTATTTATGGGGTGCCTTTGTACAAGACGAATATCAATTTTTACTAGTTCGAGCATTCCAAGGGTTTGCCAATGGCTTTATGCCAGCTGCTATGACTATGGTATCGGTGTCGGTGCCGAAAGAACGAGTAGGCACAGCGATGGGTATCTTTCAGATGGGATTAGTCCTAGGGAATACAGTAGGACCTTTAACTGGAGGACTCACAGAACTAGCGGTAGGGATGCGACCGGTGTTTATGGTGGCAGGCATTACCTTATTTATCGTGACCGCTGCCATCGCTATCTTTGTGAAAGAACCACAGGTTGAAAGCGCAGCGCCAGTGAAAGTCACTTCTTTCAAGGAAGATTTACAAGAGGCAAAAGGCAATAAGGTATTGCTCCATATTTTAGGGTTATATTTTCTCGTGCAATCTGCCATGCTTATGTTACAACCTATCGTGGCCATTTATGTGGGCGAACTAAAAGGCTCTATGGAGGGTGCTGCTATGTTAGCGGGGTCTATCCTAAGCGGTGGAGGTGTGATGGGCATGATTATGACCAATGTGTGGGCTGTCTATGGACAACGACGAGGATACTTTAGGGTTATCTCTTATGGGCTGTTGGGTACGGGAACTGTATTATTATTGCAAAGTTTACCCTTTGGCCTATGGTGGTTCGGTATCTTGCAATTGCTCATCGGCATATTTATTGTGGGCATCTTCCCGTCCCTTGGGTCGGCTATGACGGTGAACACCGAGCCATCCGTGCGTGGTCGAGTATTTGGACTTGCCACGACATCGCAACAGTTAGGAAATATGATGGGACCTTTGTTTGCTAGTGTAGTAGCGACCTACTGGGGTACATCCTATGTGTTCCTCGTAGCAGGCATAGGGATGATACTTATTGGCTATGTAGTATTGAAAGTCCATGGAAATCGTCCGAATCTTCCATAAGTTGATAGACGTCATATACCAAGTGTGATATAATTCACTCATACATGACATGCTATATAGGCATGCTGCTTTAAACTTCATACGGCAATTGTATAAGGTTATACACGGAGGTGGTTCTATGCAAGACACATTGATTTTGAAAGGACATATTCTGTACACACCAAGTCCAGCACAGTTGGTAGCCATACCACATGGATACATTGTAGCTGTAGATGGTGTGGTTGTGCACTGTAGTGAAACTTTGCCAAGCTCCTATGAGGGATTGCCTGTAGTTGACTATGGAGATCAACTTATCATTCCGGGCTTTGTAGATACCCATGCTCATGCACCACAATATTGTAATCGTGGTCTTGGTATGGATAAAGAGTTACTTCCTTGGCTTGAGACGTATACATTTCCAGAGGAAACGAAGTTTAAAGACTCAGAGTATGCCCGCCTAGTGTATGGTGCATTTGTACGTGATTTATGGCGACATGGTACAACCCGTAGTATTCTATTTGGTACGATTCACAAGGACAGCACAATAGTGTTAATGGAACTGTTGCAAGAAGCGGGATTATCTGCTTTAGTGGGCAAGGTGAACATGGATCGAAATAGTCCAGACTCCTTGATTGAAACTACGCAGCAGTCTTTAGCAGATACGAAAGCGTGGTTAGAAGCATCGAAATCATTTGGCCCCCTTGTAAAACCAATTATTACACCGCGTTTTGTGCCGTCTTGCACGAGTGAACTCATGCGTGGATTAGGGGAACTGGCTAAGGAATATGATGTGCCGGTACAATCGCATTTGTCGGAAAATCACGGGGAAATCGAATGGGTCGCTTCCTTGCACCCAGAATCACCAAGTTATACAGATGTGTATTATGAACATCAACTGATGGGACAGACTCCGACAGTAATGGCTCATTGCATTCATTTGAGTGACGCAGAAATGGATCGCATGGAAGAAACGCAGACCATGGTGTCCCATTGTCCATATTCCAATGTCAATTTGTCCAGCGGTATTGCACCGATTCGTAAATTGTTAGATCATCATATTCCAGTGGGATTAGGGTCTGACATTTCAGGAGGGCATGCAGTGTCCATGGCAAAAGTATTGATGGAAGCTATTGGCCTATCTAAAATGAAATGGGTCGAAGTAGACAATCAATATGCACCGTTAACCTTAAGCGAAGCCTTCTACTTAGCCACTAAGGGTGGAGGAACATTCTTTGGTAAGGTAGGTAGCTTTGAAGAGGGCTATGAATTAGATGCTCTTGTCATCGATGATAAATCTATGTTTGATGCGAATGAACGGTCTTTAGAAGAACGATTGGAACGATGGATATATATCGGTGATGATCGCCATATCATGAAACGCTATGTGGCGGGTCGCTTGCTAGAAGAACTAAAATAATATACATAGATACAAGAAGAGGAACGTTGATCGAATCAGTCAACGTTCCTCTGTTGTATTACAGTATTTTGTTACAGTCCCTTATTGAGTAGGTATGTTATTAGACGTATCTCTAGTCTAGTGGTATATAGGTCTAAGAGTCTATACTTGCTCTTCTAATTCTGTATCCGATTCGGGTTGAAGTGGTAAATGGAATCCGAAGACGGTGCGTACGTCTGGTGTGCTTTCTACTTCTAATGTACCTTCGTGAAGTTGCACAACATTTTGTACGAAGAAGAGTCCAAGGCCGAGGCCTTTGTTTTCTTTTGATGTACGAGATGGGTCTACTTGGTACAAACGGTCCCAAATCATAGGGATACTTTCAGAAGGAATACCGATGCCATCATCTTGGACGAAGATATGAATCGTATCGCCTAAGGAAACTTCAAAATGGATGCTATGGTGAGCAAATTTTAAAGCGTTATCCAACAGATTTGCCATAGCTTGTTGTAATAAGATTTGATTGCCATGAACAACGATTGCTTCATCAATGTGGCTAGTAAAGGTTAATTCTTTTTCCTTACTCAATAGCGTATAGGTGTGGACTAATTGTTGGGCTACCTCTGAAAGAGGAACTGGCACCTTATCTATGTTGGTTAAGCTATCCAGGCGTGCTATTTCTAGTAATTGTGACACCATATCAGCCATGCCCTTACTTTGAACAAAAATATTTTGAAAGCTTTCCTTAGCTTCTTCTAAAGAAGATACATATTGTCGGGCGTAATCACTTTCTGCTTGAATCACAGCGATAGGAGTGCGTAATTCATGAGAAATGTCAGAGTTGAAACGTTTCTCCCGATTGGATGCTTCTTCCAAACTGCTAAGCATATGGTTGAAAGTAGAGGCCAACTGATACATAGTATCTCCCGATTGAGGGATGTTTTCGATGCGTTCCGACAAATCTCGTTTCAATGAAATCTGTTCTGCTAAGTTTGTTACAGTGCGCACTGGTTTTAAACCACGCTGGATAATCCAATACCCGCCAATGGAGGCAACAGTGACAAATAGGATGCCTCCTAGCAATAAAGCTAGGAACATATTGTTAGATTTTCTGTCTAGAAAACTCATGGGCACAACGCCACGAATGTAGCCTTGTACGCCTGGAATATGTTGGATAGGCGCATCATAATACAAGAAAGAATGAGTATCCTCATTGACGACTGTTATGCCATCAAAAGAAGGAGGAGCTCCTTTTGGAAAACGATCTGGTGGACTACCTCGTAGGACGATGCCATTATGGGAGTACACCAATAGAAAGATGCCGTCATCGAAGGGTTTGTATTTTTTTGGATTATTAGCTGCTTCAATAACGCTTTTTTGCAAGTCCGTACGGATTTCATTTTGATCCGAAATGTGGGTAAATTGAATGACGAACGTAGCAAGGAGACCAATCATGAGCAAGAGAAAGATGGAGTACCAACTAGTGATTTTATAGACTAGAGGAACACGTAATAGAAAGGCCTCTATAGGATGCCATATAGGTTGTATGACACCATGGTACATGCGATTGACGATAGTGCGCATGACCTATTCCTCGGTACGGAATACATAGCCGACGCCACGGACAGTTTGAATTAATTTTTTGTTTTCATCAATGTCAACTTTTTTACGCAAGTCTTTGATGTATACGTCGATGAGATTGGAGTAACTTTCATAGTCGTATTCCCATACATGGTCAAGAATTTGTTGACGAGACAAGACGATATTTGGATTGCTGGCTAAATAGAATAAGAGGTCAAATTCTTTGGCAGTTAACGTTAAAGGTTCATCGTTAAGAAAGACGGATCGACTTTTATTGTTGATGCGTAAAGGACCAGCAATGATATCTTCTACCGCTTGGTTGCGACCACGGCGGGCCAAGGCGTAGATGCGGGCGATGAGTTCGTCAAACTCAAAAGGTTTGACTAAATAGTCATCGGCACCTAGGTTTAAACCAGACACTTTATCTTCTAAGGCATCCTTGGCAGTTAAGAAGAGGACTGGTGTTTTGTTGCCTTCCGTACGCATTTGTTGTACTACGGCATGACCATCCATTTTTGGCATCATAATGTCCATAACGATGACATCATAACTGGACGTAGAAATATAGTCTAAGCCATCTTCTCCGTTATAACATTGGTCTACAATCATAGATTCCACTTTCAAACGTTTGGCGATAATATTATTTAGCATTTCTTCATCTTCAACAATTAAGACTTTCATAAGAGCTCCTTTCATACGTTAGTGTATAGTTGTATTGTATCGTATTTTCCATATAGTTTAAAGATATGTTTAGAAGAAGTATAGCCGTTGTACATGAAAAGACCATGAATGATTGCTTTATACGATGGGGTCACCTATAATAAATATAGAAATTATGATTTGTTCTTCCCGAGGAGTGGTTATTATGAATATTAGAACGATGACAGCCTATGCCTTATTGATTGCCCTTTGCGCCATTGGTGGGCAGATTCATTTTGGGGTGTACTCCATTGGATTTGATTCGTCCCCAGCCTTTGTAGGAGCTTTGATGTTAGGACCGGTAGCGGGCGCTGTGCTCGGCGCTTTAGGCCATATAGCAACAGCTGCCTCTACAGGGTTTCCTCTCGGTGTACCTATTCATGTGGCGATAGGTCTCGTTATGGCAGGCACGGGGGCTAGTATTGGATATATAACGAAACGAATGACTTCATCTTTCTCTTATGTAGTTAGTGGTATAGTAGGATATATCATTAATGTAGGTATCGGAATTGCCGTGATTGCATGGATAGTGCAAGGTATAGAGGTGGCAGTTTTTATATTTGTGCCATTGTCCTTGGCCTATGCATTGAACTATGTAGGGGCCGCTCTTGTAGTGAGTCAGTTGAATCGAGTGTTTGGTGGTAAACGACATGCGTGATATAACGAGACTTTCCATGAAAGAGGGGGAAGACTGGATCATTGCCAGTGATATTAGCAGTGGTATTGGGTTACAGGAACATGATGTGCTAGCCGTGCCTTATGCGATGGTGGGCGCCTTTGCAGCTCGTGTGGCGATGCTCGAAATTCTATGTGCTAGGGGTACGGTGAAAGCCATACAATACCTCATTGGGGGAGACTATGATACGGTGGTGACCTCTGTAGTACAGGGAATTCAAGAGGAACTGGACACACTTGATATTGATGTGCCCATTAATGGTAGCCATGAAAGTAATATGAAAGTGAGCACTACGTCCGTAGGGATTACGGCTCTAGGAGTAGGGGCACCAGAAGTGCTTGGCAAGGGAGAACCCTATGCTGTGTACGTATTAGGGAAACCCTTAGTAGGCAACGAAGTGTTAGAACAATCAAAGTGGATTGTGACCTATGATGAGGTCCGACGGGTTTTAGGGCATCCTAGTACATCTAGGGTAGTCCCTGTTGGCTCTAGAGGTATCCGTCAAGAGTTGACGGTGGTCAGCTATTTGGAAGGGGCATCCATAGAATCTATAGAGATGACTGATGATGAGTTGGACCATAGTGGAGGCCCTGCTACGGCGGTAGTTGTAGCTGTTCGTGCTAGTGGTGAAACGGAGTGGTTAGCAGACTTTCCTAAGGCACAATATGTAGGTCGTCATAGGTAATAGAAAGGATATAGATATGAAACAGTTAGGATATTATATAGCATTGGCATTGGTAGCCGGCGGATTGACAGTAGCCCAAGCAGAGGCGAATCCCTATGGTGTAGTGAGTCCTCCTGATTGGGAATACCAAGCACTCATGACCTTGGTGAAACATGGAGCGATTACGGATACAAAAGGAGTAGACTTAGGGTCACGAGCTTTCACTAGAAAAGAACTCATTCCGATGATGGCAGATGTGGTGGCACGTCGTGAGACTATGAATGAAAGCGACCGCATGTTGGCATTGCGGCTGTACAATGAAAATCGTCGTTCCATTATGAATTATGAAATTGAACGAGAAGAAGCAAAACAAGGTAAAGCACAGGTGGATAGTGCGGATGAGGGGATCCCAATCGCAGTAGAACCAGCCTTGACGAAAGAAGAAATCCAAAAGAAAATGGAAGCCTTCCAAATCGATACATCGGCTTTACCAAGCCGTAGCGGTGTACAAGTGCGCACTTCTCAACAAGGATCCTCTCAGCGAAGTCATTTAGAATTAGTAGTGCCTTCAGCGAAGGATCAAGGGAATGTAGCTTTACAACCAATTGATGGAGAAGTACAAGAGGCTATGGCTGGCGGTCAATGGGATGCGTCCAAAAAGGAACAACAACCACTTATGAAAGCGGCTAAACAAGAATGGGTTCTATTGCAAAAAAAAGACCGTAAACAGGAACGCTTAGATACAAAAGCCCAACGCCAAATAGAGAAAGAACAACGAAAACAAGAAACATTGGCTAAGAAAGAGCAACAACGTTTAGCAAAAGCGGAGCGAGTTAAGTTACAAACAGAACAAAAGTTAGCGAAGCAGCAAGCAAAAGAGCAAGCTCGACTAGCAAAACAACAGGCTAAGAAGGAAGCGCAACTAGCCAAACAGCAAGTTAAGGAGCAAGAAAGATTAGCGAAACAAGAGCAAAAAGAACAAGCTAGATTAGCGAAAAAAGCTAAGAAATAAGGAAAATAGATTTGATATTATCGAAGAAATTCGGTATACTTAAGATTAGCAATCCATTTGGTGTACTTTCATCATGAACCGGAGGAACTATGATTATACGAGAAGAGAAAAAGCGTGAATTTTATACGGTCACAGCTCTCGTGCGAGAAGCCTATATCAATGCAGATCGCAGTACAGGACGAGAATATAAACTAGTGGAATTGTTACGCGAGTCCGAGGCGTATATTCCTAAGTTATCCTTAGTGGCTGTTATCGATAATGCCATTGCAGGGTATGGTATGTTCTTGCGTGGTAAAGTAGGCGATCAGGACGTACTTATTTTGGGCTTACTGGCAGTAGCACAGTCTATGCGTGGACATGGTGTAGGGGGTGCGCTCATTTTAGAAGGCCAACGTTTGGCACGTAAAATGGGATACTCTTACTTATTTGTACATGGTAGTAATGTATACTATCCACGGTTGGGTTATGATTTTGCACACAAATTTGGCGTAGAACCGCCAGCAGGATTGGACCGGGACCATATGATGGGGATTCAACTTGATGCCCAAGCAGAGCCTTTACAAGGTGTATTGGAATATCCGGAACCATTCAAAATCCTAGAAATGTTCTAGGTGACTACGACCTATGTCGTAGTAGGTATTAGATAGACAGTTCGAGATCCTCCTGTCTGTAAACAAAACTAAGGAGTTATAATGAAACAATTTAACAACACACAACGATTGACGATTTCTGCCATTTCCATCGCTATGTATTTGGCGCTTATGATCGGTACACAAGGCTTTGCCTTTGGTCAGTATCAAGTGCGTATTGCCACAGCGCTGTATGGATTGTCAGCGATCTTCCCATTCACCATTCCAGCCTTTGGTATTGCAAATTTTGTTAGCAATACAGTGATGGGCGGCTTTGGTTTAGTGGATGCTATCGGTGGAGCCATCGTAGGATTATTGACAACAGGTTTGATTGTCCTTGCGAAGCGTCAAGGCTTAGGCAACTGGGTATTGATTCCTATCATTACGTTTGTACCAGGATTGATTGTACCAATTTGGTTGACCTATTTCTTACCAGTTCCATACTGGGTATTAGTGAGCTCCCTCGTAGTAGGTCAGTTCGTGTGTGGTGTGGTGAGCTACTTCTTGATCAATGCATTGGAGAAAGTAGTCTATAAAAATAAGGAGGCTTTAGTTCGTGAGTAGTGGTCGTAATGCAGCAGAATTACAAGGTGTTCATGCTTTAGGTAGCCATACGGACTATCCTACAGATTATGCACCGCAAGTGCTAGAAGCATTTCCTAATAAACATCCAGGGAATGACTATTTTGTGAAATTCAACTGTCCAGAGTTTACTAGCCTTTGTCCCATGACAGGGCAACCGGACTTTGCAACGATTTATATTTCCTATGTGCCAGATGAAAAGCTGGTGGAAAGTAAATCTTTAAAATTATATTTATTTAGTTTCCGCAACCACGGGGACTTTCACGAAGATTGTATCAATATCATCATGAAAGATTTAGTGGCGTTGATGGAGCCTAAATACATTGAAGTGTGGGGCGAATTTACGCCGCGTGGGGGCTTGTCCATCGATCCGTACTCCAACTATGGCAAACCGGGTACCGATTGGGAAGCTACTGCGAAGGAGCGCTTGCACTTTCACGATATGCAACCAAAACGAGTAGCGTACCGTTAATTACATACATATTATTGCCAGGTCAATCTGTTGAGGGACCTGGCAATTTTACTAAGTGCCTTAGACATGATAGGATAGAGATAGATGAAACATGTTGAGAGGAAAAGGAGTTGGACATGCAACCACACCTATATATTGGCGGAGCCGGCACGGGAAAGACCACGGCTTGTTTCGCAGAGATAGAACGAATTTTACAGGACCATCCAGACCACCAAATCATAGTGCTTGTGCCGGACCCTGCCACGTATATGATGGAGCGCAAGCTAGCGGAGTATCGTAAGGAAAAAGGGTTCACCACTGTGCGCGTGGTGGGCATGACACGGCTAGCCTATCAAGTGTACCAATCCTTGGGAAAGGTGAAAGAAGGCGGTCTGTCGGAGCTTGGCAAAAAACTAGTCCTTCGGGTGTTGTTGAAACAATCAGCAGGGGAATTGGACTTGTTTAAACAGGCAGCGAAACAGCCTCATTTTGGAGATGTGATACAAGGTCTCTTGACAGAGTGTAAAGCTTTTGGTGTAACGCCGGAGGATTTGTCAGGAGCTGTGGAACAAGTAGACTCCATGGTGTTGGGCAGAAAGTTGCAGGAATTATCCTTGCTATTAGAACGCTACGATGCAGCCTTGGAAGAACTAGGCGTCCAAGATTCTATGGAAGAATTAATCGACCTATTGCCACAGTCTCCGCTCATGAAGCATTGCCATGTCTTTGTAGATGGATTTCATTGGTTTACGCCTTTGCAGTATCGCTTGATTCAACGGTTGTTTTCTCTTAGTGAGTCTTGTCATATGACGATTAGCTTACCATCCTTAGAGGAAGAGGTACACAGTCGCAAAGGATCCATGTATTTCCGGGTCTGGGAGACATATCGAGATATGATGACTTGGTATCCGGAGGCGGCAGTGCATACTATGACCGAGGTCTATCGAGGAACCCCTGTATTACAGCAGTTGAATACACAGTTTTTCAGAACTCCCATGAAACCGAATACAACCGATGATACGTTGACCATGGTGAGCGCTTACAATCGAGAGCGGGAAGCCGATGCAGTGTGTCGGAAGATCTTGGCGTATCGTCAAGAAGAAGGACATCGATGGAAGGACTGCACCATCATAGTACGGGACATGGAGTCCTATGGTGATGTACTAGAAAAAGCATATCTAAATTATGGTATTCCTTTCTTCTCGGACCAACGGAAGATGATGACTAGCCATCCACTAGCGGAGTTTTTACAAGGCATCTTCCATGTGTATCGTACTTTCTTCGACCATGATGCGGTGTTCCGCTTGCTGAAAACAGATTTTGCGCCGTTCACTCGTGAAGAAGTAGATCGATTAGAGAATTATTGTTTAGAATACGGGATTCAAGGGGCGGCGTGGTTACGAGATACGTGGAACTATGGTGGCGAAGATGATGAGCGACGGGCTGTGATGCAAGATTTACATGACCGTGTGCTGCACCAGTTACTACGCCCTATTTACGATTTCTGTAAACTGCCACATACGGGACAAGAATGGAGTGAGTTTCTATTCCAAACCATGCAAGATTGGCGCATTCCAGAACAACTGAAAGTCTGGTATGACGAAGCAGAAGCACGTGGGGATGTGCAAGAAAGTGCTAGCCATGTACAGTTATATAAACATGCTATTCAATTACTAGAGGAGTGTGCATCTGTAACGGGCACAGAGGAATTAAGCGCTGAAGAAATGGGGCTCATCATCGAGGAAGGTCTCAGTGAAGTGACCTACTCTTTGGTACCGCCATCCTTGGACCATGTGACGATTACTACCATTGACCGTAGTTATATGACAGATGCTAAGGAAGTCTATGTGCTAGGTCTTAATGAGGGCGTATTCCCTCGTAAAATGGGGGATGAAGGTATTCTGCGTGACCAAGAGCGGACCGCCTTAGCAAAGGTAGGTGTGCAATTGGCGGCGGGCGCTTTAGGACAAATGTTTAATGAAAATTTCTTATTCTATTTAGCCTGCACCCGTGCTAGCCAAGGACTGCATCTATCCTATGTGACCTCCGATGAAGAAGGATCTAAAATGGAGCCGTCTTTGGTAGTGCGCCGGCTACAACAATATGGGTATGTAACAGATATAGAAGAAGCGCCACTATCTATGCCGGAAGGACGAGAACAGGACTATCTATGGCGACCATCTCAGAGTTTAGGACTCTTTTCCAGTCGCATGAGTGCTCTTATGAAAGGAGACCCTATTTCCTCTACTTGGTGGAGTCTCTATAATTGGGGTTTGGAAATGGGCTATAGAGGAGAAGTGTTTTTCGCTACACGAGGTATGTTTGATTCCAATGCAGTGCCACGCATTGAGCAGTCCATTGTACGAGGGCTATTGCTACGCAGTGATGCCTTAACGGGTTCCGTCACACGCTTAGAACGGTACCATCGTTGCCCTTACAGTTTCTATGCCCAATATGCATTACGCTTAGCCCCACGAAAGGTGAAATCCTTTGGGGCCCCTGAAATTGGTACTTTCCTGCACGATACATTGCGCTATTTAGGGGAGTATCTATTACAACAGGGTCGACAATGGCGTGATTTAACAGAGGAAGAACAAGAATCTTTATGCCGTGAAGCGGCAGATGCAGTGATGGGCACGGAAGAGCGAAATGCCTATGAAGCGCAACTGTATACTCGATTGACGTCCACCTTATCTGCTACGGTAGCACGTCTCGTAGATTGGTCCAAGAAAAGCGAGTTTTCTACCACAGAGGTAGAGCAAAGCTTTGGCATGGGCATATCTAGTTGGCATCCTGTACGCATTCCATTGGGCAAAAACTACGGTGAAAGTATTGTATTGCGAGGCCAAATTGACCGTGTCGACGAATATCGTGGACCTCTTGGACATTATGCGGCGGTCATCGATTATAAATCTGGAGGCACTACAGTGCGAGCCGACGAAATATACTACGGTTTGAAATTGCAGTTGATGACCTATCTATTGGCACTGGAAAAGAATACTCAGGATAGAATTGGCACAGCAGCAGCTCTCTATACGTATGTGCGGAATCCGCAAGTGAAATTGTCGGAAGTGGTGAATCATAGACGGGCAGAGGAAGAAAAAGCTGATATTCAACAGTTGAAAAATAGTGGATACTTTGTAGACGGAGATGTCCTACAATCCTTAGATGTGACGAGGGCCTACCAAAGTAATTCCCCCTATGTACCGATTGTTTTGAAAAAGGATGGTACGCCAGATAGTCGAACGTCTAAGAGTTTGAAGACGATGGAACAATTTGGACTTATGAAGGAATACACAAAACAAATTATTTCCCATAGCGGTACACAGATGATGGATGGGGAGTTTCCTATTAGTCCCTACCAAAAAGATAAACGGCGACCTTGTGAATTTTGCGAATTTCAAGCCTTATGTCGCTTTGATGGAACCCGCAACAGATATCGCTATATTAAGACCATGACCGAAGAGGAAGCGCTGGAGAAGATGGAAGCATTACAAACAGGAGGAACTACCTATGAAATGGACTGATGCGCAACAGAGCGCCATTTATGCGCCTAGACCGGGGCAGTTACCGTCCCAAACGATCTTGGTGTCCGCAGCGGCGGGATCTGGTAAAACGGCAGTCCTCGTAGAGCGCATGATACAACGCTTGAAACGGCGGGAGCTAACCATTCAAGAACTGATGGTGGTGACTTTCACAAAGGCGGCAGCTGCAGAGATGAAAGCCCGTATCGGGGTGAAACTAGCGGAAGAGTTTCAAGCTACAGGAGACGAGTATTTAGAAGAACAATTGAATATGTTGCCGTCCGCTCATATTTCTACATTGCATTCCTTTTGCCAATGGGTGATCCGTAGTTATTTCTATAAACTAGATATAGACCCTTCTTTTACCATCGGTAATGATGGGGAATTAGCGCTTATGCGCTATGATGTACTAGATGCAATTTTGTTAGAGGCCTATGAACAGGGGCTGTATAACATTTACGATGTGAGCGATATGTTCAGTACAGAACGGTCGGACCAAGTCTTGCGAGAAACAGTATTTCAAATTTATAACTTTGCCTTGGCTCAAAGTCAACCTATGCGTTGGTTAGATGAGGTGTGTCATACCTATGAAAATGCGTTACATCAAACCTTACTAGAAACTACTTGGGGCAAACTATTTTGGGAAGAGCAACAACGGCAAATTGAGTATCTCCTAGAGCGTTATGAAGAGGCACAGCGATTGGCTACTCTAGGCAATGGGTTCGACAAATGGATGGAGAAGGTCAGCGAACTACAAACTCTCTTACAAGCGATGGCGAAAGCAGATACATGGGATGCTATGCATATGGGTGTAGTAGGCATTGGGGGATTCAGTTTCTCTGCACTCCGTGCTACAAAGGCCATGAATGAAAGCGACCCAGCTATCTTGAGCGAAATCAAGGCTATCTTGGCTGAAGGAAAAGACATACTGCAAGCCATGCCGAAAGGCGTCTTTGCCATTACCGAAGCAGATTGGCGCGAGCAAATGGAATACTTAGTGCCCTTGGTGCGAGGTATTATTGAATTAGTGAAACGATTCCATGAGGACTTTCAGCAGGCAAAACAAGAAGCGGGCATGATCGATTTTTCAGATTTGGAACATCTATGTTTAGCCTTGTTAGTAGACCCAGAATCTGCAGAGGAACTCAAACCTTCCGAGGTGGCGTTGGAGTTACAAGATACGTTCAAAGAAGTGATGGTCGATGAATACCAAGATACGAATGGTGTACAAGAGGCAATCGTAAACTTAGTATCTCGTGAAGACAATCGATTCTATGTAGGCGATGTGAAGCAGTCTATTTATGGATTCCGTATGGCAGATCCCCAGTTATTCATGGAGAAGTACCATCGCTTTGACCACGATGTGAACGGTGTAGAACGGCGCATCGATTTGTCACAAAACTTCCGTTCCCATGAAGCCATTTTGAATATGACGAACTTTATTTTCTCTCAAATCATGACCGACGAAGGAGCAGGGCTTACCTATGGTGAGGCAGAGGCACTTCACACAGGTCGCATCGTAGAAGAAGCGCCACCAGAGTGGGTAGGTGGTGACGTGGAAGTGCACGTTCTCTGCTGTGATGAGGATAAGGCGCAGACAGATACGGAAGAAGGCGAAGACCTAGAGAATGATGAAAAGGAAATGCTCTTTGTAATCCGTAAAATCCAAGAGTTAAAGAACAACGGCGCCTTGGTGCAAGATAAAGACGGAACCTTTCGTCCTATGGAATGGCGTGATATTGTGCTCTTGAAACGGTCTATCTCTGGATCTGCCAGCCGCATGATTGACCTTTTACGGCGCGAAGGCATTCCTGCCTATGCGGAGGAGAAATCCGGCTATTTCAGTGCTATGGAAGTGCAATTTGTGCTGTCCTTGTTGCAAATTATTGACAATCCAGAGCAAGACTTGCCCATGGCCATCGTTTTGCAATCACCTCTTATCGGGATGGATGCGAATGATCTAGGGCGACTTCGCTTATCCGTAGGGGAGAACAGCTTGTGGAGCGGGTTGCGCCCATTTGTCGAGTCTTCCCAGAATGCAGGGTGGAGTCGCTTTGTGGACTCTATGGATACATGGCGCACTATGTCTCGCCGTCAAGGCATTACCGATTTAATCTGGCATATTTACGATACCTTACATGTAGTGGAATATGTGAGCGCTATGCCGAATGGTTTGGTGCGCCGTGGTAATGTGCTGGCTCTGTATGAGCGAGCGAAACAATATGAAAATGGCAATTACCGTGGACTATTCCGGTTCTTGCGCTTTATTGAAAGCTTGCAGGCTTCGGGAGAAGACTTGAGTGTTGCCAAAACGGTGAGCGAAGCGGACAATGTGGTGCGCATTATGACCATCCACAAAAGTAAGGGCTTAGAGTTCCCTGTGGTGTTCCTCATGGGCACCCAAAAGGGCTTTAATAAAATGGATTTAAATCGGTCTTTGCTATTACACAAAGAATATGGGGTGGGCTTAAAAGGATACTTCCCAGATTTGCGCGTCATGTATAACTCGGTCCCATGGATTTTCGTGCGCCAAGCCTTAGAAGAAAATTTGAAAGCCGAAGAGGAGCGTATCCTCTATGTGGCGCTGACTCGACCTAAAGATAAACTGTATATTACAGGCTATATGAAGGGGTCTATCAATGGCTCTACAGATCGACCAGCCACGAAGAAAATGGGCGAATGGGTAGCGCCTGTATTGCAATGGGGTGAAAGTGCTCTCACGAAAGAGCAGATTCTAGGATGTAATTCCTATTTAGATTGGATCTTGCGGAGTTTAGCTCGGCACGTAGCGGGAGGTACGCAGTTGCGTCAATTTGCAGAGGTAGAAAGCCCGCAATTCCCAGATATACCGTACAAAGATTGTCCGGTGTCATTCCATGTTCATGATGGGAATGACTACAGTGTTTCACAGGAAACACCGTCTGTAGAGGTGGACATTTTGGAACAAGTACGTGCCCAATTACCAGTGGAAGCGCCAACATTGGACCCTGTCGTGGTAGACCGATTGACCTCTGTGTATCCTTATGAAAGTTCCACAGAACGAGCAGGAAAAATCTCTGTATCTGAAATCAAACGACGCTTTGTAGAGCTAGAAGAATTAGCGAAACAGATGATTGAACCGAATTATCGGGGAGAGCAGGGCGATGGTAGCCTAGAGACGGAGTCTACACAAGTAGATAGTTTCACGGATAACGTTGTACATGAAGATAGGTCTAAAGGCTCGGATGATTTCACCGAAGATGCTTTAACAATAGGTATTACGACTGATTTGAGTAAAGCGGAGGTGGATGTAGCTGCGCAGAGCGGCATAGAAAATAGTGTAGGGAATGGCGCAGAGGATATGTTAGAAGACGCCCCAGTAGACCTAGGACCTTTTGATGTAACCTTAGCCTCTATGACAGAGTCTACACCGATTCGCAGTGGTGCCCGCTGGGGGACTCTCATGCATGAAGTGATGCAATGGTTGCCGTTGCAAGGCTACACACGACCATCTTTGCGACAAGCCTTAGATACCCTGGCGTTGCAAGGATATTTGACGGATGAAGAACGAAAAGCAATCGGCGAAAAACGGATTTATAATTTCTTTCAGTCAGACCTAGGACAGCGATTGTTAATAGCTCAGCGAGTGGAACGAGAATTACCATTCAGCATGCTATTCCCAGCCAATCGAGTGTACCCAGAAATGCTAGACGGAGAAGATTTATTCCTACAAGGTATCATCGATACGGCATTCTTAGAAGATGACGCTTGGGTGTTGGTGGACTACAAGACCGACCGCTTAGACGAAGAGGCTCTAGTAGAGCGTTATCGCATTCAGCTCATGCTCTATAAAGAAGCTTTGGAGCGATTGACACAATACCCTGTAAAAGAGGTATACATCTATTCCTTCCGACTAGAGAGGGCTATATCGGTATAAAGTGCGATTGCAACATTAGTAAGAACAATAATCTCATAGATATGTTAGATATATTATTCTACATGCGTTGTAATGGTACTAATAAATACGATCAAATACAGGTTTGTAATATAATACCAGTGAATACAAAGAAATGTAATACAGATCAAAAAAGAGGAACGTTGCACACATAGCGTCAACGTCCCTCTTTTTTATATGTTAATCATATACTTTATGGGCTACGATTGTTATAACATATAGTGCAGCTTCCCAACATAAAGGGATAGCGTACAGTATGTGATAAGCATGAAAAAGGGCCCCGAAGGACCCTTTCAGTATAGTATTATTCGTTTTCGTGACCTTTATGCCACCAAGTGATACCTTTTTGAGTTGGTAAAATAGCACGGTCGAAGATAGGATCTTCAATACCTTTAGATTTTTGGCTTACATAGTCTTTCAGAGCAATGGTTACCAATTTACCTAAACGCAAGATAGAAGTAATATTGCAAAGCACTAAGAATGCCATGAACAAGTCAGCTAAGTTCCATACAAGGTTCAATTCAGCAATACAGCCAACATAGACCATGATGATAACAAGAGCACGGAATACGTTAATAGCAACTTTGTTATTTTTCGTCATGTGCGCAATATTCACTTCGCCGTAGAAATAGTTGCCGATAATGGAACTATAAGCAAACATGAATACAAATAATGCGATAACTGCAGGCGCCCAAGAGCCTAATTGGTGGCCAATACTGTGTTGAACAAGGGCGATACCTGTTAGATCTGAGTGCACATATTCGCCAGATACAAGAACGATGAAGGCAGATGCAGTACATACAAACATGGTATCTACGAATACCCCAAGGGACATGATTAAACCTTGTTTTACAGGGTGATTTACATCAGCAGAAGCAGATGCATTTGGTACAGAACCTTCGCCGGCTTCGTTGGAGAACAAGCCACGTTTGATACCTTGCATCACAGCAGCACCAATGAAACCGCCTGTGGCAGAATCAATCGTGAAAGCCTGTGTAAAGATAGCAGAAATCACATCTGGTAATACAGAGATGTTAGCAATCACGATGTACAAGGCGATTAAGAAGTATAAACCTGCCATGAAAGGCACTAAAAACTCAGCTGTTTGCGCGATACGTTTGGCACCACCGAAGATAACGAGTGCAGATAGAGCGGCTACAATAAGACCTGTTGTAGAGGCGTCGATATTCCAAGGTTGTACTGCAATAGCGATGGTGTTTGCTTGTACAGAGTTGTAGATTAGACCGTAGGTAACGCTGATCAAGATAGCGAATAAAACAGATAAGAATGGGCTGTTCAAGCCATGGCGAATGTAATAGGATGGACCGCCACGGAAGGAGCCGTCAGGTAAGCGTTCTTTGTAGATTTGGCCTAATGTGTTTTCGATGAAGCTAGTAGCCGCACCAAGAAGAGCGATGAACCACATCCAGAACACAGCGCCCGGACCACCTAAAGCGATGGCAATAGCGATACCAGCGATGTTACCAACACCTACGTGAGAGGCAACACTGATACAGAAGGCTTGGAATGGAGAAATGTGATGGTCACCTTTACTTTTTTCTCCTGCCCCAGATTTTAAAATACGGAACATTTCTGGTAGTTGTCGTAATTGCACGAATCGTGTGGTTGCCGTAAACCAAACTCCGGCAATAATAAGGAGTGCGATGATGATATTATTCCAGAGGAATCCGTTCACATCGCCCAAGAGTTGAATGATTTGTTCTTGCATAAGGACATCCTTTCTTTCTATGGACATAGCATATTTTCTATAGTATATCATAGGAAGATAGGGAAATGATAGAAAGTTATAACAATCCTAAAAAAATTGTAAAAAAACATCTATCCACGAGGGGTAAAAGGTGTTACAATGAATCGATAAATAAATGAAGATGCGTCACTACATCCGAACCCATTCCGTACGGACTAGTGGCGCTAGCGGTTTTTGACGACACGGATACTTGAAATGCTCAAGTGATGTATGGAAAGGGGCTTGATACATGAAAACCACCGCTAAAAAAATGTCTGTATTCCAACTGACATCCATCGTGGCAGCCAATATGTTGGGTGCTGGAATTATTATGCTACCGTCTCAATTAGCACAGGTAGGCACCATTTCTATCCTATCTTGGATAATCACTGTACTAGGGTCCTTGACCTTAGCCTATATTTTCGCCCAATGTGGTTTATTTACAAAGAAAGCAGGCGGCTTAGGTGGCTATGTAGAATATGCCTTCGGTAGAACAGGCCATTTTATGGCGAACTACTCCTATGCAGTGTCCTTGGTGATTGCCAATGTAGCCATCGCCATATCCATTGTAGGGTATGGGGCTGTGTTGTTTGACGTACACCTTTCACCATTAGAAGTGAGTTTAGCAACTATCGCGTTGCTCATGGTGGCGGCTTTAATCAATGTGCGTGGTAATAAGAGTACAGGGCGCATTAGTAACATTACCATTTGGGGAACGATGTTGCCAGTCTTATTTATTGGTGTGTTTGGTTGGTTTTGGTTCGATCCAGAGATGTTTGTGTCTGTTTGGAACCCACAAGAACTGCCCGTGTTTGATGCGGTCAGTCAGTCTATTTCCCTTACATTGTGGGGCTTTTTAGGCTTTGAGTCGGCGGCCGCTAATGCAGATGCTGTTGAAAATCCTAAAAAGAATGTACCGATAGCGACATTTTTTGGCACGTTGGCAGTAGCCGTGGTGTATATTGTATCGACGAATATTATGGCGGGCATCATTCCTAACATCGAGCTAGTGAATTCCACCGCTCCTTTCGGGTTAGTGTTTGCTTACATGTTTAATGGCACAGCAGGCAAAATCGTGATGGCTCTCATGGCAGTATCCTGCTTTGGGGCAATCATGGGATGGCAATTTACTTTGAGCCGTGTGTTTAAAAGTTGCGCAGAAGCAGGATTCTTTCCTAAAGTATTCGCCCGTGTGAACCGTGTGGATTCTCCAGTACGGGGCATTTTCATTCTCTTGGCATTGCAAGGTATTTTAGCTTTGATGACCACCGATGAAAGTTTGAATGAACAGTTTGCGCAGCTTGTTAACTTAGCGGTAGTGACCAATGTATTCCCGTACATTCTTTGCTGCGTGGCAGTGAATAAGATGTTATCTGTTGAGGGCGCTAGTACGGGATTACGTCGCCTCATTTATGTGATGAGTGCCGTAGCCATTGCCTACGACAGCTATGCGATTTACGCTTGTGGAGAAGTTCCTGTACAAGGCGGGGCCTCCGTTATCCTGTTTGGGTATATAGCATACCAAGCTGCCTTCCATTGGAGACCACGCTTAGTGAAAGCGGTAGGTAAACATCCGGCCTATAAAAAAATAAAATCAGAGTATACATTATAAGTGTATGAATACATAGAGGAAAGTTGATGTTGTAATCAGCTTTCCTCTATTGCATTTAGATTTATCTTGTGAAATTTCATGAAATATTCATATATGTAGTGTATGCTATTTATATAGAAAGTAAAAATACTGTATCAGATGTAGGTTTGGTGCAGTATTTCTTTTTTCTTTCATAATGGTCTTGTGAGTGGGACGAAAAGATTTTGTAGTTAAATCCTACTTTCACTATATAAATTGTGGAAGAATAGATATCAAATGATATGGAATCAAAAATTATTATAGTATTGTACATGTATAGTGGGTATATACATGGTAGTGTCACGTATGTAATGGGAAGATACACATACGTATTGAGTGATAGAAAGGTAAATAAAAATGAATCAAATGTATCGAGTTGTGTGGAATAAAACAAAAAATATGTATATAGTGGTGTCTGAATTGGCAAGTACTGTAAATGGCAAAGCAGTGAAAGCAGGTGTACTAGGCGCTGCCTTAGCAGTAACAGCATTGGCAGGACCTGTGCATGCTGCATTGAATGAAGCGGGTACTGGTGGAGATACAAGTGTAGCTTTGGGAAAATCCTCTTCTGCAACAGGCGCTGACAGCGTAGTCATTGGTAGTAGTGCTAGCGCAGAAGGCGCTAACACGGTAGCGCAAGGTACAGGTGCTCTTGCGAAAGAAGCAAATAGCGTTGCTATTGGTGCTAATTCCAGTACAAAAGGCGAAAATGCAGTGGCTATCGGAACTAACGCAACTTCAGGTAGTCCTGGAGCAAGTGGACAGTCTACCGTAGCCATTGGTGGTAGTGCACAGGCGACAAGCAACCGTGCAGTAGCTATTGGGGATAGTGCCAAATCTTCCTGGTATGGTGTTGCTATTGGTGCTCGTGTAGAAGCAAATCCTACAAGTGTCGCCATTGGTGGTGGATACAATGCAACAGAAGCAGCTAGAAGCACGATGCCGCATTCTGTTGCATTAGGTACCTATGCAAAAACAACAAAAGCAGTGGATACAGCAGAAGCTACAGTGACAGCGAATGGTACATCCTTAAAATTCACAGGCTTTGCAGGTGATGGAAAGGCGAATGGAGAAGGGTTTGTTGTATCCATTGGTACAGCAGGTAAAGAAAAACAAATCCAAAATGTAGCAGCAGGTCAAATTACTACGACTTCCACAGATGCTGTGAATGGTAGCCAATTATATGCCGTAGCAGGCACAATGAGCACTATCGCAGGGTCTGTAAAAACTATCTTGGGTGGCAATGCAGCAGTAGCAGACAACGGTGCTATTACAATGACAAATATCGGTGGCACTAACAAAAATACAATTGAAGAAGCTATTAAAGCAACAAAAACAGAAGTAGCAGCAGGGAAAAATGTAACTGTTGCTAAAGCAGACGGTGCAAATGGACAAGCTATCTACACAGTAGCTGTAAAAGATGATATTACACTAAACAGTGTAACAACTGGTACTACAAAAATTGATGCTAATGGTGTTACCATTGGTGGCAAAAACTATGTATCTGCTAATGGATTAAATGCAAATGGACAAGCTGTAACCAATGTTGGCAATGGAAGTATTGCAGCTAACTCTACGGATGCTGTGAATGGCGGACAATTGCATAGTGAACTTGAGAAAAAGGCTGATAAATCTGAGCTAAATACAGTGAAACAAGACGTGAATACTGTTAAAGAGACTGTAAATACTATCAAAAATGATGTATCCACAACTAAAGCGACTGTTGGAAAAAATACAACTGAGATTTCTAATATTAAGAAAGATGTTTCTAAGGTGAAACAAGACGTGAATACAGTGAAAAATGATGTATCTACTATGAAGGACAGCATTGAAGATACAATTAACGAAAAAATTAAAGAGATCAATGCTAATACATCTAATATCAGTCAAAATATGAACGCCTTAGAAAACCGTGTAAACTCTCGTATGGATAAAGCGGTAGCTGGTTCTGCAGCATTGGCTGCATTACATCCATTGGATTTTGATGAAAATGATAAATGGAATGTAGCAGCTGGTTATGGTAATTACCGCAGTGGCAGTGCAATGGCATTAGGTGCATTCTACCGTCCTAATGAAGATACTATGTTTAGCATTGGTGGTGCCATGGGTAATGGTCAAAATATGATCAATGTAGGTGTCAGCCTTAAACTAGGTCAACATAATGGCGTATCTAAGTCTAGAAAAGCTATGACGCAAGAGATTGATGACTTAAAAGCTCAATTGCAAGCACAAGATCAAAAAATTGCTATGTTGATGAATGCTATGGCAAATATGCAACAAGGTAAATAATACATGCACTCTCGTATATGATGTTAGAGGTAGTGGTATACAATGCTATCTAGATATCAAATACATTGAAACTATAATAGTATAATTAAAAAAATAGAGGAAAGTTGATGTTGTAATCAGCTTTCCTCTATTGTAGTTAGGGGTGTTTTGCTATAGATTTTTATAATTAGAATGGGTGATAAGATGTTCCTACTCGAGGTGGAATCAAGATGATAACTGTTTTACATATTGCCTAGATTCTATGTGTATATAGCACTGGTAGCAACCGTTTTAATGAGGCGGAGAACCCTTTATATTAAGGGATTTATCGGCATTTGCGAAATGAATACTTTAAAACTTGATTTTAAATATCTAGTTATGCTATATTTGAAAAGCAATATACATAATAAAAGTATATGCTAGGTTTGTTGTGATCATGCATTATGCATTTCACATAATACTAATTATAGGTAAAGGACTGATACTCGTATCAGTCCTTTCCTATTAGCATAATATAAAATTAAAATTCAAAAAGATAGAGGCTGGTATTTGTTACATCTAACATGATTTGCTAGGCAATTCGGCTGTGCAGTGTGGACAACGTGTAGCATCATCAGCAATTGCTTCTCGGCAATAGTCACATTTACGAACTTCCACCGGTGCTTCTGCAGGTGTAAATCGTTTGATTTGGCTGATGACAGTGAAAATACAAAGAGCAATGATAAGGAACTCAAACACTGTATTCAAGAAAAGACCATAGGCTATCATAGGGATACCAGCTGCTTTTGCTTCTGCAAAGGTAGTAGGAGTAGCACCCGAAGTTAAAGGGATAAATAAATTGGAAAAGTCCACTCCACCTAATAATAAACCGATAGGAGGCATAACCACATCGTTTACCAAAGAGGTAACAATTTTACCAAAAGCCGCACCAATGATAACGCCGACTGCTAAATCTACTACATTTCCGCGCATAGCAAAGTCTTTAAAATCTTTAAAAAAGCTCATACTAATCTCCGTTTCAAAACTTACAAAATAAAAAACGTAACCTAAATTATAATACAAATACATCGAAAAAGATAGATGTACAGTATAAATAAAATGATTGAATACACAACGTTTTATAGATTGAAAAAAAGCTGTCATACCGTTAGACTCATAGGTCTAGGGATGACAGCTTTTTATAATTAACGATGATGATCAACTTCTTGAATATTTGCATAGTTCCGATATAATTCATTAGGTAATTTCGTAGTAATAATAGACGCTTTATCAATGGTGGCAAAGGTTACAGATGAAATGCGATCAAACTTAGATGGATCTGCTAAGACGAAGGCATTGTGACATTTTTGCAATGCTTTTTCTTTCACAGATGCATCAAGAGGATCTTCTGTAGTAAAGCCAGATTTAAAACTAATACCATGGGTGCTAAAGAATCCTTGGGTAAAGTTATACGATTCCAATTGATTAAGGGCTACACTACCGACGATAGAAGACGAAATGGGATTGACAGTGCCACCTAATAAGATGACTTTCAAATGGCGTGATGCCAAATGGGTAGCATGATGAATACCGTTAGTCACAAAGGTTGCATTCGTGTGCTGTAAATAATGTAATACCATTTCAGTGGTACTGCCCGCATCAATGAAGATAAAACCAGAGGGACTGATTAATTCAGAGGCCGCTAAGGCAATAGATTCTTTCGCATCACGATACATGACAGATTTAGGGAGCATATTTATATCCGTTGTGGTATGGTCAATGGTGAGGCTCGCTGCACCACCATGAACCTTTTGCAAGAGACCTTTGTTGTGGAGATAGGCTAAATCTCTGCGTATTGTAGGCGCTGAAGAAGACAAGGCAGTGACCAGTTCGTGTACGGTCACCACACGATTTTGTTTCAAGCGTCGTAAAATAGCAGAATAACGTTCTTCAGGAAGCATAGTAAAATCACCTCCAATATATGATTAACCTAATACTGCTTAGGAAAACGTACCTATTATTTTTCCTATATTCATGGTAATATAAATGGCAAATAAATTATAGTAGTCTACGGTGGTTTTCATCAAAATGTATAAAAGTAAAGACTATATTTTGCGATAAATTTAATATCCGCTCTGTGCGGATAGGAATTACATACTATAAATGAGGAGATACGTATGAAAATAACAAAAATGCATGGTTTAGGAAATGATTTTATCGTCTTCTTCGATGATGGTGCAAGTCAGTTTGATGTGACAGATATGGCGCAACGCCTCTGCGATCGTCATACAGGTATTGGCGCAGATGGTCTTGTCATTGTCATGCCTTCTAAGGTAGCGGATGTGCGCATGCGCATTATTAATTCTGACGGCAGTGAAGCGGAAATGTGTGGTAATGGCATTCGATGCTTTGCGAAGTATGCGTATGACCGCAAGATTATCGATAAAGAAGTGTTTACGGTAGAAACGCTAGCAGGTATTATGACGCCAACGATTATTGCCGAAAATGGTGTGGCTAAACTGGTGAAAGTCAACATGGGGAAACCAACATTTCCTGCGAAGGATATTCCTATGGACGTAGAAACAGACAAAGTGATTGACTATACCATCGATGTAGATGGCACATCCTATGTGGTGAGTTCTGTACTGTTAGGAGTACCGCATACTGAAGTCTTTGTAGAGGATGTAACAACAGTTCCATTGACAGTGTTAGGGCCGAAGATTGAAAAGCATCCTTTGTTCCCCAAAGGGACGAATGTGAACTTTGTGCAAGTGATGGATGAAAACACTGTGAAAGTCCGCACGTGGGAACGAGGTGCAGGAGCGACCTTAGCTTGTGGTACAGGATCTTGTTCTAGTGCTGTTATGGCACATGAAAAAGGATTAACTGGACGTTCTGTAGATGTGGAGTTATACCTTGGTACCTTACATATCGATTATGATGAGGATGGAACGGTGTATATGACAGGGCCTGCTACAGAGGTATTCACGTTAGACTTAGAGTCTGTAACATGTTAGATAGATGCTAACAGGTAGAAACATAAGAAGTGTGAGTACTTAAATTAATATAATAATCAAGATATAATGACATCGCCATGTAGTCTTAGGAATACAATATATATAAACGATAAAAGAGGAACGTTGATCAAATCGTATCAACGTTCCTCTTTTTCTATGAGCCATCATGAAAATATAAAAATAATAGTATGGCTTTACATTAGATATGGCATGTTGTATTAGAGTTAGCTGCTCTAGTACATTGCGAATTAATGTATGCTTATGAATTAGTTTTGAGCTGGATTTTCTTGCCAAATTTTTTCACAAATGCTGTTTGTGTCGTAGCATGTAATTTGTCTACGGTTACAATTAATCCATCTACATTTGGTGTTGGTGTTACAGCTAGGATAGTACCATGGGGCTCTAACTGACGGTACAAGTAAGCTGCATCGGTTTGTAAAGTATCAAAGTCTCCTAAGCTATAGGTGCCCGTTGTAATGATGTGATTATCTAAGAAGTTTTTATCTTTAATGTAAGCCGTTTCGGCAGTAATGGCTTTCACATCACTGGAAGATGTAAAGGAAATAACTAATTTACCATCACGCCAGAACATAGCACCACGGTTGTGGAAATCGTAATTCTCGCCAAATGTTTTCTTGATCAGAGCGCGTGCCGTTTCTTCCATTTGTTGTTGCTGAATTGTGTGCTGAATGGTAGTAGCTTCTTTAGAGAAGAGTAAACGATAGGTAATTTCTGCAGCTTCAGCACGTGTTACATACTTTTCAGGGTTAAACAAACCTGTTGTGCTGTAGTTAATAAATCCCAGTAAAGCTAATTCTCGTACAGATGACTGTGCCCAAGGGGCAATGAATTTTTGATCGCTAAAGTGAATTGTGTCTAATGCAGTAGGGTCTTCTGTTCGGTATCCTTGATAGTGTAAAAACTTATCTGCCACAACGGCAAATTCTTGACGAGACATATATTGTTCTGGACGATAGGTAGAATCGCCATAGCCACTGATGATATTAGCCCTTGCGACGCTTTCAATAGCTAAGGAAGACCAACGATCAGAGGTGATGTCTGAGAAAGAGCTGGCTAGCATGATGGAAGGCGTATCACCGAGCATCTTGCTGAATAAGGAGGCAGCCTCTTCACGAGATAAGGGATCATTCGGTTTGAATGTACCATTACGATAGCCACTCATGAGACCTTCCTTTGTCATTTTTGTAATCGACTCAAAGGCCCAAAAATTAGCTGGTACATCGGTAAAACGATATTTTTGGACTCGATCAAAAGTAGGAATACTGTTGGGCTGTGAGTAGGTATATGTATTAGGTGCCACAGGAAGCGCATTGGTGGAGAGTGAGGTTGCAGTTTGTGCTTGGGCTAGTATGATAGGGAATGTAGTTAAAAAAAGTGCTGTCATTATACGTTTCATAAAAGACCTCCAGATCTAGAGAATCGAATTGTGTTCTAGTATGTTTATCATACCATATTTGAAAGATTCACTCCATGCGAAAAGAGTGATATTTATCAATGAATTTACTGTAGAGAAAATTGAATTATAGAGCAATAGTTATCTCTTTCATGAGTTTTGGTTATAATACTAAATTTAAGTAGGAATTAGAGATTGAAAAGACATGTGTGTTTTAATAGAAGATTTGATATGTATTAAAATACATAAAAATTATACAAGCCTTGAAGCTATAAGGCTTGATGATAGTAGGCGAAACATGTGATTTTTGGTACAATCTAGGTCGTTGATAATGACTAGCAAAATGGTATAAAAATGGCTTCTTGCTAATATTGCAAGTCTTTTGTAATTACAGAAAAATTACTATATAATAAAATCATCGGAAAACTATTTAGACTAGATTGTTCTAAATAGTACATAGATGGAATACGATTGTTGCATTTTGCCAATCAAGTGATAGTAGTTTACTTTAAAGTTGAGGATGTGAAAAAATGAAAATTCATTTATTTCAACAATGTTTGATTGATATGTTCTACCCTCATGTAGGCATGGCAGGTGTAAAGGTTCTTGAAAACCTTGGCTGCGAATTAACAGTTCCTAAGAAGCAAGTGTGCTGTGGTCAGATGTTTGTTAACTCTGGTTATAACGAAGCTGCAAAAGGAGCTATCAAAAACACAATTGAACAATTCGAAAATGCTGATTATGTAGTGAGCATGTCTGGATCTTGTGCGTTCGCTATTCGCGATGAGTATCATCATATTTTAAAAGATGAACCAGAATGGTTAGCACGAGCTGAAAGATTGAGCTCTAAAATTTATGAGTTCACACAATTCATCGTTGACGTATTAGGAGTAACTGATGTAGGGGCTCGCTTTAATGACAAAGTGACATACCATAAATCTTGCCACGTAACACGCTTGATGGAAATCAAAGAACAACCTATGAAATTATTAGCAGGTATTCAAGGTTTAGAATATTTACCATTGCATCGTGCTGAGCGTTGTTGTGGATTTGGTGGTACTTTCACAGTAAAAAATCCTGAAATTTCCGCTGTTATGACAAAAGAAAAAGCGTTGAATATCGCTGATTCTGGCGCTAACATTGTAGCAGGTTCCGATATGGCTTGCTTGATGAATATTGAAGGTATGTTAGATCGACTTTACAAAGAAGGCGAAATTGATCGCCATATCCGTGTGATGCACATTGCGGAATTGTTGAATAGTCGATAGGAGGAGTCACCATGAGTAATATTTTATACGATACACGTCCGTTTAAGACACGCGTTAACGATGTGCTTGCTAATGACTTCAAAGTGAAAGCCATTCAAACAGCACAGGATGTATTTTATGAAAAACGTAAAGCTGTAGTAGATCAAGTTGCGGAATGGGAAGAGTTCCGTCAAGAGTCCGCTGATTTGCGTGACCATGTGTTGGCTAACTTGGATTACTATTTAAACCAATTTGCGGAAAATGCTGAAAAAGCAGGTGCCCATGTGCACTTTGCGGCTGATGATAAAGAAGCGACAGCGATTTGCATGGAAGTACTTCGTGCAAAAGAAGCAAAAATGGTTGTTAAATCTAAAACAATGGTTTCTGAAGAAATCGGTTTGAACCATGAATTAATTGAAGCTGGCATCGAAGTAAATGAAACTGACTTGGCAGAATTTATTTTGCAAACAGCGGACTTCGATCCTCCATCTCATATCGTAGTACCTGCCTTGCACTTCGAGCGTAACCGTATTCGTGATACATTTGCTAAAAAATTAGGTTATGAAGGCACTGAAAATCCAGAAGAAATGACTCGTTTTGTACGTCGCTATATTCGTGATCGTTTCTTGCGTGCAGATGTTGGTTTCACTGGATGTAACTTCGGCGTAGCTGAAACTGGTACTATTACTATCGTATCTAACGAAGGTAATGGTCGTATGGCAAGCTCCATGCCTAAAACGCAAATTGCATTGATGGGTATGGAACGTTTGGTGCCAGACTTTGCCTCTTTGGATGTCATGATGGAAATGTTGATTCGTTCCTCTGTAGGTGCTAAAATTTCTAACTACTTCTCCATGATCACAGGTCCTGCTCGTGAAGGGGAAGCAGATGGTCCAGAAGAATTACACATCGTTATCATCGATAACCGCCGTTCTGGTATTTTAGGTGGCGATTTTGAAGAAATGTTACGTTGTATCCGTTGCGGTGCTTGCATGAACATTTGCCCAGTATATCGTCATATTACAGGTCATGGTTATGGCTCTATCTATCCAGGTCCAATGGGTGCTGTATTAACTCCATTATTGGTTGGTTATGAAGAAGCTGGCGATCTTCCTTACGCGTCCACATTGTGTGGCGAATGTTGGGAACATTGCCCAGTAAAAATTCCATTGCATGAATTATTGTTGAAACATCGTCAAGTGATTGCTGATAAATTACAAATGCGTCCAGCTCTTGAACGCAGTATCTTCCACACAGTGGCAGGTGTATTTGCGAATTCTTTCTTGTTCGATATGGGTACTAAAATGGGTGCTATCGGCATGAAATTAATGAGTAACAATGGACATATGGCAGATTGGACGAAAGTATTGCCAGTAGTTGGTGGCTGGGTGAAAGCAAAAGACATGGGCTTGCTCAAAATGAGTAAATTCCGTGATGAATATGCGAAACACGTAGCACAAAAGGGAAAGGAGAAATAAAATGGATCAAGCAAAAAAACAAGCCTTTTTAGGTCGCCTATCTCGTGCGTTAGGCCGTGACTCAATTCCTACATCTGTAACACCTTTTGATTTTTCAAAAGGCCCTCAAGAGACTATGTATTCTGACCTTAGCCATGAGCAAGTAGTACAGATGTTTAAAATAGAAGCAGAACGCTTGGGTACTAAATTAATCGAAGTGGACGCATCTCAAGTAGGCCAAGCTTTGGTAGATGAAATCGTTGCTCGTGGTGGCGGCAGTGTTGTGTATCCTAAATCTGGAGAAGTAGAAACATACGGATTAGAAGAATCTTTCAAACAATTAAGCGAAGATCAAGCTACATTCTATCAATGGGATGCTACTAAAGGTCGTGAGGCGAATATTGAAGTAGCCAAAGATTCTAACATTGGTATTACATTCCCTATCTTGGGTATTGCGGAAACAGCAACAGTTATCCAACCAAGTACAGAAGAATCTAGTCGTTCCTTGGGCTTATTGCCTTTAACGCACATTTCTGTATTGCGTGAAGATACAATTCATCCACGTATGACACAAACGATGGCAGAATTAGCAAAGATTTATCGTAATGATCCAGCTAAGTTCCCTACAAATGTGGTTCACATCTCTGGTCCATCCAACACAGCGGACATCGAGCTTGTTCGTGTCGTTGGTGTTCACGGTCCAATCAATGTAACATTCATCTTAGTAAAATAAGATCGATAATTTGATACAATGAATATATATAGGGTAGTTGATAGTACATCAGCTATCCTATATTTTTGATTCTATAGGCTTTTCGTGCTATAGGACAAAATGGGGCTATAGTCAATGTAGTGAACACCCTTATAGCAGTAGACATCACATTTTACGAAAACTTTGTTGTATACTTTAACATGATATATTGACAAGTTTAGTGCTATGGATATAATAGAATCTAATACTGTGCGAACTCATATCCCTATGCTATGAGTTACGTAATGACAACATAGTTATAGGAAAGGAGTAATAGATGTTATTAGCAGAAGAAAAAGTTGCCACAGCCACAGCGGCAGGTGCTGAAAAGGTGGCAGAACATGTGGAGGAAAGTATTTCCTTTGTTAATCATATGCAATCCTTATTACTGGAATATTTACCTAGTATTATTTTGGCCATCATCGTGTTGATTATAGGCCGCTATATCGCTCTATTTGTAAGACGTGTATCAGTACAATTGATGAGTCGCACCGGTTATGATCAAACAGTGCGTAGCTTCGCGTCTCAAATTATTTACTACACTATCTTGTCTGTAGTTGTATTATCAGCGTTATCCCTAGTGGGATTCCCGACGAATAACTTTTTAGCTGCCTTTGGGGCCTTCGGTATCGCCATTGGTTTAGCCTTACAAAATAACATGTCTAACTTGGCATCTGGTTTGATTATCTTGGCTTTCAAACCATTTAAAGCAGGGGACTGGATTTCTGTAAATGGTGTAGAAGGTTCAGTGAAATCTATCCATCTCATTAACACAGCCATTGCTACCAAAGAAAATCGTATTGTATTCATCCCTAACTCGGCGATTACGTCTAATAACTTGATGAATAGTAACTATGAACAAACGAGATATATTACGTTTGTATTTGGTATTAACTATAATGCGAACCATCACCGTGCCATTGAAATTATTAGAGAAATTCTTGCGAGCACAGGTAAGGTTCATAATATGGATACATTAGAAATTGGCATCAAAGAATTTGGTGATAGCTCTGTGAATATTGTGGCATATCCTTTGATTAATGCGGACGAATTTAGAGAAGTCTATTATGGCGTCATGTCTGAAGTAAAAGATCGCTTTGATGCAGAGGGCATCGACATCCCGTATCCACAACGTGTAGTGCATATGGCTAACTAATACTCTAAGGTGATAGCTACTTGTTTGGGTGCATTCGTATGTAATGAAAGGGAGGAGATTCTATGAATGGAAATCTATATGAATCTATGAAAGCTGCTGTAACCGAATTGGCTACGGTAGCGAAATTGCAAGAAGGTAAATTGCTAGTAGTAGGGTGCTCCACCAGTGAAGTACGAGGAAGACATATTGGTAAGGACTCTTCTTTGGAGGTGGCATCGGATTTATTTAGAGCTCTGTCTGAGGTGCAAGGTGAATATGGCTTCGATGTGGCTATTCAATGCTGTGAACATCTTAATCGGGCCTTGGTAATGGAACGTCATGCTGCAGAGGCTAGAGGCTATGAAGAAGTAAATGTAGTGCCTGTACAACATGCAGGAGGTTCTATGGCAACTACAGCCTATGCCACATGGTCAGATCCTGTGTTAGTGGAGTGTGTAAAGGCTGATGCAGGTATTGATATAGGAGATACTTTCATCGGTATGCATTTGAAACATGTAGCAGTACCTGTGCGTTTAAGCGTAATAGAAATTGGCGCAGCCCATGTAACGGCAGCTCGTGTGCGACCTAAATTTGTAGGTGGCGAACGGGCGCAGTATAATGAAACATTAAAGTAAGAACTGTGAGGTAATTATGGAATTTTATACCTATGCCTATGTGGTGCAACGAGGAGAGTTTACATCTCTGTTGCAATACATTATGACATCTATTTTGCTAGTAGCATTGCTAGTAGTAGGTGTAAAAGTTATGTATAATCGCTTTGATACTAAGTTCCGTGACTTAGGAATTATCATTGTATTGGGGCTTGTGTTTTTATTGGGTTTACAAGTTAATGATTACACTCGCGATATTAATAGTGCAGAAGAATCAAGCTACATGGTGCAATTTTTAAATAATTTAAGTGAACGTGCCGATGTACCTAAGGATAAGATTCGCGTTAATACATTGCGCGTGCAAGATCGTATGATCGTCAATATTGAGGAAGCCTATTTTGAGGTGACTTTCACCATGAATAAAGATGGCTATTCTTTGCGACCTGTGGAGATGATTAATAGTAATCCTAAGATTGTAGATGTGAAGAAGGATAAATGATAATATGTTAACAGGATATACATTAGTATTTATTAAGCTAGCCCTTGGTATCCTAGCCCTCATTTTGCAAATGAACTTGATGGGTAAAGGAAATTTAGCGCCGAACTCGGCCTTAGATCAGGTACAAAACTATGTCCTAGGTGGTATCATCGGCGCCGTTATTTACAGTGAAAGTATTGGTATCTTGCAATTCTTTCTAGTCCTTATCGCGTGGACTATCGTGGTCATGGGCTTGCGTTTTCTTAGCGCTCATGTGCGATGGATTAAAACGCTCATCGATGGACGTCCTAGCATTGTTATTGACCGGGGTAAGATTCGTGTTGGTGAATGTTTGAAACGTGGTCTTCGTGGCAGTGATTTGCAGTTGAAGCTTCGCAGTGCAGGGGTTACCCTTGTAAGCGATGTACGCCGTGCTGTACTCGAGCAAAACGGGCAATTAACATTAGTCATGAACGGTGATGATATCATTCGCTACCCAGTGATTGTGGACGGAGTGGTAGACCCAGATATACTAGAGCTTGCCGACAAAGACATGGCTTGGTTGGAAGAAGAAGTACAAGACCAAGGATATTCTATTAGTGATATATATGTAGGAGAATACTCCAAAGGTTATCTAATTCTGCATCCTTATGAAGGGCGCAGAGGATAATACCATTGTATTTTAGGAGAGAATGGTGTATACTTGGAGCAGAAGGAATGAATCTTTCTGAGAGCGTTGTAGAAAATCATTCATGAACTCAAAAAAGGACGGTGGCAGCCGTCCTTTTTTCTATTTTCTACTCTTGTAATACTTCAGAATTGCATAGGTTAAGAAATTAACAATCAATCCTTGCAGAATAGAGGCAAGAAAGCTAGTACATATAAAGGGATACTTAAGAGATAATTATCAAATTAACTTTGTTATAATAATAAGCATCTAATATGTAGCACAATTTATGATAGATTAGGTATATACCCTTGAATAGGGATTGAAAAACATGTATAATGATAGGGTAATAGCATTGGAATATGACAGTTCTATGGGGCTTGTGCAAGGAGAGCCTGTGAACCATGTCAGGCCTTGATTGGAGCAGCATTAAGCGGTAACTCTCTTGTGCCACGAGGAAACCTATAGGGCTGTCAGATTCGAGTGCTATGGTAAAGCAGCTAGCTTAGCTGCTTTTTTTCATATCTTAAGGGAAAGGAGGGGCTATGAGTTATTTAGCGTTATATAGACGATGGAGACCGAAACAGTTTACCGATGTAGTCGGTCAACACCACGTGTCGGATACATTACAACGAGCCATTCGTGAAGATAAAGTGGCCCATGCCTATTTATTTGCTGGTCCTAGAGGTACGGGTAAAACGAGTATGGCAAAGATATTTGCTCGCGCTATTAACTGTGAACAGGGGCCTACAGACACACCTTGCGGTCACTGTGAATCGTGTCAGCAAATGTTACAAGGACAAGCCTTGGATGTGATCGAAATTGATGCGGCTTCCAATCGAGGTATTGATGAAGTGCGTGCCTTGCGAGAACAGGTGAACTTCTTACCTGTGGTAGGTCATAAAAAAGTGTTCATCATCGATGAAGCCCACATGCTCACCAATGAAGCGTGGAATGCTTTGTTGAAAACTATCGAGGAACCGCCGAGCCATGTAATGTTTATTTTTGCTACGACAGAATCGGAGAAATTACCAGTTACTATTTTGTCTCGTTGCCAGCGCTATACGTTCCGCCGTATTACAGCAAAGGATATTACAGATCACTTATTACATGTGGCGAAGGAAAGTAATATCTCTCTTGACCCTGCAGCAGCACAAGTGATTGCGGTCCATGCCGATGGTGGTTTACGGGATGCCTTGAGTATTCTGGATCAATGTTCTGGTATGACATCGGACATGATTACAGCTCCTCTAGTAGAGACTATGATTGGTTTAGTGAGCAAATCCTGGGTTCTCGATATGGTAGATATGTTGAAAGCCGGTAATGGAGCTGCGTTACTGCAAGCTGTGGATGAGGCGCTACAAATGGGTCGTGATGCTCGGCAAATTGTGACGGCTTTAGTGGAACATCTGCGAGCTATGATTGTGGCAAAAGTATTGCCTGATGCGGAAGAGCTATTAGCCTATGATACGCATAAAGAACGATTATTGGCACAGACCAAAGAGTTATCTGTGGAGGAGATCGGACGCTATATCAATGTACTTCAAACGGTACAAAACAATGCAAAACAAGTAGATAACCCGCGAGTGATTGTAGAAATGGGATTGCTTTCGCTATTGCAATTAGGTGGCGGTACGTACCAAACCTTAGAAGGGCGCATGACGACGATGGAACAATTTGTAAATCGTCAAGAAGATGCATTGCTCCAAAAGCTCAATGAGTGGTCGGAACAACGACCTGTAGTGGTGGCGAAACCAGTGGTAGAATCTGCCCCACCTGTGGCGGATACGGATGCATATGATGGTGTCCTAGAGGAAATTCCCCATCCAGTGGAGGATGATGTGTTATTGCCATCTGTCTCACCAGTGAGAACTAGTTCTGCAAAAGTAACATCTCCGTTACCACCACCTCGAGTATCTAAGACGGGAGGCTCTAGTGGTAAAAGTCCATTGCCACCTCCATTGCGGAAGAAAACATCTCCAACGGTAACACCTAAAACGACGACATTTGACACGGCACAGGAGACGTCTGTGGGACAGGGGATGGTGAGTCCTCATGAATATAGCACGATTTTAGCAAACGTGATAAAATGGTTGAGAGGCAAGAATTATGGCTTGCTGAACACTATCTATCAGCAAGGAACCTTGGTGTACTTAGACCAAGAGCAAGCTATTTTGGTGTTCCCTACGCCTATTGCGGGTCCTATTTTGGTGCAACAGCAGCATGTAGAATGCGGAAAACAAGCGTTCCAACAAGTGATAGGGCGACCGATTGTGGTGAAAGCCATCGATAAGAAGGATCCAAAACTGCAGGTGTATTTAGAGGCAGCAAAATCCTTTGGAGGAACTTCACAGCAAGGCGGACAGTCACAACCAACGATAACAGCTCCTGTGGTGGAACGTTCTAGCGAACCCGAGGAGATAGTACAACCGACAGTTGTGACGCAAGAAGTGGCACTGACTGCATCTCATGAGGAGATACCAGCTGTATCCAAAGTAGAGCAAACGCCTGAGAGTAGTAAACCTACTTATGTAGGGACAAATACAAATTCAAAGGTAGGCGCCGGTAGTGACCCTACTAATGTAGATGGTATTATTGATGATTTTCTTACAGTCTATGATAATCCAGAGGAAGTGCTAAATCCATACTATCAAGCAAAAGGAGATGTCATGCTTTCAGAAGATGGCATAGACGAGATACGGACATTGCCGAAATGGTCTTCAGCCGAGGCCAGTGATGAAGAAAAACAAGAAACTCTACTCTATGATGCTTTACAACACATGGAGGCTAATGGGTATGATATTTATGTGAAAGAAGTAGACGATTTGTCTAAGTAATGAAGGAGGTTCACTATGTTTGGTGGCGGTAATATGCAAGGTATGTTGAAAAAAGTTCAAAAAATGCAAAAGGACATGGAAAAAGCACAAGAAGAAATTAAAAACACCGTGGTAGAAGCATCTATCGGTGGTGGTGCCGTATCTGTAACAATGAATGGAGAACAAGAAGTATTGTCCATTAAAATTGCTCCTGCTGCAGTAGATCCAGAAGATGTGGAAGCATTAGAAGATTTAATCTTAGCAGCTGTGAATGAAGCGAACCGTAAAGCAAAAGAAGTGGCAGAGAAAAAATTAGGGGCTGTCACAGGAAACTTGAAACTTCCTGGAATGCCAGGTATGTTCTAATATGACAAATCCTTTAGAACGATTAGTAGAAGAGTTGCGTCGCCTACCAGGGGTGGGGGCTAAATCGGCTAGACGATTAGCATACCATCTCATTGAGGCAGATGCAGAAGATGTACAACGCTTGGTAGAAACCATCCTTGCAGCGAAAAAAGCCACACATAGATGTTCCCAATGCTTTAATTTATCTGCTCAAGATCCTTGTGAGTTTTGTGCGAGCTCTAAAAGGGACAGATCGATGATTTGTGTGGTGGAAACATCCCGTGATGTCATCGCCATCGAACGCAGTGGTGACTATAAAGGGTTATACCATGTGTTGGAAGGGGCTTTGTCCCCTATTGATGGGGTAGGCGTAGAAGACATCCGCTTGAAAGAGCTCATGTTGCGCCTTCAAGATAATACAGTGCAAGAGGTTATCATCGCTACAGATCCTGATGTAGAAGGGGAAGCAACGGCTCTATATATTGCTCGATTATTGCAACCTACGGGGATTAAGGTCACTCGTATTGCCCGTGGTATTCCTGTAGGCGGGGATATTGAATACGCTGATGAGGTGACCTTGAGCGGTGCTGTATTACATCGTCAAGAAATGAGGTAATGATGGATTACGTATTACAAGCTGTAGTAGCTATTGTTGTAGCTTGGATGATTATTAAGGTAGCATGGTTTACCATCAAACGGGTAGCAACCAATGTCTTTTTAGGTATGATTACCTATGCAGTGATTACAGAAGTATTCCATATTCCCTTGGATATGAATATTATGTTGTGGGCACTAACAGCCGTGTTAGGACCTATACCAGTGCTAGGATTAGCGTACTTTCATTGGTGAAATAAGGAGCAACTATGCAATCAAATACTGTGGTACTTAATGACATTCAACAACAAGTTGTACAGGAATTAGATAGAAATATTGTATTGCTAGCTTCTGCAGGAACGGGAAAAACAAATACATTGTCCTATCGGGTGGCACATATCTTGGAAACGGGACGTGCCACTGGGGATCAAATTTTGTGTTTAACATTTACGAATAAAGCGTGTCGTGAAATGAAAGAACGCATGATTGCGATTGTAGGACAAGAGGCACAAGCTGTGAAAGTATCTACATTTCACAGCTTTTGTTATACCATTTTGCAAGAAGAAGCAAAATTACAAGAAGATTTGTTTAAAGAATTTCTCATCTTTGACGAAGAAGATGTAGAGGAATTGTTGAGTGAATGTTTGCCGAATCTTGTGAAAGCCTATAGTGAAGAGCAAGGTCTTATGGCACTCAAAATACATGCCAAAACGATTCGCGAGGTTATCAGCGAAGTGAAAGAGCATCGATCGAAGTATCAATATTATTCTGCTAATATACAAGAGGATTACGCACGGACAATCAAGCGTATGCAACGGGAACAGTCCGTTTGGTATAGCATCATGTCAGAAGATACTGCCGAATTTTTAGAAGAAAAAGGGCTACAAGTATTGATGGAATACGAATGGCGATTACGTTCGTTGAATGGGCTAGATTTTGCAGATTTAATTACGAGGGTACACCAAATCTTTCAGCGCCCTGAGGTAGCTAATCGTTGGCGTCAGCGCTATTCCTATATTGCAGTAGATGAAATGCAAGACACTAGCGAGTTAGAATATGAAGTGATGAACACCATGTGGAAGGGTAACCATATTTTGCTCTGTGGGGATTACTTTCAAACTATTTATGAATGGCGTGGTTCTAATCCGATTACATTAATCGATCGGTATCGCAGAGAGTATAATCCTATAGAATTAGTGTTTGATACAAACTATCGGTCTAATCAGATGCTGTTTAAGGGAGCCTTTTCCATGCTGAAAGATATGTTCCCTCAGCGGGTGCGAGAGTTGTATCAAAAAGAACCGAAAGCGATGGCCACACAGCAAGGTGAGCCTATTTCGATATATGCTGCTGCAGATGCTCAGGATGAGGCTAGGTATATATTTCAATCTATTCAACAGCTGAGAAGTGGCGAAGAAATGCCCCCTGTAGGAATTTTGGTGCGCACCAATAAACAAGCCGTACGATTAAGTGAACAATTTAAACGATGTAATCGACAATTGCCAGAAAAGATGCAACTAAAATTTATTTTGGCAGATGAATTAAAATTTTTCCGACGTTTAGAAATTAAGGATGTATTGGCATTTTTTAAATGCTTAGTGAACCCTTGGGATTTGATGAGTACAAAACGGATCATTCGAACCTTTGTCAAAGGAGTTGGTGATAGGCGCATAGAGGAATTAGAAAGCACAGCAGTGAGAAAAACTGGGTTGCGGATCACCGATTTTATGAGTACAAATATCTTTACACGAGAGCCTTATGAACAATTAGAAAAAGGGCTAGTGACTAAAGATATCATTGTATTTGATGTGGAAACGACAGGTGTAAATATACTGGAAGATCGCATTGTGCAGATGGCAGCTATCCGCATCGATGAAGAAGGCAATACCATTGATACCTTCGAACGATTTATCAATCCCGGCGTGCCTGTAGGGGATTCAGAATTAGTCCATGGCTTTAGTGATGCGCACTTACAAAAGGTTGGTGGTGATGCACGAACTGTACTGGAAGCATTCAGACAGTTTGCTGATGGGTTCATGATTGTCGGTCATAATGTGCAGTACGATATGAGCATATTAGAGCAAGAGTGTAGCCGACATGGTGTAGCTATGCCAAGGGTACAAGCCATCTATGATACCTTAGACATATATCGTCGGTTCTATCCGAATTTGCCGAACCACAAGCTAGAATTTTTAAGTGGATACTTTCCCATTGATCATCAGTCTACTCATAATGCCATGGATGATATTATAGCGACGGGTAAATTATTGGTGTATGCTATGAAAGAAAATATCCTGCCTACGAAAGTACAGCGTATGGCATTTATAAATAAATATAGAGATACATTTGCCAATATTGCTGCCTCTATGGATACTTTACGAAGTAAGTGGACTACGAGTAAATCTACAGAAATTCTTGCCTATATTATGAATGATATGGGCCTAGTGGAACACTATCAGAAGAAAGTAAAAGAAGATCCCACTGGGGAACGTAGATTAACTAGTATTCGCGAACTATACCGCATCATGAAAGAGTTAGAAGCGGAACATCCATACTATGTAGGCCGTGATGGTGTGAAAGAGATATTAGAAATGTCTGCTCTTCACTCGGGAGAGGGCATGTTCCGACGAAAAGGAGACAGTCGTATCCCCATCATTACGGTCCATCAAGCCAAAGGCAGTGAATTTGAGAATGTCTTTATTGCTAGTGCACATGATGGGGGACTTCCGTTCTACTTTGCGGTTAAAGATGGTAAATTAGAAGAAGAAAAACGTATTTTTTATGTAGCATTAACTCGTGCTAAGAAACACTTGACCATTACCTATGCAAAGGTGAATGCAAATGGGTATTGGCAACAACCAAGTCGATTCTTATCGTCCATTCCAGAAGAATTTATAAAGCGGTTGGGCTCATCATAAAGATATGGGAATTTGTAGGGAATAACTACCCCAATGTTTTCAATCTATGCTATAATAAAGTGTAAATAGTGTACGTTAGGCGCCTATTTACGAAGGTAATACTAATAATGGAAGAACTTTCAGAGCGATGACTTAATGTAGTCATTACGATAGAAAGTTCTATGATGTAATGGAGGCAATTCATATGGGAACCAATGTAGCAACAAGTATGGTAATTGGCACACAATGGGGCGATGAAGGTAAAGGTAAAATCGTTGATTATTTATCTGAACGCGCTGATGTGGTAGTACGTAGCCAAGGTGGTAATAATGCAGGTCATACAGTAGTCGTAGATGGTAAATCTTTCGCATTGCGTTTATTGCCTAGCGGTATTCTTTACGATGATAAAATGAATATCATTGGTACTGGTGTCGTTGTGGACCCTAAGGTATTGTTGGAAGAAATTGCAAACCTTGAAAAAGAAGGTAAAAGTGCAAAATCCTTATATATTTCTGACCGTGCTCACGTGATTTTACCGTATCATAATCGTTTAGATGAAGCGGAAGAATCTGTGAAAGGCGATGCTAAAATCGGTACTACAAAAAATGGTATCGGTCCATGCTATGCAGATAAAGTAAATCGTATTGGCATTCGCATTTGCGATTTAATGGATCCAGTTGTATTTGAGAAGAAACTTAAATTCAACGTAGAATTGAAAAATAAAATGTTAACAGCCGTATATGGTTTTGAGCCAGTTAACTTTGAAGAAATTTTAAAAGATTACTTAGGCTATGCAGAACAATTACGTCCATTTGTAAAAGATACAAACTTTGCCGTGATTGATGCTATCAAAGGTGGTAAAAAAGTATTGTTTGAAGGGGCCCAAGCAACGATGCTTGACCTTGATCATGGTACATATCCATTCGTAACTAGCTCTCATCCAGTGGCAGGCGGTGCGTCTGTGGGCGCTGGTGTAGGTCCTAACTACTTAAAAAATATCTTTGGCGTAGTAAAAGCATACTCTACTCGTGTGGGTGAAGGACCATTCCCATCTGAACTATTAGATGAAACTGGTGAATACCTTCGTCAAACAGGTCATGAGTTTGGTACGGTTACAGGCCGTTCCCGTCGTTGTGGTTGGTTAGATTTATCGGTTGTAACCTATGGCGCCGCATTGAACAGCTTGGATTATTTAGCCATCACTCGTCTTGATATTCTAGATGGATTAGATGAAGTGAAAATTTGCGTAGGTTACACACGCAATGGTGAGCCTGTACAAGGATTCCCTGCTAGCTTAGATGTATTAGCAGAATGTGAACCAGTATACGAAACATTCCCAGGTTGGAAAACAGATATTTCCGGTATCCGCAAGTATGAAGAATTACCAGAAGCAGCACGTCGTTATGTCGAACGCATTGCAGAAGTAACTGGCGTACAAGTAGGTATCGTTTCTGTAGGTCCTGGTCGTGATCAAACTATCGATTTAGTGAATGTATTTGCATAATATATGTGTTATAAAAAGACCCTGTATAGGGTCTTTTTTACGTTGTAGTGGAAATAAAGATTAGTTATGCAAAAAATGCAAGAATAGAAAAAATGATGGTTATCTTGATAAAAAATAATCATTGTAATATAAAGAAATTAAGAATAAAAAATTAATTAACAATTGTATTTGCGGATATTAGGTTAATAAATATTCGCAAAGTCTAAACTTTATTGAGATGTATTATCAATAATTTGTATTATGATATAAATGGAAAGATGTTATATTTTGATATATAATGCTACTTTTGTATATCTAAATAAATGTGACTATAAATGCATTTTTTAAGATGGAATGTAAATAACATTCTATAGGATATAGTATATTAGCGGTTTAATAGGTTGAAATATAACAAATTGCTATAATAGAAATAGTTAATTAAGGTTGAATTAAATTGTCATTTGTTGTAAGATTAGTACGAAACGGCTACTGTATATTTTTATATCCATAGCTACCATGTCGACAATGGTTTTCAATAATTATATCTATTCATAGTATGCAATAGGAGGCTTTATTATGAATCACTTACACATTGCGTTCTCTCATGATGCATTACAAGATTTTGAGGATTCTATTACTCGTTTTGCAGTGACCTTAGATGAAACTGATTTTTCTGATGTAGCTGCGATTGTGATTACTGATGCAGATCATGAAGAAGTACTAAGCAATCCATTGATTGAAGCTCTTCGTATTCCTGTATTCTTAGTGAAAAAAGATGCGAACTCCACCGTTAAACCTGAATTTGTAGGTAAGATTACTCGTGTAATCGATGCTAATGAAGTGAATTACGAATTATATGTAAAACAAATTGAAGCGGCAGCTAAAAAATATGAAGAAGATATGTTGCCTCCATTCTTCCGTGCGTTGGCAGATTATGTAGAAGACGGTAACTCTCAATTTGACTGTCCAGGTCATCAAGGAGGACAATTCTTTGCACGTCATCCAGCGGGTCGTGCATTCTATAATTTCTATGGTGAAAACGTATTCCGTAGTGACCTTTGCAATGCGGATGTTAAATTAGGGGATTTATTGATTCATGAAGGCCCAGCTTGTGATGCACAGCAACATGCAGCGCAAGTATATAATGCAGACAAAACATATTTTGTGTTAAATGGTACATCCTCTGCTAATAAAATGGTATTAAATGCACTATTAGCCCCTGGAGATATTGTTTTATATGATCGCAATAACCATAAATCTATCTCTCATGGTGCACTAGTACAAGCTGGTGCCACTCCTGTATACTTAGAAACGGCTCGCAACCCATTTGGTTCTATTGGCGGTATTTTGGAACATTGTTTCAATGAAGAATATATCCGTAAATTAGTAGCAGAACAAGATCCTGAAAAAGCAAAAGCAGAACGCCCTATTCGTTTAGCTGTAATTCAATTAGGTACATATGACGGAACTATCTATAATGCTCGTCAAGTAGTCGATAAAATTGGACATTTATGTGATTATATCTTGTTTGACTCTGCGTGGGTTGGTTATGAACAATTTATTCCAATGATGAAAGATTGCAGTCCATTATTATTAGAGCTAGGACCTAATGATCCTGGTATTTTGGTTACACAATCTGTTCATAAGCAACAAGCTGGATTCTCTCAAACATCTCAAGTACACAAAAAAGATTCTCACATCAAGGGGCAAGAGCGCTATGTAAATCATAAACGCTTGAACAACGCATTTATGATGCATGCTTCTACATCTCCATTCTATCCATTATTTGCAGCTCTTGACATTAATGCGAAAATGCATGAAGGAGAGGCTGGTAAATTATTGTGGAAAGATTGTGTAGAAACAGTCATCGATGCTCGTAAAGCAGTCCTTAAAAACTGTAAATACCTTCGTCCATTAGTACCACCAGTTGTAAACGGTAAAAAATGGGAAGATGGAAATACTGCTGAAATGGCACAAGATGTTAAATACTTTGCCTTCGAACCAGGTGCTAAATGGCACTCTTTTGAAGGATATGGTGAAGGACAATACTTCATTGATCCATGTAAATTCCAATTGACTACACCAGGTATTAATGTAGAAACTGGAGAATATGAAGACTTCGGTATCCATGCTAATATTTTAGCTAACTATCTTCGTGAACATGGTATCATCCCAGAAAAATGTGACTTGAACACAATTTTATTCTTGATGACTCCGGCAGAATCTAAAACGAAAATGGATGACTTGGTAGCGCAATTAGTTCGTTTCGAACAATTGATTGAACAAGATGCACCAATGCAAGATGTATTACCATCCATTTACTATAATAATATTGATAAATATAAAGGTTATACAATTCGTCGTCTATGTCAAGAAATGCATGATTTCTACAAAGATCGTAATGTAAGTGAACTTCAAAAGAAATTATTCTTACACGAATATTTACCTGAGTATGTGAAAACTCCTCAAGAAGCAAACTTTGACTTTGTACGTGGTCAAGGTGAACTTGTTCCGTTGGCAGAAGCTGTTGGTCGGATGGCATTAGAAGGTGCTCTTCCATATCCTCCAGGAGTGCTTTGTGTACAACCAGGTGAAAGATGGTCTGAAACTGCTAGAGACTACTTCTTAGCATTAGAAGAAGGTATCAATAAATTGCCAGGCTTCGCTCCTGAAATCCAAGGTGTATATATTACAACTCAAGAAGATGGAACTAAAAAAGCCTTTGGTTATGTATTGAAAAAAGAATTTGATAAATAATTATTTATAATGAGGTGAAGCTAGGAGCTTGCTCCTAGCTGGCCTTTCTAAGTGAGGTGCCTATGAGCAGCACAAGCGAAAATAAAATGAGTGTATTACAGCTTACTATTTTAACAGCTGTAAACATGATGGGATCTGGTATTATCATGCTTCCAACTAAGTTGGCACAAGTAGGATCCTTATCAATTGTATCGTGGTTAATTACAGCACTAGGTTCTATGGCTCTTGCATACGCCTTTGCGAAAGCAGGTATGTATAGCAGAAAAGGCGGCGGTATGGGTGGTTACTCTGAATATTCCTTCGGGAAAGCAGGTAATTTCATGGCAAACTATACGTATGGCGTATCACTTTTAATTGCTAACGTAGCGATTGCAATTTCTGCAGTAGGATATGGTGCAACATTTTTAGATGCGAACTTATCTCCCTTTACAACAGCGATGTGGACAATTGCTACATTGTGGTTAGCGACTGTTCTTAACTTTGGTGGTGCTAGTATCACTGGTCGTGTATCTAGCTTTACTGTATGGGGGGTTATCGGACCTGTATTTGTTATATCCACTGTAGGTTGGTACTTCTTCTCAGGCCATTTATATATGGAAAACTGGAATGTAAATAACTTACCGTTCAACGAAGCAGCAACTAACTCAATTGCTATGACATTATGGGCATTCTTAGGTTTGGAATCAGCAGCGGCTAACTCTGATGCAGTTGATAATCCTGAAAAAAATGTACCGATTGCCGTACTTGGTGGTACATTGGGAGCAGCAGTTATTTACGTGTTATCTACTAATATCATGTTTGGTCTTGTACCAGCAAATGATTTAGTAAATAGTTCTGCTCCGTTCGGCTTAGCATTCGCTAGTATGTTTACACCAACAGTAGGTAAAATTGTTATGGGCTTGATGGTTATGTCTTGCTTTGGCTCTCTGCTTGGTTGGCAGTTTACAATTGCTAACGTATTCAAACAATCTGCTGATGAAGGTTTATTCCCTAAATTATTTAGTAAAATCACATCAAAGGATGCTCCAGTTGTAGGCATGATTACGATTACAATTGTTCAATCTTTGTTATCTTTGATGACAATGTCTGAATCATTAAATCAACAATTTGAAGTATTAGTTAACCTTGCGGTTGTTACTAATATCATCCCTTACTTATTGTCTATGGCAGCTATTATTGTTATCTTAAAATCTGCAGGACGTGGTGGCAGCGAATTAAGTGGAACTACTTTTATTGCCTTTATCGGTTCCCTATATAGCTTATATGCTTTATATGCATCTGGCTTAGAAGCAATGACATATGGTTCTATCGTGACGTTCATAGGATGGACCTTGTACGGATTCATCTCTGATAAGTTTGATTTAGAAAAACAAGCTTAATCGTATACACAGGGGATACTATTATTAATTCTATAAAATAGTAATAGATATTTTCTTGGTGTGGAACATAAAAGACAAAATTACGTATATGATAATTATAAATGGTGTATCGTACTTGTATGATACACCGTTTTTATATATACTTGTATATGAATGCATAAAACTATTTCATAGCGTGTAGACTGTACAGAATGCCTATAGGCTATAAGATAGTTAATCAAAAGATATTTTATTAATATCCATAGTAGAATGAGTCTGAGGTTCACTAGATTAGATAGGAGTAATTATGTTAATACAAGATAAACATGCAGTAGAGCAACGATTGTTGATTCAATCGGCCATACTCATGTCATTTGTGGCCATTGGTGGCACTATGATGGGGGTCTTTAGCGGATCCAGCGCTATCTTATTAGATGGGGTCGTGTCCTTTATCGCCGTGATTATTAAAGTGATGATGATCATCACATCCCGACTAGTATCAAATGAAACGAGTAAGCGCTTTCAGTTTGGCTATTGGCAGTTTGAACCCTTAGTGTTGATTGCAGAAGGTAGTTTTACCTTGTTGATTGTAAGCTATGCCTTTTTATCGGGACTGACGGATTTATTGGGTGGCGGTCGTGCTGTTCATGTGGGACCAGCTATCATCTATGCTACAATTTTTACCATTGCTGATACGTGCTATTATTTCTATGTGCACCAAATCAATAAAAAATTACAATCTAATTTGGTAAAATTCGATAATATTAGCTGGTCCATCGATGCTATGTTAGAAGCTGGGATTTTAGTTAGCTTTTTAGTGGCTTTTGGGCTAGAACATTTTGGCTATGCAGAATGGGCGGTCTACGTGGATCCTATTGTGCTCATTATTTTATCGTTACAAATGATGCCGTCTGCTTTAAAAATTATCATTCCATCGGTGAAACAAATTATGGGTGTAGCGCCTTTGAAATTACATAATCGAATCCAATTTATTATGGATTCTTTCATGGAAAAGTATAAATTTAAAGATTATGTCACTAGTGTACAAGCCTATGGGAATGTAAAAATGATTGAAATTGATATTTTAATTCCTAAGAATTTCCCAAAACAAACCATTGTAGAATTAGATGAAATTCGCAATGAAATTGACCTTGCCATTGGTGGTGACCCTGCAGAGAAATGGGTGACGATCACATTTACAGCTACGAAAAAGTGGATGGCAAAAGATTATTTATTAGATGAAGAAGATGAAGATTGAGATTAATAACTATCTTCCGATGAGGAGACAACAGTGGATTATGTATTGACCATCATGGAGACATATGGGTATGCAGCCATGTTTATTTGCATGGTGCTAGAAAATGCGAACATTCCGATTCCTAGTGAAATTATTTTAGGGTTCGCAGGGTATTTAGTATTTCAAGGCGTATTTGATTTGAATACGGCTATTATTGTAGGTGTTGTAGCGGGTATTGTGGGTTCTGTATTATCCTATTGGCTGGGGGAATATGGTGGCAGACCTGTATTGATGAAATATGGGAAATATATCTTATTTAGTGAAGATAAATTTAGTGCTGCAGAAAAATTGTTCAATCGCTATGGTGGTGCCGCTGTGTTTATTGGCCGTTTATTACCAGGGGTGCGTACATTTATTTCCTTCCCTGCAGGAGTGGCTAAATATCCGATGACCCCCTTTGTGATTTGGACTACTTTGGGCACAATCCCTTGGACTATCTTGCTAGTTTGGCTAGGTATGAAATTAGGAGAACATTGGAAAGATTTAATTGAGTATAATCATGAACTATTAATTGCTATGATTGTAGTCTTTGTAATAGTAGCTGTAGTATATGGTTTGAAATATTGGAAACGTCGTAAACAATAGGGAGATGCTTATGAAATTACATCGTGTAACCTATGTAGTATTTCTCTTTTTCTTAGGAGTTTATGTACTAGGGAACCATCTATTACCAGTGTCGGATCCAGTAGAGTCGAATTACGCTTTAACCGCAAAAGAGATGGTCCTTTCCGGAGATTGGTTGTCTCCACAAATTTATGGGCACTATTGGTTTGATAAACCAATTATGATTTATTGGCTATTAAGTTTGTCCTATTCTGTATTCGGTATGACAGACTTTGCAGCACGTTTTCCGTCAGGTCTTTTTGGGGCTTTATCAGTAGCCTTGGTTTACCAAGGAGTGCGCACCCTAACAGGGCAACGATTAGGCGCTTTGTTATCAGCATTCATATTAGGCACATCTCTCATCGTATGGACTATTGCCCATGGTATCATCACAGATATGGTGTTGTTATTTGCTACGGTAGGTACCTTTTATTACGCATATCGTGGGCTACTAGTTAAGAATCCATGGCATATGGCAGTAGCCTATGGCTTTGCGGGTATTGCAGTATTGACAAAAGGCCCTGTAGGGCTGGTATTACCGGGATTGTTGTTCTTGATTTATGCAGGAGTTAAACGATCTTGGTCCATGGTGAAAGCTTTATTTCCATGGCAAGGTATCCTCATACTCTTAGCTATAGTCTTGCCTTGGTATGGATATATGTACCATACTCATGGTATGGAATTTATCAATGGGTTTTTAGGACTTCATAATGTAACGAGAGCGACCCAATCTGAACATCCTGAGGTAAATCATTGGTGGTATTATCTACCTATTTTCCTAGGGGGATCTCTCCCTTGGACGGGGGCTATTCTATATGGTATGTATCGGGGTTGGAAAACAAGAACTGATGCCTATCTATATACCATGATTATGGGTTGGGGCACGATTTTGTTCTATACAATGATGGCCACGAAATATCCGACTTATGCCTTTATTTCGGTGATTCCTTTCAGCTTGTTAGGAGCTTTTGGGATTATTTCTTTGAAAGATGCCAGTCACCGTGCTTGGTGGTGGGTATTGGTACCGACTTTAGTGTTATGGTGGGCTCTTGGGATTGGAACATTCTTTGCACCGTGGGGCTTTTGGTGGACTCTTCGAGCTGTTGTCGTAGGTCTTACCTTATTTCTAGGTGGGTGTTATTGGTATCGGAAACGATTGATGATGCCTTTCACGGTGGGGATGGGTACCTTGGTAGTACTAGGTATTGTGCTTTTAGAAGGGTTGGTACCATTCTTGGGCTTGCGTTCTTCTGTGACCTATCATGAACAGATACGAAGCTTTCATGGACCTGTGTATTATTATGGGGAATATGCGGCGTCAGTGCCGTATTATTTAGATGTGACACCAGTGCGAGTAGAGCCTAGTCCAGAACGATTGGCGAAGTATAATGTACAGCGCAGTGCGAAGTGGAACGGTAAGAATGTGATGCCTCAAATTGAGGAACAAGAGTTATTTAAACGCTTGCAATCTGGGGAACGGATGCTCATAATTACCAATAAAAATTATGGTAAAGAATTAGAGGAATCTTCAGTAGGTCAACATTTAGAACGTGATGAAAGTAGTTCTAAGGTAGTACTATTGCATTCCAAATAGTGAGGTATCTATGTCAGTAGAACGATTGATGCGACAATTAAAAGGATTTTCCAGTCCCTATGTGTATAATCCTTGGAATGATTTTGATGAACGCTATGATACTAATCAGAGAGCGAGCTCCATTCGGAGAAAACAGTTACAAGCCTATTTGGAGCAGCGATTAGATCGCGCCAAAATTCTTATCATTGCAGAAGCGGTGGGCTATCAAGGAGGACGATTTACAGGGATTGCCATGACCTGTGAAAGAATGCTCTTAGGGCATCACCCTACAGTAACCCCATCTATGGTGTTTACTGGATTGGAGCCGAAACGAACTAGTAATCCAAAGAGCGAGTATATTATAAAACCGACACAAAAAGAAAAGGGCTTTAATGAGCCTACTGATTCTGTGGTGTGGAATGCCATGTTAGAAGCTAATATAGACCCTTATGAAGTGGTGTTGTGGAACATTTTTCCATTTCATCCCTTTAAAGGAATAGATGGCTTGACGAACCGGACTCCTACAAAGCAAGAATTAGACTTAGGGTGGACCTATACGAAACAGCTCTTAGATTTGTTCCCTAGGGCACAGATCCTTGGAGTGGGTCAAAAAGCGAGTCTTACCTTGGCGGAGTATGGGGTAGAAGTACAAGCTACCTTGCGCCATCCAGCCAATGGAGGAGCGGGACTGTATAAAGAACAATTTAGGGAATTTTGTAAAACCTTATAGAGTGAAAAGCCGTGGCGCTTCTAAAAAGACGAAAAGCCGCAGCGCTTCTAAAAAAGCGAAAAGCCGCAGCGCTTCTAAAAACTGCCCTACGCGAAAGTTTTCAGTAAGCACTACGGCTTTTCTTGCGGTGGATTAAAAAATAGAGGAAGGTTGATATGGCTCAACTTTCCTCTATTTTATTTGGAACTTATTTTTTGTAGCTCCCTTTATGGAAATTCAGGAGGAGCTTTGTTATAAGGTCTTTTGTATTGGTAGTCTTTGTAATACTTGGATGACCTTGTCTAATTCTTCTTCTGTGTGTGCAGCGGTGACGGTTAAGCGCAATCGTCCAGTGTTGACAGGGACTGTGGGAGGGCGAATGCCACTGAGGATAATGCCTTCTCGTTCACATAGGCGACTGGCTTCTAATGTATCTTCGTTAGAGCCGATGATGATAGGAAATATCGGTGTATCATCGCTGCTAGGGATTCCTAGTGATTGCAAGGCGTTATGCATATATTCTGTATTGCTTCGCAGTTTTTGATATACACTAGGTTCCTCTACTAATACTTCTAGGGCACCGATGCTAGTCCCAATGTCAGCAGGGGACAAAGCGGTGGCAAAGATGAAGGGACGACTGTGGTTGATGATATAGTCGATGATGGTTTGGCTACCGCAGACGTATCCTCCGATGGACCCTAAGGCTTTACTCATAGTGCCAGTGATGATGATACGTGGGTTTTCACAATGAAAGTGATGCGCTGTGCCACGGCCTTCACCAATGACGCCAGTAGCATGAGCATCGTCTACTATAAGTAGGGCATCGTACCGTTCTGCAAGTTCCAATAGTTCAGGTAAGGGAGCTATATCCCCATCCATGCTGAACACTCCATCAGTGATGATAAAACGCATACCATAGTGCTTAGATTGGCTTAATGAGGATTCTAGACCTGCCAGATCCTTGTGAGGGTAGACTTGTACTTTAGCGCCACTGAGACGACATCCGTCGATGAGGCTAGCGTGATTCAATTCATCACTAAAAATAATATCTCCTTTATGAACTAGGGCAGAGATTGTTCCTAGATTTGCCATAAACCCAGCTGTGAAAGTGAGTGCCTTTTCACAGTCTTTCCACTGTGCAAGACGGTGCTCTAGTTCTTGAAATAAAGGGAAAGAACCAGAGGTAAGGCGAGCGCCACCAGAACCGGCGCCATATTGTTGGATGGCCTGTAAGGCTCGATCTTTCACGTGGGGATGATGGGTTAAGCCTAGGTAATTATTTGATGCCATCATTAGATAGGTGGAACCTTCATACATAACATGAGTAGCATCGATAGGAGTATAGGTGCGAGGAGAACGAAATTGTGATTCCTCTTGGCGCTTGACTAAGGCTTCGGAGTATCGATTAAACATGGTGAATCCCTTTCGTTGTGACCCACGTAGGAGTGGATGTAAAATACTGTATTACTTCTTCTATCGGTGCATCGTCAGTGATAAAGAAGGCGCGACCACCAATAGGACTACCATAGACTTTCATAGGGCTTAACCGATGGTAGGTAGTGCCATAGGACACATAGCCCGTCGTATACTGTGGATCATCGGACCAACATAGTTCACCTAGTACGTAAGGCGATGCGAGGACCTTGCTTGCTAGGATGAGAGCCTCCCTAGAATGGATGGAAGAACAGCCATAATATTGCAAATGGTGGTGTATGTCTGCATCTGATTCGGCATCCATACGGGACACACGTACTGTTTGGGGATACACCTCACCAGTAATAGCATTGATGAGCCAAGCCCCGCTCACAGTTTCTGTATTTTTGCTGAGTTTGGTAAAAGCCTTTTGAATCGCCTGTTCGTGAATCTGCACTTGTTGTAATAGTTGGGTAGCTACCCGATGAGATTCCTCGATTGTTTCTGATTCTGTAGTAGCCACCATGAGAGCAGGGACTTTCATGATGGATTCGTCAGTAATCTCATCAATTTGTAAATTGATAAAATCTGGACGACCTTTGCTGTGTTGTAATGCTCGCTGTAAAAATTCTTCTGAAATGCGTGATAAGGATTCTAAAGAGACGAGACGTTCAGCTCCTGAAATATGAGAACCTCCTTGTTCATGAGGGCCTCCCTTAGCAGCGCGCATACGAATGCTATAGACCATGAGAGACTAACCTTGATGCGCTTTCAACGTCGTAGCTAAGCGTGGTAGACGTCGCAAGATACTGTAGAAGATAGGGCTTACAATGACTGTGAAAATCATGCCAGGTACTGCCATCACAAGCATAGGAATGACCATTTTGCCAAAGGATAAACCAATGGTGATACGGGCGATAGCAGACGCAATAGGACCAGAGATAAGAATAGACCACATGCGATTTTTGCCAATCCATAAAATGAGTCCTACGATGAGGCGGAATTGCATGGCAATGGCAACGTTTAATAAGTTTTGTGTGCCTAATACAAGACCAATCAAACTAGAAAGACAGCCGCAGATGATGTACTTGCGGAATCCGAAGGCAGCGCAAATTGCTACCGCTAAAGGAGCAGATAGTTGGAACTCTACACCGGGAATTAAGTTGGGAATTTTGATGCCTCCTAGAATTGTCATCATCGCCGTTAAGATAGCGATCTCTGCAATTGTGTGAATACTTACATTTTTCATTTTGTGACCTCCTATTGTAAACTTTCAAAAACCTTACTTCGTTTACATTATAAAACGCAATTGCATATAGTGCAATATTCAATTGCAAATTTTATGGATTAGGGAGAGGCGCCTTAGTTGCTTAGGGTGGATTTTCTATAGTATAATAAAGGTAATTATTTTGATCGGCTTATGAACCTTATGGGTTCCCAAATGTTTCACAGTAGAAGTATGTATAGAGGGTATATGCTTTGCTGTGTAGAAGAATGTGACATAGATAGTGAGAAAGGTTTCTCACAGTGTTTTGCTGTATGAATACGAACAGAAATAGATACTTATTTGTGCTTACATGCCGATACATGCTTAACCATCTGAGGGTGGGATTATATAGTCTTGGACTATGGTAGTATGTATAGACAGTACGACTATAGTCCTGTAGGAGGAAATTTTGAATATACAAGAAGAAAGAACAAATATAGCTGCACCGGTAGGTGAAGCTACGCAACAACGACCACGTTCTACAACACGTACACGCCGCACGACGGGTCAAAATCGTCGTACCACTGTGAAAGCTGAGGGGGAACGTACCAGTCGTCCGCGAGGTGACAATGGTGACCGCCGTCAATCTAATCGTGGTCCGCGTAAACCACAACGTGCCAATACAACTGTGGAAAAACATGAACAAATAAATCGTTCCCATGCGCGAAAAGATAAATTGCAAATCATTCCATTAGGTGGTCTAGGTGAGATCGGTAAAAACATGACCATTTTCCAATATGGTGATGATATTGTCGTGTTGGATGCGGGATTAGCATTCCCAGAAAATGATATGTTAGGGGTAGATATTGTAATCCCTGATATGAGTTATTTAATCGAGCATAAAGATAAAGTACGTGCCGTGGTGATTACTCATGGTCATGAAGACCACATTGGGTCCTTGGCGTACTTATTAAAAGAAGTGAACGTACCTGTGTATGCTACAAACTTAGTATGTGGATTGATCGAAGGCAAATTAAAAGAACATCACGTAAAAGCTAAAAAATTACAAGTTGTAAAAGCTGGTGATGAATTTAAAATTGGATGCTTTAAAGTGGGCTTTATCCAAACGAACCACTCCATTCCAGATGCGTGTGCTATTTTCTTAGAAACTCCAGTTGGTACTGTGGTACATACGGGGGACTTCAAAGTGGATCAAACTCCAGTAGATGGCAAATTAATGGACGTTCACAAATTTGCAGAGCTTGGCAACAAAGGCGTATTGGCGCTTATGTCCGACTCCACAAATGTAGAAAAACCAGGGTTTACTCCATCTGAAAGTTCTGTAGGACCAGCGATTATGCGTGCTGTCGCAGAAGCTACTGGTCGTGTTATTTTAGCGACATTTGCATCCAATGTGTCTCGTTTACAACAAGCCATTGATGCAGCGGTAGCCACAAAACGTAAAGTAGTGGTGTTAGGTCGTTCCATGGTAAATGTTACAGAAATTGCTCAAGAACGTGGCTACTTAACAGTACCAGAAGGAACGATCATCGGTGATGATGAAATGAATCGCTACCGTGCTGATGAAATTATGATCTTAACAACAGGTTCCCAAGGTGAACCAATGGCAGGTCTATCTCGTATGTCTACGAACAATCACCGTACCGTAGAGATCACGCCAAATGATACTGTTATTATCTCTGCCACACCAATTCCTGGTAATGAAGCGGCTGTAGGACGTACTATCGATAACTTATTGCGCCAAGGCGCTCATGTAGTTTATGGCAAAGATCGTGGTATTCACGTGTCTGGTCATGGTAGCCAAGAAGATTTAAAAACTATGTTGAACTTGGTGAGACCTAAATTCTTTATCCCAGTTCATGGGGAATACCGCATGTTGAAAAAACATGGTGAACTGGCTGTGTCCATGGGGATTGTAAAGCCTAGCAATGTCTTGGTAGGCGATAATGGACAAATTTTTGAGTTTACTACTCGTACAGGTCGCTTAGCAGGTCGTGTGCCAGCGGGCAAAGTTTTTGTGGATGGCTTAGGTGTAGGTGATGTAGGTAATATCGTTATCCGTGATCGTCAACAATTAGCACAAGAAGGGATGGTGGTCGTTGTGATGGCAATGGACCGTGCGTCTGGTACGATCGTAGCGGGTCCAGATATGCTATCTCGTGGCTTTGTATATGTTCGTGATGCAGAAGAATTATTAAGCGAAGCACAACGTCGTGTAGATGCAGCAGTAGAGAAATGTGAAATGGACCACATCAAAGATTGGACAACTATCAAAACAGTGGTGCGTGACACATTAGGTAAATTCTTCTATGAAAAAACACGCCGTCGTCCAATGATTCTACCAATCATTCAAGACGTATAAGGATTGTGATATAATAGGCATATGACGAAAGTCATATGTCTATTTATTGTATTGGCATAGAACGATGTCGACCCTTGAGGGAGACATAGTGTGGAGTTAGTATATGAATCAAACAAGTACAAAGTCCGTCGTAGAGTCTGGTATCTTAACGGCATTGATGATTGTCTTTGCCATGATAGGTCTCAGTGTACCTATGCTTGGATTTTTTGGATCTATTTTTGTGCCTATGACGATTGCCATTGTAGGTGTACGTCATGGTTTTCGCTGGAGCCTATTATCTGTTGTATCAGCGATGATAGCCATTGCCTTTTTATTAGGACCTTTGACGGCCATAGTAGAAGGGGGAGTCTTTGGTGTGATTGGTATTTTAATCGGTTATGGATTAAGCAAGCACTGGTCGATTTTTAAATTGCTAATGATTCCTGCTGTGGTATTAATACTAGCAGTAGTCGTTCAGTTTTGGGCATCTGCTTTGGTGATGCAGGTAAGCCCTACAGAGATGTGGTCATCTTTGGAAGAACAAATTACAGTATCCATGCAGGATATGTATGTACAGCAAGGGCTTTCAGAGGAGCAAGTGACAACAGCGATGGCAGCCTTGCAAGATCAAATTGAAATCATGAAAAAAGTATTGATTGCAGGACTGTTTTGCTCTGGCGTAGCGATTTCGTATATTATTAATCGTCTTACCTATCTTGTGCTCAGTCGTATCGGTACCTATCATGTTCCTGAAATGCCTACCATCAAAGGGTGGCGTGTACCAGACTGGGCCTTGCATATCTTTTTAGTGGGGGTCATTTCCTATTTTGTGAAACAATATATTCCACTCCTTGAATACGCAGGCTATAATTTGATGTATTTAGGTGGTATAATGCTATTTATACGAGGTATATCTTGTGTTTGGCGTATTAGTAAAAGTTACAATCCGCCGAAGATTGTGCCGTGGATTGTGCTAGCTATATTTGTTGTGATGTCACAATCTGCTGCGATATTAGGCGCCTTAGATGTATTCTTGCACATAGAGAAACGATGGGGCAGACGAAGTGAGTAAACCTAGAGGAGGTAGTATGGATATACAAACTGAATACAGTTCTATTGAAATGACTGCTGCCGTTCTCATTATTATCTTATTAGGTATTATTTTCTATTTAAATTGGCAACTAGCCATGTTGGCTTGTATCGTGGTGATCGCTGCCTATTTATATGTGGGACGAACCATTCGCCGAGGACGACATCTTAGAAAAGCTCAATTTGACTGTATGGCAAAAGGGATTACACAGGCATCGACCTTTGCATTACAAAATTTACCCGTAGGGATTGTTATCATTGATGAACACAATGTGATCTGCTGGAGTAATAGCGTATTTAGAGATTGGTTACCTAGTGATTCCGATAAAACAATAAAATTAAGTGGATTTATTCCTACTTTGCGGATTGATAAATATTGGGGCAAGTCGGGATTCTTTCACGAAGAAATTGATGGTAAATATTACCGTGTATTATATAAAACGTTGGTAGCTCCGAAGTCTAATTATTCCGATGTTAATAGCGATGAACTAGAATCGTATATGGCATTTTATTTTGATGACATAACAGACATCGAAGTGGAGAAACAAAAAGCGATTTCTATGTTACCAGCTCTTGGCTTTATTGCTATGGATAATATTGAAGATTTGCGTTCTGGTTTGAGTGATATTGAATATACGCAATTATGGTCTGATATGAATCGCTTGATTGTAACGGAAATTGACAAGCATGACGGATTTATACGAAATGCTACAGAAGATACGTATACCTTCAGTATTAGTAAAGCAGCTATGTTGCACATGATGGAGTCGAAGTTTAGCATATTAGATAAAATTCGGGCCTTAACTACATCGAAACATATTCCTCCAACTATCAGTATGGGCATTGCTTTAACAGAAGATACTGTAAAAGTACAAGGGGAAAAGGCAAAATCAGCCTTAGAAATCGCTTTAGGGCGTGGCGGTGACCAAGTTTGTGTATATCATGGTGAGGAAGTAAAATTCTTTGGTGGGAAGTCATCAGGGAATGAAAAGAATACACGTGTTCGTGCTAGGGTCGTATCTCATGCATTGCATGAAATCATGTTGGATTCTGATCGCGTGCTTGTGATGGGTCATGATCGAGAAGATTATGATAGTATTGGTGCTTCTGTAGGCGTAGCAGCGATGGCAAGAGCCCTTAATAAACCAGTGCATATTGCCTTGAGTTCACATCCTACAGCAGTTCGTAAATTAGTAGAAGTGCTGGTAGAACATCCAGATTTTCAAGGTCTAATTATTGATGAAGAAGAAGCAGCTCAGTTTGTAACAGATAATACTGTGGTCATCGTGACCGATGTGCATCGGTCTGAAATGGTAGCTGCTCCATCAGCGCTGAAAAAAGCAAATCGCCGTGTTGTCATCGACCATCATAGACGGGGCTCAGATTTCATTGAATCGCCATTATTAACGTATTTAGAGCCTTCTACCTCATCTACTAGTGAACTGGTAACAGAGTTAATTCAATATTTCCCAGAACATGTAGAGATTAAGCATATTGAAGCTAGTGGTTTATATGCAGGTATTGTAGTAGATACAAAAAACTTTGTGGTTCAAACAGGGGCACGTACCTTTGAAGCAGCCTCTTTCTTGCGCCGATCAGGAGCAGATGTATCCTTAGTACGACACTTATTTATGGATAGTTTTGAAGGTATGCGTATACGTTCTGCTATGCTAGCTTCTGCAGAAGAAATAGAAAATATGGCTTTTACAGAGGCACCGCAAGATGCGAAGAATGCAACAGTGATAGCAGCTCAAACAGGTGATAAATTAATTACGCTAGAGGGTATTGAAGCTAGTTTTGTATTTTATGTATTGCCAGATGGTGGCATTGGAGTCAGTGCTAGGTCACAAGGCAAGTTAAATGTACAATTAATTATGGAAGCTGTTGGTGGCGGAGGTCATCGTACCGTGGCGGGTGCTCAAATTTACAATATGTCTATGAAAGAGGCACGCCAATGGGTGACTGAAGTGGCCGTATCCCATATGACAGAATTACAAAAAGAAGTTAAGGAGGAATTATCATGAAAGTAATTTTATTAGAAGATGTTAAAAAAGTTGGTAAACGTGGTGAAATCGTAGAAGTGTCTGAAGCTTATGGCCGTAATGTATTGATTAAAAAAGGCGTAGGTCTTGAGGGGACACCACAAAACTTAAACAATGCAAAACAAAAATTAGGTGCTCAAGCACATAAAAAACAAGTGGACTCTGATGAAGCTACTGTATTGGCTAGCCAATTGTCGAAAGTATCTGTTACAATCCCAGTAAAAATGGGTGATGGTGGCCGTGTATTCGGTTCTGTAACAGGTAAAGATATTTCTGATGCATTGCAAGCGCAAGTAAAAGTTGATGTGGATAAAAAGAAAATTGACCTAAAAGAGCCAATCAAAACATTGGGTACTCATGAAGTGTTAGTTCGAGTGCATCCAGAAATTACAGCTAAGATTACTGTAGAAGTAGTTGCAGGTTAATAGAAAGAGGGGCTAGGCCCCTCTTTTTTGGTATAGATATATGTAGTTGTGAATTGGGAGAATAGTATGTCAGGAAGGATACCACCGCACAGTATAGAGGCAGAACGAGCCGTACTAGGAGCGATTTTGCTAAATAAAGATGCCTTTGATGCAGTCAGCTCTATTGTAAAAGCAGAAGATTTCTATAGCGATAATCATCGTGTCATTTATGAAGCGCTCGTAAGCATTGTAGGGAAAAATCAACGTGCAGACTATGTATTATTATCGGAGGAGTTGAAAAAGTCTCAGAAGTTAGAGGCTGTAGGGGGGATTCTGTACCTTACGAATTTGACCACAGATATTGTAGATGCGTACAACGTAGAAGATCATGCAAAAATTGTAAGAGATAAAGCTCATTTGCGTAAATTAATCCATGTGGCAAATGCAGTGGAATCCATGGCTTATCGAGAAGAAGAAGAGACGGAAGATATCGTCAATCGAGCAGAACAAATGGTTCTCGATGTGAGTGGTACTACCAAAGGAGAGTCTTCTTTTAGTGCTATGCGAGACGTAGTCTATGAAACCATTGATCGCATTAATGAACTACAACGACATAAAGGGATATTGACGGGCGTATCAACAGGATTTAAAGATTTAGATAACTTGACTAGTGGCTTACAAAAATCGGATTTAATTTTAGTAGCTGCTCGTCCTTCTATGGGTAAAACAGCATTTACATTGAACATTGCTCAAAATGTAGCGATGAAATCAAAGAAAAATGTAGCCTTTTTCTCTCTAGAAATGTCGAAGACACAACTTGTTGCCCGTGTGTTGGCAGCGGTAGCTGGCATTAACTCTGGTCGTATTCGGAATGGCCAGCTTAGCCAAGAAGATTGGGGGAAAGCCATTAATGCTTTGAATGATTTAGCAGAAGCTCCATTATATATTGACGATACATCTGGGTTAACGCCGCAGTTAATGAAGAAAAAGTTGCGCCGTTTAATTCAAGAACATGGTGAACTAGGCTTAGTAGTAGTGGATTATATTCAGCTTATGGAAAATGGCGGTAAAAAAATGGCGGACAATCGCCAACAAGAAGTATCTGCCATTTCTCGACAATTAAAAATCATGGCACGGGAGTTTAATGTACCATTGATTGCTTTGTCTCAGTTGAGTCGTGGTGTTGAAAGCCGGGCAGATAAGACTCCGATGCTAAGCGATTTACGTGAATCTGGTTCTCTAGAACAAGATGCGGATATTGTAGCTTTCTTGAATCGTGAGAATTATCAAGATACAGAGGATACTAGTGATGGTGTAGAAACGCAAGTTATTATCCGTAAGCACCGTAATGGGGAATTAGGAATTGTAAAACTATGGTTTGAAGGGGCATATACACGATTTAGGGATTTAGCCTATCGTGAGGATGATCCTGGTATGTAATAAGAGGAGAGAGACTATGAGAAACACTTGGAAACACATACTTTGTGTAGGCGCATTGACTATGGGTATCGTATCAGTAGGAACATCTGAGGTTCATGCCAGTGGTATTTGGGAGGCTCTTGGTAAAAGCGTGTTAGGAGGCATTTCTGTGCATCAACATTTGAGTGACCTAGATAATACTGAGCAAGGTCAACAGGAGATGCTAGAAAAAACAAAAGATCGTACGGGCGTGTATGATAATTATGCTTATCAAATGCGAGCGAAGCGCATTGTAGATGAACTTTCAAAATCACCACATGTAAAACGTAGTTATGTAGTCTATGTAAATCCAGATGAAAATTTCAATGCGTTCATGACCTTTGGACGTGTTATGTCTATTAATAAAGGGACTATGGATTTACTAGATGATGATGCGCTGGCTTATGTTATTGGTCATGAATTGAGCCATGGTGAGCACAAAGATTTAGTGAATGGAGCTAAGAAAAGCAGTATTTTAACCACTGTGATTGGAGCAGCTACCTTCAATTCTGGAGATTTAGGGCAAATTGCGGCGGGACTTACTGGCAAATACTTAGATAGTCAAGTATTCACCATGTCGCAAGAGAAGAATGCAGATGAATTAGGCTTTAGCATTTTGGCGGATTCCTCATATAACGTAGGTGGGGCAGCTCTTGCCATGGAAGTTATAAAAAATAAATATGGTGATACCTATCGTGAGGGATTTGGTAAAATTTTGAATCCTAATGATCATCCGAAAATATCACAACGGATATTAGACAATTTGCAACGCTTATACGTGTATTCAGGAAATCATGTGAAAGTAGAACGGCAAACAGTATTCATCAATGGTAAGCCTGTCTATGAAGGAACGACAAAGGGAAATTATACGGCTCCAATGCGCGCTTATTTGGTGGCAGGTAAACTAGCTAGACTGTATCATGATAATGCTATTGGTGGTGCCCGTGTAGATGGTTCTACCGTGGCGATTGGTACAACTAATATCGTGACTATGCCAACATACGATGCTGCATTTCAGATTGCGAAACAAATGAATGCAGCCATCAGTGATGAGTCAGGTGTTGTAGCAGATCAAAAAGTAAATAAAAAAGATAAGAAGGATAAAAAAGACAAAAAAGACAAAAAAGATAAAAAAGATAAAAAAGAGAAGCAAGAGAAACAAGATAATAAATAATAAATAATAAAAATAAGGATACATACAACTAATCGTTATAGTAAACTATACATCATCTCCATGTTATCGATGGATATCGATAGAGAAGAACGATAAATATAGATTTTCTTTCATGGAATTCGATATGCAAGTATAGGAAAATGAAGTTATGATGAAGAAAAAAGATGAGGTATAACTAAAAGTAATGATTGGTTTACCCACTGAAATAGCTACTTTTTAAGAAAAATATTAATAAAAACAATTAATTTATCTCTTAACTATGCATATATGATAAGGGTAAAATGCTGATAAATAGGGGATTTCTATTCCATGTGGTGTACATGTGTGCTATAATTTACGTATCAAGAGTCGTGACCACCTATAGAGGAGTACAGGCGATGTCACACATATTTTTTAGTTAGGGAAAGAGGTTTTAACGATGGGAAATTTTGTTTACATCCAAGAAGAAAAACTTAACGCATTCTGTCAAGATGCATTTGAAGGATTTGGCTTCAGCCCTGAAGAAGCTAGCATCATTAAAGACGTATTGATGATGTCCGACATGTACGGTATCCAATCCCATGGTATGCAACGTGTAGTTCGTTACCACAAAGGTATTGAAAAAGGTCTTATCGACATTAAAGCAAAACCAGAAGTGGTATTCGAAACTCCAGTATCCGCAGTTGTTGAAGGTCATGACGCAATGGGTCAATTAGTTGGCCATTTCGCTATGGAATTAGCAATTAAAAAAGCTAAAGAATCCGGTATCGGTATCGTATCTGCTCGTAACTCTAACCACTATGGTATCGCTGGTTACTATGCTGATCTTGCTTTAAAAGAAGGCTTAATCGGTTTCTCTTGCACTAACTCTGAAGCAATCATGGTTCCTACATTTGCTCGTAAAGCAATGCTTGGTTCCAACCCAATTGCGTTCGCAATGCCTGCTGAACCATACAATTTCTTCTTCGACGCTTCTACAACAGTAGTAACTCGTGGTAAATTAGAAATGTACAACAAATTAGGTAAAGAATTACCTAACGGTTGGGCATTAAATAAAGACGGTAAAGCATCTCAAAATGCTAGTGAAGTATTAGGTAATATCTCTGACCACGTTGGTGGCGGTATCATGCCTTTAGGTGGCAACACTGAACAATTAGGTTCCCACAAAGGTTATGGTTACGGTATGCTTTGCGAAATCTTCGCATCCATCTTCTCTCAAGGTGGTACATCCAATAAATGTATGACTGGTGGCCGTTCCAACATTTGTCATGGTTTCATGGCTATTAACCCAGCTATCTTCGGTAACCCAGAAGATGTTAAAAAACACTTCTCCACATTCTTACAAGAACTTCGTGAAGCTCCTAAAGCTGAAGGTGCTGAACGCATCTACACTCATGGTGAAAAAGAAGCAGAAGCTATCGAAGTTTGCCGTAAAGAAGGTATTCCAGTTATCGACAAAACTGTGGCAGAATTGTTCGACGTATGTAACTTGTTGAAATTGGACCCTAAAAAATACTTCGGCGACTATGAACCACCTAAAGCAGTTGCATCCAACTACTAATTAGTAGGTTAGTAGCTGACAATTACAAATCTTTATCGATGCAGAATCAGTAGTTTTGTATCCCTAAGGAATACTTCTTAGAGGCTGGTAACAGTCAATAATCTTGGAACATATGAGAGAGGGAATCTGTGGATTTCCTCTCTCTTTGTTTATATTACACTGTATGTATGCTAGAATTTGAATTACAGTGATTCATACTATAGAAAGGGATTGTTAATATGGATATATTTTTAGCAGTCTTGCCGATCCTATGGCTTATCGTAGCATTGGCAATTTTAAAAATGCCTGCATGGAAAGCATGTTTGGCAGCAGCAATTGGTACATATATTTTAGCGGTCTTCTATTATGGAGAAAATGCATACGTTATGTACACTGGCGCCATGGAAGGCGTAGCTCTTGCAGTTTGGCCGATTCTTTTGGTTATTACAGCAGCCATCTTCACATACCAATTAGTAGTTCATACAAAAGCTATGGATACAATTAAAATTATGTTGTCTTCCGTAACTAGCGATATGCGTATTTTAGCATTATTGTTAGCATGGGGCTTTGGTAACTTTATGGAAGGTATGGCAGGTTTCGGTACAGCCGTTGCAATTCCAGCAGCGATGATGGTAGCGGTAGGCTTTGATCCATTGAAATCTATCTTGGCTTGCTTAGTAGCGAACTCTGTGCCTACTACGTTTGGTTCTATTGCGATTCCAACAACTACATTGGCATCTTTAACTGGTTTACAACCAGCTGAATTAGGTACATTCATTGCAGCGCAATTATTCATTTTAAATGTAGTGACTCCACTCTTTATTGTTGGTATTATTGCTGGTGGCGTGAAAGCAATTAAAGGTGTATTTGTACAAACTTTAATAGCTGGTTTAGCATTAGCTGTTCCTGAGTTATTAATTAATATGTATGCAGGTGGTCCAGAACTTGCTGTTATGGGCTCCTCTATTGTTATCATGGCTGTTATTATAGCTATTGCAAAAATTATGCCTGTAAACGACCCAGAATATAAAGTCGATATGGGAGCAAAAAAAGTATCTGCTAAAGAAGGCTTGATTGCAGCATCTCCATTCATCTTGATCTTTATCTTGTTGATTGGTACATCTAAATTGGTGCCAGCTGTGTATAATGCATTGATGGTGTTTAAAACATCTGTACCTATCCATGCAGGTGTGAATGCAAAACCTTACACATTCGTTTGGATTGCAACACCTGGTATCATGATTTTCATCTCTGCTTTGATTGGTGGTTTCATCCAAAAAGCTGGTCTTGGAACTCAAAAATATGTATTAACAAATACATTTAAAACATTAAAATTAACATATGTAACAATTATTTCTGTAGTAGTAACTGCTAAATTGATGACATACTCTGGTATGACTGGTATGATTGCAAATGCATTAGTAGCGGCAACAGGATCTATGTACCCTGCATTTGCGCCTGTAATTGGTGCGTTAGGTGCGTTCTTGACTGGCTCTGGTACAAATGCAAACGTATTGTTTGGACCATTGCAAACAGCAGCAGCTCATCAATTGACTCCTGGTCATGATACATTAGCATTGTGGTTGGCAGCAACTAACTCTGGCTCCGCTGGTGTTGGTAAAATGTTCTCCCCACAAAGTATTGCCATTGCGATTGGTGCCGTAGGTCCTGCTTTGAATGCATACATCGAAGAGCATAAAATCGATGCACAAAAAGCTGATCAATTACGTCACTCTATTGATGCAAGTTCCATCATGGTTCATGTATCTAAATACTTCTTGTTATATCTAATCGTTTTTGGTATTTTAACTTATTTTGGACAAGAATTCTTCCCTCAATTAGAAAATCTTTTAACATTAGTTAAACATTAACGATTAAACTAGCATACTTAAACAGACAAAGAGACAACATTTCGGTGTTGTCTCTTTTTGTATTCCTATTAGATATATATAGGCTCTTTGTTAAATGTTGGGGCTACTCATATAAGAGTTCTTAGCACTAGCTATTTTTTGGTTCTATAATATATTTTGGGGGGACAGCAAAAGCTATCCCCCCAAGATATTTTTTTATGCCTTGAATTTATGATCTAAGTGCAACTAAAAAAGATTCATAGCTTTCTGATAAAATAGTGTTTGCAAAGACATCTAAA
>NZ_RQVE01000010.1 GCF_003992315.1 Veillonella sp. 3891
TTTAGATGTCTTTGCAAACACTATTTTATCAGAAAGCTATGAATCTTTTTTAGTTGCACTTAGATCATAAATTCAAGGCATAAAAAATATACCTTGGGGGTAGCTTTTGCTGTCCCTCCAAGGTATATTATAGAACCATAAAAAATAGAGAAAAATTGATTAAATTACATCAACTTTTCTCTGTTTTTATATTTCAATATGTAAAAGGGTATGTGGATCCCTTTTTTATTATAGTATAGTCTATTTGGATAGACCCTTACTATTAGAATTTAAATTTTTATGAATAGTTCTTTCAACCTTTTTTACATCTTTTTCAGGCGGCAACTCTTCAGGTTTAATGCCTCGATTTACTAGCATTTTACGAATGGTTGAGTTATTTTGGATGTGCTCATCTGTAATAGGAGATTCTCCGTACATATCATTTTGTTCTACATTATGATTCGTCATTTCTGTAGCTAAATTCTTTGCTGCAATAGTTACTGTTGGGAGGAAATCAGCTAATGGACGATTTCCCTTTACACCGAGTTTAGTTTTCATAACTTGTGTAGAGTGTCCACCAAATAATGCAGTATCACCTTTTGAACGTATTCGCGCAAAACCATTGCTGTCAACACCGCGTTCATAGATATTTTGAGATAGTCTTTTTTCTGATTCTTTTAGCTGAGCCCTAGCCTCTACACGCTTGACATCTTTCTTGTATTTTTCATAACATTCTATATCTTCACGTTCATTAGTTTTTACTACGAAGTATGTTTGAGCGAGTGCTATAACTTCCTTTCGTGGATCTCCATTCATTGCGATTAAATAACAAGCGTATTTAGTTAACTTTACATCTTGTACATATCGTTCAGTGGAGCTCCCGATTAGAACCATTTTGTTGACGTCAACAAAATGCAAGGAAACCGCATTATTACTGGATTTACAAGCAATTTTTGCTTTCTCAATTACTTTTGAAAAGTTTCTCCATTCTGAGTACTCGAGAATTTCTTGCAAATCTCGGGCATACCAAAATGCATTTCCTGATTCATCTATCTGTTTAATAGATTCAAAAGGAGATATATAAGTATTACCTACACCACCATGAACTTTCTCAGAAAAAAAGAAAAACATTTTAAGCTCACCTCCTAGTATAATTTTTAGGTATAAAGTACTATTAAAGCACTGCAAGACATTTACAAAATCTACTGCCATATATGAATTTAAGCTTTTAAGTGTATAATACAATAAAATTGCACAAAAGGAAAGACGTCGAAAAATATTTTGTTTGTAAATACTTTACAATAGGGTAATCCCAATTAGTGTAAAATATTTGACTACTATAGATCGTATCTGACTCAGTATCACTACTTAAATTGTATTTCCCCCTCTTCTCGTGTATAATAACAACTATAAAGATTTTTAAGGATAAAGAATTAAACAGGAGGCATGGAATGAATCGATTCCAAATGGAACTTGCTGGTCGCACGTTATCGATTGAAACTGGCGAATTAGCAAAACAAGCAAGTGGTTCTGCATTAGTACAATATGGTGATACGGTTGTATTGGTTACAGCAACGGCATCTAAAGAGGCAAAAGACATTGACTTCTTCCCATTGACAGTGGATTATGAAGAAAAAATGTATGCTGTTGGTAGATTCCCAGGTGGTTTTATTAAACGTGAAGCGCGTCCACCAGAATCTGCTATTTTGAATAGCCGTTTGATTGACCGTCCAATCCGTCCTTTATTCGATAAAGGTAGCCGTAATGAAGTACATGTAGTAGCTACTGTATTATCTGTTGATCATGACCATGCACCTGAAATCTGTGCATTGATTGGTGCTTCTGCGGCATTATCCATTTCCGATATTCCTTGGGCAGGTCCTATCGCCGGCGTGCGCATGGGTCTTGTAGAGGGCAACATTGTAGTAAACCCAACAAAAGAACAATTAGAAGCAACTACATTAAATATGGTAGTTGCTGGTACGAAAGACGCTATCTTGATGGTAGAAGGGGAAGCGAATGAAATCCCTGAAGATATCATCTTAGAAGTGATCATGACAGCTCATGAAGAAATCAAAAAAATCGTAGCTTTCCAAGAAACTATGGTAGCTGAAATTGGTCATGCTAAACGAGCGTTCCCAATTAAAGAAGTAGACCCAGTGGTAGCAGAAGCAGTTCGTGCTTACGCACATGCAAAATTAGATGCAGCTGTACGCTGTGCAGATAAAGTGCAACGTGAAGAGCAACAACAAGCTGTATTTGAAGAAGTGTTGGCTCATTTCGTAGAACAATTCCCAGAACAAGCTAGCGATATCTACGCTACATTAGAAAAAATGGTGAAAGAAATTGTACGCCACATGATTACGGTAGAAAAAATCCGTCCAGATGGTCGTCAATTAGACGAAGTGCGCCCTATTTCTTGTCGCGTAAGTGCATTGCCACGTACGCATGGTTCTGGCCTGTTTACACGTGGTCAAACACAAGTATTAAATATTTGTACTTTGGCTCCATTGTCTGAAAAACAAACCATCGATGGCATTGGTTTAGATACAGAAAAACGATACATTCACCATTACAATTTCCCATCTTTCTCCGTAGGGGAAACTCGTTCTTCTCGTGGTCCTGGACGTCGTGAAATTGGTCATGGTGCGTTGGCTGAAAGAGCTTTATTAGCAGTACTTCCAACAGAAGCAGAATTCCCATATGCGATGCGTTTAGTATCTGAAGTATTAGAATCCAATGGTTCTAGTTCCATGGCCAGCGTATGTGGTTCCACATTATCCTTGATGGATGCAGGGGTACCAATTAAAGCTCCAGTAGCAGGTGTGGCAATGGGTCTTGTAACACAAGATGAACATTACACAATCTTAACAGATATCCAAGGTATGGAAGATGCTTTAGGCGACATGGACTTTAAAGTAGCTGGCACGACAAAAGGTGTAACAGCTATCCAAATGGATATTAAAATTTCCGGTTTATCTCGTGAAATCTTAGAAGAAGCATTAGCACAAGCTCACAAAGGTCGTATGCACATCATGGGTAAAATGATGGAAGCTATCCAAGCACCACGTGAAGAAATGTCTAAATGGGCTCCTCGCATCGTAACGATGAAAATTGATCCAGATAAAATTCGTGACGTTATCGGTACAGGCGGCAAAGTTATCCGTGGCATCATTGAAGAAACTGGCGCTAAAATCGATATCGAAGATGATGGCACTATCTCCATTGCTGCAGTAGAAGGGGAAGCAGCTGAAAAAGCAATCCAAATCATTACGAACTTGACAAAAGAAGTGGAAGCAGGCGAAGTGTACATGGGTAAAGTCACTCGTTTGATGAACTTCGGTGCTTTCGTAGAAGTATTGCCAGGTAAAGAAGGTTTGGTTCATATTTCTCAATTAGCAAAAGAACGTGTGGAAAAAGTAGAAGATGTAGTGAATGTAGGCGATGAAATTATGGTCAAAGTTATCGAAATTGATGACAAAGGTCGTATCAATTTATCCCGAAAAGAGCTATTGAAATAATCGAGGTGCACTATGGATATTCGTGGATTTGAAGTAGTGTCTGCCTTTGAAGGGCAAGGCATCAATTTGCCGAAGCGTAAGACTTCTGAAAGTGCAGGCTATGACATTGAATGTGCAGAATCTGTTGTGGTAGGACCTAAGGAAACGGTATTAATTCCGACAGGACTGAAAGCGTTCATGCATTATGATGAATATTTGGCGATCCACGTTCGCTCGAGCATGGCCATTAAACGAGGTTTGATGCTCACAAATAGTACAGGGATTATCGACTCTGATTACTATAACAATGAAGATAACGAAGGTCATATTATGATTGCTGTGTACAACATCACAGACGCTCCTGTTGCCTTGGAAAAAGGGGAACGAGTAGCGCAAGGTATCTTCTCGAAATACTTGCTGACCAATGATGACGATGCGCGTGGTATTCGTACGGGTGGTATCGGTAGTACAGGAAGTAAATAACAACATATACTAGGGAATGTAGTGACATTTCTTTCACTAGAGAGTTTTAAGCGGTAGTCTTAGGACTCTCTAGTTTTTATGAAACTATACTTTCATAGAAAATGCAATGACCTATGAGGGGTACACATTGAATTTCATTGTTAAAATGGAGTATAATATAGCTTGATATAGTCTATCCTAAGGAGGATGAACCGTGTTTACATATGCAAAACAACAATGGGAATTAGGTAAAAGAATCTATGGATACCATAGCTGGCGTGAAAAACGACGTATCTTTTTGTTCACCGCCCGTTCCTATAAAAATAAATCTCAGCTGAAACAGTTAGAAGCATATTTTGCAAACTATCGTAGCTATTCTAATTTGCTACAAGATCAAGAAGGGATTTGGGAGATTATTAATCGCGTATTCTTGTATAAAGAATCGACAGCCCAAGAACGCTTGACGTGTATTACTCAACATTTTGATGCATTACCAAAATATTTCACGGACGGTGCAATTCGTGCTTTGTACAGTCCCTCTGAAAGTGGTATTCGTTTATGGCATTCTGAAGAATTAGCTTTAGAGTCTATTCTACAATATATGCCTGGGCAACGAAAAGAAGGATTACTTAGTTTGATCTTAACCTACGAAGGGGATGGAATCTATCATATTAACTTCCGATTAGGTGTGGATCCATCGGGACAACCATGTATTTGGGTTGGTACTATTCAGGGATATAAAGAGGGTTTAGATAAGGCGAAAAAGCTAACGAAAAAAATGCATGGCTACCGTCCTAAAAACTTTATGTTCTTTTTATTACGCCAATTAGCCACTTGCTTAGGTATTGAGACCTTGTATGCAGTGTCCGACGAAGGGTTCTATACAAATACACATTTAATTCGTTTCAATCGTCATAAGTTAGTGAAATTTGATGACTTTTGGGAAGAATTAGGTGGTCATGTATGGGAGAAAGATTCTAGGTTCTTTGTGATTCCTTTAGCAGAGGAACGTAAAACTTACGAAACGGCGAAAACACATAAACGAAATATGTATCGCAAACGCTATGAAATGTTAGATACTTTTATAGAAGAAATTCAACAGCAAGGAAAGACCTTCTTGCACAACCAATAGGAGGATACGGTATGAAATGTCCTTATTGTCATCATGATGAAATCAAAGTGACAGATTCACGGTCTACAGACGATAATAATATTCGTCGTCGTCGAGAATGTATGAGCTGTGGCAAGCGGTTCACGACCTATGAAGTCATTGAAGATTTACCGATTATGGTGATCAAACGAGATCAGAAAAAAGAATTATTTGATCGATCTAAATTGATGAATGGCTTGTGGAGATCTTGTAGTAAACGAGGGATTTCTACGGATCAATTAGAATCGATTGTGAATGAAACAGAAAAACAAATTCGTATGGAAGTAGAGCAAGAAGTGACTACGGAACGAATTGGTGAAATTGTATTATCCTTGTTGAAAGATGTAGACCAAGTTGCGTATGTGCGATTTGCCTCCGTATATCGACAATTTAACAATGTAGAAAGTTTCTTGCAAGAATTACACGAATTATTGGACAATTATGGAAAGGATACAACACATGAGTGAATTACATCCAATTGTTAGTGCCCGTTTTTCAGATCATGTAGACACATTGAGTGCTACGTATGAAGTGATGGGTGTTATTGAAGCTATGGCGGAGCGTTGTAAAGTAGCGCTAGCAGCAGGCAATAAAATTTTATTTTGTGGTAATGGTGGATCTGCTGCAGATTCTCAGCATTTAGCAGCAGAATTAGTAGGACGGTTCCAAAAAGAACGCCGTTCTTTGGCTTCTATTGCATTGACTACAGATACGTCTATTTTGACAGCCGTAGGCAATGATTATGGCTATGATGAAGTATTTGCACGCCAAGTAGATGGCCTAGGCCGTTCCGGAGATATTTTGATTGGTATTTCTACATCTGGGAATAGTAAAAATGTAGTGAAAGCCGTAGAGTCTGCCCGTAATATCGGTATGCATACCTTTGCCTTTACTGGTGAAGGAGGTGGAAAGATGGCAGAATTATGTGATTTAACGTTTGCAGTGCCATCAAAAGTGACAGCCCGCATTCAAGAAATGCATATTTTAGCGGGTCATATTTTATGTGAACTGGTGGAAGAAGACTATGCCTAATCGTACATTACAATCCTTTTTACTTCGTGATTTGCCACAGTTACAAGTAGGGGTTATTGGAGATTGCATGTTAGATCGCTATATTTTTGGTGATGTAAGTCGTATCTCTCCAGAATCTCCGGTACCTGTGAACTTAGTACAACGTGAAACGGAAGTTTTGGGCGGTGCCGCTAATGTGGCGAATAATTTAGCGCAATTAGATTGCCAAGTGCATATGGCATCACGGATTGGTGATGATGTACATGGCAAAATTGTACGTCAATTATTAGAAGAGAATGGCATACAAAGTACAGGCGTTTTTACAGAAGAGTCTATTCCGACTACAACGAAAACACGTATTTTAGGTGGGCAACAGCAAATGATTCGCTTAGATTATGAAGTGAATCAGCCCTTGTCCAGTGATAGTGAAACAGAGATACTTACTTGGCTAGATGAGTTGTTACGCAAAGGTTTACAAGGTCTTGTGATTTCTGATTATGGGAAAGGTATTTGCCAACCATCCTTGCTAAGCCAAGTATTCAGTAAAACTCGAGCTGCTGGCATTATGACTATTGTGGATCCGAAAGGTTCTGATTGGTCAAAATATAATGGTGCCACTTGCATTACTCCGAATGTGAAGGAACTTAGTGAAGCCGTAGGCTATGAAGTACCGAATACAGATGAAGAAGTTGTGAAAGCAGCGCACCATATTTTACATAAGATGGAACTAGATTTTATCATTGTTACTCGTTCGGCTAAAGGGATTACCTTAGTTCGTAAAGATGGTAATGTATGGCACAATGCAGAGACAAAACAGCAAGATGTATTCGATGTGAGTGGTGCTGGTGATACGGTTGTAGCTATGATGCTTACTACATTAATTGCGGGCTTATCTATCCGAGCCGCTTTAGTAGCTGCCAATGCAGCAGCGGGTGTAGTGGTGTCTAAAGTTGGTACTTATCCGATCCATCGTCAAGAATTATTAGATTTATTGTCTTCTATGAAAGCTAAAAAAGAAGATAAAGAAAGTGTCTATTCTGTAGAAGCATTAGCCCAAAAGATCCGGTTTTGGCAAGATCGGGGCGAAGTGGTTATCTTTACAAATGGATGCTTTGATATTTTACATCGGGGTCATTTGACTTATTTAAAAGAAGCAGCTAGACTGGGTGATCATTTGGTGGTGGCCCTTAATTCAGATAGTTCTGTACGCCGTTTAAAAGGGGATAGTCGTCCTATCAACCATGAACTAGATAGAGCCTTGTTGATGAGCTCTTTAGGTTATGTCGATGGTGTGGTTCTCTTTGAAGAAGATACACCAGCAGAGGTGCTTTCACAGTTGCGACCAAATATATTGGTCAAAGGTGGAGATTACAAGCCAGAAGAAGTAATTGGCAAAGAGTTTGTAGAAAAAGTGCAAATTTTGCCGTTCCAAGATGGATATTCCACAACAGGAATCATTGAACGTATTCAAGGATTAATAGAGGAAGGAAAACTATGATTATTGTTACTGGTGGTGCTGGCTTTATCGGCTCCAATATTGTAAAACAGTTGAATAATAAAGGTCGCAATGATATTTTGATTGTTGATGATTTAACGGATGGTCGTAAAATCCGCAACATTGAAATGTTGGATTTTGCAGATTATATCGATTATGAAGATTTTGATACTGCGGTAGAACAAAATACCTTTGATTGTGGACCTATCGAAGTGGTATTCCACGAAGGTGCTTGTGCAGACACTATGAATTATGATGGTAGATATATGATGAAAAATAACTATGAAGGATCTAAAAATCTCTTTCATTATTGCCAAGAACGTCGAGTTCCTTTCATCTATGCATCTTCTGCATCCACCTATGGACATGGGACTAATGGATTCCGCGAAGACCCATCTTGCGAACAAGCTTTAAATCCATATGCGTATTCTAAACTACTATTTGACCGCTATGTAGCAAAATTTAGAAACCAATTACAATCTCAATGTGTGGGCTTACGCTATTTCAATGTCTTTGGACCGAATGAAACACATAAAGATAAGATGGCATCTTTGGTGCGTCAAATGTATTATAAATTGATGGAAACTGGTGAAATTACACTCTTTAAAGGCATCGATGGATATGGTGACGGTGAGCAAACCCGTGATTTTATCTATGTAAACGATGTGGTAAATGTGAATTTCTATTTCTGGGAACACCCTGAAATTAGTGGTGTATTCAACTGTGGTACAGGTCATGCACATACATTTAATGAGTTTATGAAAGCTGTTATTTCCTTCGCTGGAAAAGGCGAGATTCGTTATATCGATTTCCCAGAAGTATTAAAGGGTAAATACCAAAGCTATACGCAAGCAGATACAACAAAATTGTTAGCTGCTGGCTATGACAAAGGATTTACACCATTAGAACAAGCAGTCCATGAGTATTGTGCGTTATTACGTGATAATGAAGGGTATGTAAAATAATGGAAACTAGAAATGTATTATTTTTAGATCGTGATGGGGTTATTAACGTGGATGTAGGATATTTGAGTAATCCTGCACAATTAGAATTTATTCCTGGTGCTATTGAAGCTATGAAAGAAGCCCAAACACGTGGGTATGATATTATTGTAGTGACAAACCAAAGTGGTGTCGCTCGTGGATACTACACAGAAGACGATGTGCATACGTTACATGAAGAAATGTCTCGACGATTAGAGGCAGAAGGTGTGAAAGTATTGGCGTATTATTACTGCCCACACCATCCAGAAGGAACGGTGGCAGAGTACAAGAAAGACTGCGATTGTCGTAAACCAAATCCAGGGATGTTAACGAAAGCAATTCAGGAATGGAATGTAGATGTGGATGGCAGTTTCTTAGTGGGTGATAAACCGTCTGATGCGCAGGCTGCGGAGTCCATTGGCATGCGTGCCTACCCATTTGAAGAAGAAAACTTAATGACATTCTTAGAACCTATTTTTGCTTGGGAAGAAGGCAGAAAGCTATTGGGGCTGTAATGGTAGAACGAACACTTGTATGAGGCACCTCATAAGGTGTTCGTTTTCTTGTAGTGTAAGAAAAGTTACATTTTATGATTGACGGAATAGCTGATTTGTACTACTCTATACGAGGAACTAACTGTATAGTCTGTATCAAGAAGAACAGAACTGAGTTCCATTTTTTAGTATTGGTTCGACTTATATCCTAAGGGAATAAGAACGGAGGAAAACATGGAAAAAGAAACAGCGTTGCAAACACAACCATCGCAAAAATTTACGGTACGTCAATTAACGATTATTGGCTTATTGGCAGGGATTACGATTGTACTTGGCATGACAGGATGGGGCTTTGTGCCAATCCCACCAATTAGTGGGACCATCTTGCATATTCCAACCCTTTTAGGTGGTATCGTAGAAGGTCCTAAAGTGGGGATGTCAGTAGGGTTCTTATTTGGTGCTTACAGTATGGTACGAGCGTATATGTCACCGAATGTTTTATCTTTCGTGTTTATGAATCCAATCATTTCTATATTACCAAGAATGTTGATTGGTTTAGTAGCAGCGTTGGTATATATGTACTTGCCAGTTAAGGTAAGAGCTATCCGTATTGGTGTAGCCGCTTTCTTAGGAAAAGTCACAAGTACTATTCTTGTATTGACTGGTATTTATACAATCTATGGTGTAGAATTTGCAAAGGCAACACACATTTCACAAGAAGCTGTATTTGATGTGGTGATGGGTATTGCATGGTCTCATGGTATTCCAGAAGCACTATTAGGAGTAGCCGTTGTAACACCTGTGGCACTAGCTGTCATCAAAAAATTTAAATGATAATGAAATTGAGTGTATAGACTGCTCATGCATTCAAGTACGGATTTTTTAAATCGGATATAATCAAGAAGTGAATTAGCAAAGACTGATCACTTCTTGTTTTTTTATGTGTTAGGAGGAGTATACTCATGAATTGGAAAAACGATTAATCTACTTTGTGGGTGATAAACCTTCTGATGTACAGGCTGCTGAAGCGATTGGAATGCGTGCCTATCCATTTGAAGAAGAAAATTTAATGACATTCCTAACACCTATCTTCGCTTGGGAAGAAGGCAGAAAATTGTTAGGGCTGTAATGGTAGAACGAACACTTGTATGAGGCACCTCATAAGGTGTTCGTTTTCTTGTAGTGTAAGAAAAGTTACATTTTTTGATTGACAGAAGCGCTGTTTTGTACTACTCTATACGAGGAACTAACTGTATAGTCTGTATCAAGAAGAGCAGAACTGAGTTCCATTTTTTTATTATTGGTTCGACTTATATCCTAAGGGAATAAGAACGGAGGAAAACATGGAAAAAGAAACAGCGCTGCAAACACAGCCATCTCAAAAATTTACGGTGCGTCAATTAACGATCATTGGTTTATTGGCAGGGATTACCATTGTACTTGGCATGACAGGATGGGGCTTTGTGCCAATTCCGCCAATCAGTGCCACAATTTTGCATATCCCAACTATCTTAGGTGGTGTTGTGGAAGGCCCTAAAGTTGGTATGTCCGTAGGGTTCCTATTCGGTGCGTATAGTATGGTACAAGCTTACATGGCGCCTAATATTTTATCTTTTGCATTTATGAATCCTATCATTTCTGTATTGCCAAGAATGTTGATCGGTTTAGTAGCAGCGTTGGTATATATGTACTTGCCAATCAAGGTGAAAGCCATTCGTATCGGTTTAGCAGCTTTCCTAGGAACAGCGACAAATACAATCCTTGTGATGACTGGTATCTACACAATTTATGGAGTAGAATTTGCTAAGGCAACACACATTTCACCAGAAGCTGTATTTAATGTGGTCATGGGTATTGCATGGTCTCATGGTATTCCAGAAGCCCTATTAGCAGTAGCTGTAGTAACACCAGTGGCAGTGGCAGTGATTAAGAAATTTAAATGATAATGAAATTGAGTGTATAGACTGCTCATGCATTCAAGCACGGATTTTTTAAATCGGATATAATCAAGAAGTGAATTAGCAAAATCTAATCACTTCTTGTTTTTTTATGTGTTAGGAGGAGTATACTCATGAATTGGAAAAAACGATTAACCTATTTTGTACTAGGAGCTACTATGGTGGCGACTGCAGTAGGTATTGCTGGATGTGGTAGCGATACAAAACAAGCAGCACCAGCTGAAAAAATGAAAGTCGTTACTACCGTATTCCCTGTATATGATGTAGCGAAACAAGTTGGGGGCGATAAAGTTGATGTGTCTTTATTAGTGCCTCCAGGAGCAGAACCGCATGATTGGGATCCAACTGCAAAAGATTTAAAAGAAATTGGTACTGCAAAAGTATTCCTATATAGTGGTGCGGGCCTGGAACCAACAGAAAAGATCTTAGCAAAAGATGTATTACAACAAGCACAACCAGTAGAATTAGCTAAATCGTTAACATTGTTGCCAGCTCCAGATGAAGATGAAGACGAACATGATCATGACCACGATAAAGATCACGATCATGACAAAGATCATAAAGAAGACAAACATGACCATGATAAAGCTCAAAAAGAAGACAAACATGAGCACGAACATGAACATGGCGAGTTTGATCCACATGTATGGTTAGACCCAATGAATGTTGCTAAAGAAGTAGATGCTGTTGTAGAAGCCTTCTCCAAAGCAGACCCTACGAATGCAAAATACTATGAAGCAAATGGCAAAGCATACAAAGAAAAATTACAAGCTTTACATGCTAAATATGAAGAATTTGGTAAAACACAACACGATAAACACTTAGTAGTTAGCCATATGGCATTTGGTTACTTAGCAAAAGCATACGGCTTTGAACAATTAGGTATCATGGGTGTATCTCCAGATGCAGAACCAACACCAGAACGTATGGCGGATATTGTGGCTTTCATCAAAGAACATAATGTAAAAGCTATCTTCAGTGAAGAATTGGTAAGCCCTAAATTGGCGAATGCCATCGCTGCTGAAACTGGAGTAAAAGTGTATGTATTGAACCCAGCTGAAGGTTTAACAGAAGAACAAACACAAAAAAATGTGACATACCTTGACATCATGGAAGAAAACCTTAAAACATTGAAAGAAGCGTTAGCTCACTAATTCCTGTTCCTTGCGCTTGCTTGAATCGGTATTAGATGATAATATATAAGAGTAAGTTTGTGCTTAGGAGGAATGAAGATGTCTAAACGTATTCGTACAATTAACACTGAATCCCTACAAAAAACTGCTAAAACAGGCGGCTGTGGCGAATGTCAAACATCTTGCCAATCTGCTTGCAAAACTAGCTGTACAGTAGGCAACCAAGTGTGCAAACAAAAATAATCATTGGATTAGCAACAAGCTGTTCACCATTCGGTGGACAGCTTGTTTGCTTTATATTGTATCTAGGATTATACTAAAGTGTTACAAGAAAACCAAATCCGTAACAGGAGGAGGTGACAGTATGTATAACCCTTTAAAATCTTTTATAGTAGCAGTCATGGCAAGTGTAGCTAGCTACTACATTTGCAAATGGATTGATATGTTACTTTGCTTGTAACAATCCTAGATTTTGTATGAATCTATAAAACATACAAAAATCCCCTTAGATGTACCAGATCTAGGGGGATTCTGTATGCTAACCCTTTATATCTTTAGCTTGTCTAAATTATAACATATGTACTTCAAAAGTACAATTTTTTGCATACTATAATTTTAGAAAAAGTATACCCTATATTGATAGGTTTCTATACGTTGCGACTATAAAGTGATATAATACAAGTTAGACTTTAGTAAGTTAATGGAGGTATGAATGTTAGAATTACAACCGATGATTCATAAATTTAAAATGAAAGATAAGTTCTTTCTACTAGACGTGAATAGTGGCATTATCCATGTTATCGATGAGCTTATCGATCGCGTATTAGATATCTATAATGGTACAAACCGTGAGGCTGTACACAGTGCGCTAGATGCGACAGAGGATGCAGCAGAATTAGACGAAATTATGGATGAGTTAGATGAACTCATCAAAGAGGAAATGCTCTTTGCTCCTATGTCTGCAGAGTTCAAACTTGTAGTGGATGAAAAGCCAATCGTCAAAGCTCTTTGCTTAAACATTGCTCATGATTGTAACTTAGCTTGCAAATATTGTTTTGCCAGCCAAGGTGATTACGGCGGAGTGAAGCGAGAATTAATGAGTTTTGACGTGGCGAAACGTGCCGTAGATTTCTTGATTTCCATGAGTGGCCCACGCCAACATTGCGAAATTGACTTCTTCGGTGGCGAGCCTTTGTTGAACTGGGATGTAGTGAAACAGACCGTAGAATATATTGAATCGATTCAAGATAAATATGGAAAGATTTTTAAATTAACCTTAACGACGAATGGTGTGTTACTGACACAAGATAAAATCGATTATGTGAATGAGCATAATATGAGTTTAGTTCTTTCTTTAGATGGTCGAGAAGATGTACACAATAGCATGCGTCCAAGTGCAGGTGGTAGAGATACGTACCAAACGGTAGCGAAAAACTTAGTCAATGCAGTCAAACAGCGTGATGGTCGTGAATACTATGTACGTGGTACTTACACGCATAATAATTTAGACTTCTGCAAAGACGTAGAAGCTATGTCCGACTTAGGCTTTGAGCATTTGTCTATGGAACCAGTGGTTGGGGAAGACGGCGCTTATGTATTGCGTCCAGAAGATATGCCAATCATTGAAAAAGAATATGAAAAATTGGCAGACTTATATTTAGAACGTCAATTAGCTGGTTGGGGTGAGAAGTTTAATTTCTTCCACTTCCGTATGGATTTATATCGTGGACCATGTATGGCAAAACGTTTACGTGGTTGCGGAGCGGGTCATGAGTATATGGCGGTTGTACCAAATGGGGATATTTATCCATGTCACCAATATGTAGGTAAAGATGGGTATGTAATAGGTACTGTTTTCGATGGTTTGAAAAACTACGATATACCAACGCAGTTTAGAAACACTCACGTATTTACGAAAGAAACATGTGCTAATTGCTGGGCAAAATTCTTCTGCTCTGGCGGTTGCCATGCGAATAATGAAACATTAGGTGGAGACCTTAGCACACCATACGAAATGGGATGTAAATTACAGAAAAAACGGATTGAATGTGCTATTATGATCCAAGCTGAACTTGATGCAGCGGGGATCCGACAAGAAAATCACTAAAATTATATAACAGAAGGGAGGCGGGTTCTATGAAGGCATACACCATACATGTAACGGGCATTGTACAGGGCATAGGATTCCGCCCCTTTGTGTCTAAACTAGCTCACGAATTAGGAATCGTGGGCACAGTGAGAAATGACACGAGCGGTGTGGAGATACACGTACAAGGTGTGGATGCAGATTGCCAACTGTTTGTAGAGCGATTGCAATCTGAGTTACCTATACATGGACGTATCGATACCTTACAAATGGAACCGACGGAATTACAGACTTTGGATGATTTTACCATCATCCTTTCTCATGGTGTGAAAGGACATGCCTTTATTGGGGCTGATATGGCGCCTTGCGAGGCGTGCTTGCAAGAGATACAAGACCCTGAAAATCGACGCTTTCACTATGGGTTTACGAATTGTACGAATTGCGGTCCTCGGTATACGATTATTGAAAGCACCCCTTACGACCGTGATACAACATCAATGAAAGTATTCCCTATGTGTGAAGACTGTCAGAAGGAATATGACGACCTAAGCGGTCGGAGATACCATGCAGAGCCCAATGCTTGCGAGCACTGTGGCCCTATGTTTACATTGAAAGGTACAGATGGTACGGTGTTTGCTAATGGACTGGATGCGATAGAGCAAGCCAAAGAGCATATACAAAATGGTTCCATCGTAGCACTAAAAGGCGTGGGCGGCTATCACTTGGTGTGTGATGCTCTACAAGAAACAGCAGTGCAAACCTTGCGACAGCGCAAAGGACGACCTCGAAAACCCTTAGCGGTCATGGCAGGGTCCTTGGAGACTGCCAAACAGTATGTATACATTTCTGAAAAGGAAGAAGAACTATTGTTGAGTCCTGCAAGGCCTATTGTATTGTTGCAAAAGATAAAAACGTATAATACGAATACTATACATTTAGAAACATGTGCCACTTCTGAGTGTGATACGGTTCTTAAAGAGATGACTGATGTAAATCAGAAAAAACATGTTTTTAATCAGGAATGTTGTAATGCATGTACTCAAAAGACGGCTATAGACGTGACGTCACAGATAGTGCCTGTAGCCCCTAGTGTAGCCCCTGGTATGGCAACATTAGGTATCCTTTTACCTTATGCACCGTATCATTACAGCTTGATACCCTCTGATGCTTTGTGGGTGATGACCAGTGCCAACCGCAGTGGTGATCCTGTGCTATATGATGATGCACAGGCAGCAGAAGAGCTACAGGGCATTGCAGATTATATATTGACGCACAATCGGGAGATTATTTCCCCAGTGGATGATTCGGTGGTGCAAGTGGTTCAGAATGAGCCGATTCTAATCCGCCGTAGCCGAGGATACGTTCCTTTGTCCATTCCTGTAGTACCATTAGAGAAGAGCTCTACCATGCTTGCCATGGGTGCCGATATGAAAGCTTCTTTCGGCATGAACCGTGGGTCTCATGCCATCCTTAGTCCCTATATGGGGGATATGGAACATGAGCGAGTGCAAGATTTATTGTGGACTACGACGAAGCGTTATGAAGACTTATTTCAATTACAGCCTACTCAAGTCATTGTGGATGCCCACCCGAATTATTATACCTCGCAGTGTGGTAGAATCTATGCAGAGAAGCATCAATTACCCGTCATGGAAGTGCAGCATCATCATGCCCATGTGGCAGCGGTACTGGCGGAGTATAACATTCAGGAACCAGTATTAGGGATCTGCTTTGATGGGACAGGATATGGCACAGATGGCACTTTATGGGGTGGTGAATTTTTATATTGCCACAAAGAACATATGGAACGGAGGGCACATTTGAGTTATGCCCCTTTGCCAGGTGGTGAAGTAGCCGTACGAGAACCGTGGCGCCAAGCATTATGGTATGTAAATCAGCTGTATCCAACAGGAGCGCCTACCGTGATAGAACAGTGGAAAGAATCACTGCCTAAAGGGTGGCAATTGTTAGAGAAAATGATGTCCCATATGCAGATGATACAGTCTTCTAGTAGTGGTCGTTTATTTGATACCGTCGCATCTTTGTTGGGGTTAGGTCATGTCCATCTCTATGATGCTCATCTTGCCATAGAGTTAGAGCAACTGGCGCTTTCAGAGAAGGGCACTATCCTAGACATGAAGATGGATGGAAGCGTATTAGATACAATGAGTTTAGTACGATCTGTGATAGAACAATTAAAAGATGGTGAAAGTGTAGCAAAAATCTCAGCGAACTTTCACAGAACTTTGATATATTATATAGGACAGATGGCGAAACGATGTTGTGAGGAACGACACATTTCGCATATTGTCTTGTGTGGAGGAGTATTCCAAAATCGCATTCTTCTAGAAGGAGTGATGCAAGAATTACAGGAATACACAGTCCACATGCCTACCCAAAGCCCGATGAATGATGGCGGTATCGCTTTAGGGCAATTATGGTTAGGAAGTTATATGAATAGATAGGAGATACTATGTGTTTAGCAGTACCAGCACAATTGGTGCATATTAATGAAACAATTGGTACCGTGGAATTAACAGGGGTGCAACGAGAGTGTAGTCTGTTATTGGTGCCAGAAGCAAAAATTGGAGATTGGTTATTAGTCCATGCGGGCTGTGCCGTACAAATTGTAGATGAGGAGGAAGCGCGTTTGACCCTTGAGGCATTCCGCGAATTAGAAGAACTTGAACAAGATTACTTTAACGGAAAAATCGAAAGTCGCAGCTAGTTTACTAGAGCGCATTCACGAATTACATAATCCAGAGGAAACTGTACGATTCATGGAAGTCTGTGGGACCCATACAGTGGCTATTTTTCGAGAAGGGATCCGTCAAATGTTGCCGAAAGGTATAGAATTGATCAGCGGTCCTGGATGCCCTGTGTGTGTGACAGACCAACAATATATGGATCAAGCCTTGGCGTATGCGGCTCGAGAGGATGTAGTCATCGCTACCTTTGGAGATATGCTGAAGATTCCTGGTACCACAGGTAATTTATGGCAGTCGAAAGAAAATGGGGCTCATATTGAAATTATTTATAGCCCCATGGAAGTACTTGGATTGAGTGAACAATATCCAGATAAAAAGATTATTTTCTTGGGTATCGGCTTTGAAACGACTATTGCTGTTATTGCAGCTACTATTCAGGCGGTGCATGCTAAGGGAGTAAAGAATGTATTTTTCTTAATTTCTCATAAACTGGTGCCTCCTGCATTACGAGCTCTATTAAGTAATCCAGATCATCAAATTGATGGATTCCTATTGCCAGGTCATGTAAGCGTTATCATTGGAGAACAGCCGTATCAGTTTTTGGCCGATAAATATCATATGCCAAGTTGTATTGCTGGCTTTGATGGTGTGGAAATTTTAGCAGCTATTGTCAATCTCTTAGAACAACGTAAAGAAAAGAAATTTTATGTAGGAAATACGTATCGGTCCGTAGTGGCGAAAACGGGAAATTCCGTAGCACAACAATTAATGGATACCTTGTACGAACCGTCTGATGATGGTTGGCGTGGTATTGGTGTACTGCCCGCATCGGGTTTAAAATTGCGCGGAGAATGGTCTGCCTATGATGCGTTGGTGCAACTACCTTTAGAAACATTTACAACTAGTGATGGACCGAAAGGCTGCCAATGTGGCTCTGTCATTCAGGGGATGATTCATCCTGATGCATGTCCTTTATTTGGTAAACTTTGTACGCCAGAGCATCCAGTAGGAGCTTGTATGGTATCGGTAGAAGGCAGTTGTTCAGCTTGGTATAAATATGGTTTTTCCAGTGGTGGAATGACCTGGGAGGAATAAATGGAACGTATTCGCTTAGTCCACGGTAATGGCGGTAAATTTAGCCATGAATTGGTGGACCAATATATTGTGAAATATTTTTCGAATCCAATATTAAATGAATTACATGATGGCGCTGTATTTCCTGTTACAACGGGACGTATGGCTATGAGTACAGACTCCTATGTAGTGACACCGCATATTTTCCCTGGTGGCAACATTGGGAAATTAGCTGTATGCGGTACGATAAATGATTTAGCCATGATGGGCGCAGTGCCTCAGTATTTGTCTTGTGGACTTATCTTAGAAGAAGGATTGCCTATTTCTACCTTAGAAACCGTGCTACAAACCATGTCAGATATGGCACAACTTTCAGGAGTGTCCATTGTCACAGGGGATACGAAAGTAGTAGAAAAAGGTTCCGTTGACGGCATCTACATCAATACTGCTGGCGTAGGTATCGTACCGGACTATGTACAGTTAGGTACGTCTTATATTGAAAGTGGTATGAAAGTCATCATTTCAGGCACTTTGGGTGACCATGCGATTGCTGTCATGGGAACTCGGTATGGATTAGATCTGCCTGATACGATACAAACAGATTGTGCGCCTTTACATAAAATGGCTCATAAGTTGCTAGAAACCTTTGGCAAAGATATTGCCTTCTTTAGAGATCCTACTCGTGGTGGATTAGCGACGACGCTCCAAGAGATTGCCAACTCCGCACAAAAAGGGATTCGCCTACAAGAATCTGCTATTCCTGTTCGTGAGGAAGTGCAAGCCGTATGCCAAGTGCTAGGGTACGATCCATTGTATTTGGCAAATGAAGGGAAGATGATTGTCATTGTACGCGCTGATGTGGCAGATGAGGTAGTGCAGATGATGCGAACTTTCACAGAAGGTCGTGATGCGGTTATCATTGGCGATGTGGTGAATGGCAATGCCGGCAAAGTAGGATTACAAACGGCAGTAGGTGGGATTCGCCTCTTGGATATGCTGGGAGAGGATCAAGTGCCACGAATTTGCTAGAAAATTGTAATATTTCATGAAAAAATCATACATATCCCGTATACTTTGTATAGAATAAAAATGTATTTTTTGATACAATGGAAAGGAAAAGGAGGATATTACGATGAAAAAACAAATCGTAGCTGCTATGGTAGCATTCTCAGTAGCCACTGTAGGTGTTGTTGGCGTTCAACAAGCACAGGCATTTAATTTAGGAAGCTTAGTAGGAGGCGTATTAAAAGTAGGGGGCGTGGGCTTTCTAGTGGATAAGTACGGTGACTCCATCAATAATTTCTTGAATAATTTATTAAAGCAAAATAATTTGAGTACTACGTACTCAACAAAAGTAGTTCCTATTGTAAGTCTAGGTAAAGGCGGCCATATTGGTGCGGCGCAGGTAACAGGCCCTAGTAGTGAAGTGGAACGTGTTGAGGCGGTAGCGCAAATAGAGGCTAGTTTTAATTCCGTAGCTCGCGTAAAAGGACTAGTACCGATTGATAGCACAAACCCAACGACTGCTAATCGCATTCAAGGGGTCGGTGTATCGGCAATTATAGATTTGAAGATTTAATGGATTAGCACGGGCTTGCCCGTGCTATCTATGTGTTAGTAGAGATGAGGAGATACTATGAAACGTTCTGCTGTATTGGGAGCCGTATTCGCTCTTTTAACAACAAGTGTATGGGCTGCACCAGACACTGTTTTAGAAAAAACAGAAGCCTTAGAAAGTACTGTATATGGTAAAGTGCAAGTAGGGGCCTTAACAGATCGAGTGCATCAATTGCAAGATACTATTTTGGGAGCCAAACAACAAGGCAGTATTACTGGTCAAGTGGAATCTTTGTACAAATCTGTAGAAGGGCAAGGTACAAAGGTAACGTTACATCAGGAAGTGAATGCTTTGGAATGGATGTATTTCGATGAAGTTCATAGTGGATCTCTTGTAGAGCGCATTGGGGAAATGGAACGCAGTGTGAATGGGCTAGAAACAAAAGGCTCCTTACAAAGTCGTGTACAAAAACTAAAACAATCTATTTTTGGCACACAAGTAGCGTTAAAAACTAAGACTGGCACAATTGGAGCAGATCAAGTATTTACTCTAGAGTTGACAGAACCTGTGACATCTCAAAAAAATGTAAAAGATGATGTGGTACATGTCAAAGTAGCCGAAGATGTAATGGATGGAGAAACTTTGTTGATTCCTAAAGGTACGGTAGGAACTGGGCATATTACAGAAATTACAAAAGCTCGTTCCTTTGGTCGTAATGCCAAATTGAACATTGTATTTGATCAATTACAAGGTATTGATGGCACAATTTTCACAGCTATCCAAGGGGAAGAAGCAAAAGCGAAAACAAAAGGCGAATTAAAAGCGGCTGGTGCCTCTGTAGCGGGAGCTGTGTTATTGGGGCCAGTGGGCTTAGTAGGTGGTTTCTTTGTAAAAGGTAAATCCATTGATTTACCAGCAGGAACGCTTGTATATGTACAACCGGAATCTTCTGTTACTATTTCTGGTATAGAAATACATGGTGTGGATACCGGCATAGCTCCTAAAGCTCCAGTAGAGCCAGTGGCGGCGCCAAAAGCAGCAGAGCCAGTTGCTACACAAGCGCCAGTTGTAAAAGCAAAAGCAGAACCAGTGCAAGTAGTACCAGATGATACATTAACAGAAAAACCTGTTATTATTGTAAAACGCGAGCAAAACTAGGAGATGGGCATGAAAAGATATTCTGTAACAGCCGCTGCTATTTTGACGGCATTGGCGTGTACACAAAGCCATGCACAAACAGTAGATACGACAGCTCCAGTATTTGAAGCGGAGCCCCAAGTAGCTACGGTTCAGTATGTGCAAACTCCTATGGGTTCCACTGTATCTACGGATACAAAGTATGTACCAAATCTGCAAGTGAAGCCAGTAGCTCCTAAAGAAAAACAAGAGGTACAAAAGCCAGCTGTGCCAGTTCGTATTGATGCAGATAAAATGTATTATAATGATACCACTGGTCGTGTATGGGCTAATGGCTCCGTAGAAGTTGAACGTGGCAATCAACAACTATTGTCGCAAAACATAGAAGGTAATGCGAAGACACAACAGTATGAAAGTACATCAGATTATCGCTTTTTAGAAGATAAAGGGGACACAAAAGACCTAAAAGGTTCTCATATTACCTACAATGCGACTACTGGTGAAGCGCATACAAAGGACGTATTTGGCTATGCGGATCCATATTGGGTGAAAGCAGAAGTAGGGGACTTTGATGGTAAAACTGGGCGTATTGAAAAAGGTTGGTTAACCACAAAGCATGCCATTGCTTTCAAAGGGGCACCGGATTATCGTGTAGAAGGGGATTATATAGAAGTATTTCCTGGAGATAAAGCCGTTATCCATAACGCCAGCTTTTATATTAAAAATAAACGAATCATTTCTGTTAAAAAATATACGGTATCTTTGCGTCAAGATAAACAAGGTCAAGTGAGTGTATTTTCCTTTGTGCCAAGACCAAAATATAATTCCTCTGATGGATTGAGTTTAAATGGTAAAATTGACTATCCTGTATCTAAGCGTGGAGAATTATTCTTGCATTATACATGGGGAACCAATATTGGTTTTAAACCATCCTTTGGATATGTGCATTTCTTGCCTTGGGGTGAAGCAAAGGTCGCGTACAGCCGTGAATCTGCTACACTAAATGCGAAAAAAGTATGGGTTGAGAAGAAGCCAGAAGTATCGCTTCATACACATGCCTATCATGTAGGGGGCACACCGTTCACCATTCGTGGCGGTGCTAGTTATGGTAAATGGTATGAGGGCAATATCAAAGGAACTCATGCAAAATACTTTGGAGAAGTTTCACATGATCCAATCCATGTAGGTAAGCATACCCATGTTACCTTCTATGGAGGCTACCAACGAGATTACTATGGATATAATTCCACGGTTCGCTCCATGCCATACTGGGGCGTTGGAGCTAATACAGATGTGGGACCACGAGTGAAAGTTTGGACAGGGTATCGTCAAAGTAATGTATCTGCCTTAGTAGATTCTCCATATCCATTTGACCAAATTGATGTGAAGTACAACTTGTATTATGGATTGAGTGTGCAAGCTACACGATTGGACCGTTTCAGCGTGCAATTCCAAAAAGACTTGCAAAATCATGTATTGCGCTATGTGGATGTGACGTGGCATCGAGACTTACATTCCTTTGAAGGCTCTTTGACATATCGCACGAAACAAAAGAAATGGGAATATACATTGGTAGCGAAAGATTTTTAATCTAAGGGGACGCCATGAAAAAAGTTAGAAAAGCAGTCATTCCAGCGGCAGGCTTTGGGACGCGCTTTTTGCCAGCCACTAAAGCACAACCAAAAGAGATGTTGCCTATTGTGGATACACCAACTATACAATATATTGTGCAAGAGGCCATCGATTCTGGTATTGAGGATATTTTGATTATTACAGGGCGCAATAAGCGTGCTATTGAAGATCATTTTGATACTAGTGTGGAGTTGGAGCAACTATTGCAACAACAAGGCAAACAACAACATCTAGAGATGGTACGAAACTTGGCGAATATTAAAGTTCATTACATTCGTCAGAAAACAGCCCGTGGCTTAGGTGATGCGATTTACTGTGCGAAGTCTTTCATAGGGGATGAGCCATTTGCTGTTCTCTTGGGAGATGATGTGGTGTATAATCCACAAAGTCCATGTTTAAAGCAGTTGATTGATTGTCATTACGCCCATGATGGAGTGACAATTTTAGGTACTCAATTTGTAGATCCCGAAAAAGTTAGCTCTTATGGTATTGTGTCAGGACATGAAATTGAACCGAATGTGTACGAAGTAGCTGGGCTAGTGGAAAAACCACCACTTGAATATGCTCCATCGAATTTGGCCGTATTGGGTCGTTATATTTTGACTCCAGACATATTTGACGAGTTAGAAAAAACGCCTCAAGGAGCGGGCAATGAAATTCAGCTGACTGATGCTATTGCTAGACTTTCATCAAAAATTCTAGCCTATTCCTATGAAGGGGTACGTTATGATATAGGTGATCGATTAGGCTATTTAAAAGCTACTGTAGAATATGGATTACGCAATCCGCAGTTGGCAGAGGCTTTCAAAACCTATTTACAAGAACTAGACATCGATTCTGTTATGAATCATAAAGCCTAGTTGCAGATATATAAGTAACGGATGTTATGAGGTGCATGCCTCGTGACATCCGTTTTTGCATATCTACTCACTGCATAGTAAGAATACATTGTGATACATATCACAGATACTTGTATTTACTAAGGCTAATACCGTGTATATGATGGGGCTCATATTGTGAAATACTTAATTAAATGTTAGAATATAAGAGAATATACATAAGTATAATAAGTTACAACGAATGAGGAAACTATGGCAACAAGATTAAAATGGAAACAGTCCGAAATTAAAGAAAACCCGCTTTTTTCTAAATTGAGAAGTACGATAGAAACAGCGTTTTATGGAAATAATGTAACACCTGTTAAATCCATTGCACAGGCCTATGAGTTAGCAGCTAAGGAACCTGGTGTCATTGTATTAGATATGCCAATCTACCGTGCGGAAGAGCAAGGTTTACCACAAGATGCAAAAGTATTAGTTACTAATAATGGTAAAACTACAGGTCGCTATGCAAAAGCACGTCGTATCATCGGTGATGAAGGTATTAACGAAGTAGAATTATGTGATATTGCTCGTGAAGCTGTGTATGATAGCCGTCATAAAGAGTGGATTTCTGCGCAAGCTATTGTAGGCTTGGATGAAGCTTTCACCGCTCGTGCACATTTAATGATTCCTAAAGAACATGCTTCTATCTTGTACTCCTGGGCTATCAACTTCCAATTTTTCAATGAGGAAGTAAAGGCTTTTTACAGAGAGAGTAAGGAAATTCCTGAAGGGGATATTTTTATCTATTCTGATCCAGATTATGTGGTAGAAGGATACCCTGGAGGACTAGCTATTTTTGACCCTGCTCATAACTGCGCTATGATTTTAGGTATGCGCTATTTTGGGGAACATAAAAAAGGCACTCTTACATTAGGATGGTCCTTGGCAAATCGTTATGGTTATGTGGCATGCCATGGTGGTATGAAACGATATAACTTACAAGATGGTTCTTCCTATACGATTGGCGTATTTGGGTTATCGGGCTCGGGTAAATCTACCTTAACCCATGAACAACATGATGGACGCTATGATATTTCTGTGTTACATGATGATGCGTATATCATTCATACAGAAGATTTATCCTCTATTGCTTTAGAACCCACATATTTTGATAAAATGCAAGACTATCCGGTGGAACATCCTGCCAATAAATATCTATTAACATTGCAAAATGTTGGGGTCACCTTAGATGAAGATGGCAATAAAGTTGTTTTAGCAGAAGATGTGCGTAATAACAATGGTCGTGCTATTAAATCGCAATTCTGGACAGACAATCGTGTGAACTTTGTGAAAGACCCAGTAAATGCTATCGTGTGGTTGATGAAAGATAAAACGTTGCCACCGATTTTAAAAATTGACGATCCAATTTTGGCGGCTACTATGGGTGCTACGCTAGCAACACGTCGTTCTACAGCGGAAAAATTAGATGACAATGTAGATCCTAACGCATTGGTTATTGAACCTTATGCAAATCCATTCCGGACCTATTCCTTGCGTACCGATTATGAAAGCTACAAAAAATTATTCACTCAATCTGGTGTAGATTGCTATATTATGAATACAGGTTTCTTCTTGGATAAGAAAATTCCAAAGGAAGTCACATTAGGCTTGTTAGAGGGCTTAGTGGAAGGTAGCCTTAATTTTGAACCATTCTATAAATATGAAAACTTAGAATATGTAAAAGTAGAAGGTTTTGAACCAGATTTTACAGTTCGTGAGTATCATCATATTCTTCATAAAGCATTTGAGTTCCGTTATGATTACATTGAAAACTTAAAAGGAACAAAAGATGAGTTGCCTGACGAAGTATTAGATGTGTTAAAAATCATTATGTAGGGGGACTAACAATGAAGCAAACATTATCTTGGGGTTCCGTAGCCTTTATTGGAACTATGCTGTTCGGCATGTTCTTTGGGGCAGGTAACTTAATTTTCCCAGTTCACTTGGGGCAAGAAGCAGGTCAAGCCTTATGGCCAGCTATTATAGGTTTTTTAGTAACAGCTATCGGGCTACCATTCTTGGGTATTGTTGCTATGGGCGTGTCTCGTAGTAATGGCTTACAAGATTTAGTGAGTCGCGTACATCCAATGTACGGAAAAATCTTTACCTTATTATTGTACATTACCATTGGTCCTGCATTTGCCATCCCAAGAACGAGCACAGTATCCTATACTATTGGATTTGAACCATTTCTTGGTGGTGTCAATCCAGATCTTGCATTAGGTGTATTCTCTGCAGTGTTCTTTATCATTGCTATTTTGTTCTCTTTGAACCCAGGCAAGTTGATGACCTACATCGGCAAGGTATTAACACCATTATTCTTAGTATTTCTAAGTATTTTATTGATCACTGTAATGGTTATGCCAATGGGCGATTACACATCAGTGGCGCCACAAGGGGAATATGCGACTCATCCGTTCTTTAAAGGTTTCACTGAAGGTTACAACACGTTAGATGTATTGGCATCCTTAGCATTTGGTATTATTGTCATCCGTGCTCTACAAGGAGTAGGAGTGACAGAACCTAAGGATATTGCTATGGGGCTTGTGAAAGCTGGACTTATTGCGTGCTCCATTATGGCTGTTATCTACGGTTTCTTAGCCTACAGTGGTGCTACTAGTGTAACCACATTAGGCCTTGCGAAAAATGGTGGTATCACCATGGCGCAAATGAATGCGTTCTATTTCGGCAACATAGGGGCAGTGTTATTGGCGATTATCGTTACCTTAGCATGCTTAAAAACATGCGTAGGCTTAATCGGTGCTTGTGGTGAAACATTTGATGAAATGTTCCCGAATACATTGGGCTATCGTGGCTATGCATACTTAACAACAGCAGTGGGTTTCTTAATTGCTAATGTGGGATTAACAAAAATTATCGAACTCGCCATCCCTGTATTGATGTTCTTGTACCCATTGTCCATTACGATCATTTTGTTATCTTTTGCAGCACCAATCTTCAAAGGAAGACAAGCGGTATATGCTTGGACAACAGCTTTTGCTTTATGGGCGGCACTAGGCGATGCTATGGCAACGGCGCCAGCATTTATCAATCAATCTGGATTTGTCCAATGGGCATTACCATATTACGGAATGCTTCCATTTGCCTCTATCGGCATGGGCTGGATTGTGCCATCCATTATCGGTTTCGTTGTGGGTATGGTGCATATCGGTATTGTGCGAAAATAATAGTATATGCTTGTACATACACTAGTTGATATGTTTAGTGTCGCGGTGTAAGTATCTTGTAAGACAAATTAATAGTGTAATATAGATAAACGACTAGGTTGTAAGGATCTAGTCGTTTTGTCTATCTTGACAAGTATGTTTCGATGTTCATTATTATAAACATGGGCATTAATTTTCCGGGCCTTAAATATATTTTACATAAAAATATTGGATTCTATAGAAATTTCAAATTATATATTTTCTATTACTTTCACATGTGGTATAATCTCTATATCTTTCCCATAGAAAGACTGTAGGAGGTAGCGCGAGGCTACCAATGTAGTATAGTAGAAAGGAGATTTTTATGTGGAAAAAAGGACTGGCCCTGTTGGTGGTCTGTCTGGTGGGGTTCTCGGTATGGCATGAATCTTCACTAGAAGCACCAGGAGGAGGCAAGATGTACCGAGTAGGTATCTTGCAATTAGCGGAGCATCCCGCATTAGATGCAGCAAACAAAGGTTTCGTAGATGGATTACGTGAAGAGGGATTTGTAGACAATGTGATTCTTGATCACCAAAATGCGCAGGGAGATCAATCTAATCTAAATACCATTGCCCAACGATTTGTGGCACGTAATTCCGATTTAGTGGTGGCCATTGCGACCCCAGCAGTACAGGCTATGGCGAATGCGACGAAGGACATTCCTGTATTAGGCACTGCGGTGACGAGCTTTACTACAGCACGACTTGTGGATAGTGATGAACATCCAGGTGGTAATGTGTCGGGCACCACGGACATGGTACCTATGGAAAAACGGGTCGAACTAGTACATCAATTATTGCCGAATGCGAAAAAAATCGGCACCATCTATTCATCTAGTGAAGTGAATTCACAATTACAAGCAGAGAGTTTTAGAAAAGAAGCGCAGAAATACGGTATGGAATTAGTGGAAATTACCGTATCCAATGTGAATGATGTACCGCAAGCAGCGAATCAACTAGCTATTATGGGTATTGATGCAGTGTACTTTCCAACAGATAATATCATAGCTTCATCCTATGCGAACATCGTCACTATTTTTAGTAGCGCTAACTTACCAGTGTTTCCCTCTGATGAGACATGGTTAAAAACAGGTGGATTAGCAGCCTATTCTGTAGACTTTTATAGATTAGGGGTTCAAACTGGACATATGGCGGCTCGTGTACTTCGCGGTGAAAGTACGCCGGATAGTATGCCAATCGAGATGCAAGAGCCTATTAAATTTGTATTCAATCAAGATGAAGCAGATCGCTTGCATATTCAGATTCCAGAGTCATTGCGACAACAGTAGTATAGTAGTGGGGGTAACCCCGAGTAGGAGGATCTATGACAAACTTAATTATTAGTACCATTGCACAAGGCCTATTATGGGCATTGTTGGCATTGGGTGTATTTATTACTTTCAGAATTTTAGACGTAGCTGATTTAACAGTGGAAGGTAGTTTCCCTATGGGCGCTGCTAATTCAGCGGTATTGATTACCATGGGTGTGAATCCTTGGCTGACAGTGGTGATAGCAGGTATTGGCGGTATGGTTGCCGGTGCTGTGACGGGATGGATACATACAAAATTAAAAATCCCTGCATTGCTAGCGGGGATCTTAACGATGATTGCCTTGTATTCTGTGAACTTGCATATTATGGGGAAAGCAAACATCTCTTTATTACGTATGGATACAGTGTACTCTGCTATTCATAGTATGGGTGTTTCTAATGCGGTGGCATTGACGATCATTGGTGTAGTGGTAACGGTAGTAGTGGGATTATTCTTATTCTGGTTCTTCGGTACTGAACTAGGAACATCCATCCGTGCCACAGGTGTAAATCCACAAATGATTCGTGCCCAAGGGGTGAACACAGACACTATGATCGTTCTTGGTTTATTATTGTCCAATGGATTTGTAGCTGTGTCAGGTGCTTTAATTGCCCAATCTCAAGGCTTTGCAGATATCGGTATGGGTGTAGGCACCATCGTTATCGGTTTAGCATCTGTTATTATCGGGGAAGTACTATTTGCTTCTTCTTCGGTAGTGCGCAAACTATTTGGTAACTCTTCCTTCGTGTTGAGCCTCGTGGCAGTTGTATTCGGTTCTATTATTTACCGTATTGTTATTGCTGCTGTGCTATACCTAGGTATGCCTCCAAATGATTTGAAATTATTTACCGCTATATTAGTAGCTCTTGCCTTATCTTTACCAACGTGGCAAGGTAAATTTCGTCGTAGTTAAGAGGAGGGTGCACATATGTTAGAATTAAAAGGTATTGTGAAAGCCTTCCATAAAGGCACTGTGAATGAAAAAATTGCTCTTCGTGGCATTGATTTACGCTTAGAAGATGGCGACTTCGTGACTGTTATCGGTGGTAATGGTGCCGGTAAAAGTACGTTGTTGAACTCCATTGCAGGTGTATTCTCCGTGGATGAAGGTACATTGCATATTAATGATGTAGATGTGACGCATATGGCAGAATACAAACGAGCCAAATACATCGGTCGTGTATTCCAAGATCCTATGTTAGGCACAGCTGGGAATATGCAAATCGAGGAGAATATGCTCCTTGCTTTGCGCCGTGGAAAACAAATGGGATTGTCTTGGGCGTTCAAAGAAAATGAAAGAGAATTATTTAAACAACAGTTGGCACGTTTAGATTTGGGCTTAGAAAATCGGTTGTCCTCCAGTATGGGATTATTAAGTGGTGGTCAACGCCAATCCATTACTTTGTTGATGGCCACTATGTTGAAACCAGAAGTGCTGTTGCTAGATGAACATACGGCAGCCTTAGATCCTAAAACGGCAGAAAAAGTATTACAACTCACTGATGAACTAGTCAAAGAACATCATTTGACTACTCTGATGATTACCCATAATATGCGTGATGCTTTACGATTTGGTAATCGCTTGATCATGATGGATAATGGTAAAGTTATTTATGATGTACGAGGAGAAGAAAAAGCTAGCTTAACGGTACAAGATTTATTAGAGCGCTTTGAAGTAGCCAGCGAAAATACCCTCAGTGACCGCATGATGTTAGGGTAAGTACTTTACTTTTACCACAAAGTATAGTATCATAGATACCGATGTATTAACCTAGGCGAGGTAATTGAGTCTCCGCCCATTACTTTGGCCTATGGAATTGTAATTTTTAGGAGGACATGAAACATGTTAACTACAGAAGCTAAAGCAGCTATTATTAAAGAATTCGCTGTTCACGAAGGTGACACTGGATCCCCAGAAGTACAAATCGCGATTTTAACTAACCGCATTGTATACTTAACTGAGCATTTAAAAGAACACAAAAAAGACCATCATTCCCGTCGTGGTCTTTTAAAATTAGTTGGTCAACGCCGTAATATGCTTGACTACCTTCGTCGTAAAGACATCGAACGCTACCGTGCGATCTTAGAAAAATTAGGCTTACGTAAATAATCTTACGTATTACAAAAAGCGGCTTCGGCCGCTTTTTTGTTATATATGAAGATATTTTCACAAAATGATTTGCAATATTGAAAATGAATGCTATACTAATAGGAAACCTAATGTTTGTTTTATAGTAAGAAGGGAAGTACGAATGAAACAAGTGAAACGAAATGCAACGCGGTTACTATTATTATCTATGGTTACGGTAGCGTTGGGCAGTTATACAGGGTATGCTCATGATGCGCAAGCGATAGAAGAAACGGTGATATTACCAGATGTAACGGTAACGGCAACGAGAACCTTACAAGATATTTCAAAAACGCCTAGTTCTATTTCTGTGGTGACAGCGAAGGATATTGAAAATCGAAAAGTGGATACGGTTGCAGATGCGATACAATTATTACCAGGGGTGTATAAAAGTCAAGCTTCGGCAGGTGAAATACAAATCCGTGGATTCAATTCTAAAAATATATCGGTACTCGTTGATGGCGTGCCGATGAATAATTCTTACGATAATAAGGTGGACTGGGAAGTGATTCCCGTTCATTCCATTGAACGCATTGAATTAGTGAGAGGTGCTAGTTCCTCCTTGTATGGTGGCAAGGGTGTTGCAGGTGTTATTAGCATCACAACGAAGCAAGTAGCTCCGAAAGCTGATCGCAAGGATATTCGTTGGCACGGTAAGGTGAATGGTGGTACCTATGGTACATGGAATAATGAACTTGGATTTGATGCTCGAGTGTCTGATACGGTAGCGATTGGTGTATCTGCAGAAGAGCGTCGCACAAATGGGTTCCCAGGATTTTTTGTGACAGACAAGAGCAAAGCAATTACTAGTAAGGTAAAAGCGATTACACCAGATATGCCGTTGGAACAATTGAAAAGTGGTAAATATGTGTTAGGGAATCGTGGGGATAAATCTTTGCATAATAGAAATCTATCTTCTTATATCACGTTAGATTTGGGTGATAAACAAACATTAACTTATCGCTACACCTATGCAAATCACAAATATTCTTATCATAATCCAACAAGTTTAGTAATAGTGAATAGAAACCCCACTTTCACTGGAAATATCAAAATCGATGATACAAAGTACGTAGAAGTGAAAGGCGATGGATTCTTAGGGTATGATGCAGAGCGTGAGTATCAAAGCCATAGCTTGCAATATAAAAATGAAGCGAATAAATTGCATATTTCTTTGGGCTACTTAGATAAAAAGAAAGATGGCTATTCTGTGCCAGAAAAAGCTACAACTGGTGATTATGAAGGACCAGGTTCTCACTCCTTCTATCCTGGAAAAGCATACAATCTAGATGTACAAAAGGCATGGAAGGCTCAAGGAAAACATCAAATTGTAGGGGGATTGAATTGGAAACAAGAACGGTTTGATCAAGAAAAGATTTCTTTACAACATTGGCGTGATAAAAGATCTAAAGATACTAATGTATTCCCTAACGGCGTGAGTGAAACGAATGCAGGGGCATCTCGTACGGTGGCAGCCTTTGTACAAGATACGTATCGTCCTAATGATGATTGGGCCGTTTATGCAGGTCTTCGCTTAGACCATTTTAAAAAGTACGATGGATCCCATGGGGAGTATAAAAAGGAAACGAAATCCTATGATGTAGTACACCACAACGATGGTTCTTATATTGAAGTGAGTCCTAAGTTGTCTGTAGAACGATACCTTGACGATTCCACTAACGTCTATGCATCCTATGGTCATTCTTTTGCACCGCCAACCTTGTACCAAGTGTACCGTTACGGAAAAACATCTAAAACTCCTATTCATGCAAATCCAGAGTTAAATCCAGAACATTCTGATACCTTTGAACTTGGTTTGAAAAAATCTTGGAATGAAAGCACAAAATTAAACGTAGCCGCCTTTTATGTGAATACAAAGGATAAAATTCAATATGTTACATTTAAAAAGACAGATGGTACTGAGGATTACAAAAAATATATTAATGTAGGATCAGAAACACGTCGTGGTGTAGAACTAGAACTTCGTCACAAATTGTCTAACAAATGGTCTGTCTTTGGCAACTATACATGGCAAATGGGATATATAGAAAGCAAAGCTTTGGTCAATACAGATCAAAGTGATGGAAAAAAACAAAACTTTGATATTCCAAAACATCTATTCCATGGTGGTTTTGAATACAATAGTGGCAAGTGGAATGCGATTTGGGATATGCAATACGTAAGCTCCCGCAACAGCAAAGATACTGCCGGTGGTGAGCCGGAGTCAGAAGATGCGTACTTCTTGACTAATGCGTCCGTAAATTACAAAGTATCCAAAGAAGCAACATTGCAATTCGGAGTACAAAATATCTTCAATCGTGAATACTATGCGAGAGAAGCAACAGGTGGCCGTACGTATAATGTAGGCATGAAATTCAAATTCTAATACAACTATAATATTAATAATATGAGACGTTCCGACGAGGGGCGTCTCATTTTGTTACCTACTAGATGTTGTATAACCAATTGGAATAGTACTACCATAGGCAATGACCTATACCAATGGTATACTAAAGGCGATATAAAAATATTCATAGTAGAGGTCCAAGTGATTCGTAAGGGGAGTATGTATGAATTATAAACGGAATGTATTGGCAGGTCTTGTTATAGCATGCTTGAGTGCTGTACCGGTTGTACGTGGGGCAACAGCAGAGGTAGACTTTCAACAGGTGGTGACGCAACCAGAGCACATTGAGGTAAATACAGCAGGGCGAGCGGTGGCAATGCGCAAATACCATGAAGTGCTCAATTATCCAGAGGGGGTACACATTAAGGTGAACGGTGTAGGGTACGATACGGTGCAGCAGAAGCATCATAATGTAACCGGTATCTATGCGTTAGATGGTACAAATGTGACAGTCTACAAGGGATTGCAAATTGATATGAAGAATGCTAAACCCTATGACCAAGCGGATGAGCTGGCACATTATTACATGAGCGGCATTTATGCAGGCTTTGGACGAAAACAGATTGATGATCCTAAGTACGATACGAAAATTGTGGTTCATGGTCCAACGGTGATTCATGCTATTGGCAATGGCGTGCAGGCTAATAAAGATAGTTATATTACGTTGGATGGTCCTGTGAAAATTGAAACTGTGCCATTTGAGCAGGCAGATGTGTATGCTGCTATTGTCGAAGAAGGTAGTATTGGTATTGGCACTAGTCGGTTGGCTGATACCTATACAGGCACAACGATTTCTTCTGTGGGGCAGGTTGATCAGTATCCGACAGTACAAGTGACGGGTAATCTTGGGGTGCTTAATAAAAACTATGGATTGAATCCTAATCCTGGACGTCATGGTTCGTATATTGTGATGAATTTAGGGACGAAGGACTCCGTGTGGACTGGGGCGGCATTAAATGAATTTGCTGAAAGTGGCGATAATCCGCACCAATCAGGGATTTCCTTGGTATTAAAAAATAATGCCACTTGGCATCATCAATGGATGGGAGCTAAGCGACATCGTACTGGTCATGAAGAACTGCTGTTGGCTACAGGGAAAGGATATGCTTTCACAGGAAGCCACATTCAAAATCTTATTGGTGGGGATACTCCAGAAACGGCAGGTATCATATACCAAGAAGATGTATATCCTATCGTAGTGGATGTATTAAAAGGGTATATTAAAGTAGTAGACCGTAGACCTGCTACAATGGATGGAAGCGCACCAATCCATGTAAGAAGCAAGGAAGGAATGTTGACCATTCTCAAATAGCTATGCATATTTTGCATAGTAATAAAGAAAAGCTTGCATGCTATTATCATTTTAGAGTATAATTGTATGGAAGTATTATTACTTGGTCATAAAAGGTGGTTATATGAGTCGTATAAAGAAGGAAGAACGACAACAGTTATTGCGCGAAAAACTGAATATAAGTCCCTTCACGACAGATGAGGAATTGGCCACATATTTTGGTGTCAGTGTTCCTACCATACGATTGGATCGTTTGGCTCTAGGCATTCCTGAATTACGTGAACGGATTAAGGCAATGGCACAAGAGCATTCTGATGATCGACAGCATATTGATCGGGCAGATGTGGTAGGAGATGTCATTGATTTAGCAGTAGGACAATACGGCATCAGTGTTCTTCGCACTACAAAAGACATGCTGGATCGCTCTGGTTACGTGGAGGCACAATATTTATATGCGCAAGCGAACTCATTAGCGAGAGCCATTGTAGGTGTACCTACGGTAATCGCTGGAGTTGGTAACATTAAATATAAAAGTCTCGTTAAGAGTGATGTCAATTTGGCGGCGAAAGCAGAGTTAGTGCGACAACGAGGAGAAAAATTCTTTATAAAAGTAACAATCAAAGATAACATAAAAGAAGTGTTTCGCGCTAAATTCATTATGGAATCTGTGGTAGAATAAAGGTGAATTATGAAGATTGCAGTAGATGCTATGGGTGGCGATTTTGCTCCCCTCGAAATAGTCTTAGGCTCTATTGCCGCTGTGCACGAATACGATACGATGGATATCGTGCTTGTCGGTGATGAAAACAAAATAAAAGAAATATTAGAAGCAGAAGGTGAACTGGATAATCCACGAATTTCCATTCATCATGCCAGCGAAGTCATTGAAATGCATGAGCATCCAAGTATTGCGTTACGCAAGAAAAAAGATGCGTCTATTGCAGTGGCTACACGTTTAGTTCGTGATAAGGTATGTGATGCGGTCATTGCACCAGGTAGCACTGGGGCAGCTGTGGCATCAGCTTTGTTAGGATTGGGAAGAATTAAAGGGATTGAACGTCCTTGTATTGCAACACCACTACCAACAGCGAATGGAGTGACCATTATGCTCGATTCTGGTGCGAATGCAAATAGTAAACCGAAACATTTAGTGCAAGGCGCTATCATGGGATATAACTATGCACAATTGTTGCTTGGTAAACCTAACCCAACGGTAGGTTTGTTGAATATTGGAGAAGAATCGACTAAAGGTAATGAAGTTGTGTTGGAAACCTATCCTTTATTGCAACAACTAAAAACAATTCCTTTCAAAGGAAATGTAGAAGGTCGTGATATTCCCAAAGGAACAGTAGACGTAGTAGTTTGTGATGGATTTGTAGGTAATGTGGTGCTCAAGTTTGCGGAAGGTCTTGTAACTGTGGTACAAGATATTTTAAAAGAGGGCATCAAACAAAGTAGTATTATCTCTAAACTGGGAGCCTTATTGATTGTTCCTGTGTTTAAGAAAATAAAAAAACGACTAGATCATACAGAAAATGGCGGAGCGCCTCTATTAGGCGTCAATGGTGTATTTATCATTTGCCATGGTAGCTCAAAGTCTAAGGAAATTATGACAGCTATTAAAATTGCTGGAGATTTGGTAGATCGGAAATTGATTGAACATATTTCCTCAAGTATTCAAGAAGAAGGGACCCTAACATATGACAATGCTGAATAAGCCAGTCGGAATTATTGGTACCGGTAGCTATGTGCCAGAAAAAGTTCTTACAAATGCAGACTTAGAAAAAATGGTGGATACTAGCGATGCTTGGATTCAAGAACGAACAGGCATTAAAGAACGTAGAATAGCACCAGAAGGTGTAAATGCTTCAGATATGGCTACAGAAGCGGCAAAAAAAGCCTTAGAAGCAGCTAAGTTAACAGCAGAAGATATCGATTGCATCATTGTTGCCACCTTAACAGGCGATATGGCAATTCCATCTACGGCATGTTTAGTACAAGCGAATCTAGGAGCTACAAAAGCGGCAGCCTTTGATTTATCGGCAGCTTGCTCAGGATATGTATACTCTTTGATTACGGCTAGTTCCTATATTAATGCAGGATTATTTAAAAATGTCCTTGTAGTAGGCGTTGAAGTATTATCTCGAGTAGTAAACTGGGAAGATCGAAATACATGTGTTCTTTTCGGCGATGGCGCTGGAGCTGCTGTAGTGTCTACAGTAGAAGAAGGGTATGGTATGCTCGGTATGGATATGGGTGCTGACGGAAGTGGTGGAATGCATTTATGTATTCCATCTGGAGGTACTGCATTGCCACCGACTACGGAACGCCGTGAAGAGGGGTTAACTTTCATTCATATGAATGGACAAGAAGTATATAAATTTGCTGTAAAAACTATGGGTAAAACTGTATTGAAAGCTCTAGAAATGGCAAATATGGAACTGGAAGAATTAGACTTCTTCATTCCACATCAAGCGAATACTCGCATTATCAAATCTGCAGCAGATCGTTTACATCTGACAGAAGATAAAGTATTTATTAATTTACCTAAGTATGGAAACACATCAGCAGCATCCATTGCGATTGCTTTAGATGAAGCAGTGCGTGCAGGAAAATTACACAAAGGAGATAATCTTGCCGTTGCTGGATTTGGTGCAGGATTAACTTGGGCAAGTCTAGTAATGAAATGGTGCTAAGGAGGAAAAGATGATTAAGACTGATATTTGTGATTTATTAGGGATAGAGTATCCTGTTCTTCAAGGTGGTATGGCTTGGTTAGGTACAGCTGAATTAGCAGCTGCAGTATCTGAGGCAGGCGGTTTAGGAATTATCGGTGCAGGACATATGCCTCCAGACGTATTCCGTGCTGAAATTCATAAATTAAAAGAACGTACAAGTAAACCATATGGTTGTAACATTATGTTGATGTCTCCATTTGTGAACGAAGTTATGGAAGTTGCTTTAGAAGAACGTGTTCCAGTAATCACAACGGGGGCAGGTAATCCATCTACATGGGTGCCAGCTTTCAAAGAAATCGGTACAAAAGTTATTCCAGTAGTGGCATCTGTGCTACTAGCAAAACGCTTACTTCGTGGCGGTATTGATGCAGTCATTGCAGAAGGTACTGAGTCTGGCGGCCACGTAGGGGATATTACTACTATGTGTTTAATCCCTCAAATCGTAGATGCAGTGGACGTACCTGTAATTGCAGCTGGTGGTATTGCTGATGGTCGCGGTATGGCAGCAGCCTTAGCATTGGGCGCTAGCGCTATCCAAATGGGTTCTCGTTTCGTTGTATCTGAAGAATGTATTGCTCATGAAAATTATAAAGATGCAGTATTAAAAGCAAAAGATCGTTCCACAGTAATGACTGGTTTGACAACAGGTCACCCAGTTCGTATTATTGAGAACTTATTGGCTCGTAAATATCAATCCCTTGAGTTCAGTGGAGCACCAAAAGAAGCTCTTGAAAATCTAGGTGCTGGTACACTTAGAAAAGCTGCTATTGAAGGGGAAACTAAAAACGGTTCCGTTATGATTGGACAAATTGCAGGTATGTTAACAGACGTAAAACCTTGCGCAACAATCATTCAAGATATTGTTCGTGAAGCAGAAGAAGTTATGTTGAACTTGAAATCTGTTATCCGATAAGCAGGAGGAAAGCTTATGAAAACAGCATTTGTATTCCCAGGTCAAGGGTCTCAAAAAGTAGGTATGTTAAAAGATTTGTACGAAGCGTATCCTATCGTAAGAGAACGTTTTGCACAAGCCGATGAAGCATTGGGATATTCCATTTCACAATTATGTTTTGAAGGTCCAGATACAGAATTAGTAAAAACAGCAAACACACAACCTGCTATTTTAACAGCTAGTGTGGCGTGTTATGAAGTGTTAAAAGAAAAAGGCTTTACACCTGATATCGTAGGTGGTCATAGCCTTGGTGAATATAGTGCTCTCGTAGCAGCAGGGGTTCTTGATTTTAAAGATGCTGTGTATGTTGTACATAAGCGTGGTGAATATATGCAAGAAGCAGTGCCATTAGGCGAAGGTGCTATGGCGGCTATCTTAGCATTGCCACGTGAAGAAGTAGTTCGCATTTGTGCAGAAGTGAACGATACGGTAGGATCTGTACAAGCAGTTAATTTTAACTGCCCAGGACAAATCGTGATTGCAGGTGCTACTAAAGCTGTAGAAGTAGCAGCTGAAAAAATGAAAGAAGCTGGTGCTAAACGTGCCGTTATGTTACCAGTAAGTGCTCCTTTCCACAGTCGCTTGATGGAACCAGCAGCAAAACGTTTGCAAGAAGAATTAGACAAAATCGAAGTGAAAGACGCTCAAATTCCAGTTGTAGCGAATATTACTGGGGAAATCTTAAAAGATGGAGCTACTATTAAAGTAGCCTTAGTAAAACAAGCAGCAGCACCAGTACTTTGGGAAGATTGCGTGGCTACTATGGTAGACTTTGGGGCTACTCGATTTGTAGAAGTAGGTCCTGGAAAAGTATTAACAGGTTTCACTAAAAAAATTAACAAAGCAATGGAATTAGCCAATGTTGAAGATGAAACATCCTTAGCAGCAGCGATTGCATTCTTACAAGGAGAATAAAATGAATTTAACAGGTAAAGTAGCGTTAGTTACTGGTGCGTCCCGTGGTATCGGTCAAGCCACTGCTATCGATTTAGCAAAAGCGGGAGCAGATATAGTAGTAAACTTTATTGGTAATGAAGCAGTTGCACAAGAAACTGTAGAAGCCATTGAAGCATTAGGTCGTAAAGCGATTAAAATTAAAGCGGATGTTGGCAATGCAGACGATGTACAAGCTATGGTAGATGAAGCAGTTGCTGCATTCGGTCATATTGATATCCTTGTTAATAATGCAGGTATCACTCGTGATGGATTATTGATTCGTATGAAAGATTCTGATTGGGATGATGTATTAAACATTAACTTAAAAGGTGTGTACTTAGTAACTAAAGCAGTTGCTAAATTGATGGTAAAACAACGCGCTGGTCGCATTATCAATATGACATCTGTATCTGGTGTCACTGGTAATGTAGGACAGGCCAATTATGCCGCTGCCAAAGCAGGGGTAATTGGCTTTACTAAAACTTGTGCAAAAGAATTAGCAGCTCGTGGTATTACTGTGAATGCAGTAGCACCAGGATTTATTGAAACAGCAATGACAGATGTATTACCTGAAAAAATTAAAGAAGGTATTGCAGCGACAGTTCCGTTTGGTCGTATGGGTCAACCGGAAGAAATTGCTAGTGTAGTAACGTTTTTAGCGTCTGACTTTGCAAGTTATATTACTGGCCAAGTTCTCAATGTAGACGGCGGAATGGTGATGTAAACGCAAGATTCTATAGATAGACTACGTGAAAGGAGGTGTACGTAATGAGCACATTTGACAAAGTAAAAGCTATTGTTGTTGAACAATTGGGCGTTGACGAATCTGAAGTGGCTATCGATTCCACTTTCATCGATGATTTGGGCGCTGACTCTCTTGACATCGTTGAATTGATCATGGCATTTGAAGAGGAATTCAATATCGAAATCCCTGATGATGTTGCTGAAAAAATCAAAACTGTAAAAGATACAGTTGATTACATCGATTCTACAAAATAAGTCTTAGCACTTATGCACCACGAAAGGGGGCCTAGCCCCCTTAGTGGATGTGCACATAGGAGGAATAATAGTGAAACTCCCTGAACTTAGAATAGGGAAATTGGTAGCCAAAGTACCGGTAATTCAAGGTGGAATGGCAATCCGATTGTCTACAGCTCGGTTGGCTGCAGCAGTTGCAAATGAAGGTGGTATCGGCCTGATTGCAGCATCTGGCATGCCTTTTGATGAATTACGATACGAAATACAATTAGCAAGAAAATTATCGCCTACGGGCATTATCGGTATAAATGCAATGGTAGCCGCTACAGAATTTTTAGGCCTTGTAAAAACGGCCATTGAAGAAGGCATTGACCTTGTTGTAGCTGGCGCTGGATTTTCCAGAGATATGTTTGCCTTAGGACGTGAATCTGGTACGCCTATCGTACCTATCGTATCCACTCCTAAATTAGCTCGTATTTCTGAAGGATTAGGAGCCTCCGCAGTCATCGTGGAAGGTTGTGAAGCAGGTGGTCACTTAGGTACAGACCGCTCCTCTCGTGAGCTAGTGCCAGAAGTAGTAGCAGCTGTAAAAAACATTCCAGTCATCGGTGCTGGTGGGGTTCTTGATGGAGCAGATATTGTGGAGATGATTAAACTCGGTGCTAGTGGTGTACAAATGGGAAGCCGTTTTGCTGCTAGTGTGGAGTGTAATGCTTCTGATGAATTGAAAAAAATGTACGTTCGTGCAGATGCTCCAGAAGATATTGTCTTGATTCAAAGTCCAGTGGGACTTCCAGGACAAGCATTGCGTAATAAGTTTGCAGAAACAGTGTTAGACGGTACAGTACCGCCACCTACAGAGTGTCATCGATGCTTAAAGCATTGTTCTCACAAATTCTGTATTATTAAAGCCCTTTCACGTGCTCAACAAGGGGATGTTGAAACGGGATTAGTGTTCTCAGGTAATAATATGCGAAAAGTAGATTCCATATTACCTGTGAATGAGATTTTTGCTCGCCTAGTTTCAGAGGCAGCAGCCATTGATTAAATGAGATTATAAAGAGGTGGAATAATGGAAAGACGTGTTGTTATTACTGGTTTAGGTGCTGTGACACCAGTGGGAATCGGTAAAGATGACTTTTACAATGCATTACTACGTGGCGAATCCGGTATCGGTCCAATTACTCGATTTGATGCAAGTGATTATGCGACTCGTATTGCAGGGGAAATTAAAGATTTCGATCCAACACAATTTGGAATCGACAAAAAAGAAGCGCGCCGTATGGATCGCTCTGCAGCATTTGCTATTGCAGCGGCTGTGCTTGCTCAAAAAGATGCTGATTTAGATTTAGATAAAGAAGACGCAGATCGTTGCGGAACAGTAGTTGGTACTGGTATTGGCGGTATTGATTCTATCCACGATGTATATGTGACTTTATTTGAAAAAGGCCCAGGTCGTGTAAGTCCATTTGCAGTGCCTATGATGATTGCCAACATGGTATCTGGTCGTGTATCTATCCAATTGGGATTAAAAGGACCAGTAGAAACTGTGGTGACAGCTTGTACATCTGGTACTAATGCAATTGGTGAAGCATTCCGCATGATTGCACATGGTCAAGCAGACGTTATGTTCGCTGGTGGCACAGAAGCGGCAGTTTCCCCAGCAGCAGTAGCTGGCTTTGCATCTATGAAAGCTATGTCTACACGCAATGATGAGCCTACAAAAGCATCTCGTCCATTTGCAGCTGATCGCGATGGATTTGTAATGGGTGAAGGTTCTGGTATCGTTGTATTAGAAGAATTAGAACATGCGAAAGCACGTGGTGCTCATATCTACGCAGAAGTAGTTGGATATGGTACAAATGGCGATGCATACCATATTTCTTCTCCAGCACCAGGTGGCACACAAGCTCGTAAATGTATGGAATTAGCATTGAACGATGCAGGTATTAAACCTGAAGAAGTTGATTATATCAACGCTCATGGTACATCTACATCCATTAATGATGCAAATGAAACATTGGCAATTAAACAATTATTTGGAGACCATGCTAGTAAATTAGCTGTTAACTCCACAAAATCTATGACAGGTCATTTATTGGGTGCTGCGGGTGCTATTGAGGCGATTGTTATGGCTATGGCTATAGAAACTGGCAAAGTACATCCAACAATTAACCTTGATAATCCAGATCCAGAATTGGATTTAGATTATGTATCTGACGGAGCTCGTGATATGAAAGTTGATGTAGCTCTTTCCAACTCCTTTGGTTTTGGTGGACACAACGGTACTATCGTTGTTCGTCGTTATGAGGCGTAATTGTGAATGCTCCTAAAAGTAGCAAAGTAAGTAGCAAAGCTCGTGAAGAATCACTTCACGAGCTTGTTGCGAATTTACATTTGCCATTACAAAATATAGGTACTTTAAATCGTGCCTTAACACATTCTTCCTATGCGAATGAACATAAGTTATCCCATGAACACCATAATGAACGTTTGGAGTTTTTAGGGGATGCTGTACTAGATCTTATTATAGGTGAATATTTATTTATTACATATCCAGAAATGACTGAGGGTGAACTGACTCGCTTAAAAGCTTGTACTGTATGTGAAGGTTCTTTAGCTGAATGTAGTCGTATGTTGGAATTAGGTACCTACTTACGACTAGGTAGAGGAGAACGTCACTGCGGTGGAGCTGATCGAAACTCTATTTTAGCAGATACCTTTGAGGCTGTCTTAGGAGCTATCTATTTAGAGTGTGGTTACGAAGTGGGAAGACAGTTCGTTTTGAGTCATTTGCATGGATATCTCCAAATGGCACTTTCAGGAAAAGTAGGAAAAGACTTTAAAACATTGCTCCAAGAGTTGGTACAACAAAAAGGAGAATCTGTGATACGGTATCATGTCATTAATGAAGAAGGACCAGATCATAATAAGTTCTTTACTATGGAAGTAGTGATTGATGGAGTGCCATCAGGAGTAGGTTCTGGGCGAAATAAAAAAATAGCAGCTCAAGCGGCTGCTAAAGAGGCTTATGAAAAGCTCATACAACAGTAAGGATTGAGGGGTGGGGAACCACTCCCTTTTTCTTTGATGAGGGTTACATACACGAAATATCTATAGTTAAGGGGGATTCTATGAGGAAAGTAAAACAAGAGAAAACTAGACTACTTCCATTTTTTATTCCTCATATTGGGTGTCCTTATATTTGTGTATTTTGTAATCAGCCACGTATATCGGGTCAACAAGAAATGGTATCGGTGGATACTATCCGTAGGTCCATTCGTGAGGCAATATCTGAGCAAGGTCACAAAGGACAATGGGAAGTGGCATACTTTGGCGGTAGCTTTACGGCTATCCCGCAAGAAGTGCAAGATACATTATTGGAACCTGCTAAAGAAGCATTTCAGCAGGGAATCATCCAAGGAATACGATTATCTACGAGACCAGATGCCATAACAGTAGAACGACTGACAGAGCTTTACGAGAGTGGTGTACGGACCATTGAATTAGGGGTACAAACATTAGAGGAGTCCATGCTAGTGGAGGCTAAACGAGGACATACGGTAGAGGATGTTGAACAGGCTTGTAAAATGATTCGAGAACAAGGTATGACACTAGGCATACAGTTACTTCCTGGATTACCAGGAGAGACGTGGACGACTTTAGTAAATACGGCGGTGAAAGCAGGACAATTACAGGCGCATTTGTGTCGTATTTACCCTGTGATTGTTATTGAAGATACAGAACTAGCTGATCGTGTGCGTCAAGGTAGTTATGTACCATTAACCATAGAACAAGCGATAGCATATAGTGCTTTTTTAAAATCTTATTTAGAACGTAAAGGCACACAGATTATACGTGTAGGATTACAAAGTACAGAAGATTTTGATGCTGGTCGTGGCATTGTAGGAGGACCCTATGCACCTGCGTTTGGAGAATTAGTGGTGAACTATGAATGGCGCCAGCAGATCCAGCAAACAGTAGAAGATCACCTAGAAGTGTTTGGTGTGATTCATAAGGTTATCGTAGAATATCCAAGGCCTTTCACATCAAAAGTGCGTGGATTGAAGAATAGAAATATAGAGTACTTTGGGCAGGAATATGAGCAGATAGAATGGGCTTGGAAACAAAAAGCGGAAGATAACCATACTGGAATCGTGCATGTCACGATAGATGATGTATTATATAGCTTGGGTCTTTAATGGGACTCCTACGGTTATATAACACTGGATTGACTCATGTTTTGTATAGATAGTATATGATAAGGTGTGGAACATAGGTATAAGTATAAAACGAAAACTATAGACATTGTATAATTTTAGAATGTACTTATTTATAGATAGAAAGGAAGCAGTCATGCAATTATTGCGATTAGAAATGAAAGGATTTAAGTCCTTTGCTGATAAAACTGTAGTGTCTTTTTCTCCAGGCATGACTGGGATTGTAGGCCCTAATGGTAGTGGTAAAAGTAATATTACTGATGCGATTCGTTGGGTTTTAGGGGAATCAAATGTGCGCCATTTACGTGGACAAAAAGCAGAAGATATTATTTTTTCTGGCACAGAAGCTCGTCGCCCGCACAATACGGCAGAGGTAAACTTAATCTTTGATAATACTGATGGCACTTTGGGTAAAGAATTGGCTGAAGTAGTTATCACACGCCGTATGTATCGAAATGGTGAAAGTGAGTTCCAAATCAATAAGAGAAATTGCCGGTTGAAAGATATTCATCTATTATTAGCTGATACGGGCTTAGGCAAAGATTCTATGGCCATCATCGGACAAAATCGTATCGATGCTATCTTGAATAGTAAACCAGAAGAACGGCGCTTAATTTTTGAAGATGTGGCAGGTATTTCTCGCTTTAAAATGAATAAAGAAGATGCTATTCGACGCATCAATAGTACAGATCGTAATATGGAACGATTAGATGATGTAATGAGTACTCTTGGAGATCAATTAGTAGAATTAGAAGCAAAAGCTAATGTAACACGTGAGTACAATGCATTATCACAAGAGAAACGCAGCTATGATGGGGCCATTGCGTTTCATGAGTATAAAACGGCAGATCGTCTATTTACTCGACAAGAGAATGAAAACTTATCCTATCTTCGTGAGCAAGAAGAATTAGAATCTACTTTAGATACGATCCAAGAGTCCTATAAGGCTACACAAAATGAATTGCAAGCATTTCGTGAAACTCAACAAAGTATGGAAGATGAATATGCTACCCTGCAAGGCAAACTAGGAGAGCTCACAGGGCAAATTGAAGTAGCCCGCCTAAAAGAAGCCAATATGGTGGCAGAGTTAAAAGATGGGGAAGAACAGTTAGTAGCTTGGAAAGAAGAAATTAAGGAGAAAGAGCAACAATACGACCGAGATGTAGAATCCTTGAAAGACCAGGAAAGCACTCTCACATCCATTGGAGAAGAGGTGAAACAAGCTGAATCTCATCTACAAAGTACCCGAGATGCTCTTAGTCAAGTGAAGGCTAATTTAGATAGTATGCGCGTTGCTGAGCAACAGGCTCATGAGCGTCATATCAGTGTGGTGCGAGAGTTGGAAGAAGCTCGTCATCAACTAGCAAGAGCAGAAGAATTAGAGACACAAAAGAAAGATGATGCGCAACGCTTACAAGCTACTTTACAAGATTTAGAGCAGTCTATGACACAGGCAAGAGCACAGTTAGAGGCACAGCAACAGGTTGTCAATGAAGCGCAAGAAGGATTGCAAAGAACCCGTCAATCTTTACAACACTTAGAGGATAGACGTCGACAAAACAATCAGAAATTAGTAGACATACAAAGAACACTGCAATCTAAAGAAGGCCGATTAGAACTATTACATAGTTGGGAAGAACTACACGAAGGCTATTTGGATGGTACAAAACATGTATTACAAGCAAAAGAAACGTGGTCTTCTCATATTCGTGGAGCTATCGGGGATGTATTCACTGTGGAAGAGAAATTCTTAGTAGCCATTGAAACAGCCTTAGGTGGAGCTATCCATCAGGTGATAACGGATACTGCAAAGATTGCCTCTGAAGCAGTACAATACTTAAAACGCACACAAGGTGGCCGTGTTACGTTCTTACCAATGGATATGGTAAAGGGAAAACGACTTGATCATAAAGCGTTACAATCTCCTTATGTATTGGGGCTCGGTGTAGACTGTATTCAATTTGACACACAATATACAGGTATATTTAACCAGCTCTTAGGGCGCACATTGATTGTAGACACATTAGATCACGGATTAGCATTGCAAAAGGAATATCATCAACAATTGCGGATTGTTACCTTAACAGGAGAGCAATTGCAACCAGGTGGTGCCTTAACGGGCGGTGCCACAAAACGTAAAAAAGTATCTATCTTATCTCGTAAAGAAGAGCAAGACACATTACAACAAGATATTCGTACATTACGTGACAAAGCACAGGAATTAACACAGTCTTTACAAGAATTAGACAAAGAAATTGAAACTTTGACACAGTCTGGTAAGGATTTACGCCAAACCTATGAACAAGAAGAATTGCAGTTACGTAGCTTACAGCAAGAGAAACAACGATCCCAAGGTGAGCAAGCTAACTTAAGTGGAATGGCGCAGACCTATGATGAGGAACTACAAAAGACTAAAGAAAAACAAACTACATTAGGGGAGACAATTAAAAAGCTGGCAGGTGAGCTTTCACAGTTGGAAAACCGTGAAGGGCATCAAGAGCAAGTCACAACCTTAGTGTCTCAAGAGCAAACTTTACAAGAACAAGAGCGTGACCGAAGTGAAACGTTACAAGGAATACGCTTACGCTGGGAACAATCTCGATTGTTGTTAGAGCAAAGTAAAAAAGAAGTAGCTCAAATTGAACAATATATGAAAGATAAGACAGTAGAGATTGAAAACTTAGATCATCGAATTAGCCAATTACGTGAAGATGTCATACGCTTAGGTGGTGGACCTGTTTTAACATTAGAATCAGAAAAACAAGCTATAGAAAAACGAGTCATCACCATTGGAGAATCTCGTAAAGGTGGCCAAGACAAAGTACGCACTTGGGAGTTGCAATTAAACCAATTACAAGAAGAACGAAATCAAAAAGAACAGCGACAACGAATTGTGCAGAAGAAACTAGTAGACTTACAAGAGGGCTTAACAAAATATCAATTACAAGGCGAACAAGCATTGGAACAATTAGGCGCTTTAGGGTATACTAAACAAGAGGCACAGAATATACACTTAGGTGGCTCTGTAAATGAGTGGAAACAACAACAGGTGAACTTGGCAAGACAGATTGAAAGCCTAGGGGCGATCAATCCTAATGCCATTGCAGAATATGAAGAAGCGGAAGAAAAGCTAGCATTCTATCATGCGCAAAAAGAGGATTTGGTGATAGCTAAAGAGCAACTTGAAGGTGTTATCGCTGAAATTGATGGGGCTATGTCTGAGCAATTGCAAGGAGTTCTTACAGAGATTCGTGAGAAGTTCCAACATGTATTCTCTCAATTGTTTGGAGGCGGTACAGCGCAGATTGTAGCATCCAATCCAGAATCAATTTTAGAAAGTGGAATTGACTTTTATATCCAACCGCCAGGAAAGAAACGTCAGCAATTAAGCTTGTTATCTGGTGGGGAACGAGCGTTGACAGTCATTGCATTATTGTTTGCTTTGCTAGATTATCGACCAGCTCCATTCTGTGTACTTGACGAAGTAGATGCCGCTTTAGATGATGCTAATGTGGAACGATTTAGCCAATATTTGCATAATTTAGGGGATGCCACACAATTTATTGTGGTGACCCATCGGAAACGGACTATGGAATCAGCCCATGTCTTACAAGGGGTGACTATGGTGGAACGAGGGGTATCCCGGTTGTTAACCGTGGCCTTTGATGAAGTGAAGGAGGATAGCGATTATGGCATTTAGTTTTTTTGACCGTGTGAAATCGGGTTTAGAAAAGACAAAAAATAATTTTGTAAAAAAAGTGGAAACTATCGTTATCGGTTATGCTGAAATCGATGATGATTTTCTCGATGATTTAGAAGCTACCATGTTGACGGGCGACTTAGGTCCTAAAACTACGACGTATTTAATGAAAGAAATTCGTCGTGGCGTCACAGAAGGGATTATCAATAATACTGGAGAAGTCATGCCTTTCATGGAAGAACGCATTACAGAAATGTTAGGCGCTCAAGAAGAAGTGTTGGAGCTCCATAAACCAGAAGTGATCTTGGTTGTAGGTGTCAATGGTGTTGGTAAAACGACGACTATTGCTAAGTTAGCCCATTACTATGCGGAACAAGGCAAAAAAGTGATTATTGCAGCAGGGGATACATTCCGTGCCGCTGCATCTGAACAATTATCCATTTGGGCAGATCGTGTAGGTGTATCAATTGTCAAACATAAGGAAGGTGCTGATCCAGCAGCAGTTGTGTTTGATGCCTGTGCATCAGCCATTGCTAAAGAAGCAGACTTAGTCATCGTAGATACAGCAGGTCGTTTGCACACAAAAGTAAACCTTATGGAAGAGTTGAAAAAAATTGGTCGTGTAGCAGACAAACAAATTCCAGGTGCTCCGCATCAAACCTTATTAGTCTTAGATGGCACTACAGGTCAAAATGCAGTGAGCCAAGCAAAATTATTTGGTGAAGCAGTACCTGTGACAGGAATTGTAGTGACCAAATTAGATGGTACTGCTAAAGGTGGTGTAGTTATCTCTATTAAAGAAGAATTAGGTGTTCCTGTGCGTTGGATTGGCGTAGGTGAGCAAATAGATGATTTGCGTCCTTTCAATGCGAAAGAATTTGCTAATGCCCTTTTTGACAAGGGAGAATAATGGCCATGACTAGAAAACAATTATATGAATACGTTGTGGACCAAAATGAAATGAATGGCTATGGTATTGATGGGGACAGCCTTGAATGCGCCGTAGATATTATGGAATTTGTAGGTGGTGATTTATATCGTCCCCTCACACGATTGCTTTTGAGTAATTGGAAGGAAATTGCTAGCCGTATTGAAAGTTATACGGATGAGCAATGGAGCTTTGTCCATCGTATCGCTGAGAATATGAAACTATCCTTAGAACATGACCATGGTGATGAAAGGCATCTTTTATCGGATCATGGGATTGCGATCTCCATCGAAATGCTAGAGGGGGATGACACAGCTACACAAACCTTACAAGGAGATACGCCAATTACAGAAGAAGAATTGCGACGTATACGTGGCAAGGGATAGATATCTAGCGCCTATTGATAGGGCAATGCTAATAGGGCTTAGTCTGTAGTAAAGGTACTGTAGGGCTCGGATATACATACTATTACAATACTATAGTAGACAGTGAGAGAAAAGTTGGATCTTAGATTCAGCTTTTCTTTTTGTATACTCGATATACGTATTAGTTAAAGTTCAGAAAATTATAGTAAGAATACTTATGATTATATAAACAATCTAACAGATAGTAGAAAATCAAAACGGATGCTTTCTAATGAGCATAGGTGATTGGTATATATAGTATTTGTATCGAACATACAGTACAATAATATGGACATTCATGGTATAATATAGAAGTTACTAGATATAGAATTGACAGTGAACTTTCACGTTAACAGATATAGAAGATATAAGGAGGGACTATGAGCGGATTGCATCATTTTCCTGAAGAAGGCATACCCTTTCAAGTAGAGGCGCCGTACTCCCCCATGGGAGACCAACCAAAGGCTATCGAGTCCTTGGCGGAAGGCATTGAACGAGGGGAATGGGCACAGGTATTATTAGGTGCTACGGGCACGGGAAAAACATATACTATGGCAAAGTTCATCGAGGCTGTGCAAAAGCCGACCTTGATTATCGCCCACAATAAAACATTGGCGGCCCAATTGGCTAGCGAGTTCAAGAGCTTTTTTCCTAAGAACGCAGTGGAATACTTCGTGTCCTATTACGATTATTACCAACCAGAGGCGTACATTGCCTCTACCGATACATATATTGAAAAAGATGCATCCATCAATGAAGAAATTGATAAGTTGCGCCACTCGGCGACAATGAACTTATTTGAACGGAAAGATGTTATTATCGTCGCCTCTGTTAGCTGTATTTATGGCTTAGGGGACCCAGAGGATTATAGTACCCTCTGTGTATCTCTGCGACAAGGTCAGGAATATAGCCGTGATGACATTCTTCGCAAATTGGTGTCTATCCAATACACTCGAAACGATATGAACTTTGTGCGTGGTACCTTCCGAGTGCAAGGGGATACGCTAGAGATTTTCCCTGCCGGCACTAGTGAAAGAGCCATTCGGGTAGAAATGTTCGGCGATGAAATCGATCGCTTAGTGGAAATTGATGTGCTTACAGGGGATGTGATTGTAGAACGGAAACACGTGGCCATCTATCCAGCCTCTCACTATGTAACGACGAAAGAAAAGTTAGACCTTGCTATCGGTCGTATTGAAACAGAGTTGGCTGAGCGTTTGGCATACTTTAATGAAAACGGTCGTCTATTAGAAGCACAACGATTGGAACAACGAACACGATATGACATTGAAATGATGCAGGAAATGGGCTATTGCTCGGGGATTGAAAATTACTCACGCCTGTTGTCTAACCGTCAACCAGGGGAAGCGCCGATGACCCTCATCGACTACTTCACAGATGATTTCTTGATCATCATTGATGAATCTCATGTTACATTGCCACAAATTCGTGCTATGTACAATGGTGACCAAGCACGGAAACATAATTTGATCGATTACGGATTCCGCTTACCGTCGGCGGCAGATAATCGGCCTTTAAAATTTGAAGAGTTTGTGGAGCGCATTAACCAAATTGTTTACGTATCTGCTACGCCAGGTCCTTATGAAATGGAAGTACAAACTAATGTAGCAGAGCAAATTATCCGACCTACTGGATTATTAGATCCTATCATTGAGATTCGCCCTATCAAAGGGCAAATGGATGATTTACTAGGGGAAATTAAAGAGCGGGCGAAGTCGGATGAACGGGTGTTGGTCACTACGTTGACGAAAAAAATGGCAGAAGATTTAACGAATTATCTGAAAGAGATGGGCATTCGTGTGCGCTATTTACATTCCGATATTGCTACCATTGAGCGTGCCGACATTATCCGTGATTTACGGGCTGGTGTCTTTGACGTTCTCGTAGGGATTAACTTGTTACGAGAAGGCTTAGACATGCCAGAAGTGTCCTTAGTGGCTATTCTAGATGCAGATAAGGAAGGTTTCTTGCGCAGTGATACATCCTTGATTCAGACTATAGGCCGTGCAGCTCGTAATGAAAAAGGGAAAGTTATTATGTATGCAGACCGCATCACGGGTTCTATGCAACGAGCTATAGATGAAACTGAACGCCGTCGTGCCTTGCAAGAGTCGTACAACACAGAACATGGCATCACACCTCGTACTGTGCGCAAAGAAGTGAAAGACTTAATTGAATTGACCAAAGTAGAAGGCGAAGCTGCTGCACCTAAAAAAGGACGCAAGCCTAAAGCAGATAGTCCTGTGGTCTATGATAGTACTGCACCGACAGAAGTGGTGGCAGAAGCGGTTGAGCCACTTTTACCGAAATCGCAATACGAAACGAAAGAAGAGGTGTTCAATGCCATTGAAGAGACCACACGCCTCATGAAAGCAGCGGCGAAACAATTAGAATTTGAACGAGCTGCGGAGTTGCGTGATGAATTAGGTCGATTGCGCCAATTGTGGTCAGATATGAACGAAGAATAGGAGATATTTTGAAAGATCAATTAATTATAAAAGGAGCCCGTCAGCATAATTTGAAGAACATTGACGTGGCTCTACCAAGAAATCAATTCATCGTATTAACAGGCTTAAGTGGGTCCGGTAAGTCATCCCTAGCCTTTGATACGATTTATGCAGAAGGACAACGCAGATATGTAGAGTCCTTGTCTGCTTATGCTCGTCAGTTCTTAGGGCAAATGGATAAACCTGATGTAGATTACATTGAAGGGCTTTCACCGGCTATATCCATCGACCAAAAGACAACGAGCCGCAACCCTCGTTCTACGGTGGGAACAGTGACAGAAATTTATGACTATTTGCGATTATTATTTGCCCGTATCGGTCGTGCGTACTGCCCTACTTGTGGAGAAGAGATTGCCCAACAGACGATTGAGCAAATTACAGATTTGGTTATGAAATTGCCAGAACGCACTAAAATTATGGTCATGGCTCCCGTGGTACGAGGTAAAAAAGGGCGCCATGAAAAAGTGTTGGAACAAATTCGTAAAAATGGCTTTGCTCGTGTTCGCATCAATGGAGAGATACATACTTTTGAGGAAGAAATTTCCTTAGATAAAAATAAAAAACATACCATTGAAATCGTCGTGGACCGTCTTGTTATAAAAGAAGGATTAGAAAGTCGTTTGACGGACTCTTTAGAAACGGCTATACATCATGGAGAAGGTTTTGTCATTATCCAAGAGGTAGATGGACCGGCTCACCAATTTAGTGTTCATTTTACATGTCCGAATGGACATATTTCTTTGCCGGAAATTGAACCTCGTATGTTTTCTTTTAACAGTCCATTTGGTGCCTGTCCATCCTGTTTGGGTCTAGGTAGCACTATGGAGGTAGATGAGGATCGAGTGATTCCTGATCCGACCGTATCCTTTGCAGATGGTGCCGTAGCGCCTTTAAGCTCCAATCCGAATGCGTGGTTCATGCGCCAATTAGAGGGCTTGTTGAAAGTTCATGGGTATACATTAGATGCTAATTTTTCGGAACTACCTACAGCCTTACAAAAAGAAGTCATGTATGGTAGCACTGAGAAAGTGACCTTCGATTATGAAAATATGCGTGGTGAGGTCAAAACATTCCACACCGAATATGAAGGCATTTTGCCAATGGTGAAACGTCGTCATGCAGAGGCCACTACAGATAGCATGCGAGAAGAGTTTGAATCCTATATGTCTATTAAACCATGTACAGCTTGTAAGGGAGCCCGTTTGAAACCGGAATCCCTTGCCATCCGTGTAGGGGATAAAAATATAGATGAAGTGACACAGCTAACAATTAGTGAAGCGGTGAACTATTTTGGTAATCTACAGTTGACGGAACGAGAGGCTTTCATTGGTGCTCAAATTTTAAAGGAAATCAATGCTCGTTTAGGATTCCTGAATAATGTAGGCTTAGATTATTTGACGATGAATCGTAGTGCTGGTACCTTATCTGGTGGGGAAGCACAGCGCATTCGGTTGGCTACACAAATTGGTTCGGGCCTCGTTGGGGTTTTATATATTTTAGATGAACCATCTATTGGTCTGCATCAACGAGATAATGATCGGTTAATTGAAACACTGAAAGGCTTGCGCGACTTAGGCAATACCTTACTCGTGGTAGAACACGATGAAGATACGATGCTAGCGGCGGATTATTTGGTAGATATTGGACCAGCCGCCGGTGAACATGGTGGTCAAATCGTGGCGCAAGGTACAGTGCCAGAGGTAATGGCTGTAAAAGAATCCATTACCGGTCAATACTTAAGTGGTCAAAAATATATTCCATTACCAAATGAACGAAGAAAACCTACGAAAGCTTGCTTAGAAATCCGTGGTGCTAAAGAGAACAACTTGAAACAAGTGAATGTGAAGTTCCCTATCGGATTGTTCACTGTTGTGACAGGAGTCAGTGGGTCTGGTAAATCCACACTAATTAATGAGATTTTATATAAAGGTGTAGCTAATGCACTTTACAGAAGTCATCATAAGGTAGGAGCCCATAAGGAGATTCGCGGTTTAGAGTATGTGGATAAAATTATTAATATAGACCAAAGTCCCATTGGTCGAACACCACGCTCGAATCCAGCCACCTACACAGGTGTATTCGATGCGATCCGCGAGCTGTATAGCCAAACAAATGAAGCGAAGATCCGTGGCTATAAAGCGGGGCGATTCAGCTTTAACGTCAAAGGCGGTCGCTGTGAGGCGTGCCGTGGGGATGGTATCATCAAAATTGAAATGCATTTCTTGCCAGATGTATATGTACCGTGTGAAGTATGTAAAGGAACTCGATATAACCGAGAGACCATGGAAGTGAAATACAAAGGGAAAAGCATTGCCGATGTATTGGATATGGTTGTGGATGAAGCGGTAGACTTCTTTAGTGCGATCCCAAAAATTCACCGTAAATTGGTAACCTTGCAAGAAGTGGGTTTAGGATATATTCGCTTAGGCCAAGCGGCGACGACTTTATCTGGTGGTGAAGCGCAACGTGTGAAGTTAGCTACTGAACTGGCTCGTCGCAGCACGGGAAAAACCTTATATATCCTAGATGAACCGACTACGGGCCTTCATGTGGAAGATATTCGTAAATTGCTAGAGGTGTTGCAAAAACTTACCGATGGTGGGGATACAGTAGTGGTCATCGAGCATAATTTAGATGTCATTAAAACGGCGGATCATATTATTGACTTAGGTCCAGAAGGCGGTTTCCGAGGCGGTACCATTGTGGGCACTGGCACCCCTGAGGAGATTGCTGCTTTACCTGAAAGTTACACTGGTAAATTCTTAGGCCCCGTGTTAGAGAAAACTAGGAATTATATGGAACAACATCCGTTGCCTACTGAGGACACACCATGAATCCTATTGATAGACAATTGCAAGCAGAAGAAGTAAACTTTAAGCTATCTCGTCAACAAGACATGATGATGGGGGATGCGGAACAGCAAGCGTATATACTTGAAAAGGTCAGTCATCTGCCGACCACGCCTGGAGTATATTTATGGCGTGACAAGTACCAGCGAATCATCTACGTAGGGAAGGCTATCAACCTGCGCAATCGAGTGAGGTCCTATGTGCAACAAGATGTGAATCGTTCTGTGAAAGTGACCGCCATGATGCGCCGTGCTTGGGATGTGGAAACAATCCAAACGAAAACGGAAATGGAAGCGCTTATCCTAGAGGCAACATTAATTAAGGAACATCATCCGAAATACAATATTATGCTTCGCGATGACAAGACATATCCTTATGTGAAAGTCACTGTGCAAGAGGATTTTCCACGCCTCTTTATGACTCGTCGTTTAGAACGAGATGGTGCGAAGTATTTTGGACCTTTCACAGATGTGACAGCAGTGCACCATGTGCTGCGTATTTTGCGTTCTTACTATCCACTGCGCACTTGTAAAAGTATGAAAGTAGAAAGACCTTGTTTGCAATATCATATGCACTATTGTGAAGGGCCTTGTATGAAGTATGTAACGGTAGAATCCTATCGTAAATACATCGATGATATTGTAGCTCTTTTTGAAGGGAAACAAGTTAAGGTCATCCAAGAGATTACGTCCAAGATGGAGCAAGCTTCAGAAGATTTGGAGTTTGAACTAGCTGCTAAGTATCGTGATGACTTGTTGAGTATCCAAAAAGTACAAGAAAAGCAGCGCATGGTCACACAGCGAGGTGATATGGATGTACTAGGCATGGCCATCGATGGTCCTATGGCGTGTATTCAACTGTTTTTTATTCGCAGTGGTAGGCTGTTGGGACGAGAAAATTACTTTGTTCAACATGAAGGGGATGGTCCAGATCTGGTGATGACGGAGTTCATTAAACAGTATTATGGAGGATCTACATTCATTCCTAAAGAATTGCTATTGCCCATGGATAGTGTGGACCGTGAACTGTTTAGCGAATGGTTCACCTCTATGAAAGGGCAACAAGTAGAAGTATCTGTGCCACAACGAGGCTATAAAAAAGACCTCATCAAGATGGCAGAGGAAAATGCGCAGAATTTCTTGGCAGAACGCCGTCGCCAGTGGCAATACACTCTCGATAAGTCCGGTGGTGCTGTTAAAAAATTAGCGGAAGTGCTAGACTTACCACGATTGCCAGAGCGCATGGAATGTTACGATATTTCCCATATGCAGGGGGCAGAAACGGTGGCATCCATGGTCGTCTTTGAAGGTGGAAAGCCAGCGAAACGAGAGTATCGCCGATTCAAGCTGAAAACAGTACAAGGGAAGCCGGATGACTTTGCCTCTATGGCGGAAATTATGGAACGCCGCTATGGCAATGAAAAAGATTGGCCTATGCCAGATTTGATTATCATCGATGGTGGTAAAGGACAATTAAATGCAGCGTTACCAGTCATCCGGGCTATGGGTGTGACCGATGTTCCCGTCATATCTTTGGCAAAACGAATCGAAGAAGTATTCATAGAAGGAGAATCGGAAAGTATTATTCTGGAACACCATACACCAGAATTACAATTACTACAGCAAATTCGTGATGAAGCGCATCGATTTGCCATCACCTATCATCGTAGATTACGTGGAAAGCGGAATTTAGAATCTGTTCTAGATCATGTAGAGGGCATAGGGCCGAAACGAAGAAAAGCACTGTATAAGCATTTTGGAAACTTAGATGCCATGCGTGTAGCGGAGTTACATGAACTGGAGAACGTTGAGGGAATGAACAAAAAAGCGGCGCTTGCTGTGTATGAGTTCTTTCGGCGGAATTTACGCTAGGGGAAACGAGCAACACATTCCTCCACAAACTGATCCTACGGTAGGTTTGCTCCGGAATATGTTGCTCGTTTTTTGCATAGATTAATTTTGATGCCTCACAGAAAGAACTCATCCACAGGTGGAGCGCCGAGGAGAGAATGGATACTTGTAATTCTATGTAGTTTGTGGCGTTTTGCGTAAATAGTATAAAGAAAAGAGCACGACACATTCCTACGCAAACTGATACAGTGGTTAGGTTTGCTTCGGAATATGTCGTGCTCTTCTTGTATTTGTGTCATTTGGGTAATAAAAAATGCCACAAGGGCACCATCCTTAATAGGATCTCTAAATAATGGGTTGTTCGTTTCTTGCATAGATTAATTTTTGATGCCTCACGGAAAGAACTCATTCACAGGTGGGGCGCCGAGGAGAGAATGGATGCTTGTTTCTCTATGAAGTCTGTGGCGTACGGGATTTAAGCTAGCAAAGGGAAGAGCACGGTATACCTCTCACAAACGGTATTTCATAATGTTTGTTCGGGGCACACCGTGCTCTTCTTGTGTTTGTGTCATTTGGGTAATAAAAAACGCCACAAGGGCGCCATCCTTAATAGCATACTAAATGATGGGTTGCTCGTTTCTTCCATAGATTGATTTTGATGCCCTACGGAAAGAACTCATCCACACTTGGGCGTTACTTGTTTTGTTATGAAATCTTGTGGTGCTTATTTATATAGCAAAGGAAACGAGCAACATATTCCTCCACAAACTGATACAGTGGTTAGGGTTGCTCCGGAATATGTTGCTCGTTTTTGGTGTTGTTTGATTTAGTCAATAAGGGCGCCACAAGATATTCTACGCTGGTGCTGCATTTCTTATGGATAGATTGTCTATTTTCTGAAAAATATCTTTTAAAAGATAACGTTTTGTATATTTTATGCTATAATGAAAATATAGAAGGATCACCAACGTGAGTTGGGCTCGTCTCTTCCTAAATATAGGAGGAGGTGGTACTATGACAAAGTTTGAAAAAATCTATTTAACGATTTTAATTTTAGACTTATTAGTACAAATCATTGATTTGTTCAAATAATCTTGAAATAATTAATGAAAAAGCCTAACGCAAAGAGGTTGGCAGACCTCAACACGTTAGGCTAAATTCATTTCCAATATTCCAGAGATGAGCCTAACGCCTTCGACACGTTGGTGGCCCTTCTTTTTGTTACGTATAGTATACCACATTTTGTGGAAAAGATAAAGGTGTGACGTATGGTCACACCTTTTTATTTATTTTGTTGTTGTTTCGTCGTCTTCGCTAGGTCCTAACATGGAGTAGAATGCCCATAGTAGAATAAACCAGAATGGTGTAAACATGAGGGCGATGCGTGTGTCGCTTTGTAATGCTAGTACCACTAAGATGAATACGAAGAACGCTAGGATCAGGTAGTTCATGAATGGGTACAATGGCATTTTAAAGGTAGACTGTTTCGCCAACTCTGGTTGCTGTTTACGATATTTCAGATGGCATACGACGATGATGGCCCAAATATAGATAAAGCAGAATGTGGAGATGGATGTAATCATGATGAATACGCTTTCAGGCATGACATAGTTCAAGACTACGGTAAATAGTAAGGCCGCAGCGGAGAATAGTGTTGCCTGATACGGTACGGCATGGTTCGTCAAGCGTTTCATTCGGCTCGGCGCATGTCCACGTTTGGATAATGCGTAAATCATACGGCTCGTGGAGAAGATGCCCGAGTTTGTAGCAGAGGCTGCGGATGTTAGAACAACGAAGTTTACGATGCTCGCAGCAGCCAGGATGCCCACTGCATTAAATACAGCCACGAAGGGGCTAGAATTTGGGTCTACTGCAATCCATGGGTAAATACTCATGATGATGGCAAGGGATCCGATATAGAATAGAATGATTCGCAATGGAATATTGTTGATAGCCATAGGGATAACTTTTTTTGGATTTTCTGTTTCCCCAGCTGTAAGACCTACCAATTCAATACCTGTGAAAGCAAATACTACCATCTGGAAAGACAGGATGAAGCCCATCGCCCCATTTGGGAACCAACCGCCGTAATTCCAAAGATTCGCAAAGGCCGCTGCCCCCGCATTGGTAGTGAATCCTGTAAGGATCATAATAAGACCAATGATGATGAGTGATACGATGGCAATAACTTTTATTAATGCGAACCAGAACTCCATTTCACCAAAATGTTTTACGGCTGTTAAATTCATAATTAGTAAGACTGCCAGTACAACGAGGGCTGGAATCCATTGGGGCATCCAAGGGATCCAGTATTGCATGTACAAGCCTACCGCAGTTAAGTCTGCCATAGCTAGTGAAAGCCAACAGAACCAATAGGTCCAACCTGTGATGAAGGCAGCTCGATCACCTAAATATTCTTCTACAAAGTCAATGAAAGAATGGTGATCTAAATTGGAAAGCAATAACTCTCCTAAGGCACGCATCATAAAGAAACAGATAATACCTGTAATCAGATACGTGAGGAGGATAGAGGGGCCCGCTAAACTAATAGATCGCCCAGAGCCAAGGAATAAACCTGTGCCGATGGCACCACCGATGGCTAATAATTGAACGTGGCGATTTTTAAGACCACGCTTTAACTCTTGTTGCGAGTCCGTCATAGTAAAACCTCCTTAATGCAATATAAACTTTTATATTTGATAATAGTAAACTATTTTCTATAGAATGTCAATTATCTACTAGTAAAATAATAGTATGGTTAGGCGGTAAAAAGGCTTTCACGGGACTCTAAGAAACACCTATGAAAGCCGAAAACTATATGTAATATTTTCAAGTATACTTAAAAACATATTCACATACATGTATATGTTGTTTTTCAAGGCTAGAGATGATGGTATACATTTAATGTGATAGGATGCAGATAGTTTTATGAAAACTATCTAATAGTAAGCAAGCTTGAATGGCTCTATTGATGAGAATTATAGGAAGAAACTAATACAGTATAGATATGGATAGCAAATTATACCAGATGATTATGTAAGTCCTCTAGAATACGTTGAGCCACGTTTTCAGGTGTTCCCATATTTTCAACTTGTACTTGTCGGAATTTTTCATACAGAGGAGCTCGTTCTGTGTACAATTGTTGCAATCGTTCTATACCACCCGAGGAAAGAACACGTCCTGCGGTATCTAATTCTTCTAAAGGACGATAGATTTCATAGATACGTCCATTTTGTCTTAAGGGTGCATAGTTTTTTTGTATAGTAACAGCACCGCCACCTGTAGAGATGATGAGCCCATTTTGTTTGCCTACATCTCCGATAATCTTGGACTCTATAGCACGGAATGCAGGTTCACCGTGAGTCAAAATATACTCACTAATGGAACCGACTTCCTCGGTAATGCGATGGTCTATGTCGACAAGTGTTCGTTCTGTTAGTGTTGCTAATGCTTCACCGATGGTAGTTTTACCAGACCCAGGCATGCCGACAAGAACAATGTTTTCTTGGTCTCGGCGGAATTGCTTGTATAGGTCTGAAAGAATACTTTCATCATAGGTACGATGTAAAAATAAAGTGCTCGCCGCAATGGCTTGAGCTAACAAGAAGATGAGTCCATTCACATGAGGAATGCCGAGGTTTTCCGCCTCTAACAAAATTCCTGTACGATGGGGATTGTACACCAAGTCGATAACGCCCTCTAAGCGCTTAAACGGTGCTAACTGAATACTTTGATTCGGACAGTGCGGATACATGCCTACAGGTGTACAGTTAATAATAATCTGTGTTGTTTCGTGAAAGTGGTGGATACTTTCATAGGTAGGTTCTGCATGACGACTGATATGAGTAATAGATTTAGCCCCCAATCGGTCTAAGGCGACGTGAACCGTTTGAGAGGAAGCGCCGTCCCCAAGGATGACACAATGTTTGTCTGTGACGTCAATGTGAGCCCAAGCGAGGGTGGCTAAGAATCCGTCATAGTCGGTATTCGTGCCATACCAGGTTCCATCTGCTTGACGCACCATGGTGTTAACGCAACCGATGGCTTTCGCAAGGTCGCTAAGATGGTCGCAAGCGTGCATGGCATCTACTTTGTAAGGAATGGTAATGTTCAAACCTTGCAAATCAGGACGTTGCAAAAAGGATTGTACATCCTCTGGTTCTACTTCAAAGATAGTATATTGTGGATTCCCTAAAGCACTGTGAATCATGGGGGAATAAGTGTGGCCCAAGGTGCGGCCTAATAATCCAAACATTTACACCTCCAACGTACGATGACTGAAATGACGGAATGCATGTGGGTTATGTTCCAATACAAAATCTAAGAGGACAAGAGCTGTCAAGGCTTCTACCACAGGTACGGCACGGAGCGCTACGCAAGGGTCATGGCGACCTTGAATTTGTAACACTTCCGCACTGTGGTTACTGAGGGACACAGAGTGTTGATTATGATAAATAGACGGTGTCGGTTTGATACCCACCTGCATGACAAGAGGCATACCATTGGTGATACCGCCCTGGATGCCACCGCTGTTATTCTTCTCTGTACGAATACCTTCATCGGTGATGATGAAAGGATCGTTTTGCTCACTTCCACGGGAGGCACAGCCAGGGAAACCAGAGCCGAAGGAAATACCTTTCACCGCAGGCATACCAAAGAGTGTGGCGCCTAAGCGATTTTCAATGCCGTCATAATTGGGATTCCCCATGCCAACCGGTAAACCGGTGGCAAATACTTCTACAATGCCACCAGTGGAATCGCCGGATGTTTTTAACTCCAATACGAGTTGCTCTGCTGTATGGCGTTGCACACGGTCTAGCATAGGAACCACTTCTGTGCTGATACTAGCAAGCTTGTTCATGGGTGGATTCGTATAATCGACCTGTGCATCTTGGACGGTACCCACTTGTGCTAAGTGCGCTCGTACATGAATGCCGATGGATTCCAACAGTTGTATGGCAATGCCACCAGCTACGCATACAGGGGCGGTAATACGAGCAGAGAAATGACCGCCTCCACGCATATCCACATACTCGCCATAGCGCATGCGAGCGGTGTAATCCGCATGGGATGGGCGTGGTATATCTCGTAGATTATTGTAATCGCCACTTCGTTGAGATGTATTTTGAATCGTAAAAGCCAAAGGAGACCCGCTCAATCTGCCTTCTACAATACCTGCTTGAAACTCAGGGATATCTGCTTCTTTTCGTTGTGTTTGTAATTGATGCTGCCCTGGAGCCCGTCGGTTTAGGAAGGCTTGCAAAGCTTCTAGGTTGACCGGAAAACCGCAAGGAAGTCCGTCTACAACTCCGCCAATAGCTTGACCATGAGAGGCTCCGAAGGTGGAAACTCTCACAGTACGACCGAAATAGGATGCCATAATTACTCCTTTTTGTGTGATAGATACAGTGTAATGGTTACTATTTACATGCTAATAGATACGAATTCTACCATAGTAACATGTGATGATTAAGAAAATCGCATAAAAAATTAAAATATATAACATACGCTTTTCGATAATAGATTAGTTAGAAGATGTATTGTTTGTCATGTGATAGCAAATTATCTACAACTTTTATATTCTATGAGTTTTGCCGCCTAACAATTTCCAATCTGTAAAGAAATGAGGGTACGACTTGCTGATGGCTTCGCTGTCTTTCAAAATCATCGGGGAAGTTGCGATGAGTGCATTTAATGCACCAGCCATGACGAGACGATGGTCGTTTACACAGTTTACAGTGCCTCCCGTAAGAGTGCCTGTTCCCGTAATATATAGACTATCTCCTTCCATGCGAACAGTATCGCCAGAATCACGAACTAACTGTGCTACCGCTTCTAAACGGTCCGATTCTTTTAACCGCAGGCGTGCCCCATTGATGAAAGAAGATTCGCCTTCTATGGAGCAAGCTAAGCTAGATAGAATCGGTAATAGATCTGGCATTTGTTCTAAATTCACATGGATTGGCTGATGTGCTTTGCCAGTAACCGTGACAGTAGTACCATTCCAAATACAAGTAACACCAGCACTTTCTAAAATGGAAAGAATCCGTTTATCTGCTTGTACAGAATCAGGTCGCAATCCTGTGACAGAGATAGATTGACCTGTCATAGCGGCAGCTACCAACCAAATAGCGCCATTAGACCAATCTCCTTCAATGGGGTATTGCTCATTGCCGTGAAAATGTTGGTTTTCTTCAATAGTAAAACTTGGATGCCCGTCCTCGGTGGAGCCTTCTATTACGTGTACACCAAAGTTTTTCATGGTTTCTATGGTTAATGTCACATAGTCTTTCGATTGTAAGGGACTTGTGCAATTCACGGTGGTGTGTCCTAACTGTGGTGCCGCTAAAAGAAGACCGGAAAAGAATTGAGAACTTACGGTCCCTGTCATGGAGAAGGTACCACCTTGTAGGCGACCAGTCATAGTGAAAGGGGGTGCGTCTTGAGAAAAGGACACGCCATGGTCTTTCATTTCGCTCAGCAATGGTTCTAGTGGTCGTTCTGGTAAACGCCCTTTGGCATCGACTTTCACAGTGTCGCAAATAGAGGCGGACACTGGTAAAAGTAAGCGTAAGGTCGTGCCTGATTCGTGGGGCAATACTTGACCTATACTAGGCGCAGGATTAGGTGTTACATGAGCCACACCATGTTCATAGGTGATGGTGGCACCCAAAGCACGTAAAGAATCCATGGTAGCATCAATGTCCTTAGAAGAGTGGGAAATTAAAATGGTGCTAGGACTCGCAGCAAGGGCAGCTGCAATGAGTGCCCGATGGGCGTGGGCCTTAGCGGGTATGGATGGGATTGTGCCGGATAAGGGCACATTAGAAACATGTTGCATAGGAGTCCTTTCTTCTATTTGGGCATCTTAATACAATGTGATAATTAAAACCACAACTATAAAAAGTAATTAGTATTACAGTATGTATTTACTATGGAATATTAGTTACGATACTTATAAAATGCAGTATGCGGCGAGTTCCTCGAACTTCACTTTTTTTAGCACCGATGTGCCATAACCCGTAGGAACCACGATGGTAATGGAAGAACCAGAAGCTTTTTTGTCATGACTGGCTTCTTCTAAGATAAGATCTCTTGAAATCGTCGTTGAGGTGGGTAATTCATGGGCTATTAGCAACTGTTCAATACAAGCAATAATGGTAGGGTCTAGTTCTTCGTGGGCTACGGCGCCTCTTGCCATAATGAGTAATCCTAATGCCACCGCATTACCGTGAGGGATGGTGAAAGCACTACCATGTTCGATGCCATGGCCAAAGGTGTGACCTAAGTTCAAGGTCGCACGAAGACCACTTTCCTTTTCATCGACTTCTACTACATAAGCTTTGATACGCACACATTGAGTGATGATAGTATCTACATCTTTCGGATGTTGTAACAGTGGTCGTTCACGAAGTTGATCCAACAACTCGGGATGTCCTAAGAAACCGTATTTAATGATTTCACCACATCCATTAATCCATTCTTCCTTTGGTAAGGTAGACAGTGTTTCTGGATCGCAGAGGACAAGGATGGGTTGTTTGAAAGCGCCCCATAAATTTTTACCGCAGTCTAGGTTAACCGCTGTTTTACCGCCTACAGAGGAATCCACAGCCGCCAACAAGGATGTAGGTATTTGTACATAATCGATACCCCGTAAAAAGGTAGCAGCAGCGAACCCCGCAAGGTCGCCGACGACGCCACCACCTAAGGCGATGATTAGGTCTTTACGAGTTAGCTTTGCTTGTCCTAATGTTTCCATAAGGTCCATGAGACGATGCCCGTTCTTTTCACTTTCACCATGAGGGAATGTGTAGGTATGAACGGTGTAGCCAGCTGTTTCTAGAGATTTAGAAACTGTAGATGCATAGAGAGGGCCCACATTGTCGTCAGTGACAATCATGACGGAACAAGCTGGTTTGATAGCTTGCAAGAACTCAGCTATGCGAGGTAAGCTATTTCGTTCGATAATCACATCGTAATCAGTGGAGGCTTGAATATGAATCGTATCCATAGGTGTAACCTATTTATGACCTAATGCATCACGAAGAGTGAACACTTGGCTAGCCAAAGTGACAAATTGATCTGGACGTAAGGATTGTGGACCATCGCATAATGCTTTTTCAGGATTGTTGTGCACTTCAATCATTAAACCATCAGCGCCGCCACCAACAGAGGCTAAGGATAAAGATGGAACTACACGGCTCATGCCAGCTGCATGGCTAGGGTCCATGATGATTGGCAAGTGGGACAACTCGTGCATCATTGGAATAGCGGTTACATCTAATGTATTACGTGTACGTGTTTCAAATGTGCGGATACCGCGCTCGCAAAGGACGATTTGCTCATTCCCTTCGCTCATGATGTATTCCGCAGCCATTAACCATTCTTCGTAAGTAGCGCATAGACCACGTTTTAATAAGATTGGTTTACGTAATTTACCTACTTCTTTTAAAAGGTTGAAGTTTTGCATATTACGAGCGCCGATTTGTAGCATATCTACATTGTCGAAGTATTCCAATTGGGAGATATCCATCACTTCTGACACAATCGGTAGACCAGTTTCCTTTTTTGCCTCTTCTAGTAACGCTAAGCCACTTGGTCCCATGCCTTGGAAAGAGTAAGGAGATGTACGAGGTTTGAAAGCACCACCACGAAGAATGCCAGCACCGGCAGCTTTCACGGCTTTCGCTACTTCGATGACTTGTTCTGGTGTTTCTACAGAGCAAGGGCCTGCGATGATAGCGAAGTGACCGCCACCAATTTTAGCATCACCTACAGTGACTACTGTGTCTTGTGGGTGGAATTTACGATTTGCTTTTTTGAAAGGCTCTTGGATACGCATTACCTTTTCTACGTAAGGAAGAGATTCAATGGCACGTAAGTCTACACGAGATGTATCACCGATTAAACCGATGATATCTTGTTGCTCTCCATGTACTGGATGTAATGTAACGCCAGTGGCCTCTAATTGTTGACGTAATTCTGTAATTTGTGTTTCTGTTGCTGTAGTATGTAATCGAATAATCATAATGTCCTCCTAAATTAAATCGTATGTGTGTAGGTATTCGTGAGTGGTGGTATAGGAAGATATACAAAAAGGGCTACCCGCCTATACCTAGTACGGGTAGCCCTTATCACTATTTAAAGCCACTCAGTGATGATACCTAAATTAGTGTAGCTCAAATAGTCCTTTACCCGCAGTGTGGATAAAGAACCAATAAAATGTATTTGCATTTGTTGTAGCTAGATTGATTTGGTTCATCATTGTAGTGACTCCTTTCTTTCAATAATTGCGTTTAGTATACTCCTTTTATTTAAGTTTGGCAAGAAAAAATTCAAATTGGGCTCAAAATTAGAAGCAAATGTAAAAATGGATTCTTAAAAAGGCTGAGAATCCAGTGATATGATTATTGGGGGTTGTATCTCTACATAGTGTTTTAGAGTTTCAGTATTTATGATAATTTTATCAATTATAACTAATTAACATAATAATGCTTTACTATATAAAGTATGCATAATAGCGTATTTATAGGTATATAAGTATGTACGAAGTACAAATAACAATGTATAATGATGGTAATTTATTGATATCTATTATTGATATCTATTGTTGGTTGTGGAGGTCTTTATGAAAATTACACGTCATGTATCAGCAGTAATGGCTGCATTAGTAGTAACAGGAATGGCTTATTCCGTAATGGCTACAGATATTACTAAGTATAGTGATAAAGCAGAAAACTTAATTGGTTTATCGTTGGGCGATCAAAAGCAAACGGAACCTGCGGTTAAACATATAGAAGATACGTTAACCGTAAATGTACATGGTAAAAGCTTAATGGACACAGGTAAATCTAAAAATGTAACAGGGATTTATACTGTATTTGGATCTCAATTGACTATAGATAAAGATCTTATTGTACGATTAAAAAATGATGCACCAGCAGATAAAAAAGATTTGGGGCATTATTATATGAGTGCTGTCTATGCTGGTCTTGGTGGTAAGGTGCCACATCATAACGATAATCCTGACAGAGACTATGGTGATAGCAATATTCATGTGAAAGGCAATGTAGATATTGACGCTGTGGGGGTAGGATTGCAAGCAAATCACCGAGGCCATATTATCGTTGATGGCGGTGGTCGTATTATAACCTATCCTCTTAAAACATCAGATACCTATTCTGTTGTGGCAGAGGAGGGCGATGTATATGTGAATGCAGGTACCGATGGTAAACACCCAGGTATGAAGGATTTAGTAGCTGTTGGTAATGTGGGGTTAATTAATAAAGATTATGGTGAGAATCCAAATCTTAATGAAGCGCCAGCAAATATCGGACTAGCTTTTACAACCTCTAACTCTAGTCTTACTGGTGCTGTGTTAAATGAATATGCTGAAAGTAATAAAAATCCGCATAATTCTGGTGCCGATATATATTTACAAAATGGTGCTACTTGGAATAATGAATGGATTGGTAAGGAACGACCTACACCAAGAAAACCACGTCCATCAGGAGATGATGCAGCGTACTTATATAAAGGCAGTAAAGTTCGTAATCTTGTAGGTGGTGCAAATCCAACTGCAGCAGGTATGATTCATCCTATCGATGCTCGTCCTATTACGATTCAAAACTATAGCGGTTTTGTAAATGCTAATTATAAAACAGGTGTGCCAGCGAGCGAAGCTGGCAATGGACAAATCATTATCCAACATGCTGCTGATCATAGCCACATCACTGTACAAGGTGATAGTGCTAAGAATTTGACTGATGATGCAAGTTATCGTGCAGAAATGAAATCGTTAGCCACTAAATTACAATATACTGGGAATGATAAGAAACTAGCTGCTGCCGTTCAAGTTAATGAAGGTATTACAAGACCGGCTGCTATGATTGAACTTGGTACAAATGCATTTGATGCACAAGGTAATCTTGTTGTTGCTGATATGGCGACTGTAACACATGCTAGTGAATCTTCGGTAGTAAATAGTACGAAATCTGCTCTTGTCTCTACAGCGATGGCTTGGAGTGATACTACGAACGATTTACAACGTCGTTTAGGGGATCTTCGTTTGGCTACTACGAATGATGGTGTATGGGCCAAATACATCGGAGGCGAATCTAAAATGACAGAGGGTACCGATGCTCATATGAGATATAATGGTGTACAAATTGGGTATGATCATAAGGTATCCAATGGTTGGACTCTAGGTGGCGCTCTACATTACAGTACCTCTAGCAACTCTTATGGTATTGGTAATGGAGACAGTAAAATCAGTGGTATTGGATTATATGGTACCAAGCAACATGATGATGGAAGTTACTTAGATGTCATTGCTCGTGTAAACCGCTTGTCCAATAATTACAAATTTTACCTCGAAGAGAAACAACAATTGAATGGTGATTATCATACATTTGGTACCTCTTTCAGTGTTGAATACGGTAAACGTATTAAGAAACAACATGGTTTCTACATGGATCCTAGTGTAGAATTGATTGTAGGTCGTTTGAACGGCGTATCCTATGATGCTAATATTGTTAATGGTGGATCTATGCATGTGAAAGCTGATGCTGTTAACTCTGCAGTAGGTCGATTGGGATTTGGCATTGGCAGAGAAACAGAAACATCCAACATCTTTGCAAAACTCGCATTGGCTCATGAATTCTCTAGTAAGGTCAATACGACATATTCCGCACCAGGTAATCCAACGGTACATACAGAACTTGATTTGAAAGATACATGGCTTGATGCTGAAATTGGGGGCTCCTGGAGCGTTCGTCCAAGTACATATGTATATGGTACATTCACTAAAAATTTTGGTGCTACTATAGACAATACATGGCGTATTGATGCGGGAGTACGACATAACTTCTAATTACATCTTGCACTAATAGTCCTTATAGCGTATGCTGTAAGGACTATTAGTATGTAAGGAGGTCAGTATGATAAAAGTCTTATTCATCTGTCACGGTAATATTTGTCGCTCTACGATGGCAGAGTTTTATATGAAGTATATCGTTAACAAGGCGGGTTTAACGAATTCTATTTATATTGAGTCCGCAGCTACATCTCGTGAGGAGATAGGAAACGATACCCATTATGGAACTAAACAAAAATTAGATGAAATGGATATTCCTTATACTCGTCGCAAGGCCCGACAAGTGACGATGGATGATTATCGTAATTTTGATTACCTCATTATTATGGATGAAAATAATGCACGAAACTTGCGTCTCATTATCGATGATGATGTTGACCATAAGGTGTATAAGGCTATGGCCTTTGTTGGAGAAAGTCGAGACGTAAAGGACCCTTGGTATACGGGAAATTTTGACGAAACCTATGATGATATAAGCCGTAGCTGTGATGCCTTATTAGATCTGATCAAAGAGCAATTATAAGAAAAAAGATAATGTAATAAGCCCCCAATAGTATCTGAATTAGATATAACATTGGGGGGTTCGGTTTTTATGGAAATTCAAATTGGGCTCAAAATTGGGCTCAAATGCAAAAAATGGATTCTCAACAACTATGAGAATCCAGTCATATCAATGGTGCGCCTAGCAGGAATCGAACCTGCGCACCCGGTTCCGGAGACCGGCGCTCTATCCCCTGAGCTATAGGCGCATGTATACCGTTAAAGTATACCATGAAATACTAGGGAGTACAATAGGGAGAAGATAGCACATACTACATTGAAAGTTATCGATTTCTATCATACTCTCGTATACAAGGACATCTCAATTGTGTTATAATATACTAATTCGCATGATACATATACAAGATTTTAAAGGAGGACCCTTTTATATATGCAAATTAAATTTGAAGATTTACACATTAGCGAACCCATTTTACGAGCTTTAAACGACATGGGGTTTGAAGAGCCTACACCGATTCAACGTGAAGCGATTCCAGTGGCGAAGTCTGGTCAAGACATGATTGGTCAAGCACAAACTGGTACTGGTAAAACAGCTGCTTTTGGTATCCCAGCGTTGGAGCAAGTGGATCCAACGATCCAAGATCCACAAGTATTAATTCTTTCGCCGACTCGTGAGTTAGCCATCCAAGTGGCGGAAGAATTAAATAAAATGGCGCAACATACAAATATTCAAGCTTTGCCAATTTATGGTGGACAAGATATTGGGCGTCAATTCCGTATGTTGAAAAAACATCCACAAGTGATTGTAGCAACACCTGGTCGTTTGATGGACCACATGGAACGTAAATCTATTTTTTTTGACCATGTAAAAGTTGTCATTTTGGATGAAGCAGATGAAATGTTAAACATGGGCTTCGTAGATGACATCAATAAAATTTTGACAGCTGTTCCAGAAGAACGTCAAACATTATTGTTCTCTGCTACCATGCCAAAAGCAATCCAAGAATTAGCGGAAACATATTTAACAGAGCCAACATTAATCCGTATGAAACCGACACAAGTCACAATGGATTTAATCGAGCAATACTATATCGAAGTACAAGATCGTCAAAAATTTGATGTATTGTGCCGTTTGCTAGATATCCAAGCTCCAGAATTGGCAATTGTCTTCGGTCGTACAAAACGCCGTGTAGACGAAGTAACAGAAGCGTTGAAAAAACGTGGTTACATGGCAGAAGGCATTCATGGTGATTTGTCCCAACAAAAACGTGACTCTGTGATTCGTCAATTCCGTGAAGGTACTATCGATATCTTAGTAGCGACAGACGTAGCGGCTCGTGGATTAGATATTAGCGGCGTCACACATGTATATAACTATGATTTACCACAAGATCCTGAAAGCTATGTACACCGTGTAGGTCGTACTGGTCGTGCTGGTAAAGCAGGCGTAGCGATGACATTTGTTATCCCTCGTGAAATTGAGCATTTACATGCCATTGAACGTTTGACAAAACGTAAGATTGCTCGTCGTAAAGCTCCATCCTTGGGTGAAGTATTAGAAGGACAACAAAAAATTGCAGTAGAGAAGTTAATTGCTTTAGCAGATAATCGTGAAGAATTAGCAAGCTATCGTTCTAGTGCAGAAGAATTGTTGAATGATATCGATTCTGTTACTTTATTAGCGGCTGCTTTGAAATTGTTGACAAAAGAGCCAGACACAACACCGGTAAGCATCACAGAAGAAGCGCCACTTCGCGTGCGTCGTCGACGTGACGGTGGACGTCGTGATGGCCGTCGCCGTGACGATCGTCGTAGAGATGGTCGACGTCGTGATGACCGCCGTGATGGAGATAGAAGACGCTCTAGTCGTGACCGTAATCAACGTTCCAATAGCGGAGAACGCCGTTCCCGTGATGGACAAAAACAACAAAAACATCAAGGTAGCGGTTTCAAACCATATTTTAAAGATTAATTTTGTCAAGAGACGATATTTAAAATTAACGAATTCTGATTATTGTTTGGGAATGAACTTTCTGATATAATATTAATAGAGTTACAGTGTTTTAATCTCACAGTTTTGCTTCCAAGTGGAAAGGATGTGCGTTATGGATATTGCACAAAAATTGCGAGAAGAAGGTTATAAAGTAACGCCACAGCGTATTGCTATTTATAATGTTCTTTACGCAGAAAACAACCATCCCACTGCGGAAATGATCTACCAAAGTTTACGGGAAGACCATCCAAGTATGAGCTTGGCAACTGTATATAAAACGATGGAGATTTTTGAACGCATTGGTATAGTTCGTGTCTTAGACTTGGGCGATGATTGTAGCCGATATGATTGGGATACAAGAAATCATCCGCACGTACGTTGTACAATGTGTAATCGCATTAACGATTTACATGATGTACAAGTCAATTGTCTAAGAGAAGAAGTGGCACGCCACAGTGAATATGAAATTACAGGACTTCATGTGTCTTTTGAAGGCATTTGTCCAGAATGTTTGCGTAAAAGCTCACATTAATTAGTAATGGAAACCGTCTAGTCTTAGATTAGAAACAGCTCAATAAGGGATAATTGCTTATAATAAACAATTATCCCTTATTTTTATATCTATATAAGTCTTATTGGCTCATGATATACTTACTAGTAGAATAGTGTGTCATAAAGATGAAACCATGTAGGTGTGCTAGTACAGGAAATGCTTTGTAGAGATAGAAGTTAATAAGAACACAGTTTACAATATGGTAGAGATTAGAGTTAATTATACAGAATATTAGTAATAAGGAGTTATACATGAGTCAATTAACAATTGGATGTCATTTATCCATTAGCAAAGGATATTTACATATGGGAAAAGAGGCACTGTCTATTGGTGCCAATACATTTCAATATTTTACGAGAAATCCTCGTGGTGGTAAGGCACGTGCCTTTGACGAAGCAGATATGAAAGCCTTAGATGCATTCCTAAAAGAGCATCAATTTGGTAAATTATTAGGACATGCGCCATACACATTAAATGCTTGCGCCGCAGATCCAGGACTCCGTGAATTTGCAAAAAATTCTATGCGTGAAGATTTAGAGCGATTGGAATATTTGCCAGGACATTTATATAACTTTCATCCAGGTAGCCATGTGAAACAAGGTGTGGACCAAGGTATCGAATATATCGTAGACATGTTAAATGAAGTGATTTTTCCAGGTATGAAAACTACCGTTCTATTAGAAGCTATGGCAGGGAAAGGTACGGAAGTAGGTCGTAATTTTGAAGAGTTAGCACGTATTATTGATGGAGTAAAACACAAAGAATACATTGGTGTTTGTGTGGATACTTGTCATATTCATGAAGGTGGATACGATATCATTGAAAATTTAGATGGTGTGCTGGAGGAGTTTGATCATTTTGTAGGCTTGGATAGAATCCATGCGGTGCATTTGAACGACTCCAAAAATCCTAGAGGCGCACATAAAGATCGTCATGAAAAAATTGGAGAAGGGCATATTGGTATTGAGGCCATTGCTAACTTTATTACCCACCCAAAATTACGTCATCTACCATTTTATTTAGAAACACCAAATGAGTTAGATGGATATGCAAAAGAAATTTCTATCTTACGGGAGATTTATGCAAACGAGGTGTAAGTATGCGCATACTACATACAGCAGACTGGCATTTGGGACGACTATTTTATAATGAACATTTAACAACAGACCAAGCCCATGTGCTGGAACACCAATTCTTTCCTTTGTTGAAAGAGGAAAAGATTGATTTAGTAGTACTCGGTGGGGATGTCTTTGACCGCTCGGTGCCACCTATTGAGGCTATTGAGTTGTGGGATTCTGTACTCCATCGATTAGCCTTTACAGAGAAGATTCCCATGGTAGCTATTTCAGGTAATCACGACAGTGGACCACGGCTTGCTATGGGGCGTAGTGCCTGGAAAACACATGGCATCCATTTGCTAGGACATGCCCACCAAGGCATGAAACCCATAACATTTCAAGATGCACATGGTCAACTTGATGTGTGGGCATTACCTTATGGAGAAGTGCGAGACATACAGACAGAACTGAATCGAGTAGGTATTGTTGGTGAAACCATAGAGTCTACAATGAATGTCGGATCTAGTAAGCCTAGCAAGAAACGTCGAGTTAAATGTGAATCAGCAGATTTATTTGCTTCTTTAAGTGATGAAAGCATTACGAATCTAAACAATTCCTCTTATATAGATAATACTGATATTTCTAGTATCGATGCTGTGGAAAATGATATACGCATTGATACAAACAAATACAACATGACTATTGCAGATGCGTATCAACAGTGGGCATCCTATGCGACGAGTCGTTCACAGCGCTATCGCAGTCTTTGTCTAGCCCATGCCTTTGTGGCAGGTGGTACTGAAAGTGAATCGGAGCGCCCTCTGTTAGTGGGTGGATCAGTACAAGTGCCGACCACGGTATTTAAAGACTTCCACTATACGGCATTGGGGCATTTACATAAACCACAACGAATTGGGACGGACCATATTCGCTATAGTGGTTCTTTGTTGACGTATTCCTTTGATGAGGTGGGGTATAGCAAAAGTTTCACTATCGTTGATATGGATAGTAAGGGGGCTACAACCATCAGTGAAATTCCTATTGTAGGGCGTCGACAGTTTGTAAGCCTTACCGGTTATTTTGATGACTTACTAGCTAATGAAAGTCTGCATACACAGCATCATAATGATTATGTGGAAATACGATTGTTAGATACGGCACCTGTAGTGGATGGGATGCGGCGCTTGCGAAAAGTATTTCCTTACTGTATGCGATTAGAATTGGTAGGTCGCATGGAAGTGGTGCGAGATACAACGGGAGCTAAACGATTTAAGGAATTAAATGAACGAGATTTGTTCGCTCAATTTGCCAAGGAAGCTAGGAATGAAGAGCTTTCACAAGAAGAATTAGACTTTATGGAAGGTTTGTGGCATCGTGTATTAAGGGAGGAAGAAGCATGAGACCCTTACGATTGGAAATGACTGCCTTTGGGCCCTATCCTAAGGAAGTAATCCTTGATTTTGCTGTGTTGTCTAATCAATCTATGTTTTTGATTACAGGGCCTACAGGGGCAGGTAAAACAAGCATATTGGATGCCATTGTGTATGCTCTGTATGGTCAAACGAGTGGTGGTCTTCGTGATGGATCAGATATGCGCAGTGATTATGCAGATGCCATAACACCTACATCAGTGATGTTTGAGTTTAAAGTAGGTGACCACCGGTATCGGATGGAACGAACGCCGAAGCAAGAATTGCTGAAAAAGCGTGGTACTGGTACAAGGACCGTATTGGCTACGGCTGCCATCAGTGAATGGATTGATGATGAATGGAAATTACTTACTACGAAAGCCCAAGAAATCCGTGACTATGTGCAACAGATTATCGGATTTCGAGTGGACCAATTTTTACAAGTTGTCCTACTACCACAAGGTGATTTTAGAAAATTATTAGTGGCGCCTACATCAGAACGGGAAGTGCTATTACATACGATTTTTAAAACTTCAGTATATAAACGCATGCAAGACCTACTGAAAGAAGAACTGGCCAAGGCTACCGTAGGGATTCAAGATACATTGCAAAAGGTTGAGTTTTTGCTGAGTACCTACACAGTAGATACGTTGCAGGACTTAGTGGCGTTAGTGGAAGAAGAACGTAAGTACTTAATTGAACGTGAAGGGGAACGCAAGGAGAAGCAACACCAATATGAATCATTGCAAGTGGCCTATGTAAAGCATGAAAATTACGCCCATTTATTAGCGCGCAAGGAGCAGTATAGTAAGGCTTTAGCTAGTCATAAAGAGGGGGAAAAAGAACATATTGCATTAGGGGAAACGATTGACCGTTGGGAACGGTTGGAAAAAATTCGCATTCCTCTGAATCAATATGAGAAGTTACAAGGTACTTTCAATACAAATAAAGAAAAGCTGGACATATTAGAAACATCTTTGCAATCTGTAGCTGTATTGTTACAAAGTTTGGATTGTAAGCGTGAACAGCTAGAAATGCAAGCGGACACGTATGCAAAGCAAAAAGAGCAATATCACCAATTGCAGGCCTTGCAACAAGAAGTGGAACGGTATGGTGAACTCTTGGAGAAACGGACTGCATTAGAGGTGGACCAAGTGCAAAAGATACAGCAACAAGGTGGAGTGCAGGAGATATTGGCAGCAAGTCAAACCAATATAGAAATGCAGCGCCAGTGCTTAGAAGAAATGAATCTTAAGTTACAAAGTTATACTTCTTTAGGTGAGGAAAAATTATGTACTAGTGAACTGAAGAGTTGGTGGGATTCCTTAAAGGGTGTAGTAGATAAATTGTGTAGTGCTTGGGAGACTCAAACTGTGTATAGTAAGCAGTTGGAGGAGGAACGACAGGCCTGTAAGACTCGTGAAGGACTATATCATCATAATGAGCAATTATTGCGACAACACCAAGCTTATGAAGTGAGTTTGCAATTGGAAGAACAAGCGCCATGTCCTGTATGTGGTTCCCTCGACCATCCACAGTTAGCACAAGCTCCATCGGAAGAGATTGTACGTGAAACGGTAGATAGACTCCGCCGAGAGTTCCAAGTTAGTCAAACACAGGTGGCAACGATAGAAACTAAGTTAGCTCACAGTGAAGAAGAAGTAGAACGATATAGTAAAGAATGGAATCGTCTATGCGAAACCTACCCAAAAGTTACAGAAGATGTTCAAAGAGAATCTATACTGCGCTTGGGTCGGATATTGGAAACAGCTATAAAAGTCAAGGAAATAGACATGGTAGCTGAACGCCTCCAATGGTGGCAGAAAACTGTGGATATAGAAATAATAGACCAGACTTTCAAAGAGATACAAAAAGAGTTAGTGAATGCAGAAAAGGATAAAATAGAGTTAGAAACAAAACTCAGTACATTGCAAACAGAATTGCAAGCAGTAGAAGCTAACTTTCATGCCAAACAACTAGAACTGACAATCTTAATAGGTCAAATAGAAACGATAAGTCAAGATGTTCAGCATATAACAACAGAAATACATCGTATTGAAAAGAGTATAGCCCCTTTCACAGTGGATACGTATATGATGGAACTGAAAGGATTGTCGGATGCTTTGAAGCGATATGAAGCGGACTGTAAAGCGGTAGAGGAAGAACGACAAATGAGTCAAGCAAAACAGGCTGCACTCACTGCAGAAGTAGGTGCCCTCAGAGAGCACAAAGTGCGCATGAAACAGGATATAGAAAGTTTGAGCAAGGATATTGAACAAGTATTAGCAGCGGAATCTCTTACCATCGATACATTTAAAAAGGAATCTCATGCATTTGATACATTGCCAGCATGGAAAGAAACCTTTAATGCCTATAACAGTGAAACATTACGGTTAAACTCCTTGTTAGAAGAAGTGAAAAATGATTTAGCTAGTTATGCCACTGCACCAAAGGAAATAGACAAAGAATCGGTTGACGGCTTACAGCAAGAATTGAAAGATTTAGGGGAAGTCATTGGTACTTTAAAATCGCAAGTGACTGGTAAGGAAAAAACTATCCAAGAGATTTCAGAGTTAGAAGCGACTACCAAAGAGTTGTCGGACCGTCGGGCCTTTATTTTTGGGTTAGCTGATTTAGCGAATGGCGGAGATTCAGGTATGAAAGGTGTCAGTTTTGAACGCTACGTGCTGGGTGCTATCCTGGAAGAAGTATTGAGTGCAGCAAACTTACGACTTCATGATATGAGTCGTGGTCGTTATCGACTAGAACGATCATTAGAGGAAGGAGGCCGTGGTGCCCGAGGATTGGACATTGCTGTCTTTGATGCCTATACAGGGGCGAGCCGTCCTGCCAATACTCTGTCCGGTGGGGAAACCTTCTTGGCATCTTTAGGGCTGTCTATGGGATTAGCAGATGTGATCCAATCCTATGCAGGGGGCATTCATCTAGACACTATGTTTATTGATGAAGGTTTTGGTACTTTGGATCCAGATACATTAGATGTGGCAATGGAAACGCTAGTGGCATTGCAATCCCAAGGTCGATTGGTGGGGATTATATCTCATGTACCAGAATTGCAACAACAAATTGGTGCACACTTGGTGGTGACAAAAACCGATGAGGGAAGCAGGGCTTACTTTCAAGTACAGTGATTGTATTCCCTTGGTACCTATGTTAGAATAATACTGTTATTTACTAGGAATTAAGGAGGAAGTATGAAATTTAGCTTTGCTCATAATAATATTAATGTGAAAGATTTGGATAAGAGTCTATCCTTTTACAAAGAAGCCTTAGGATTAGAAGAAGTAGACCATATTGATGGAGAAGATGGATCTTTTAAAATTGTCTATCTAGGAGACGGTACTAATCCTCATCGTTTAGAATTAACATGGTTGCGTGATTGGGATCGTCCTTACAATTTAGGTGACAATGAATTTCATGTGGCATTCTATGTAGATGATTATGAAGGTGCTTTGGCAAAACATAAGGCTATGAATTGTGTAGTCTATGAAAACGAAGCGATGGGTATCTATTTTATCGCTGACCCAGATGGATATTGGACTGAAATTATACCGGCAGGAGCCTATTAATATGGAGCATATGTTAACTCGCCTACAATGGTTGGTAGGGGAAGAAAAAATTAAAACTTTGCAGGGTAAGAAAGTCTTGCTATTTGGATGCGGTGGTGTTGGCTCTTTTGCGTTAGAAGCGTTAGTGCGTTCAGGTGTTGGTCATATTGTCATTGTTGATGGCGACCAAGTAACGATGAGTAATATTAATCGCCAACTTATTGCGTTGCCAAGCACTGTGGGTCGACGCAAGGTAGAGGTGGCAAAAGAACGAGCCTTAGCAATCAATCCTAATCTACATATTGAAGCCTATGATATGATCTATACTGGTGAAAGTCATCCAAATTTCATCACCGATATTACCCCGGATTTTGTGATTGATGCTATCGATATGGTAAGTGCTAAACTATCTATCATTGAAACGTGTTATAATAGTCATATACCATGTATATCTTCTATGGGCACAGGTAACAAAATGTGGCCAGACCAATTGAAGATTACAGATATTAGTAAGACCCATACATGCCCATTGGCGAAGGTGATGCGTAAAGAATTACGTCGTCGTGGCATTAAAAAGCAAACTGTATTATTTTCAACAGAACAACCGATGACACCGAACCGAGATGACGATTCTAGAAGTCCAGGTTCCTGCGGTTTTGTTCCGTCTGTAGCAGGATTGCATTTAGCGGGTCACGTGATTAGAACTTTTTTGGAGGTACAGTAATGAAAAAGGCAATTATTCATATGGAATACGGTGACATTGTTATCGAATTATTTGAAAACGAAGCTCCTGGCACAGTAGCTAACTTTGTAAAATTAATCAAAGAAGGTTTCTACGATACTTTGAAATTCCATCGTGTCATCCCTGGTTTCGTAGCACAAGGTGGTTGCCCAATGGGGACTGGCGTAGGTGGCCCTGGTTACACAATTCCTTGTGAAACTAAAGGCAACCCGCATAAACATGTTCGTGGCGCTTTGTCTATGGCTCATCGTGGACCTAACACAGGAGGTAGCCAATTCTTTATCGTCTATGAACCACAACCTCATTTAGATGGTGTTCATACTGTATTCGGACAAGTTATTGAAGGTATGGATGTAGTGGATAAAATCCAACAAGGCGACCGTATGCAAACTGTTGAGGTAGTAGAAGACTAATGGCAGGAATCAAACGCTATCGTATTGAACATCCTGAATGGTTGCAAGTGAAAAAGGATGGGAATTTTTCCTATGGGTATGACCAAGAATGGTATGCAGATGCGTGGAAACGCTTAGCAGGTTGTGGACCGACTACGGCTACACAGGTGATTTCCTATGTGCTTTTCCGTGATGGTCATTTACCTGTGGAGACTGCTGCAGACGGAGACCAAGCCTTGGAACGTATGAATCAGGTATGGGAATACGTGCGCCCTCGTTATGGTGGTGGACTCTATAAAAGTACTTGGTGGGAACAAGGTGTCAACCAATATATGGCAGATAGTAATCTGCCATATACCGTGAAACGATTGCCGATTTTTCCTCTGAAAGGAAGCCCTTATACGGTAGAGGAAGTAACAGCCTTTATTCAACGTGGTTTGGAACAAGATTGTCCTGTCGCATTTTTGAATCGTCATCGTGGACAGGAAGAGGGTCTATCTACATGGCATTGGGTTCCTATCGTATCCATGCAAGTCAACAATGATGACACACGATGTGTTGTCTATGATGAAGGTATGGAACGAACTTTTTCCCTACGCCGTTGGTTACGAGATAATTTGCTGGGTGGAGCTTTTTTATACATCCAGCCACAATGTGAGGAGTAAGACATGACACAATGGATTAAAGAAATGCAATCCCCTCATCTTGCGTTATGCGCAGAAGTGGATGAAATTTTATATTCTGGAAAATCCGACTTTCAAACGATTGAAGTCGCTCATAGTTTAGAATACGGTAATATGCTTGTTTTGGATGGTGTGTTTCAAACATCGGAACGAGAAGAATTTGTGTATCATGAAATGATGAGCCACATTCCGTTATTCCTACATCCAAATCCTAAGCACGTACTGATCATCGGTGGTGGTGATGGTGGTGTTGCTAGAGAATGTGTACGACATAGCTGTGTAGAAACAGTGACAATGGTTGAAATCGATGGTAAAGTAGTGGAATTAGCAAAACAGTATTTGCCATCTATTGCTGATGCAATGATCCGCCAAGATCCAAAATTGACAGTAACTATTGGTGACGGTATTGGTCATGTAGCGGAAAAAGAAAATTTCTATGATGTAATCATCGTAGATTGCTCGGATCCAATCGGTCCTGGTGAAGGTTTATTTACAGAAGAATTTTACAAAAATACCTATCGTGCATTGAAGGAAGACGGGCTGTTTGTACAACAAACAGAATCTCCAGTGATGCACCAACAATTAGTATCTGACGTGTTCTACTATGTGAATAAACATTTCCCTGTGACTCGTCTATATACAGCATTTATTCCGTTGTACCCGACAGGTATGCATTGCTTTACTATGGGATCTAAGAAACATGACCCATTAGAATGGGATCCAAATCGTGCTCAAGATTTTACAACTAAATACTATAACTATGGCATCCAAAAATCTGCTTTCGTATTGCCAACATTTGTAAAACAATACTTACAAGCTCGAATCGCAGAATAAATCCTTTACCTAGGAGTGCTATAGATTCGAAGTTATGGACTAGCACTTTCCTCGTGAAAGTGCTAGTTTTGCGTATGGGCGTTACCATCGAATAGGGTTGATATTCAAAATAATAGGTAAACTTATGGTATGTTTGTGAAGTAGATATATTACAATATAGTCGTTAAGTGCAACTGGTGTAGCGTAACTCTTTATAACTATAAAGCTTGAAAAAATATTTGTGATATATAGTATTGAAATTCCTAGTGAATAGGTATACAATAAGAACAATATTGTAGTTACAATGAAATATATAATACACTTTTATTCATGTGAATTAACAAAAGGGGAGACTATAATGAAACAATACGACTTACTCGTTATCGGCTTCGGTAAAGCTGGCAAAACATTAGCTGCCACATTTGGCAAAGAAGGAAAGCAAGTAGCTTTAATTGAACAAGATCCAGCTATGTATGGTGGTACATGCATTAATATCGGATGTATCCCTACAAAAACAATGATCGTAGGCGCTGATAAAGGTAAAAACTACGAAGCAGCGAAAGCAACTCGTGATACAGTAGTAGGCAAATTAAATGCAAAAAACTTAAACATGTTAACATCCAATCCAAATGTAACGGTGTACACTGGTCATGGTAAATTTGTTTCCAATAAAGAAGTAGAAGTAACAACAGCAGACGGTGTGGAAACATTGACGGCTGAAATTATTATCATTAATACAGGTGCTACTAATGTAGTGCTTCCAATTCCAGGGCTATCTACATCTAAATTTGTATATAACAGTACTGAACTACAAGCGCTACATACATTGCCAAAACGGTTAGGTATCATTGGCTGCGGTAATATCGGCATTGAGTTTGCTAATCTATACGCGCGATTAGGTGCTGAAGTAACTGCTTTTGAAAGTGGGGACAGAATTTTAAAACGTGAAGATGCAGATGTAGCTGCCTTGGCACAACAATATCTAGAAGAAGATGGCATCCGATTCCACTTTAACGCTGTCACAAAAGAAATTAAAAACGTAGGTGATACTGTGGTAGTGGTGACTGAAAGTGGAGAAGAGTTTGTTTTCGATGCGCTGTTACATGCTACAGGTCGTAAAGCAAATACAGAAGGTCTTGGCTTAGAGCATACAGATATTCAAGTTCGTCCTAATGGTTCTATCGTAACAGATGAAACATTGATGACAGCTGTTCCTAAGGTATTTGCTGTAGGCGATGTAAACGGAGGTCAACAATTTACATATGTATCTTTAGATGACTTCCGCATTGTCAATCGTGTATTGCATGGGGATGAAAGTTATACATTAGGTAATCGTTCACACGTGCCATATTCTACTTTCATTACACCTGCTTTATCCCATGTAGGTTTACATGAAGAAGAGGCGAAGGCACAATACCCAAATGCTGTAACAGCGGTATTACCAGTGAACAATATGCCACGTCATGCAGTCAATCAAGATCCACGTGGTGTATTTAAATTAACAGTAAATAAGGATACTGGTTTGATCCTAGGTGCTACTTTGTTTGGTAAAAATTCCGAAGAGTTAATTAACATCATTAAAATGGCGATGGACAACGATATTAAGTATACATACTTACGTGACCAAATCTTTACACATCCAACAATGGGTGAAAACCTAAATGATTTAGCTAAGCTAATTTAATAAAGAGCTTACCAATGATATAAGATAGTAGTAGAATATTAGGTGCTACGTAATCCCTTAATATATCAAAAAAATGTACGGCAAAAGAGGAATAGTAAAATAGTCCCAAAATAACTAGAGGAGTGTTGATAGCAAATAATCAACATTCCTTTAATTTTGTATATAGTAAGTAAAACATACAAAACTAAACTATAGACTATCTTAATAATCTATTACGGTTGATAGTGAGGAATATCTATAGATGAGATGAATGTTGAAAATATACTTTGAATTAGCAGGTAACAAAAGTAAAATACAAGTATATAAGAGAAAATGGTGATAGAAATGTAAGTGGAAATAGAAAGAGTACTCCATGATAAAAATAGAAAATAAAATATTAAAAAGGGGTTTACAAGAAAAAGATTATTTGATATACTTTAAAAACATCAGCGGTGCTCATGTCATGACCTAATGGTTAGCATGAGATAGTAGAACAGTTAAAAAAGTTTTTTAAAAAGTGGTTGACACAAAAAACATTAACTGATATACTAAATATCGTTGTAAGGCACGATAGTGCTAAACAGAATAAATATCCTGTGGTGGGTATGGTGAAGCGGTTAACACGGCGGATTGTGGCTCCGTTATGCATGGGTTCGATCCCCATTACTCACCCCACAACACAGGGGTGTAGCCAAGCGGTAAGGCATCGGACTTTGACTCCGACATGCGATGGTTCGATCCCATCCACCCCTGCCATTTTATGACCCACTAGCTCAGTTGGCAGAGCACCTGACTTTTAATCAGGGTGTCCCGCGTTCGAGTCGCGGGTGGGTCACCATTTACTCAACATGGCCCGTTGGTCAAGCGGTTAAGACACCGCCCTTTCACGGCGGTATCGGGGGTTCGATTCCCCCACGGGTCACCATA
>NZ_RQVE01000011.1 GCF_003992315.1 Veillonella sp. 3891
TAGATGTCTTTGCAAACACTATTTTATCAGAAAGCTATGAATCTTTTTTAGTTGCACTTAGATCATAAATTCAAGACACAAAAAAGGCTGCTCAAGAATGTAACGCATTCTGTAGCAGCCTTCTGTTTATTTCTTTAATGCTTCACGCAATGTATGCCAAGCCAGCACTGCACATTTCACACGGGCAGGCATGTTAGAAATATTCTGTAAAGCTATAGCATCTTCTAAGGCTTCCAATTCTTCTTCATCTGTCACTTCTTTTTTTATCATTCCTAAGAAAAGGTCCACTAATTGGAACGCTTCTTCTAGGGACTTTCCAGTAATGACATCAATCATCATAGATGCCGATGCTTGGCTGATAGCACAGCCGGAACCTGTATAAGCAGCGTCTTTTACAATGCCGTCTACCACATTCACTTGCAATGTTAAATCATCACCGCAACTTGGGTTATGACCATGCTCGCTAGCAGTAAACACATCTAACAAACGCTTATTACGCTTGTCTTGGTTATGCTCCAAAATCAGTTCCGTATACACTTGATCCATTTCCATGGTATTCTCCTTACTCTGACAAGCCCATGGTTGGTCGAACTGTTTTCAGGGCTTCCAAAAATTGATCTAAATCTTCTTTTCTAGTATAGATGTACATACTAATACGATTGGATGCAGGCACCCCATAATACGCACCTAGTGGTTGCGCACAATGATGACCAGAACGTAAGCACACTCCATGGCTATCCATGATGGTTGCCACATCGTGAGGATGCACATCATCCACAGTGAAAGCAATAACACCGTGCTTTTCTTCTGGATTAGCACTACCTAATAAATGAACATGTGGCATAGCCGCTAGTTTAGGTAATACATAGCGCACTAATTCTTGTTCATATTCATGAATAGCATCCATACCAAACTGTTCCAAATACTCAATGGCAGCTTTCAATGTAATAGCACCATGTGCATTCGGTGTGCCTGCCTCAAATTTATAAGGTACTTCATTGAATGTTGTAGTTTGTTCTTTCACATATTCAATCATGTCTCCACCAAATAAAAATGGATCCATATCTTCTAATAAGTGATATTTACCATATACAACACCAATACCTTGAGATGCACACATTTTATGTCCAGAGAAAACGAAGAAATCACAATCTAAAGCTTGCACATCAATAGCTTGATGGGGAGCTGATTGCGCTCCGTCTAGGATAGCAATAGCACCAACAGCATGAGCACGTTCTACCAATTCTTTTACGGGAAATTCCATACCTAGTACATTACTTACATGGGCAAAGGATACAATCTTCGTAGATCCGTCAATTTTATCCATTTCACCATCTTTAATGTGACCAGTTTCATCTAGGTACATATATTCCAAGGTAGCCCCTGTCATTCGGCATACATATTGCCAAGTCACAAGATTTGCATGATGCTCCGCCACAGTGATGACGATTTTATCTCCCGCTTTCACATGCTTCAGTCCATAGGAATGGGCAATTAAGTTCAAGCTTTCTGTCGTATTTCGAGTGAAGATAATTTCTTCACGTTTACGAGCGTTGATAAATCGTTGTACTACATCACGAGTACCTTCATAGGCCTCAGATGCTTCCATAGCAAGCACATGGGCCCCACGATGAGGGTTCCCATTGTGATTTGCCATATGTGTTTCTAATGCTTTCATCACTGGCACTGGAATTTGTGTGGTGGCACCACTATCTAAGTAAGCAATGCGTTTACCACGATGAGTTCTTGTTAAAATTGGAAAATCTTTATATGCCTCTGCTATTGGTTTCATACTATCCCTCTCAACTATATTTTTTGTCGTAGTACTGCTAAGGCAGTTTCTTCCATTTCTTCATTGCCAATACGATCAATCAATGGTCGTAACATGGATTCTACGATGATGTGTTTTGCTTCCTCTTCGTTGAAACCACGGCTCATTAAATAGAATAATTTAGCTTGGTCTAGTTGACCAGCACTAGATGCGTGATTACCAGATACATTATCTTCTTTACATAATAACAATGGTAAAGAGATGGATTTAACTTGTGGCGTTAATAGTAAACATGTATCCTCTTCTGCACCTTCAGATGCCAAGCTACCACGCAAGAAATCTAAAGTACCACGGAATGATTTTTTAGAAGAACCATTCAATGCACCTAAGTTATTAATATTACTAATTGTTTTTTTACCGATATGTTTCATTAACATGGCAATATCAAATACTTGCGTACCAGTACCGCAATAGCCTAAATCATGTTCTACTTCTGCGTAGTCTCCTACTAAATCTTCTTGATAGTTCAAGAAGTTTTCAGAGCCACCCAACTCAATATTGATGAACTCTACATGACCAGACTCTTCTACTCGTGTATAACGATGTTCAAATTGTTGTACTTTACCAGTTAGCAATTGCACTTTTTTGAACACTACCGACGCCCCTGTGTGGGATACGATTTCTGAAAGTAATCCTACATGACCATCAGTAGCTTCACCTTTCAAGCAAAGTGTTAACTCTAAGGTAGAGTCTTTTTCCACTTCGATTTGTAAGCGTGTTCTTTCACTGACAGCACCTTGTACATCAAGAACTATGGTCAATGCTTCCTTTGCACCAGCTGGTACTTGAATGTGATAGCCATGTGTAAAGTGATGAGATGCATCGCGCAACGCACCAGTATGGACACCTTCATAAGAAGGTTCTAATAGTTCCTTATTTGTAATGTCTGTTACAATGTGCTTGGACCCTTCAACTGTCACTGTAGCACGTTCTGTACCAGCCCATACATTGCCTTCTGTATGATTTACCTTTAACCAACGGAAAGTCGGTCTAGGCAATTCATTAAAATGTAATGTGTTGCTCATCCTAACCTCCTATCCGATAGAACCTTCAAGTTCTAAGGTAATTAAATTATTCATTTCAACAGCGTATTCTAATGGTAATTCTTTAGAAATTGGTTCTACGAAACCACGAACAAGCATAGCTCTTGCTTCTTCTTCACTAATACCACGAGTCATTAAGTAGAAAATAGCCTCATCGGAAATACGACCGATTTTTGCTTCGTGTCCTAAATCCACATTGTCATTTTCAATGGTAATAGATGGAATTGTATCGGATTGAGATTCTTGGTCTAACATCAAGGACTCACAAGATACAGTTGCTTTGGAATGATCTGCATTTTTACCAATATTTAATACGCCACGATAAATCGCTGTACCACCGCTTTTAGAAATGGACTTGGAGTTAACATTACTTGTTGTATGCGGTGCCGCATGAATTACTTTTGCTCCTGTATCCAAATATTGGCCTTCACCAGCAAATGTAACACCTGTAAATTCACAGTGCGCCCCTTCACCAGCTAAAATACTCATTGGATACAAGCAAGATACAGCGGAACCAAAGGAACCAGATACCCACTCAATCGTACCATTTTTACCTACTCGACTACGTTTTGTATTCAAGTTGTACATATTTTTGGACCAGTTTTCGATAGTAGAATAACGCAAAGTAGCATTATCTTTTACAAACAACTCAACACAACCAGCATGTAAGTTAGCTACATTGTATTTTGGAGCGGAACAACCTTCAATGAAGTGTGCTTTCGCTCCTTCTTCTACGATAATCAACGTATGTTCAAACTGACCTGCTCCTGGCGCATTCAATCGGAAGTAGGACTGTAATGGAATATCTACAGTCACTCCTTTTGGCACATATACGAAGGAACCGCCAGACCATACTGCGCCATGTAAAGCTGCAAATTTATGATCCGTAGGTGGCACCAATGTCATAAAGTATTGTTTTACAATATCTTCATGCTCATGTAATGCTGTTTGCATATCTGTATATACAACGCCTTGACGAATTAAATCTTCTTGAATACTGTGATATACAACCTCAGAGTCATATTGAGCGCCTACACCAGCCAAAGAAGTTTTTTCAGCTTCTTGGATACCAAGACGGTCAAATGTCTCTTTAATATCGTCTGGAACTTCGTTCCAGTCTTCTTTCATATCAATTTTAGGTTTTACATAGGTCACGATATCCGCCATATTTAAAGCACTAATATCAGGTACCCAATTAGGAACATCTAATTGATTGTAAATTTCAAGGGATTTTAAACGGAAATCTAACATCCATTGTGGTTCATTTTTGTTAGCCCACATTTCACGAATGATATCTTCTGTTAAACCAGCTTCTGATTTATAGGAGAATTCAAATTCATTACGAATGTCATAGACGCCGCGATCCATCTCCTCAATTTGAGTTTTCTTTCTCGCTTCCATGAGATCCTCCTATGCTAAATTTTTATATGCATCGTAGCCTTTTTCTTCGATTTCACGAACGAGTTCAGGGCCACCAGTTTTTACAATACGACCATCGATTAAGATGTGTACGAAGTTTGGTTGTAATTTTTGAAGAATTTGATTGTGGTGAGTGATAATTAACACCGCATTATCTTCATTATGGAAACGATTTACACCTTCAGATACAATACGAACCGCATCTACGTCAAGACCAGAATCAGTTTCATCAAGGATAGCCAATTTAGGATTCAAAATGGACATTTGAAGAATTTCATTTTTCTTTCTTTCACCACCGGAGAAGCCTTCGTTTACATAACGATTAGCGTAAGATGTATCGAAGGATAATTCTTCCATTTTTGCTTTCAATTCTTTTTTGAAAGCTAAGGCACGTACGTTTTCACCAGTGATTGTGTTTTTAGCTGTACGGATAAAGTTTTCTACTGTAATACCAGGCACGGAAATTGGATGTTGAAAAGACATGAAAATGCCTTTTTTCGCACGATCGTTTACAGCTTCTTCTGTGATGTTTTCGCCATCGAATACGATGGAACCTTCTGTTACTTCATAAGCAGGATTGCCCATGATTACATTTGCCAATGTAGATTTACCAGCACCATTTGTGCCCATTACTACATGGATTTCACCTTTATTAATTGTTAAATTGATGCCCTTTAAGATTTCTTTCTCTTCAATCGAGGCACGCACATTGTCTACGCGAAGTAATTCTGCCACGTATGTCACTCCTTATCAAATAAGCTACTATATACAAAAGAAGACTAGTTAGGTCTTAGAATGTGTCGAATACCGTAAAAAAACGGATTCCACCAAAGTGTAATCCGCTGTCATATTCATAGCATGAGAACGCCACTTTGGCTCAAATCTAAAATAGTAAATATACTATATGTATTATACCGTGTACAGACTTGGACCGCAAGCTAATTTCTACTATTTTACTATGAATTTGATGATAGTTTTGTATATCATCTATTCATCTATAGCATATTGAAACTTTAATTCTCTACCAAGAGACTCAACAATATTCATTATACTGAATTTTCTCAATATTGTAAATGCTATTCCCATATTTTTTTAGGGATTATGAACGACATTTGATATTGTCATAGCATACTCTATACAAATAGACATATACTCCATCTCTCCGAGAAATATAACAGTTTCTCAGAAGCAGATAAAGTATATGTTTATATAACCCTAAATACCTATCGCGACAGATGGTCCGCTACGCTCCTAATTATAAATTAGAAAAATCTAATGTAGCAAAATAATCGTCTAATGTTTCTGCACGACGAATTTGTGTGACACTACCATCTTCGTGTAATAACAACTCAGCAGAACGCAATTTACCATTGTAATTGAATCCCATAGCATGACCATGAGCACCCGCATCATGAATCACAATACGATCGCCCATGTCGATTTTTGGTAATTGACGATCGATAGCAAACTTATCATTATTTTCACATAAAGAGCCAGTCACATCATACGTCATAGTTGCTGGTTCATTCTCTTTCCCCATCACCGTAATATGATGATAAGAGCCATACAACGCTGGACGCATCAAGTTAGCCATACATGCATCTAAACCAATGTAATGTTTGTAAATATCTTTTTTATGGATAGCAGTAGCTACCAAATAACCATACGGTCCAGTAACCATACGACCACATTCATAAGCCAATTGAATTGGGCTATGTCCAGTACCCACGATTAAACGATCGTAAGCCTCTTTCACTCCTGCACTTAATACTTTGTAATCCACTGGTGTTTGTTCAGGTTTATAGGCTACCCCAATACCACCACCAAGGTCAATGAAAGATACTTCTACACCCGTTTGTTCTTTCACTCGTACAGCTAAGTTAAACATTAATTCAGCTGTACCTACTAAACCATCGATGTCTAATTCATTAGACACCACCATTGTATGCAAGCCGAAGTTAGTGATACCTTTTCCTTTTAAGTATGTAATAGCCTCAATAATTTGTGCCTCAGTCATACCATACTTTGCTTCTTCTGGAAGACCGATAATTGTATTACCGCCTTCTTTTAAAGAACCTGGGTTGTAACGGAAACAGAAACGTTCTGGTAATGTACCATGCTCTTCTAAATACGCAATATGCGTAATATCATCCAAGTTGATGATGGCTCCTAAATCCATAGCTTTTTTGTATTCTTCGTAAGGAGTATCATTGGAAGAGAACATAATATTCTCTCCTGTGATACCAACCTTTTCACTCAAGATTAATTCCGCCATAGAAGAACAGTCAGCGCCGATACCAATTTCTTTCATCATTTTCATAATGTATGGATTTGGTGTTGCTTTTACAGCAAAATATTGTTTGAAACCAGGCGCCCAGCTGAAAGCATCTAAAAATGCGCGCATGTTATCCATAATGCCTTTTGCATCATAAATGTGGAATGGCGTTGGATATTGGGCGATAATCTTTTCTAATTGTTCTTTTGTAAATGGGATTGTCTTTGCGTTCATCATAACTCCTCAATCTATTTGTAATACACCATGTGACAGCCTCTTTCTGTAACATAGCAATTTATAAAACAATAGGCCTTCTCCATGTAGTATCTCAATAAGGGATGGCACATCCTGCCTAAGCCTTAACAAGATATACAATTACTCTTGAAAGATATACATAACACTATGCTATCAAGCAATGGTAATCTGTGAATACCGTAACGTATTGTAACATACATTCTATAGAATTGTAAAGATTCTATAGAATCCTTAGAAGTACCCCCACTTTATTGAACTTTTTATTCTAAATTTATACTATTAAATTATAATTCATACTGTATGAAATCTAGCAAATATTGATCTTTATTTACCTCTTTTAAATTAAATAGCCAGGATTTAGCTTGTTCAATGTCATCTTTAGATACTCCACTCTGATGCGCGGCTTTATTCCGTAATTCCAAAAATGCGTGCATCTTTTTATATTTTTTAGTGAAATTTTCTTTCAAACCTTTTAAATACGATAAATTTTCTTTTATCTTATAGATACAATCTCCTAGCGTTACATTTTCTTTTTCTTCTAATATACCTTTTGCTTTTAAATAGTTAGCTAGCACATTTTCAAAACATTTAGAATATGCTATTAGCATTGGTGAAAAGTCCATATCATATACATCTTTATGATTTTCAAATAAAAACTCGCCAGTAGCTAAAAACTTAATCGACTTTTCATCAAATTGACCATAACGATTCTGCAGAAGTGAAACAATACAATTCAATCTATTTCCATTTTGAGCAAAATTAATAACCTCATTTTGCTCTAATGTTTCTATATAGTCTAGTATTTTATTTTGGAAACTAACCCATTCTGCTGGGTCTCCTGCTATTCCGCCTGTTTCTGCCCCTACTTTTATAAGTGCTTCATATGCCCATTTTCTAGCATTTTTATTTTCTACCATCAACGATTCAACTTCATGTTCCAAATGAATTACACGGTTCTGTAACTCTACAAATTTATCTCTTTTTTCCAGACAATCTTGTATAGCTCGTTTTAATTCTATCTCAGAAATTGGTTTAGATTTAAAGTCGATATTTACATCTTTTTCATAAGTTATATCGGAATCATCGCTGACTCCCGTTAAAAATATAATTGGGATGTTCGCATCGAGCTCACGAATTTTTGCAACCCCTTCTGAACCAGATATACCAATATCAAAATGATGATCTAAAATAATTAAGTTTCTTTTTTTTCCTTCTTGTTTCAGAAAGCGAAGAAATTCTTTTACTGTATAAAAAGATACAATCTCTACATTTTCATAATGTCTTCGAATGAATGCTGACAAACTGTCATGAATCACATCTTCATCATCCACTATATAAATACACAAATTTTCATTCATCATGAGTTCGCTCCTTTTACAACTGGTATTAGCAACATCACTTGTGCACCAACTTCATTATTTTCATTTATTATATTATCTACTATAATTTTAGCATTCATGCGGTCTGCAAAATATTTAACATACAGAGACCCTTTGCCCATCCGTTTTACTGTTTTATCAGAACTTTCAACAGGATATTTATAAATTTTATCTACTATATCCTCTTTGAATCCTCCTGCATTATCTAATACAGTAATAGCAAAGTATTGTTCTCCTAATATATTACGAAGTTCAAAGAATAAAGTTATTTGATCTTCCGTATCATCCTCAATCGATTTGTTCCCCAACGCATTACTACTATTCTTCAATATATTTTCTATAATACTATATACACGATTCAAGTTAACTTCGCAAACTGCACATTTACTTTCATCACGAATTTCATCTCTAACAACAAAATCAATACCAGTTCTTCGTTTGTCATAGTAATTTTTAGGAATTTTATTTTCAATATATTCTATAATACTTCCAATTGGCTCTAGCTTTAACTTATAATCTAATGTTTGAAAAAGTTCTTTTTGATGCAATAAAATAGTATCTCTAAAATTAGCTAAATGCTGATTTATCCGTTGTTCAATAGAATCTGCAAACACCTTATACGATTCATCCAAACAGGTTCTTTCCCTCTCTGTTATCAAAGGTTGATCTTGCAACTTATTTTTTAATGAATGACGACTATCAGCTAAAATATTTTTCACTATTTCACTCCATGAAAGATGCAACCCTTGAAGTTGCTGTTTAGTGTCACGCAAAGCAATTTTGTCAAACTCATCATGCATATGGTCATATGCACTATACGCTATTTGTAATTTATCTAAGACCTCTTGTTTTTGATACAATGCCTCTTGTAACTGGTCTAAAGCCGCTTCTTTTTCCTGATTCGATTCAATTAATTCTTCATTCTGTTTTTTATCCTTCAGTTTATAATATTGCCATGATAATACAATACAATAAAAGATCCAAAAAACTCCCCAAAACTGTGTACTTCTTGCATATTTCTGAGCATTATAATAGGTATATCCATTCAAGGTATATCCATATGCAACATCCGGTAAAATAGAAAATGTCATGGCACGGATAATCCCCCACCAATAATAAGGTTGATTCGCATACTTATATTCTAATTCATAGATATGACCACCATATTGAAAGTGTTGGTACTCGCCATTTTCAAATTTAGAGTATATTCTTTCTAGGTTATATATTCTTGTGTCTCGACTACTTTCCTTCTGATAGAAAAATTTCCCGTCTTTTTTTACAGAAAACTCACCACCTGTAGTATTAGATATATCTTTTAAATTTTGTAACTTTCTTTCCTCAGGTAAATCACTAACTATGATAGCTTTTGTGGCATGAAATAATCCCATTTGGTTTTGATACAGTACCGAACGCACTCCACTATAATAGGACATATAACTAAACAAAGTCCAAGCCAATGCTGCAACGAATCCTGCAATAGCCATACTAACAAATTTAAGCTTGCTATTATCAATTTTATTGGCATAATAAAATGCCACTAAATACGATACTATAGAAATTTCAAAAATACTAAAATCATAAGATACAAAGTGATTGACTGGCAACACTCCAGCTAACAGAATAGTAAGAGTAACGACTGTGACAATTCCTATCCTAAAACGAAATAACATATCAAGTATATAGGCAAGAAATTTATATTGATAGCAATACTCTAGCGCTCTTTTTTTATCATACCAGTGTGCAATATAAGTAGATCCAATACCTAATAATGATGTTACAAATAATACAACACCATAATGGAATGGAGCTATTTTATCTGTTATATATGTATAAATAGGAATAATAAGAGATGCAAAACCACTAATACATGTTGCAACAATTAATCCATTTGCTAAGAACTTATACTTCATATTACCCTCATACAGACTACCCAATTGTGTTAATAGAATTACATTATCATTTGAAAACAAAACAATTTTACACTGCTATCTTCTATGATTGTAGCAATACCCCATAGTTTCTACAACTAATCATAACACAGAATATTAAAATCGAAAATAATATACAAAAAAGAGCCTATTAGTAAAAAACTAATCAGGCTCTCTTAAATTAAATCAAATATATTCGTCTTGTAAAAACACAATACCTCTCCCCCTATGAGGAACACAGTTGCAAGTAATAGCCTTGTGGCATTCCTTACTACATACATTAGATAAGCTCAAGAAGAGCACGGTTTGCTCCAAACAAACATTACGTAGTGCTGTTTGTAAGGAGTAGCCATGCTCTTCTCTTCCCTATATTAAGTTAAGAACGACACAGGCTACATAGCGAAACAAGAGATGACTCAAAAGAGTGAATCTTGTACTTTCTCATCCACTACTGCCACTAAGTGTGGATTTCTTAGTGTTACAATATCCTCTATTGTCATATAACCTCTATTGTTACTTTCATTAGTCTGCACAATAATCTTAGATGTTCCAGATTCTGCTAACTGTCGATTTAGTTTCATATCTACTTTATGACTATCCTGGCTCTCATGGTACATAACACAAGTCACATGTCCATATTTCTCAGCTTTTTGCATCGCATGTCGCGCTCCACTATCACCTTCTCCTTCGGCATAGCTAGCAATGAGTACTACCACTTTTGCAAACATAGCTTGTAAGCGGTCTCGATCAATGTATCGTTTCGATTGTTCAAATCTAGCTTGTTTAGGATCCTCATCATATTCACTAACGAGTAGACCTCCACTTTCTACAATATGGTGGGCTACTTTCACATGCTCTTTCGGCAAAACACTATACAGAGGAGATGGTAATATAGCAATGGCTTGCCCATCTTGTTTCATACATTCATCATGGGAAATCGTATCGCAACCTTTTGCCAGTCCACTAACAATGACCATACCGTTCTTCACCAACTGAGATACGATATTGCGTTCTCGCTTCTCAATAGTCTCATTGGGGCTTGTATGTCCAATGACAGCCACATTCTGATTTAAATCATGAAGTAAAGACAGATTTCCTTTATAAAACAATAAATACGGTTTATCCCCATTTGCCTTTACATTAGCATTAATGACCGGAAACTCTCTATCAAAGAAACAGACCGCCCCATCCATTCTATCATTCCAACTAGCATTATCTTTCAACGTCTGTACTAATGACATGACACCGCTATGGTTACCTAGGATTCGTAGTACGTCTTCTATTGTTTTATATGTTTTATGAAAGTCTGCCCTAGACTTTATGATGCCTAATCGTTGGGCAGCCCAAATTATATACGCTACTTCTGAAATATTCATTATTCTTTATCCTTATTCTCTAATACTTATTACACAGCTATGTTTGTATTGTAACACATTCTAACTTCTTTCACCGTCACATTGTGACGGTGTAACTCACGAATCACATATTGACTGTCTTCGTAGAAACATAGTTCTTTTGTATCACACCCAAAAAGATCGCAAAAATATTGGATAGCTTGCACTACATCTTCTGCACTTTTATCGCTGTACCGAATGGTTTTATAGCCCGTCACCCTGTGAAAGTTCAACAGTCCTTGGATACGGTGTGGATGTGCCGCAGTCCATAGTGCGCACCGCGACATCCCTTGTTGTGTTAATACTTCTGCTATAGGTTCGTTTAATTGCGATACACATACATGCTCACTTACATATTGTTGTTTTAGGTCTATAATCTCTTGTATCTCGTCTTCTCGTAGATTAGGATACCACTGGCAAATAGTGTCTCGCGTAATTCTTAGCACCTCATCTAATGGTTCCAAACCTTTCTCTATTAGTGCATGAAGATATCCTTTCGTATTCAATATATCTGTATATATCAACGTATTATCTACGTCTATAATATGAAACATATCTCTCTATTACCCCTCTTTTAACTTACTAACTATCATATATTCTATTTATCTACGTTCTAAGCGAGAATCACTGTGCTTTACAAGTTCTTGTATAGACATGGTTTTATCCGTTTGATCTAATGCTCCCTCCAAGTTTTCGTTTACATCTTTGCGTTCGGTATCCTTACTATGTGCTTTAGAACTATAGGTTAGTTGTCTTGCTTTCCCCATCATAAGTAAAGTACGATTTAACTTCATCTCTTTTTTATCTTTATCAATGGCTCCATTATACATAGCACATGTGACATGTCCATACTCGTAGGCTTTATTCATAGCATAGCGAGATCCACTATCTCCATCACGACCTTCATAACTTGCTACCAACACAACGGCCTTAGCAAACATAGCTTGAAGTCTGTCTCTTTCAATAAAACGAAAAATAGCTTCTTGACGTCCTCGTGGTGCTTGATAATATTCAGTAATAACAAGTCCCCCTGTCTCTACAATACGTCGTACCATTTCTTTATGCGCCGCTGGATAAATGGCATTTAATGGGGTTGGTAATATAGCAATAGTTTTACCACCCGCTTCCATGCACGCTGCATGTGCCACTCCATCACAACCTTTTGCCAAGCCACTAACAATACATTGTTGTTCCTGCACTAAATACTGTACAATGTTACGTTCTCGTTCTTTAATGTCCTCTGTCGGTGTTGTATATCCTATAACTGCCACATTCTGATTGATCTCATCTAGCAAAGAAATATCTCCTTTATAGAACAATAAGTAGGGCTTATCCCGAAGCGGAATATGTTGAGGAATCACTGGAAACTCATCATCAAAACAACAAATAGCCCCATCCATCCAATCCAATTCATATATTTCCATGGACATAGTATGATATAATCGCATAATATTTGGCATTTCCTCTAAAGCCCTAAGAAATGTATTCTCATCTTTAAACTGTGTGTGAAAACGTTCTCTACTTATCCGTGTCTTGCTACCATAGTGATAAGCCCAAAGTTTTAATGCTGTACTCGAAATATACATACTATGGCCCCTATTGACGACGTGTAAAGGCAACAACGTATAAAATCACTCGTTCAGCTCCTGCATCATATAATGCTTGCATGCAATCTTCATCGATGTTTACAGTTTTGGTATAAATATCATCAACCAAAATGACAGTTTTTCCTTTCACTGCACTGGCATCAATATGACATGTTGCTTTTGTAATCCCTACATAGGGCATATCGCCAGAGTTATCAAAGTTAGCCACTTCTTTACGGATATGTGTAGTGCGGGTATTGGTATGGCGCTCAATGCAGAAAGTACCATCTTCAAACTCGTAAAAACCTCTACGGCGTAACCCGTTAACTCCTTCTTGCACAGCTAATCTAAAACCCATTTGATTGCTTGGCATATTTGCTTTGGAGCGCGGAACTGTTACCACTACTGCACGTTGTAATCTTTCAGAATTTCTAATGGCAAGTAAATCTTCCTCTACACATTTCGTCACTTCATTTCGACACATCTCAAGTGTACGTGGTGGTTGCGACTGAAATTGATTTTTTAGGTAGTTAATAAAATCTGGATTACCTGGAGTACGATATCCAGTATAATATCTGTTAAAATACCCATCGCATGTACGTGATAAAAATGCATTTCGTAACACAGTAAACTTTTCCATATAAGCCTCCCTAAAAGCTAATTATATATACATTATTTTCGGTTGATCAACTTACACCCTTATTGTACCGTTCATTAGCTCAAGGAGAAATTCAAAAAAACTAGGACTTCATCACTTTCTTGTATTTGTAGATAACTTTCAATAAATATAGTAAAATTTAAGTAGTATTTATCTGATACAGATGATATATGAGGGATATTATGGCAAATGTGACAAACTATGTTAAAAATTTTAAAACCATTCGATTATTCTTTCGTAACTTAGCAATAGGCATACATTCTAGACACACCGCTACCAAAAGAGGTATAAAAAAAAGCCTTCATGATGCGACCATGAAACGCCTTTCTTACTTTAATTTATCTAATAAAATACAAGCAACTCCCATAGGGTCTCTTCACATTCATACCATTGATAAGCAAGATTTCTATTGGGGTCACAATTATCTTTGCAACCTCTATTCTTTGTATGCTATGAAACCTGAAACAATAGTGTTGATTATGGCAATTCTTGATACCATATATACCTATGAAAGCTGTAATATAGCAACCATCTATACGGTTATTAATGATAATACCGATATTGTATCTGCCTATCAGAACTTCTTAATAGAAAAATATAAAGGGCACAACAAATCTATCCCTTCCATTATCGAAAAACAAATGCTCCAACGCCTTCTCAAGCGACTTGTAGCTATCGGTGTTATCACGGAGAAAAGTGAGAACAACCAGCTTACCTATCAGGTCACATCCATCGCCTTGGATAGATATACTTCAAAAGAGTTAAACCAACTAGCTATTGCTATTTTCTTTTATAAAAATATAGCTCTTCTCGGTGTGTCTGGTCATACCCTATTAGAAAAAATTGACTCTCTATTATGTAAGACATCCCTATTAGAATCCATAGAAAATCCTTCCACACCAGAGTATCACCGTCAATATATATTTACTTATAACAATCCCATCCATATCATAGATGAACAACTACTACATAAAATTTGTCATGCCATAATACATCGTCATTTCATTACGATTAACTTTCACAATCCACGCAGGCCTAATATGAGCGTAAACCCTATACGTATTGAGTCCGACTATTTAGGCAATCGCGACTATCTTGTCGCTTATCATAAAGACACCCGTGTCACCCTTCGTATTGATAGTATCAACTCTATTTCTATACAACATAACTTTCATACTATCCCTGAGGAACACATTGATGAAAGCGATTATAAAACTACTTTACACCTTCACTTTTTTAAACATCCCGACTATGAAAGTAAATGGAATGACTTTCTTTCCACCTTTCACCAAACATCTATAACAATACTAGAAAATGCATCTACTCATATTGATGTTCTAATGAAGGTCCAAGATGGTCAAGTTATAATCCCTGTATTACGAACCTTTCTTCCTTATCTTAAGATAACCCATAGTGATCCTAAAACACTACAAAGCCGTTTTATTGATAATTTGCTACACACCCAACATACTATCGTTGGCGAACTCCCTAGTTATAGCAAAAAAACTCATCCTTCATGGAATCTTACTTCCCCTTCTTCCTTAGAAACCGATAGTGAAGTTGCCTCACCTTTATTACATGAAATATCCGCGATTACTTTTACCACACAGTATCGCATCCAACAAGATCTAATCCTTGGTATCCCCTATACCTTAGAAGATATCCAATATATCACCCAACATCGCCCCCTCTTAGATTCTTTGTCACCAGTAGAAGAAAATGACCAATATGAGCAACATTTACCTGCCCATTTGGTCATTACAAAACAAAACCAACTATATCCTTTATTTCCTAATTTGCCACCCATACTTCTTAGCCACACTGAACGCATGTTTTTAAAAGATTTACTAGCAGATGATAGAGTCAACTGGATGTTACCTACTGCACTAAAAAATTCACTTATACATAAACTAAGAGAAACCTCTACCTCATTACCTGACCATGCATGGAATAACATCAGTCTATGTACACATCACGAACCTTCCTCTTTTGAACTTCACCGATTATGTACTCAAGCCTTAGAAGAAAAGAAACAAATTTTATGTGAAACTAGCCAAGGAAAGAGTATTCTACTACCTTGTAAACTAGAATACAACGTTGCTACCAATGCCTTTTCATTAATTGCTTATTCAGAGGTTGCTAATACCTTTCACTATTACCCTATGGATTCCATAGAGCGTGTAACCATCCTAGATAGCAAAATCAACCTTGACATATATGCCTTATATAATGATTATCAAGGTAACAACCAAGAATGCCTAGTATTCTCTATCTATGATATTAATAATGCCCTTGATCGTTGTTTACAGGCATTTAGTCATTATGAAATCTTAGGGACACAAACAGAAAGTATGGTCTTTACCTTTACCGTGAACTATTTACCATTCCAAGAAAAGGATATATTGCGAATACTCTTATCCTTGGGCGCAGCCATACGAGTACAGGGCAACCACCCTATAAAAGACAAGCTAACAAGCATATATACGCAAGCAATCTCTCAATTATAATCCCCTGAGGAACGCAATTACGTGTAGTAGCGTTGTGGCGTTCCTTAGTGCATACATTAGATACCACCAAGAAGAGCGCGGTGTACTCCACCTGAGGAACGCAATTGCGCGTAGTAGCCTTGTGGCGTTCCTTGCTACCTATATTACACAAATATAAGAAGCCCATGGCGTGCCCACCTGAGGAACGCAATTACGTGTAGTAGCCTTGTGGCGTTCCTTAGTGCATTCATTAGATATCACCAAAAAGAGCACGGTGTGCTCCACCTGAGGAACGCAATTGTGCGTAGTAGTCTTGTGGCGTTCATTGCTACCTATATTACATAAACATAAGAAGTTACTTTCCAAAGAGAGAGTAGTCCACGCTATATCGTCCACCACCCATAAAAAAGATAGATAATGCAGCAAATCCCATTTGTGACGGATAATCCCATGCAAAGAAACCTGCATCAAAATGAAGAATGGTAGCTGTAAATAAAACTCCAGCCAACAAAAATGCACCTAGTCGAGTAAATAATCCAAATGCTACCAAAATGCCACCTAAGAACTCGCAAATCGCAGCCATCGCACCAAAAAATTCGAAATATCCAGGTACTCCTAATGGCGCTAACATGGCACCTACCTTATACAACCCTGCTGCTCCACTTAAAAATTTCAAATATCCATGATAGATTATTGAAATACCTAACCCTAATCTAAGTACTAACATACCAAAATTTATATAAGTTGGCTTGCCACGCAATAAAAAATGAACCATAATTATATCCTTTCCTTACATACTTTCATACAAATCCAATCTAAGTTCTGATTCTCCAATCATCGTATTCATGGACTCTATTTTTTCTACATCAATAAACTTACTCCAATCGATACGTGCCTCTTCTACGATCCAAGTTTCATCAAAAAGACTGATTTCCGATTGATTATATCGCACTATATCATTGGTTAAACAAACCAAGCCTTCCTTAGAACGCCTAGTATATGTCTCTGCAAAATCAGTATTGGCACCTAATATCTTAACAACTAATCGTTGTAACCAAATTTCTAAATATCGATTATCCGATGGATTGACTAACTTTTCAGAGATAATATCTAAAAATTCAAACGATGCTGGATAAACCTCTTTCGTAATAGCATCCACATTAAGATACTCTAAATATTCCTCCCTATCTTCACCAAATTTACAAATCAATGTAGATATCAATTTTACACCTATATCCGTCACTTTAGGATTATCTTCCACAATTTTGAAAGTAATCGCAAGTAACACAGACAAATCCGTACCAGTTTCAAGAAAGTTATCATACGATAAATGGATAATACGTTCTTCAAACTCTTTCAAGGCCTTGATTAATTGACCAGTATTGGGATAGGCATCTGCAAACATTTTAATCAACAATAAATGTTTTTGCACGGTCGCTTTATAATGACGTTTCGGCAAGTATTTATGTTTAACCTTTCTATTTTTACAATAGTTCTTCCAATCCACTGTTGTTTTTATAACAGGGTCATGCTCAATCCAATATAGCTTATCTTCCTTTATAGAATCAATAATTAAGTCAGTCCCGCACTTATCCTTCGAACTATTCAAGGTTAACTTGTGATGCTGTAGGATAGATCTGAGAGTTTTCTTTATCAACTTTTGTTCTTCTACTGTATGCGTGAAAATACGATAGTCGTCACGGTATCGTAATATTTTATAACGGCCTTCTATCGGTTTCAGCGCTTCTATCACCATTGTATCAATATATCGCATCAATAGTTCAGCTAGCAAATCAGATACTTGATTACCTTGTGGGATTCCAATAGAGCTTCCATAATTCATTCTTTGTAATCTACTACAGATTTGATTCCCCAATAGAGATAGATTATGTCGCTGTGCTTTCACCGTATCTTCGCCATGTAGGGCCCAAGCTATGGTCTGTATATCTATAGTCCCGTAAAAATTTGTCAAATCTAAATGCAAAATATGGTTATACACCATACCATACTTGATAGATTCTTGTTCCATAGTTTTCCAAAAATGAAGAGCATATCTCGTTTTATTCTTATCCCCTTCTAGCTCAAAAGGAATACTATTGCATAAAATATGCGGTCCCGCCTGCCCATCTAAAGCTTTATATCTAGCCACTAATTCTTGCCAGTGATCCTGATTTGTTAATAAATTCACCAAATCTACATATAACAGAGGATGAATAATTACATTAGGACGATAGGCATCCTTTGACTTATTAAATTGAATTACATAATTAATATCTGAAATATCTGAATACTTAGTATCTATCACAATCCCTTCAACAGATTCCAATGTATTAAATCCCAACAGTTGTTCCGCATAATTCAATAAATAATTAAAATTATAGTACACAGGATAATTAGGTGCCACATAAGATTCCTTATGTAATAGAAACTCCCTCGCCTGCAACCAATCCATGTCCGTAAGAAAAACCTTAGAAATCTCTTTCATACTCTCCTAACCTACCCCTTATATCAGTCTACATACAATTTCTTTTTCTTCACAAACCACGTCTTCTGAAAGACAAGCAATATATTTATTATACGTTCATTACCATTAAAAATCTACCTATAAACATAGTTACTATAGCAATCTATTGCCTTCCTTTTATCCAATTGATAATAAAAAAAAGAGCACCACATATTCCCGAACCTTTCTTTGAACGTAGTTGCCCGTAGAAGCCTATGGTGTTCCTTCCGACAAAGTCATGACAATGCAAAAAGACCGCAACATATTCCCCAACCTTACTTTGAACGCAGTTGCGTGTAGCAGTCTATGACGTTCCTTCCAACAAAATCATGACAACGTAAAAGACCGCAACATGTTCCAGAGCAAACCTACCGTAGGATCAGTTTGTGGAGGAATATGTTGCGGTCTTAACTTATACTATTTCAAGAGGGAACGCCATAGACAAATAGCGCTTCAAGTGTTATCCGATGTCAGCAGGTGTAGAGAAATCTACTGTAATTCCCAATGCTTTCGCTACGCCTTCACCATATGCAGGGTCACATGCATAGCAATGTTTTGCATGACGTTCTTGGATAAACAATGGAACTCCTGCCATATTGTTCGCTGTATTTTTGAACAATACTTGTTGTTGTTCTGGAGTCATGAGACGGAACAATTTACCCGGTTGAGTGTAGTAATCGGAATCATCTTCACGAAAGTCGTATTGGTATGCTTTACCAGATACATCGTATCCTGGGTCTTTGTATTGTGGTTGGTTAGCCCATTGGCCAAAGCTATTTGGAGCGTATCCAATAGTCGCACCATGGTTGCCATCTACACGACCTTGTCCATCACGATGGTAAGAATTGAATGGGCATTTAGGCGCATTTACAGGAATAGATGGATAGTTTGTACCTAAGCGGTAACGTTGCGCATCTGCATAGGAGAACAAACGACCTTGTAACATGCGGTCAGGACTGAATCCAATACCAGGAATGATTGTGGATGGAGCAAATGCTGCTTGTTCTACATCTTGGAAGTAGTTTTCAGGGTTTCGATTCAATTCCATTACCCCTACTTCGATTAATGGGAAGTCTTTTTTGTACCATACTTTTGTAAGGTCAAATGGATTGTATGGAAGTGCTTCTGCTTGTTCTTCTGTCATCACTTGGATGTACAATTTCCAACGAGGGAAGTCACCTTTAGCAATAGCATCGAATAAATCACGTTGTGCACTTTCACGGTCATTCGCAATGATAGCAGATGCTTCTTCTTCAGTTAAGTTTTTAATTGGTTGTTGGCATACCCAGTGGAATTTAACCCATACGCGCTCGTCATTTGCATTGATTAAGCTATATGTGTGGGAACCGAAACCATGCATATGACGATATCCGTCAGGAATACCACGATCACTCATTACGATAGTAATTTGGTGCATTGCTTCTGGCAAGCTAGTCCAGAAATCCCAGTTTGCAGTAGCATCACGTAAGTTAGTTTCAGGATTGCGTTTTACTGCACGGTTCAAATCTGGGAATTGCAATGGATCGCGAATGAAGAATACTGGTGTGTTGTTACCTACTAAATCCCAGTTACCTTCTTCTGTGTACATTTTCACAGCAAAACCACGGATATCACGTTCTGCATCAGCAGCACCACGTTCGCCAGCTACTGTGGAGAAACGTACGAACAAATCAGTTTGTTTACCCACTTCAGAGAACACTTTTGCTTTCGTATATTTTGTAATGTCATTTGTTACTGTGAAAGTACCAAACGCACCAGATCCTTTCGCATGCATACGGCGTTCAGGAATTACTTCACGAGCGAAGTGGCCTAACTTTTCCATCAACCACACGTCTTGCATCAATACAGGACCACGTTTTCCAGCTGTGGCACTGTTGTTATTGTCAGGGACAGGGGCGCCAAAGGCTGTTGTCAATTTTTCTTCTTTCATAACTTTCTCCTTTGTAAACTTATACATTTATAATAAAATTAAAACCTATAATTATTACAACGGATAATTATTATCCGTTAACTTATGAACTTATTATAGAACTTTTTCTATACATTGTCAATAATGATTTTCCATTAATTTTTGTTATTTTTAATGTTAAAAACTATAACATTATCAATCTGTGAAATAACAAAAAGGGACCACGAAAGAATAGTCACCTATTCTTTCATAGTCCCCATAATGTTTACTTAGTCAATACTGCGATCCACGGATGCAATCTGAGATTACATCATACCGCCCATACCACCCATTGGAGGCATTGGAGGCATCATTGGCGCATTTTCTTCTACTTTATCAGCCACGATGGATTCAGTAGTTAATACTAATGCTGCGATGGATGCTGCATTTTGCAAGGCAGAGCGTGTTACTTTTGCAGGGTCCACGATACCAGCTTTTACCATGTCTACATATTCTTCTGTTAATGCGTTGAAACCAATACCGCTTTCAGTAGATTTTACGCGTTCTACTACCACGGAGCCTTCTAAACCTGCATTGTAAGCGATTTGGCGAAGAGGTTCTTCCACAGCACGGCGCACAAGGTTTACACCTGTCAATACGTCACCAGTAGCTTCGATACCATCTAATGCTGGGATGATGTCGATCAATGTAGTACCACCACCTGCAACGATACCTTCTTCCACAGCTGCACGAGTAGCATTCAATGCATCTTCGATACGAAGTTTTTTATCTTTCAATTCTACTTCTGTTGCTGCACCCACTTCGATAACAGCTACACCGCCAGACAATTTAGCCAAACGTTCTTGTAATTTTTCTTTATCAAATTCGGAAGTAGCTTCTTCAGCTTGTGCGCGAACTTGTGCTACACGACGAGCGATTACGTCTTTGTTGCCATTGCCGTCAACGATGATAGTTTCGTCCTTTGTGATGCGAACTTGACGAGCTGTACCCAAGTGTTCTAAGTCTACGTTTTCTAATTTCAAGCCCACTTCTTCACTAATCACAACACCACCAGTTAAGATAGCAATATCTTCTAACATAGCTTTACGACGGTCTCCGAAACCAGGAGCTTTTACAGCGACTGCTTTTAATGTGCCACGAAGACGGTTCACTACCAATGTAGCCAATGCTTCGCCATCTACATCTTCAGCGATAATCACAAGTTCTTTACCTAGTTTTACCACTTTTTCAAGAGCTGGTAATAAATCAGCGATTACTGAGATTTTGCGGTCAGTGATTAAGATTAATGGCTCGTTTACAACAGCTTCCATTTTATCTGGGTCAGTTACCATGTAAGGAGATAAATAACCGCGGTCGAATTGCATACCTTCTACTACGTTCAATTCAGTTTGTAATGTTTTAGATTCTTCTACAGTGATAACACCGTCGTTACCTACACGGTCCATTGCTTCTGCAATCAATGCGCCGATTTCTTCATCAGCTGCAGATACAGATGCTACTTGAGCAATGTCTTGTTTACCGTTTACGTCGATTGCTTTGGATTGAATTTCAGCTACTAATTTTTTAACTGCTAATTCAATACCTTTTTTAAGGATCATTGGATTCGCACCAGCAGCTACATTGCGCATACCTTCTTGAATCATAGCTTGCGCCAATACAGTCGCTGTTGTAGTACCGTCACCAGCTACATCATTAGTTTTTGTAGCTACTTCTTTCACTAATTGAGCGCCCATGTTTTCAAATGGATCTGGAAGTTCAATATCACGAGCGATAGTCACACCATCGTTAGTGATTGTTGGAGCACCAAATTTTTTCTCTAATACTACATTGCGACCTTTAGGTCCTAATGTTACTTTTACAGCATTTGCTAATTGATCAACGCCACGGCCTAATGCACGGCGTGCTTCTTCGTTAAATAAAATTTCTTTTGCCATTGTATAGCCTCCTCTATGGGGAATCATCCCGTTGATTGCTCAGATTATAATACTGCTAAAATATCTTTTTCACTGATGATTAAATGGTCAACACCATCAATTTTGAACTCAGTACCAGCATATTTGGAGAACATAACTGTATTGCCCACTTCTACTTCTGGTTTTACACGTTCGCCATTGTCACATAATTTACCAGGACCCACAGCGATAACTGTACCTTCAGATGGACGTTCCTTTGTGGAAGATGCTAAAAAGATACCACTTTCCGTTTTTGTTTCTACTTCTAATACACGAATAATGACACGATCGCCTAATGGTTTCATTGTTATACCTCTTCTCTTATACACTATAATATCGATGTTAGCACTCAATAAGAGTGAGTGCTAATCACAAGTATTATTATAAATCATTTTTAAATTTTTGCAAGTCCTTTTTGACTTTTTGACTAAATACTTTTTCATAGTTAAAACTTTGCTTCATGGGCCACAATAATTATTTTATGATTTGGCCTCATGGGCTGCAATAATTTTTTTACACGTTTCCACGAGACTAATACGTTTATCCATACTGAAAGCTCGTATTTTTTCGTATGCCTTTTCCTCAGAAAATCCGTGCAGCTCCATCAATATGCCTGTCGCTTTCGTCACATATTTTCGTTCTTCTAAGGAACTTGTTAAACCTTTTACCTGTTCCAGCAAATCTCGTTCTTCTTGAAAGCGACCCATAGCCATCTGCAGCGCTGGACCTAAGTCTGGTTCCCGCAAAGGTTTAATCAAATAGCCGTATACCCCAGATTGGGATGCTTTTTGAATTAAATCATCTTGGCTGTACGCCGTTAATAGCACCACCGGCGCCAATCGCTTGTGACGGATTTGCCGCGCTGCCTCAATGCCGTCTAACTCAGGCATCTTCACATCCATGAGCACTATGTCAGGCGCAAGGTCTTGGCATAGTTGAATGGCTTCTACTCCATTAGCACCTTCCCCTACAACGGTATGGCCTTGGCTTTCTAATATATCTCGCAAGTCCATGCGAATCAGCGACTCATCATCTACTACTAAGACGCGCATACTCTTCTCCTTTATGAATCCAAATATCTACTACAGTCCCTGTTCCTTCAGATGTCCATGAGATACTTCCATCTAGTTCATTCCGCACTAAATTCTCTATAATCTGCAATCCCAAACGACGTTGTCTAGTGCCTTCAAAATCCTCTGGCAACCCACAGCCAGTATCTCGAATGACAATATGTAACATATCTCGATTCCCTTGAGCCATCACCTCTCGCACCTCTACCTGCACTTGTCCTTCCGTTCTATCTTTGAAAGCATGTTTAAAAAGATTGGAAAACAGTTCGTTCAGTACCAAGGACACATAGCTGGCCTTATGAGACGACATAATAATATCTTCTCCTATATATTCCATGTCGATCCGTTGTTCAGAAGAACCCAAACCTTGTCGCAATAAGCGCCACAATTCTTCGATAATACTGCGCAACGCTACATAATCTTCATCAAAATTCGATACAATTTCATGGACCAGAGCCATACTTTCAATCCGATGAATACTGTCTTGTAAGGCTTGTTTCACATCATCAGACCCACTGCGACGGCTTTGCATGCGCAGTAAGCCTGCCACAGATTGCAAATTATTTTTCACACGATGGTGCACCTCTTTAATGACAGAGCTTTTCACCAGTAATTCTTGGTCTCGCTTACGTAATTCTGTTTTATCTTGTAAGACTAAAATGCCACGTTTCCATTTCACCCCAAGAACAACGGGAATCATCACTTGTCGAAGAGCAATATCACCATACAATTCTTCATCAATGGTGCCCACCCTATCTTCTAAGGCCTTTTTGATACGGCCTACTTTCAAAGTACTACTGTAAATGGATGTTCCCTGTAATCGTCGATCGATACCAAAGATGTCCCCTAGCTTTTTCGCCGCTCGGTTCGCATAGAGTATGGTTCCATCTTGCTCAAAAAAAAGGATCCCATCTAAGACGGAAATTCCTTCATACAGCTCTGGTTGCTGCAATTGTGGCACCAACATACCTTGAAATGTCGTCTGTGACACAATGGACATGAACTCGTCATAGCGGTTGGAATACACTTCAGACACAGGATTCGTGAATGCACAGGCCCCAATACACTTCCCCCCATTATCTACGATGGGATATGCATAGGCATAGTAGGACTCGATGGTGGCCCCTGTATCCGTAGGTTCTTCCCAATCCATGATACCTGCGTAAGGTTTACCACTACTTAATATCTGCTGCATAGGATGGTCTATAGGCACTTCGTATTTCTGTACCATTCCCGTATGACCGTTATCTAACGCTCCGCTGAGTAAAAGGTATCCGTCCTTAGCTTGCACTAAGAGGGACACCCCTTGTTCACTGATGGCTTTACCAAAGTTTAATCGCTGAGAAAATTGCAATAGTAAAGCCTGTTGTGTAGGATATAAATCGGTTTCTTTGTCTAGGATGTCTTTCCAACTAGCCATGTTGGTTTCCTTTCCACAAATCGCTGCCCAATGGAATGGACGGTTTTGCATTCAATGTGTAATTGCTGAATTTGCCAGCTTGTGCCATATAGTAAGCTCGACATCCAATCATGGCCGCATTGTCGGTAGCCAACATCGATCCCGCTGTGAGGTATGTCAATCCTTCTGCTTCACACATAGCCTGTAAATCTCGTTGCAATCCACTATTCGCAGATACACCGCCAGCCAAGGCAATCTTCGTTTCTCCCAAGGTATGAGTCGCTTCTTTCATTTTTTCTACCAATACATCTGTAATGGCCTTTTGAAAGGATGCTGCCACATCTTCATGGCAGATAGATTCACCTTTTTGTTGTTTTCCATTGATGTAGTTAAGAACAGCTGACTTCAAACCACTGAAACTAAAGTCAAAATTTCCTTTTTCCAATAAAGGCCGTGGAAACTCGATAACCTCCGGATTACCTTCTTTCGCCAACGCATCAATATGTGGTCCCCCTGGGTAAGGATAGCCTAATACACGAGCAATTTTATCGAAGGCTTCACCAGCCGCATCATCACGTGTTTGTCCTAGTACCTGAAAGCTTTCATAATCTGTGACATGAACGATCATAGTATGACCACCAGATACAACTAAGCACAAGAACGGCGGTTCTAACTCAGGATGCAACAGAAAGTTTGCAAAGATGTGCCCCTCCATATGATGAACACCTACTAAGGGAATATCTTTTGCAAAGGATAACGCTTTCGCCGCTGATACACCTACCAAGAGAGCCCCTACTAAACCTGGCCCATAAGTGACACCAATATGATCTATATCCTCTAATGTTACATTCGCATCTTCCAAAGCTTGGTCGATAACTGGCATAATCTGTTCAATATGATGACGGGATGCTACTTCTGGCACGACACCACCAAATTTTCTATGTATGGGAACTTGACTGGAAATCACATTAGAAATGACTGTTCTGCCATCTTGTAAGACCGCTGCCGATGTTTCATCACAGCTAGTTTCAATGGCTAGTGTGTAGATACTCATGTCAGTTCCTCCATTTCTTTCGTCATAATTAATCCATCTTCTACTGGATCTGAATAAAATTGTTTACGTACTCCTACTGCAGTAAAGCCCAGTCTACGATACATCGCTTGAGCTGCAACATTGGAGACACGCACTTCTAAAAAAATATGTTTCATGCCTCGCTTATGGAGCATTTGCGTTAATTTACGGGTCATCTTAGCCCCATAGCCTGCACGACGATATTCAGGATGAATAGCAATATTCGTAATCTGACCTTCATCTAAGACTAGCCATGATCCTGCATAGCCAATAATCTTCCCATCTTCCGCTTCTGCTACGAGGTATAGCTTATCTTCTACTTCTAAATCATCTAATAAAGCTTCCTTTGACCAAGGAGTTGAAAAGCAGGCCTTCTCTATTTCGTAGATACCTTCAATATCGCTACGCAAAGCTTCTCGTAATACAACCATTATCGTTCACCTGCTGCTTCACGGACTACCACCGTAGGCTCTACGTAGGTACCTGTAGCTAACATATCTTTGTTCTTTTCATCCCATACTACTTCTGCTTCCGATTTACGAATGTAGAAAGGCTCAATGGACTGTGCATCAGGGATATTTCCATTTACAAACTGTGGCAATGCCACTTGAATTACATGGGATGCCCGTGGTCGTTGTTTCGATTCATGCCCGAGTACGAGTTTCATAGGATCTATACGTCCAGCCTCTACGCCTAAGGAATAATCTTTTTCCAGACGTTTCAGACCATCTCCTACAATCACCACTGGATGTTCCTCACATAATTTCACTAAGGATGTTAGCAATTCCGGCACTTGATGAACTTCCACTGAATCCAAGGCATCTATAGTTGTACCGTTCCACTCATATTGACGGGCATAGACTTGCTTTTTCTGCGCATCTATAACTGTACACACACGGTAATTCGAGTACATAAACCCTTGTGCCAATACATCTGTAGTAAGAACTCCTACAACGGGTACATTCCATGCATAAGCCAAAGCCTTTGCCGTACCTAATCCAATCCGCAAGCCCGTAAAAGAACCAGGCCCAATGGTTACGGCAATACCAGTAATATCTGATTTCTTCACTTTCCCCGTTGTCAGCACCGTTTCAATATGTGGTACCAATTGCTCAGAATGAGTAAGTCCTGCCTGCACAATGAGTTCGCTCCGTATTTCTTTGTCATTTCCCACCGCCACGCTGGCAATGGCACTACTCGTTTCAATGCCTAAAATCATAGGTACTCTCCTATGCGTTGTAATTCTTCTGTTGAAAGTAAATCCGTACGAACTGTAAACTGACGGTCTCCATCATCAGCCACAGAAATTTCAATCCATACCGTCGTATCTGGCAATTCGTCCGTAAACTTACCAGCCCATTCCACAACGGACTTCGTTTCCTCTGTATATTCGTAAAAGCCGATAGTTTCCAACTCTTCTACCAAATCCATTCGATATAAATCAAAATGATACAAATAGATTCCATCTACTTCATAGGTATTCATCAAGGCAAACGTAGGACTTGTCACTTCTTCTGTGACACCAAAACCTTTTGCAATTCCTTGGGAAAAGTGCGTTTTCCCCGCCCCTAATGTACCATCTAAAGCAATACAGATAGGGTTTTCATAGTCTTTCATAAATCTCCCTAGGCTATGGCCTAGGGCCAACGTTTCCTCTACGGAGTGTGTTGTATATTGTATGGTATTCATAGTATTCCTTTATCATTGTATTTTAATTAATATGCTGTAGGCAACGCATACTCTTATCCCTGTCTATCATCGTTAAATGTGACTAGGATTATCTATACATTCAATACTTAATCATCCGCTAAGTGATTATATCCCTTAGGTTCCACTGTCATCCATTGTCTGTCACGGTCTACTAATACCTGTGCACTGCCTGCTTTGACATGCCCAATAATAGTGAAAGTATCCCTAGGCAAGCCATCAGCCTTTTCTGCTGGAATGGTTCCCACTAGCTGAAAGTCTTCGCCTCCCGTCCACATAGGAAAGTATGGGCTCATATCCTTACTTTCACAATAGGCCTGCACCTCTGGATGCATTGGTAAAGAACTTTCATCGATATAAATAGTCACCTGTGATGCTTTGGCAATCTCATTGAGCTCGCTGGACAATCCATCACTGATGTCGTTCATAGATGTGGCGCCTAAGTCTCTTGCTATTATACCACATTCCACATGAGGAATGGGCCGTTGATGAACGGATTGACTTACGGGATAGTCCTTGCTGCCTTCCAACAAACTGTGCAACCCCACATACGATAATCCCAGATAATTCGTGATAAACACTGCATCACCGTCTTGAGCACCACTGCGTAAGACAGATTGATGTTTTGGAACGTCTCCAAAGACTGTGGCTGAAATCACAAAAGGCCCCTCCGTTGACACCGTGTCACCACCGATGATATTCACATCGTAGTCTGCACATATGCTACGTAAGCCATTATAAACGTCTTCTACATAGGAGGTATCTTGACTCTTGGGAACTGCAATAGACACCACCATATGCCGTGGGGTACCACCCATAGCAGCTATATCACTGATATTAGCCGCTCCCAACCGATACCCAACATCAAACGGAGATGTTGTGCTTTCACTAAAGTGAACACCTTCCACCATCATGTCCGTGCTAACCAATTGATCCACATCATGAGGAGTATCATAGACAGCACAATCATCACCAACACCGACCTTTACATACGTAGAGTCATTAATAGTGTGTTGTGTTAGTTTATCAATAAGGGCAAATTCGTCAATCTTAGGTGTCATGGGTTTGCATACATTAGAATTACTCTCTATAGTATATTTCATATCCTTATTTACATTGTCTTGTAGCATCGTATCTCTATCAATAGTATATTCTATGCTACTTTCTCGTAAGTTATTGTTACTTTTATTGTTCCCGTTAGTATCATCAGTGTTGTTGATATTATTCTTACCATTACCACTATGAATATGCATGCTCCGATTCGATAACGCATGGTCTTCATCTAAAAGTAAATTTCGCAAGAACCGTTCTAAATACTCTGTTGTTCTATATACACCCAGTTTCAAATTTTGATAATTGGCACGTACCAAAGCATTCCTAAAATACCACGCATGGTTGGCGAACATATCATTCGTCACCGTAAAACCTAGGGTGCGAAGATATTTAATAAAAAATACTGCCGTCGTTCTCGTATTTCCTTCTCCGAATATATGAATCTGCCATAACCTGGCAACAAAAGTAGCTAAATGATGAATACTCTTTGACATATCTAAGTTAGCATAAGAAAAACTTTTTTCTTGCTCTATGTCATAGAGTAGGGTCGCCCCTAATTCGGATACAGTACCATAGATCACGGTATCACCATCAAGAATCCATTCTTTTTTTGTGATATTGTAATTGCGTACATTGCCTGCATGGAGATAGATACCATCAAATAATCGCCTATGAATCGATAGGTACTCGCTAGGTGTAAAACTGAATGCTTTTTCTAACAACAATTCCGAAATCCGAAGTGATACTATATCCGCCTCTGCCGTTCTATCTTTAGGATTTGGATAAGATTCGTAATAATTTTCCAATAGTGTATGAAGCGCCTGCAGGGACATCTCTCCCTCAATATTCTTCTTTGCTAGTTCTACCAAGTATGCAGACGGAGTTAATCCATCGACCGCTTGCAAACCAATGGCAGTCTTCCAGGCTTGGGCTTTTTCATACTGGTGGGATTCTCCTTGCCGTATATATTCCTCAAAGGGATCCTTGTGCATCGTACCACCTCGTTTCTTCTATACATGTCATTAACTAATTATCTATTCAGACAGACTAATGAAACAAAATCATTTCAACTAAACTATAAAATTTGTATATCACTTTCTCTATACATGTTGTTCTTATTGTACCATACTAAAGACTAAAAATAAGATAAATTTATCTAAATAACAAAGGGACTCCAATAAGAGTCCCCTTTCATTATGTTATTACAAATTATGTGCCTCTACCTCATCATCTTCATTAACCATGTAACACTACCTCGTCATCTCCACCAACTGTTTCACATAGTCATTGCTCGAATGATTCTTTACTTCTTCAATAGTTCCGTATTGTTGTATTTTCCCTTCGTGCATGACAAGGATATGTGTGCCTAGCTTGAAAGCTTCGTGCATGTCATGGGTAATGAACACAATGGTGCAGTCAGTTTGTTTATGAATTTTCTTCAAGTCTTCTTGCAGTTGATATCTCGTAATAGAGTCCACCGCACCGAATGGCTCGTCCATAAGTAATATCTTTGGCGAGTTCGCATAGGCTCTCGCGATGCCAACCCGTTGTTGCTGACCTCCTGATAATTCCTTAGGATACTTTTCTTTACTATCCAATGGTAACACTACTAATGAAAGCATACGTTCTACAATAGCCTCCACTTCTTTTTTCGGTGTCCCATCTAATTTAGGCACATACCCAATATTGTCTGCTACCGTCATATGTGGGAATAATCCATCTCCTTGAATAGCATAGCCAATCTTTCTACGCAAGGAAATTATGTCTTGGTCGATGACACGAGTTCCAAAAATAGTAATATCTCCCTCATCTGGTACAATCAATCCATTAATCATTTTTAATAGCGTCGTCTTTCCTGACCCAGATGTGCCTACAATACAAAGAAAGTCTCCTTCATTGATAGACAGATTACAGTCTCTCACCACCCATTTACCTTGATAGGATTTTCCAATGTTCTTATACTCTATAATTTGATTCATTTATTTCACCACCAATCCTTTAGATTGTAAAAATTCCTTCGCCACTTGTTTCGGATCTTCCTTATCAATCTCTACTTTTTTATTTAGTTGTGCCATGGTACTTTCATCCAATATACCATCTAAACGATGTAATACTGTTTCTAACTCAGGATGTTTCTGCAAGGTTTCCTCACGAACAACCATGCCTGCCATGTAACTTGGATAAAAGTTTCGATCGTCCTCTAACACAACAACCCGTGGATCAGACAACTGACCATCTGTAGTAAATACAGTCATAGCATCAATTTTCTTATCAAATAAGGCTTGGTATTTTAACCCATTATCCATATCTACTACTTTCTTGAAATGGTAATTATAGGCATTAGCTAACGCTTTATAACCATCTTCTCGTTCAAAGAAGTCATATTCTGCTCCAAATGTTAACTGTCCTGCATACTTAGCCAAGTCAGTAAACGTTTTAATGCCATATTCCTTCGCTAGGTCCGCTCGAATGCCAATACTATAGGTATCATTAAAACCAAACATGCCCTTCCACAAGAAATGATATTTGTCCTTATACTCTGCACTCAACATAGGAAACTTGTCGTTCTTGTAGTCTTCCTTATGTTTCAACACGATTTGCCAAGATGTTCCTGTATACTCCGGATACATATCGAAATCGCCTCGCACCATACCAGGATGAATATTAGAGGTGCCACCCCCTACACCATGGGTGTACTCGACCTTTAGGTTGGTATCTGCCTCAATGAGCGTCCCCACGATCTCTGCCAAGATATATCCTTCCGATACTGGTTTTGATGCGATGTGAATGGTATCACTTTTACTATACTGTTGCATTCCTACAATGCCTATAATAATCACTAAGAGAATACCCAATGCATAGCCTACTTTTTTATTCACAACCTTATGCACCTTGTGTTCTTCCACCAACTTACCAATCACACTTAGTATGCCATCAATCACCAAGGCTAATACAGCAATGAGGATGCCCCCAATCCAGATGAGCACTTCATTATTAGTGGTAATCCCACGATAAATAGCAACACCTAGCCCACCTGCACCCACAAAGGAGGCAATCCCCGCTAAGGCAATGGTCATGGTCACCATATTCATAATACCTGCAAAGATAACAGGGAATGCTAGTGGCAACTGTATCTTCCATAAAATTTGGCTATCTGTGCTACCCATAGCCCGGCTAGCCTCAATAATTTTTGGATCAATGGTGGTAATCCCTACATAAGTGCTGCGCACAATAGGTAACAACGCATAGATAGTAAGAGCAATGATCGCTGTTGTATTCCCTACTCCTGTGAAAGAAATCAGAAACCCTAACAAGGCAATAGAAGGGATTGTATACGCAATATTCACCACAGATATAACCGAATTAGCCAGTTTCTGTTTTTGTGCGATGAATACCCCAATAGCCAACCCCAAAATCGTGGCAATAATAACTGCTGTAAAGGTAATTCCTATATGCTCCAATAATAAATGTAAATAAAATGATCCGTTCTTGCCTAACTCTTCTAACAATTTTTGTATCATCAAACCCTCCCTTTCTACAATCTGTTTGTAGATAAATTATCATACTAAATTACCATGAATTTAAAGTATAAAAATGTTGGAGGCTCTTTACTAAGAGTCCCCCAACATACTACTTAATCTTTTACGATCTTATCTTTCATTTGTTTTAATGGATGTGTCAAATCAATGTTGCCATAGGTCGGTAAGGTCACTCCTTTTACCTTAACATACACTTTATGCACACCATCAAATTCTACAGCCGTATTCACAATAGCTGCAATACGAAGTGTAGCTGTTAAACCTGTTGCATCCTGTAAAAAGTCATCATTTAAAACCACTGTGACTGTGTCATCATGCTTTGCTGTTTCTACTACTTTTGTGCCTTTTGCAAAGACTGGATAGTCTGCACGACCATCTTGCTCAATCATCAAATTTATGGCATCTTTTACGGTTTTACGTTCTTTATCTATCGTAAGCGGTTGTGGCATTACGCCCTTCCCATCTTGTCGCGGTACATAGACCACAATTTTTGTCATTTTATCCATCGACTTCTTATCTTGCGACGCAGAAGATTGTGCTGTTGTTTGCTTCCCTAAATCTACTTTTAAATCTTGAGAATTACAACCTGCCAATGCGATGACACATACGCTCATCATGGCCACTAAGCCGTAGCGTAATGATTGTTTCATGAATTAACCTCCAAAATATAGTTCCAAACCTTTCGCTAATTCATTAGCAAATGCTTGTCGTGTAGATGATTCTTTTAAATGACCTTCCTCCTTAGGATTTGAAATAAACCCTAACTCTACCAATATAGATGGCATAAAAGAGTGTCGTAATACATAAAGATTGCCTGGTTGAATACCGCGATCACCATTAAATCCACTATGATCAGCAATCTGACCTTGTACAGAAGAAGCTAATTTTTTTGACTGCTCAGATCCATCAAAATAATAAGTAGCGATACCACCTACATTGGGATTTGAAAAAGAATTAATATGGATACTAATAAATGCATCAGCTTGATTACCATTCGCCACATTGACACGGGCTTGTAATTCATCCACACCACTCGCATGTGGACCATACACATCCACATCTGTAGTACGAGTCAAGATGACCTTAGCACCCTTTGCTTCTAAGATAGATTTTAAATACTCAGCGATAGGCAAAGTCACTTGTTTTTCTTGTAATCCCGTTGGCCCAATGGCACCTGGATCACTTCCACCGTGGCCTGGGTCTAATACGATAGTTTTACCACTAATACCACCTGTGGTTCGATAATTGACCACTTGTGGAATTGGTTTTTCAGGCACTGTGGGCAATGTAATCTGTTGCTTCGGTGCTGGTTTAGACTCCGTTTTAGCTGGTGGATTCGACTTCGGTGTAGCCGGTTTAGCCGTTGGTTTTTCCGCTGCTTTTGCAGTAGGTTTTACCTCTGCTTTTGGTGGTTCCTTAGCTGGTGCTTTATCAGCCACTGGAGCTACTGGCTTTTTACCGTAATAATTCTCCCGTGGAGCTACTCCTTTTTTCTGAATATCCACCACCATGCGATATGGTTTGTTATTAACTGTATCTTTTTTTAGGGTAAATACTTTCAAATCTTCTACATCGATGGCCTTCGGTGTTTCAATTTTCACCACCGTATCTGCTCCTTGTTGTGAAAGTGTGGCACTCTTTGCAATGCCATCATCCATCACAATCGATGTAGGTATCCCTGTAAGCGTCGCATTTTTCAATACCAATGTGGTAGATGTACCACTGGCACTAATAGATGCCGTCGCATGAACAGGACTAGACAAGCTAAAGACCATTCTCACAAAAGGGATGGGCGCATCATTTCTCGTCACCCAATGAAGATCTGTCACATTTGCAGCCTTTGTGGCTCCAAATAGGACTGGTAACACCAATACTAACATACCCAATAGGGCAAATAACTTACGCAAATATCTCACTCCAATCTATGTTGCACTGGATAGTTTTCCTTTAGACAGTATCTTAATTATACCACATTTACTCAGTCCATACATGAAAAATCAGTGAAAATTATTCTTTTTTCCAATTTCATCCAAATCACAGCTGTTTCCTACCGTTTTGATTTGAAAGTATCCTCTCTCATCGTCAACCTATGGCTAACATTTGCTCCCATACAAAAGAAACATAAGCAGGCTTTTTTCATCACCATTGACTACATTACCTACTTATGTTTCCTACTTTTTATATGTATTTATTACGTAGAACGTACCACTCGAGCATTCATAATCTACTTGTAAACCTCTAATAGTAGTAATCTACAAATATGTTATAAATTTATTATTTTAGCGGCTACGCTGTTTGTTTTCCGTTACGGTTCATAATATAGTATAGTACAGCACCTACTACTAAACCGCCAAGTCCCCAAAATACTTTTTCCAAGGAAGATTGTGTTAACAACCAAATACTAACTACAACTGCTAATACTGGAATCACTGGTCCCAATGGAACACGGAATGTTCTAGCCATATCTGGGCGTTTGCTTCTGAATACAAGTACTGCTAAGCAGGTAGGCAAGTATTGCGCAAAACGAGATACTACGGAGATAGCTGCCAATTTTTCAAAGCTACCAGTCCAAGATAATACAACAGCAAATACGACAGTGACGATAATCGCTACATAAGGAGCATCTTTTTTATTGCGTTTAGACACTACTTTAGGAATCAATCCGTCATCCGCCATAGCCACCCCAGAACGTGGCGCTAAGAAAGAAGAGGCTACATTGATACCACCGATAGAAATCAATGTACCCGCTGTAACAATAGCTTTCGCTAAAGGTCCCATGAATACGAACGCCGCATCTGCCACTGGAGTTTTAGATGTCACAAGGGAATCCCCCATAATACCGATACAAATCGCTTGAATTAAGATATACACAATGGATACTAGTGTTAATACAAGAATAATTGCTTTCGGTACATTGCGTTCAGGATTTTCCATATCTTCTGCCGCTACTGCAATGGATTCAAATCCTGTGAAAGCATAGAAAATAATCAATGCTGCCGCACCAAAGCTTGCTTGTGTCATGTCTGGTACAGATTCCATTGGCGCGAAGTTAACACCTTTCACATAGAAAATACCTACTAGGATAAAGAAAATCAACGGCAACAATTTACCAATAGTTACGATATTGTTGATGATTTTAGAAATCTTAACCCCCATGATATTCATGATACCAAGTACCACAATTATCAATGTAGCAATGACATTTTTTCCCATTTCTGTACTTGCTGGTTCCCATACTGCCCCTAGAGCGGTAGCAAACCCCACAGCCATAGCAGACCAAGCAATTGTAGCGATGGCCCATTTCATAAAACCTACTTCAAAACCTACGAAGTTACCAAATGCTTCTTTCGCATACACATACGGGCCACCGTTCTTATTAAACATACCGCCCATTTCAGCAAAGCATAAGGCAATAGACATAACCAACAGCGCATCGAATACGATAACCCATAAACTATTTACGCCTACTAATGCAGCCGCTTTACCTGGAAGCAGGAAGATTCCTGTACCGATAATTGCATTTACCCCTAAAAGTATTATACTCATAAGGCCTAGCTTGTTATTTAACATACTACTTTCTCCTAAACTGTCGCCTTTCAATGCTTACAGTTGTACTACTAGAATGTATATCCATAAGATATACACATACTTTCACGTCATATTAAAACAATGCGTGAGCAATAAAATAACCTACAACGCAACTTGTGAATACTCCAATTAGCCCTGGTAAAATAAAGCTATGATTAATAACAAATTTACCAATGCGCGTTGTACCAGAACGGTCAAATCCAATACATGCTAAGTCAGACGGATATGTTGGTAACACAAAGTACGCATAACATGCAGGAATGAAAGAAAGTATAATCAATGGTTCTACACCAACACTTAACCCCATAGGCACTACGATAGCAAGTGCTGCTGCTTGAGAGTTTACTAGCTTAGAAATAATAAACAATACAATAGCATAGGTCCACGGATGCTCTACTACAATACTAGATAGAGTCGTTTTAAATTGTGGAATATATGCACCAAAGTAGGTTTCTGCCATCCAAGCTACACCGTATACAGATACAACGGCAATCATACCAGATTTAAAGACAGATCCACTAGTTACATCGCTTACTTTTACTTTACATACAAGAAGAATTAATGCTGCCATTACAAGCATTGCAATTTGAATTGTAGGAGTCATAGACAATGGTTTCCATAAACCTTTTGCATTAGGAACTAATGGCAATAATTGGTTAGGGAAACTACCGAATAGAGCGATGACTAAAATGCCAAGTAAGAAAATAATAGTTGCCCAATATGCTGTGCGAGGAAGTTCTTTCACAACACTAGCTTCTTTATTTTCCTCATAGATATAGGCACGTTGCTCAGGATCTTGAATGCGAGCTTGGAACTCAGGGTCATTGGCCAATTCTTTACCACGACGCATACTCCAAAGGCCCGCTATGATAACACCCACAAAGGTAGCTGGAATCGTGATAGATAAGATTGTTACTACACTAGCGTGGAAATTGACAGCTCCCAACATAGCCACCATGGATACTACAGCTACTGAGGCAGGAGAGGCACAAATCCCCATTTGAGACGCCACAGATGCCACCGCCATTGGGCGTTCTGGACGAATTCCTTCTTTGATAGAAATATCATAGATAATTGGGAACATCGTATATACTACGTGACCTGTTCCGCATAACACAGTTAAGAACCATGTTGTGATTGGTGCTAAAATAGTAATTTGTTTTGGATTACTACGTAGAAATTTTTCTGCGTATACAAGCATAACATCCAACCCTTTGGAGGCTTGTAAGAAACCAGAACATGTTACTACCGCCATAATCGTTAGCATTACATCAATTGGTGGTTTACCCGGTACAAGACCAATTACGAATACGTAAATAGCAAGACCAATACCAGATACAGCAGCTAATCCTAAGCCACCATGTCTTACACCAACAATTAAGCAAGCTAACAATAGAATAAATCCGAATAAAATAATCATAAAATTACTCAATCCTTTCTAATAAAAAAACACTTGCCGTAATCATTATACGGCAAGTGACGTAATAAAAACAGTGATAAACCGCTTCTATAGGATATATTTTACATGAAAGTTGGTTATGGTGTTATGATTGTAGTTCTTTGATAATTTTTTCAGCATCTTTTGAAAGCGTACCACTTTCAGAGGTTTGTATCAGTTGACCTGGAAAATATCGTTCATAAACCTGTAACTTATATGACCAATTCGCATCATATACTTCATTACCAAGCTTGTGTAAACATCTTTGGTTAGTATTAAAACTAAAAAAAACTACTAACCCAATGTTCCATGAATATCTAACAGTTTTCATATTTTATGAAAAGCACTTGGTCAAAGGATATAACACTGGTAATCTTTGTAATCGATAATATAAAAGAAGTGTAAACACTGTGCAAAGATCTATTACAGTAAAAGTCCTCGTGATTCTAACGATAGATTTAAGAATAGAACACTTGAGTGTAAATGTTAAGCAAGGTATATATATTCTGGACTACCAAACACAACCTGCAAGTATATTCAGATACTATTATTTTAATGCGTGAAAAAGGCTTTCACTCTCTTGTTCAGCTTGATAAATTTATTAAGAAAATGCAGACAAAAGACGACATCTACAGGACCAAATTAAGATTCTTAAAAAATAGCTACCATTTAGCAAGTCCACACTTTCCCGAAATACTGCCAAACTTACCCATCATATGCGAAAAATCCTACTTGATAAAGCCTTCGCTAGTGAATATAAATCAGCGATCCTCTTATCTGATAAGCTGTTTCCGTCCCCAAAAGTATACTCTAAAATACCGATTATAGAAAAATTTATGAGAAGTTTGAAAATCGAATGAAAAAGAATACCCATACGCAAGAGTATTCTTCATCAAACTCCGAGATGACCGAACTGTATCAAATCAGAAAAACTATAAAAATATATGGAGAGGGAACTGAAGGGGTGCGAATAACTCACCTTATCTTTCTCCCAAAAAGTCTATAACAGCCCTTGCAATTTTTTTAGATAAAATTGGTGGAACAGCATTACCTATCTGTTTAAATGCAGCTGTTCGTGAATGTTCAAAATAAAAATTATCTGGAAACCCTTGTATTCTAGCTGCTTCTCTTACTGTAATTGAACGATTCTGTCTTAAATCTGGATGAATATAGTAATGTCCATCTTTCGCAATATGAGCAACAACTGTATGACTAACAGAATTATAATCTAAGGCTTTATATCTATCCAAAAATGATGTTGTATTAGAATGTGTTTGTAGTTCTTTAGGTATATCGATATACCTTAAATTCTTGCCTTTTTTCTTAGTTTTTAGTACCAATTTATATATCTTCAAATCATTTTCATTATGAGATCTTGCAACATGTTGTGTCAAAATATCATCTTTTTTACGGAGATATTTAGCAACAAACTCGCTTGAAACATCACAACGATACTTACTAGAACATCCTCCAGGCTTTATATTTGGCAAGTCCTCAAATAATTCTTTTATGGTTGGCGCAACCTCACCATATTCGACCAAGCAATCAAAAAATGAGTTATCAGGCACTAAATCTTTTCGATATCCAACAAGTATTAAACGTTCTCTCTTTTGTACTACACCATAATTACTTGCATCTACTATTTGATAGTCCACCTTATATCCGCACTTATCAAATTCGCAAATTATTTTTGGTAAGAGTAACTCTCCTGATAAATCCCTAAAAGAAAGCAACCCTTTAACATTTTCAAAAACAAAGAACTTTGGTTTATATTTGTCTAGAAAATATAAATAATATTTATATAGATAAATTCTTTTATCAGTAGATTTTTTCGATTTGTTATTGGCTCTACCGATTGTAGAATATGCCTGACATGGTGGTCCACCAATAATACCATCTAACTCATTATTCCCTAATTTTTGGTCAATAAATTCAAAAATCGAAGATATGGTATCTTTACTAATTTCCTTATTTAATATATCTTTAGTTAAATCTCCTGGTATAATTGAATATAAATCATCTCTTGAGATTTTACCTTGAATATATTCATAATATGAAGATAAGTTATTCTCTTTTTTTAAATAGTAATATATGTTTCTTAATTCTAAAGAAGAGCAAGCGTCTTTGTCCATTTCTATATGGCAAATAAAATTATAATAGTCTTTATCCCTAAATCCCTCGGTTAATCCACCCGCGCCTGAAAAAACATCTACTATATTTAGCACAACCACACCTCCCTTCATTTTGATTAAATCAATTATCATACACTTCTTTAATTTCTTCGTATTTATTTATAAATTCTTGATTAAACTTTTTTGCATCTCGTAGCAAGTCTGAATATGATCTGATAAATAAAACACCACTGTGTTCTAACGAATCTGCAGTAATTTTATCTCTAGGATCCATATCATATCTATCAGACATCAAAAATGTTGTTACTTTATCCAACTTATGATGTTTCTGAACAAAAACTTTATAATCTAATGCTTGATTTATTTCCTCTGATTTAATTTTAATATTCGATCTCTTCAATTCAATAATAATTAATTCACCATTTACTAAGTTACAAAGAAAATCAATCCTGCGATTACTTCCTTCTAGTTTTTCATCTGGAAACTTTTCTTTTAAAATTTTACTATATGTTTTTTCTCTTTCAAATGTTGTAATTCTAGGATCTAAAATCCAAGGAAACTTTTCTAGAAATGGTTGAATTACTTTAGACTCACTCTCATTCCCATTAACATACTTTTCAAATTGTTCTATAGCTTTTATTCTACCAACTGCAACTTTTGCAAGTTCTTTAGCCTCTATATACTCCCAATCCGAAGTTATTTTTTCAACTTCATCAACTGTTAAATTTTCTTCTTTTAAATTTTCAATATATGCCTGAAAACTCTCAAATTTGTATAAATTTTTTAAGTTATCCAAAACACGTTTAATTGATTCTATATCATCTATTTCTGTAGAATTTGTTAACAATGTATCTTTAACTTTCTTGATACTACTTATCTCTGTTGGAGTTAATCCCTTAAAAAATGAATCGTCTAAAATAATAAGTTCTTCTTTTTTCTTTCTCCTATTTGCTCTCCATAAAGATGATATTTTTGAAATCAACTTATTTAAATCATTTTTTAGTTGAATTGTATTTTCATTTTCTTCCCAAAGGATTGACTGTCTAGCTGTAGATATATAATCCTCTTCATCTGAATCATCTATAAAATCAATATTAAAAAATCCAGTTACATAGCTATTGAAAGTATCATTGGCCCTATCATCAAAAAATACATTTTCTGAAGCCAATTTGTTTCTAACATACAGTAAAAATCCACTATCCTTTTTCCGTAAAGGAGTCGATTTAGTATATACACTTCCAGTAATACCATGGTCTTTTAATCTTTTAAATTCTTCTACACTATCAATATCATTCATAAAGTCTTCTGGAAATTTCCATTCAAATTCTTTTTCTAATCTCTCAAAATAAATTGATTTTGTAATAGGTTGCTCTTGTTGTGAATTTTCATCAATAAGTTTAACCTCAAACTCAGTATCATAAAATGAAAATCTTCTGGACAAGCTATATGCTAAATCCTCAATGCTCATTATTTTACTTTGTTTAATTTCTTTGATTTTAACCACAGTCCCAGATTGTTCATTGGTATTTTCATTTTCACAAATAACCTTTGGCTTATATTCTGATTCACTTTCTGCTTTCATTTCATCATAATTAATACTAAAAGCATTTTTCAAACCATCTTTTATAGAATATACCTCTATAGTCTTTGCAATACCAAATACAGCTAATTTACCTAGACCTTTCTTTCCTGTCACTTTTCTTTTTTTTACTTTAGAAACGCCTGTACCCTCAGCTTTTCTTCTGTTCCTACCGATCACCAAAAAATTCTGATTTAATTCATCATGGTTCATCCCTGTTCCATCATCTGAAACTGTTACTATCTTTTCATCATAATTGATTTTTATTTCAATATTTTCAGCATCTGCATCGTAAGAGTTTGAAATTAATTCAGCGATAACAGGAGGGAATGAACTATATAATTTTATACCTAAATGATCAATTGTATTCTTATCAAATTTTATTTTAAATCCACTATTTTCCATAATATTACATCTGATAAAACCATCAGACCCTCCTAACATTCCTATTTCTATCTACAATCTATCGATATAATTATTGTAGATATACCTATAATTTGTATACCAAACTTCAAACTTGATTCAATCTTAATCGAATTATCTTTTTATTATCAACTCCAATTGATCCATAAAATCAAATTCTTCAAGCAAATACGCCCCCATTAATCTAAGAATATCTTTACCAGACAAGCAATTTTCTCTCTCCGGTTCCCCTTTAAATGTATTTAATAAACGAATATATACATTAGCTTATTTGTTAAATAATTCACTCCACTTAGAAATCTTTTCTTTTAAGAACGGAGATATTTAAAGAGCTGATTGAATAATAGCGGAAATCATTATATCACTTCCTTTTGTGCTTTATTTTAAACTAAATAATCCCCAATTACAAGAGATGTATTGCCTATGATGACATCAAATTTATATCAGCAGTGGTGCTACTTTTCCCAAAAATAAAGAAACATAAGTAAGATTATGGTTTCTACTGAACAAACTTTCTCACAATCTAAGCTTATGTTTCTTATATATCTCTTCAATTATATGATTCTAATGAATCTACTATTTATGTAAGCACAATAGCTACAGCTAGTACATTGGGAATTAATATCTCTATGGTTTTATCATAGAACTATTTGAATTTCTAAAACTCAGATTCTATGCATACTACAAGTGCTATTTTCATTTTTTCAGTATTCCCCAGATAATTATTCATTAAGTACTTAGTATCTATAACAATACCTTGTATTCGCTCATAGGTTCTTTGCTCATGGGCTTTACTCTCGCCTTTCCAATCTCCCGTTGCTTCACCGATATGTCCCACATTATCATGTAAATCAAACAAGTTATTATTCTTTGAATACGGCATAATAAATGCATTGTAAATTAATGTAAAATTTACTCTTTTGTACTTATCAAGATATTCTCCATAAGTAATTTGTTTATTAATAGAAGAACCATTGGGTAAATGTTCTGAACGCCCCGTAATACCATATTTATAATATTTAGCATCAAGTACGTAATATTTTCCATCATGAATCATGATGGTGTCTGGCATTAACGGTCGTGTTTCTGTATCGCTATAGAACTTCAACTTCCACTTAGCTCTTGGAAAGTATTCCTCTTTATGTCTTACACCAAAGGCCCTATCAATTAGCTTTTCCCACACCCACTCAAATTCACCAGTCCCATAATAAAGTTCCTTATCAGAGGTCTTGTTATCCATGAAAGTTAGCATATCAAGCATACTTTGAAATAGTTGTTTCTTTTTATCATCATTTGTATTAGCAAGTTTAGTGCGAAGAATCGCTATAGATGTTTTTGCATCTAAAGTTATGCCTGGATGTTCTGGAACATATGGACCATACAACCAACCTAACCTTTGAAATGCCTCATATACACAATTTTTATTAATTTGAGTTATTAGTTTCTGATTATTGGGTGTAGAAGTTCTAACTGTAAAGTTTGTATAAATAAGATTATTAACCCCATTTTTTTGATACACTAGTGGGCTTTGCTTTTTAAAAGTTCTTGACCAATCCTGATTACCTTTTGAACTTGTTTTATATAATACATCAGTCTCTATATAGTATTTACCGCCAATATTAAAAAAGTACTCAATGACATATCTATACGCATGAATTGGAAATTCTACAGATTCAACTGAATTTGATTTATTAGTACTAATCAATCTCTCAGTTTTTGTAGTAAATTCAGAAAGCACTTGAATTAAATTCATAATATCATTTCTTACTTCAGCATCTGTATTAGAAAGTTCATACCCAATAGGAAAATGGACTGTTATGGTATCTGTATCAAGCCGAATACCTACAAAGCGGTCACCTTCTTCATTCGTATTGACATGGCAATGATTTAGAATATCATATTCTTTTACTGAATCAGTCTCTTTCGCTATATTCATATACATCCACCGCCTTATTATGTATTTTCAGTAAATGCATTCCTAATAGTTTCTTTAAATATAGTAAACCGTTCGTTTCCGGTATTCCATAAAAATGCCTTAATTATCTCTTCAAGACTATGATACTGTGTAACTTCAAAAACTGACTCTCTATTAAATTTAAAGGCATCATCCCATAAATATTTAATAACTTTTTCAGGGAACTTTCTGTTTTGTTGCATGGCCTGTCTAATTTCACGTAACCTATTGTATTCATCATTAACTATTGAGCCGTTACTTTCTTTATTTCGTAACTCATCATAAATGCCATCACTTAAATCCCCCATTTTTTCATCAAATGTTAGATCACTAACATGAACAAAATATGCACCTAATCGTTTATCTTCAGAAGATGCCATTCTCATGCTATTCCCTATCACTATATCATTAATGGTAGTACAAAAATTTCTCCATGTCACCGTTGTATCTAGTATACAGGCATCAGCTAGTTTTGAATCAACTGTGTCGAAATTATTTTCAATCAAACGCATTTCCCAACGTCGTTGGAAGGCTGTATCTAAAGTAAAAACATTTTGGTCAGATGTATTCATTGTTCCAATGATTGAAAGATTTGATGGAATCCTAACTTTTTGATTTGGATCACCATATACAACATTTGCAATATTAGGATTTGTAATTCCATATTCACTAGTTCCGATTGGTAATTCATCATATTCGTTTACTTCAACTTTACGATCTAATAATTGGAATACTTCACCAAAGATGGCCGGTGCATTCCCTCTATTAATTTCCTCTATAAGCAGAACATAATCTTCTTCAGGATTCTCATAAGCATCTCGCAATATACTAGTAAATGGACCTGGTGTAAACTTATAGCTAATTTGACCATCTTCCGCAACATTTGGCAATATCTGTCCAACGAAATCAGAATATGTATAGTCTGGATGAAACACTAGCCTCTCAACATGGCTATCTGGAGTGCAATACTCATGCTGTATGGTCCAACTTTTTCCTGAACCTGGGACGCCGTATAGTAGAATATTTGTACCTGTTTTTAGTCTACCATCTTCACAAGATACCTCTTCTACTACATTAGATTCAACATGTGTGTGCATATTTCTTAAAGTATCATCATGAATCCAATCTGTATTACTTAAATAAAAATATAATAATTCTTTTCGAAAAGCACATGCAAACTCAGTTCCTTTTAATTGTTGCGCAAAACCATTCATCTTTGCCATATTAATTGTTTCATTCTTTATTTGCTTTGAAAGGGTATTCTTTGCGTTTGAATGTTTTACTTTAAATGTGCAAATAATAGGCTCTTCGTCATCAGCAGAAACTATCCCCAAAAGAACTCCTTTTTCATCTTGGAGAATCTTTTCTTCTATATAATTATTTGATACCCCCTTTATCTGAATCCTTTGCTCGTTACTAAGAGACTCCCTTCCTCCAAAAGTAACTTCTTTCGCACAAACAAAATAAGTCCCATGGTTCATTGTTATAACTTCAAATATTTCACTTTCGTTATCAATTTGAGTTACAGTTGTATTCTCATCATATATATTAAATAATGATTCTAGCTTTTTTTTCACTATTGTTCACCATCACTTTTTTAAAGTATTGTTTCATAATACTAGCTGCAATTAACGCTACCATGCCAACTGGAACTGCATTCCCAACTTGTCTCCATTGGTCTTTAAAGTCACCACATATTATATAATCATCATCAAAAGTTTGAATCCTCTTAATCTCATTAATTCTTAAGAATCTATTCGTCCAATGAAATGGTCCCATATTATTGGAAAAACTGGCTTGAATAGTCCATGACGGTCTATTCGGAGATAGCTTTAATAAAAACGACCAGTATCTTGACCTCCATTTAAAAATAGGTTTAGGATATCCTCTCTTTTCTGTGAAAAACAGATAGTTATCTCCTGGAGGAACTAGCTTAAGCAACTCTTTATGCCTTGAACCAGCTTGCATCTGCTCATCTTCTGGTAAAGAGTAATCCAAATCTCCAATAGCCTCCTTACAAGTAACCCAAGTTTTTTTTCCATCGATACCATTTGGATATTTTTCAGGATTATAATGTGTTTCATCTGGAAATATAAACTTATCCGCAAAATCTTTTCTCACACCAATACAAATAAATCTTTCTCTAGTTTGAGGTATCCCATAATTTGCTGTGTTAACAACCTTATATGTTATTTCATAATTAAATTCTTCTGCTTTATTTTTTAATAATTCGAATGCATCCTTATGAGGTTTATATATAAATCCATGAACATTTTCAAAGAAAAATATCTTTGGTCTTATTTCCTCTAACGCTCTAAAATATTCAAAAAGAGTAAATGAGTTTTCATCTTCCAATGCTCTTTTTTTATCAGTTCGATAAAATCGTGATTTAGAATAAGCTGGGCAAGGAGGTCCTCCCACAAGCACATCAACATCTGTTTTCTTCATCTTAAGTTTCATAAGCTGATCTTCATAATTAATATTTCTTATATCATCACAGACAACCAACCTACCCACTTCATTTCTAGTTAATGTATCGCAAGCAGCTTGCCAAAAATCTGTCGAGAAGCATATATCAAAGCCTGCTTTTTTAAAACCACAATCGATACCACCACCACCTGAAAAAATACTTAATACATTTGGCATTAATCTAAACTCTCCTTTACAAACTCTATCATTGCTTTTCCCATGAGACATGGTACAGCATTACCTATTTGCTTTTGTATTGATCTTCTACTACCACAAAACTTATAACCTTTGGGAAAAGTCTGAATTGCTGCTATTTCAGGTACTCTTAGCCTTCTATTATCCCAATGAAAAGGCCCCACCCAAGGTCCAGGTTGCGCACATATTGTCCAAGATGGTTGATTAGGTGATAATTTAAGCAAGAAATTCCAAAATCTTTTATCTGCAACAAATTTAGGATTAGGATATCCAGCCCAAGCTGTTAGTGCTTTATAATTCATACCTTGAGGTACCTCACATAAATCATCATGGTAGGTACCACCTTTTGTTACTTCATATTCTTCAAAATATTCAGGTCCTTCATAGCCTAAAATAACATCTCCTACATTTACATAAGGCAACAAACCTTCTTTTTCTGCGCATTCGGGCCTACCATGAGTTTTTTTTGGTTCAGCACTCTTAAATTCATTTTTTGATCCTAATATAAACAGTCTTTTTCTTTTTTGCGGAACACCATACTCTAGCGCATTCGCACGGATAATCTTATACTTATATCCTGCCTCCTCTATAATTTCAATAAACTTATCTACTATTACCTTATTTGATGGATGCATCAAACTTTCAACATTCTCGAAAACGAAACCGTCTGGGTTTAAATCAGTAACCACTCTTAAATATTCATTAACTAAATTTGCTCGTGGGTCATTAATCCCTTTTCTGACATTATTGGTTACCCAATATCCCGCTTTAGAAAATGGTTGACAAGGTGCTCCGCCAATCACTATAAATTTATTTGGCTTCTCCTCTTCCACATACTTTTTAAGGGTCTCACTTTTAATTTCATGAAGGTCACCTTCTAATATTTTGGTCTCACCAAAATATTTTTTATTAGCTTTTAAAGTCTCAATACAATCATGATCAAAATCTGTACTTAAAATAACAGGAATACCAGCCATATGACTAGAAATATCTAAACCTCCTGCTCCTGAAAATAAGCTAATTGAAACTATCTTTTTCATATATATTTTATCTCCTATAATACAAATATTTTAATGTATTACTGATTTTTATACACACTATTACCATATCTCATTGAATAAGATACATATAAATCTGTTAATAAATAATCTCATGTATATTCATAAATACATTCTATATTCTATATTCAATATTAATTTAAATGTTTTTATTAAAAACATTTCTCATAAATCATTCTGCATTGTGATTTTCTTGATATTAAATGCACTTCTAGACCGTTGCAGATCAGCAGCAATAGAAGATATTGATGCTCATAGTCGCAGACGTCTTTCGATGTAAAATCGCTCTTTTAACGAAAGATGTTTATTTGTCCGTATTTCTGTGTTATGACTAATATCATCCATAGTGATTACCTCGTGATATTTTGTAATTTAGCACTATAATCATACCACGAAATTACTATGGATTTTTTATATTCAATTGTTCAATTTTATTATGCAATTAATCTTAATCCAGATATTTTATTGTATAGTCGTTGACCTTATATATTCAAATAAATAAGCCTTAGCTTCTTCTAAAGTGAAAAAATTTTTACTATCCCTAGAAGAACGTCTGCCATTATTTTTAACTACAACATCTATACTTTTTCTTTTCATTTCTAAAAAAATATCTTTCTTTGGCAATTCATTAGACAGCCCTATCCAATGATAAGTATCACACATAAACCAATTATATAAAAAGTGTATTTTCTCAAGAGAATTTCTCATCTCTGTAGCACTATGATATCTTTTTTCAGGTGAAGGGTTGCATACCTTCTTAATTATCTTCTGAATTTTTAATGGAACATAGGGTGCTTGCGGTATTTTTCCTATTAATTTTCCCGTTTTTATAAAGCTTGCAACGTTATTTATATTTTGTAAAAACAAATTCCAGTTTGATATATTATTTACCATCCTGAACATCGTCATACCTAAGGCAAAAATATCTGTTTCTACTGTTGCAACCGAATCACTTCCAAATGTTTCTGGGGCCGCATGAGTTATATACCATTTCCACGGAATAATTAAATCACCTAATGCCGTTGATAAACCAAAATCTGACAATTTAGGAATACCGTTATCAAGCAAAATATTTGCAGGTTTTATGTCTCTATGTATGATACCTTTTAAATGAGAAAATTCAACTGCAAACAAGATATTCTTAATATAATATATACTCTCAGCAATAGGAATGAATCTATTTCGAAGTAGACTTTCAAGTGAGGTTCCGTTTGCTAATTCCATATCCACAACAAAAACCAGTTCAGAATTGAAGTTGAGCAACTCACCACTATTTATTCTAATAATATTGTTATGCCGACATTCATATGGGATTGCTGCTTCATTAAAAAGTTCATATGCTTTTCTAGGATCTGAAACTTCCAATATTTTAATAGCCTTTTCCGCATTTAAAACTCTATCTACAGCTTTATAAACTGCACCAAATCCACCATTCCCCAACTTAGCTATTAGTTTATATTTTCCAATTTCTTCACCAGAATAATCATTTTTAATATTCATATTACTGCCCAATCTCAAACCACGCAATTAATGTAGCTTGCATTTCTTCATCAGTTCTAAAACGCATATCTGAAAAATGCTCCGTACAATTTATTATTTTTACTCTCTTCCCCGCTGTAATCCACTGATTGCTTCTTTCAGTAACAGCTATATTCTTTTGAATACACAACAAATGTAAAACTCCAATTGAAAAGTGCATATAAGGTATCTGCTTCATATTAACATTTAAAGATAGCTTATATACAATAGTATCAGGGTGAAATTTTGTAATTAATTCAGTAAAGATATTATGAAAATTCATCATCAATCTCCCTGTATGTGCACCTATTTGAAAACTTTGCTTTCCAGTTTCCAAAAGAACAGCAGACTCCATATTTGATCCATCAACAACAGAATACCATAACTCATTTTTCTTTATTGCGATACCAAGGCTTATCATAGCTTTACATCTCCTCAAATTATTTTATCACTGATATAGACATACTTTATTATACCAGTATAATAAAATCCTCATTTAGCAAAATAATCAATGAAACAAAAATTCCGATAGTATGTATGTCAACCCCTATAAAAAAGCATATCAACATTTTTTCGATACAACCTACTTCATAGCCTTGTCTAGACAACCTTCAAAAATCTCCTGATTTTCTGTTACTTCCAGGCTATCTTCCATCTCTATTTTGGGATACATCAACTCTTCGAAATCCCTATATTTACTAACCTTTGACACACTTTTACTTCTGTACTTTAGTCAACAAACTTACACACTCAACATGATACGTCTGCGGGAACATATCCACAGGTTGGACTTTCACCAATTGGTAGCCTTGTTTCGTCAGTATTTCTATATCTCGTGCCATAGAAGATGGGTTACAAGACACGTATACGATTCGTTTTGGTGCCATGCCAACGGCAGCATGTAATACATCTTCTTTACAGCCTGCACGGATAGGATCAAATACAATCACATCAGGCTTAATACCTTGTTTATACAACCTAGGCATTTCCACAGCTGCATCGCCTACGATAAATTCTGTATTACTATATCCATTTCGTTCTGCATTCTTTTTCGCATCTGCGATGGCAGGTTCTACGATTTCAATACCGATGACGTTCTTTGCTTTGTGCGCCAAGAACAAAGAAATAGTTCCTGTTCCACAATAAGCGTCAATCACTGTTTCATGGCCTTTCAAGTCTGCAAATTCTAAGGCTGTGTCGTACAACACAGTGGTTTGTTCTGGGTTGACTTGAAAGAAAGAATGCGGCGATAACTGAAAGGACAAATCTTTAATATAATCTGTAATTTGATCTTTCCCATAGATGGTACGATTCGTAGGGCCTAAAATCACATTCGTTTGTTTTGGATTGTGATTCACTACGATAGATGTCACCTGTGGCAACACAGTTACGATGCGCTCCACCAATTCCGTTTCATGAGGAATGCTCGCTGTACGACTTACAAGGATAACCATCCATTCCTCTTTACCGATACGACCTACTACATGACGAACTACCCCAATTCCTCTATGTTCATCATAAGGTTCGATTCCTAGTTCTTTCATAGCATCATAGCAAACCTTGCGTATATCATCATTCCCTGCATCTTGAATAGGGCACTGTTCATGATTGATAATGCTATGAGATCCCCTTTGGTAAAAGCCCATGCGGACATTACCTACGGTACCCCCTACAGGCATTTGCATTTTATTACGATACCGCCATGGTTCCTCTGGTCCTATGCAAGGTAATACCAACTCTGGGTCACTTTTAGCAATACGTTCGATAACCGCTTTCACAGATTCTGTTTTTAGTCGTAGTTGCTCTGTATAGGATGCATGTTGTAATTGGCAGCCCCCACAATTGCCATACACTTCGCATTGCGGCTCCACTCGCTCTGCAGAGGGTGTCATAACTGATACGATGTCACCTACGGCATAGTTTTTCTTTACTAAATTAATCTTCACTTGTACAGTTTCATTGGGCAAAGCATAGGGTACAAATACGGTAAATCCTTCGTATTTGCCTACCCCTTCGCCACTACTACCGATGCCGTGAATATCTATAGTATATATAGTTCCAACGCACACTGGTGCGTTCTGTTGTTTCTTCTTCTCACTCATCTATACATCCTTTAGTAATATAATCATTGTCCATCAATGTATTTCTTTTTATTATATCATTTCTTATGCATTCCTAATATATTTTTGTATATCACTACTCTTTAGTGTTAAAACAAAAAGCATATAGTCCCCATTGATGTATATCATCATAGAAACTATATGCCTAAGTATTAGATTATTAGTGAACTAGTATGCTTTATATCATGGTGTACCAAGCATTTACTTTCACTATTATCAGTCTATTTCACCAACCGATTGCGAATCATCGCCGCTCCTAAGACCAATACAACACAGCCGATATGGAATGGCAAGCTATATGGTTCAATATATGGTGCTGCCATTGGATCATGTTGAATCATGCTAGCAGAGACCCATCCTAGGATACCACCACCTGCGTATAGAATAACAGGGAATTTATCAATCAGTTTTACAAAGATAGTACTGCCCCAAACAATAATTGGCACTGTTACTAACATACCAGCTACTACTAGCCCAAAATGACCTTCTGCTGCTGCCACAACGCCTAGCACATTATCGATGCCCATCACACCATCAGCAATGATAATCGTAGCAATAGCGCCCCAGATATTATCTTTTGCTTCAATATTGTGTTCATTATCGCCATCTTTCAATAAGGAATAGCCAATCCAAAGCAACATAATCCCACCAACAATGCGTAATGCAGGAATATTATCTAAAGCTTCAATAAACAAAATGGCCATCACTAGACGCAAAACAATTGCCCCTGCTGTGCCCCAGAAAATAGCACGTTTACGCAAATGTTCCGGCAAGTTTTTAGCTGCCATACCAATAACGATAGCATTATCGCCAGCCAATAATATATCAATAATAATAATTTGTAAAATTGCTAATAACCCTTGTGTTGATGTAATATCCACCATATCCTCCTATATTTACTACTTAGAATACATTTTATTATAGCATAGGGAACCCATAAAACAAAGGATAGCCAATTCTCTGAATCAGCTATCCTCTATATTAGTAACAACTAAATTACTCTAGTTCCTACCTCTTTATTTTTGTGTAATAACACGTTTGCAATTAGATGTTCTTTCTGTTTTACAACAAATCAATGACTTCTCTAATCTAAAATATATACTTTTACTGTTCGACGACCAAATTGGATGGCCTCATTATAGCTATCCATAGCCAAATCAATGCGATGACCTATAATAGCACCACCTGTATCATCCGCTACAGCATAACCATATCCTTCCACATACACTTCTGTTCCTAATGGAATTACATTAGGATCTACCGAAACATACCCACGGCGAAGTGCGTTGCCTCTAGCTGTATGTGTACCAGATTCATAACTTGAATAGGCACTAGCTTCCATTTCTAATGTTTTTTTATAGCTTGTTGGTTTGCCTCGTTTGATAGATAATTTTGACCATGTAGCACTATCAACAGTTCCTGTCACTGGTAATCCATAATGACGCTGGAAACGAATCAAAGCTTCTTTAGTTCCATCCCCAAAGACACCATCAACAGCTCCAGGAGAAAATCCACTATCTACTAATTTAAGTTGTACTTCTTCTATGTTGCGACCACGATCACCAAACCGTGATACTTCTACACTACGGGTATTTCGAGATGCTTGTTGCCCCTCAAAGTGTTTTTGATTCTCTAGTAAAGCACGCATTGTTTCTTTACCTACTCTACCGTCTGGAGTTAACCCGTGTTCTTTCTGAAAGACGAGTACTGCGTATTCTGTATTATTCCCAAACACACCATCTGCTGTATCAAGCAAATAGCCTTGGGCTACTAACAACGCTTGTAACTCTTCTACCTCTTTTCCGCGATCACCACGTCCTGATGTTGCCAAAGCTGTCACCATGGTACATACCAACAGGAGAATCGCTAGGAGAGTTATTTTTTTCACGATGTTCACCTCATATCTAAATGCTTATACATTTTACCATTTTTTGGGACATACGTCAAAAAAACAGGGCTTTTTTAACACTTTAACACCACTTAGTACCTATTTTTATCACATTTTTCCCACATATAGTATAAATCACTCCCCATAGGAAATACCACCTACTATATATGTACACTAAAAATGTTAGTTTTCCTCAATTTCTATAGTAAATATGCATAAAAATGGAGTTGCTATACTAAATTGGTATAATAGATCATTTCAATATGATGTGATACAAAAGTTTTACATATTAAAATAATCATAATAAATAATATTTTAAAATTGAAGAAGTTAGAATTATATCTTGAAAAATAATTATAACAAAAAAGCTCACTAAAATGACTAATCATCATTCAAATGAGCTTTTCACAATACATCTTTAAAATGAGATTATTTAAAATGCCGTAATGGTTGCAAGCAATCCAAAGATAATTCCCGGCAAGTTTGCTACTGCCAAAGGATAGTCCTTTTTTTCTTTTAAAAGTCCGTAACTTGCCCATATGATACAGTTAATCGTCGCTGCCAAGGGCTGCAGAAAAAATGTTTTATTCCCATCCAAGTTTCCCATGATTTGCGGAACATAAGACACATACATCATTACTGAAAGGAATGTTCCAAGCCATCCTAACATTTTTAAATTTTTTTCACTCATTCTATTATCTTCCCTCTTATAAGATCAATTAACTTAAATATTTTAGTAGTATATCACAAAATGTTAGGAAATCAATACTTAAATTTAAGTTTTTATATAATATCTATGAAGTAGTCAAACATTTGTGACACAACCCTAAACTTTCTGGTATAGAATCTCTCCCCATCAATCTTATGACTTCGCTCTATCTTTCCATTTTGCCACGGTGAAAATAAACCTAATAAAACCGTAGTAAAAGTGTCCTTTTACTACGGTTTTAATATAGAGTCAACCGGAACTATTTGCTACTATTGCAACTATTGTGGACCTTCTCCAGCAATAATACGCTCTGCCTCTACGTTAGATAAATCATAATGCATAAAGTTTTTATAGAAATCTTGTGTTTCTTTCACTAGGTTAATATCCGCAAATAATTGTGGTTGGATGATTTGACCTGCCCATAAGATTTGTAATGCTGATTCAGCACTATATCGATCCCATTTAAATGTTCCTACAGGATTACTATATACACGACCCATTTGAACCGCTTTAATGCCACTCCATTGTGGATCATTCATAATTTTTTCAATAGCTGCTTTAGAGTTCACATCACCCACTATAATAATATCTGGGTTCGCTTTGATGATTTCTTCCATGGTTAGTGTAAGCCCACGACCTTTTTGTTCGATCGCATTAATACCCCCAGCATAGTGAATCCATTCATCAATAATTGTTTTAGTACCATCTACTTTTAGTAAATTTTCACCTGTCGCAATATGCATCACTCTTGGACGTTCCGCATCAGTTAAAGCTTTCGTTTTTTCTTCTGCTAAAGCGATATTTTTATCTAAATACGCATTGTAACTCTTAGCAATCTCTACCGCATTGCCACCAAGAATATCGGCAGTCATGGATACTACATTGCGAAGTCCTTTATAATCAGTAAACTCCATATGCACTGCTGTAAAGCCACCTTGACGGACTTGTTCTGCTTGTTTTTTACTATTTACAATAATCACTTGTGGTGATACTTTTTGTAGTTCTTCTAATTGTAAATCAAAGCCAAAACGATCTGGTGCAGCAATATTTTTAATATTTGGATAAATATGTGAGAACCAAGGTAATGTTTGTACATATTGTGTAGTAGCAACTAACTTATCTGCTCCACCTAGCATCAACATAACTTGATTATTCGCTGGCCATAAGTCAGCAATCCGCTCCACATGTGTTGGTAATTGAACTTGGGTGCCACCAATATCGGTGATAGTATGTACTTCTTGCGTTGCTCCTTTTGATGCATTTTCTGTACCACAACCGGCTAACAAGCCAATGGAAATCAACAATGCAAAGAGCATAGTAATAATTCGTTTCATAACGTCTCCTAACTAGCTTCCATACACAAACTAACTACTTCAAAATCACGTGTCTATACATTTAATTTGCAGGACTTTCACCATGGATAATACGTTCTGCATCATCACTAGATAAATCAAAATGTAAGAAATCTTTATAGAACTTTTGTGTTTCTTTCACTAGGTTAATATCCGCAAATAAATGTGGTTGAATGATTTGACCTGCCCATAAGATTTGTAATGCTGATTCAGCACTATATCGATCCCAGTTGAACGTTCCTACAGGATTGCGGTATACACGATGATTTCTAACAGCTTTTAAACTAGCCCATTGTGGGTCATTCATCATTTGGTCAATACCTTTTTGTGCTTGTGTACCACCGATAATGATAATATCTGGATCTGCTTTGATGATTTCTTCTATGGTTACTACGATTTGTGGACCTTCTGTTGTAATGGCATTCTTGCCACCTGCATAACGAATCCATTCATTAATAATCGTTTTGTCTCCATCTACTTTTAATAAATTATCTCCGCCTACGATATGCAACACAGTTGGACGTTCCGCATCGCTAAGATGTTTCGTTTTTTCTTCCGCTAATTTTACATTACCATCTAAATAGGCCAAATATTGTTTACTAATATCGATAGCCTTACCACCTAATACATCGGCTGTAATAGCCACTGTTTTTCGCAATCCTTCATAGTCTGCAAAATTCACACGTACTGCTGGAAGACCTGCTTTGCGAGCCATTTCAATTTGGTTCTTATTGCTAGCCAATACCACTTGTGGATTTAATTTTTGAATTTCCTCCATTTGTACATCTGTGCCTTTTACCGGCGCTGGAATCTCTTTAATTCTAGGATATACTTTTGCAAACCAAGGCAATCCTTGTACATTTTTTGTAGTAGATACTAGTGTATCTGCGCCCCCTAACATCAATACAACTTGGTTATTAGCATGCCATAAATCTGCTACTTGTTTGATATCTTTTGGAATCGTCACTTCCGTTCCATCAATATCTGTGACAACCCTCGTAGAAGATGTATTCCCTTGGGATGCATTTTCTGTGCCACAACCAGCCAACATACAAATGGCGGTAAATAAAGCTAATAACAATACTACAATACGCTTCATAAAACCTCCCCTTTCTGACCTAACTGTGGGATTACGCAAACTGTGCGCTGTACCGTTTCGCTGTAAAATAAACTAAGCTTGGTCCGGTAAATTCTCTCCAATACTTCCACAGTTACATCACTGACAGAATCGTAAAAATCTATTGTTCCACCACGACATAAACCGACACGGCTATTCAGTAATAAAGCCTGTTCCGGTACATGTGTAGTGAAAATAATAGCGTACCCTTGTGTTCGCAATTGTTCTATTGTTTCTAGAACAATCACCTGGTTTCGTATATCTAATGCAGATGTTGGTTCATCCATTAATAATAATCTCGTATCTTGTAATAAGGCACGTCCAATGGCTACTAATTGACGTTGTCCACCACTTAAATCGCGACACGGTTTATCTCGTAATTCTGTAATCCCCAGCATCTCTAGTATGTTATCCGTTTTTTGAAATTCTTCTTTTCCTGGAGAAGAAAACATCCCCGTTCGTAACGTCGCTCCAAACGATATATAATCTCGTACCGTATAGGCTATATCTGCCCCTATAATCTGTGGTACAAAAGCAATTAACTTCGCGCGTTCTTGAATAGACACACTACCTAAATCTACACCATTGCAATAGATATGTCCCGATTGCACCTGCTGAAAGCACATCAAGCAACTAAGCAAGGTAGATTTACCTACCCCATTACGCCCTAATAAAGCTAAGGTATCGCCAGCTTTCACAGAGAATGATAAATCCGTAAAAATATTAGGCTCACCTTTGCCATAGGAAAAAGAGATAGAATCTACTGAAAGTTCAAAGGAATCCATTAGAAGTACCTCCGTTGTCTATACAATACCCACGCAAAGAATGGCGTTCCAATGAACCCACAGAGTATTCCTAGTGGAATCTCTGCTGTTGTTAATGCTCTAGCAAATAAATCTGCTACCATCAAAAAGGAGGCACTAACTACAATCGTAGCGGGAATCAATTTTTTATGGTCATGGCCCACTAACATACGTGATAAATGTGGTATCACAAGACCTACCCAACCAATGGTACCGCTCAAACATACAGCTGCTGCCGTTAGCAATGTGGAAATTCCTATGATAACTATACGTTCTCTCTGTACATTGACGCCTAAACTTTGTGCTTCTTGATCGGACAAGGATAAAATATTTAAGCGCCACCGCAAGGCTATGATTGCTATTGTTCCTACAACAACAATTGGCAACACATACAACAAATTATCCCATGTGACTTTCGCCAAGCTACCTAATTGCCAATACACAATATCTTGTAATTCTGTATCTGGGTCAGCGATATATTTTAGCAACCCAATGATAGCGGCCATAAATCCAGACACAATGATGCCACATAAAACAAGAACAATTCTAGATTGGTTTTGAATCAATCTAGGTAACAATAAGGTGAGACATACTGCTACAATCCCACCTATAAAAGCACACACTGCCACCCCATATAATGACAAATGCAATAAGATCCCTAAACAGGCTCCTACACTAGCACCGTGTGAAACACCTAATAAATCTGGTGACACTAAATCATTGCGGAAAACTCCTTGATAGGCTGTTCCCGATACGGCTAACGCAACGCCTACCAAAATAGCACCAAGTACACGAGGCAATCGAATCTCCATAACTACATTGTACATAGACGCATCCCAAGTGATGGGGAGTACTAAAAATTTAGACAGCAATATGTTCCACACTTCATGAACAGGAATAAAAAAGCGTCCCATCACTAAGGACAGCAAAAAAATTCCACCGCACACAAGGACGGCTATCATCATAGTTCGTTTATAATGATACATAATGACCCTCCCTTTCTCAGTTACTCGTATACATTTACTATAGATAGTTATTTCAAAATTTGCAAGAAGTTTTTTTACAGATTGAAATCTTTCATAATTAAAAAGCTGTAATGAAAGTTTCCTTTCACTACAGCTTATATAGAGCCTCTACTCTCTATGAAGTATGCAATTAAATATGTTGTCCTTTGATCATATCGTATTCAGACACACTCACTTGTTGTTTTCGTCCAGCAATTCGTAATACTGTATATCCCAAGATACCAGATACGATGGAACCTACGAAGATGCCAACTTTTGCCATTTCTTGGGCTTCTCCTGGAGGGAAGGCTAACAAGGATACGAACAAGCTCATGGTAAATCCAATACCACAGCAAAGAGCAATACCATACACATGCGTCCAATTAGTTTGAGCTGGCATTTCTACTAGTTTAGATTTTACTAGCAAAAATAAGGTACCAAATACACCTACTTGTTTACCTAATACTAAGCCTACTGCTACACCTAATACAACTGGATGAGCAAAGCTTTCTAAGGTAAATCCATGGAAGGATACCCCTGCATTGGCAAATCCAAAAATTGGAATAATCAAGTATGTAACCCAGTTACTTAATGTGTGCTCCCATTCCGATAAAGGAGATACATGACGTCCATCACGTATACCATGGTATGGAATGAAAGCCGCTAGAATAACGCCTGCTAAGGTAGCATGTAGTCCAGACTTAAACACACAGAACCAAAGGCCAAAGCCTAATGCTAAATACGGAATTGGTCGCGTATAGTTCATACGGTTTACGTATTGTAACATAAATACGATGATGGCTGCTACGAATAAATAAAAGAAGTTTAACTCTGCTGTATAGAAGAACGCAATGATAACGATAGCCATCAAGTCATCCATAACAGCCAAGGTGGTTAAAAATACTTTCATCGCAATCGGCACTCGATCACCTAAGAGTGAAACAATACCGATGGCAAAGGCAATGTCTGTAGCTGTTGGTATCCCCCAACCATGAATATAGTCTGGATGGTAACCAACGATGAAATAATAAATTAAGGCTGGCATTAAAAGACCAAAGAATGCAGCAATACCTGGTAAAAATCGTTTTGCATTGGTATTCAATTCCCCTGCAATCATTTCCCGTTTTACTTCTAGGCCTACAAATAAAAAGAAGACCGCCATGGCCACATCATTAATCCATAATTCAATGGATAATGGTCCCAATTTAGCATGAAGTAAAGAGTGATACAAACTTTCTACTGGAGAGTTTGCCAATAGCACCCCTACCACAGCAGCTACGAAGAGTAGTACGCCCCCTGCTGATGGTGATGTAAAAAAAGATACAATTCGATTCATATAATTACCCCTCTACTATGTAATATATATCATTGAATAAGTAAACTACGTCTTTTGTTATTATAGCACTAAATATATTCTTTATCTATCGAATTTTTTCTATATTATGCATGTATACAAAATCCAAACTCAATTCCCCGATGTCCTTACGGTATTGTCGTCCTTCAAAATGAATTGTCCTCACTCTTGTGTAGGCAATATCCAAAGATTCTTGTAAGGTATCTCCCAATCCTACGACACCTAGAACACGGCCTCCTTGTGTTACATAGTGATCGCTTTCAAATACTGTTCCAGAGTGAAATACCATTGATCTAATATCCACAGTCTGTATATCACCGGTGATGCTTCGACCTATCAATGGCTGATGTGGATATCCTTCGGATGCTAAGATCACACAAGAAGCATATTGTTTGGACCACTCCAAGGTCATCCCCTCTAACTGACCCGTAGCCGTAGCATACATGATTTCTCCTAAATCACTCTCTAATAATGGTAATACCACTTGTGCTTCTGGGTCTCCAAAACGGGCATTGAACTCTACCACTTTCGGCCCTTCCTCAGTAAGCATAAGACCCGTATACAAACAACCCACATAAGGATGCCCTGCTTCTGCCATAGCTTTCACGATAGGTTTTACTATGGTATCTACCACGTCTTGTTCCAAAGTCTCATTCAGTTCTGGCACTGGTGCATAGGCTCCCATACCACCCGTATTAGGACCTTCATCATGGTCTAACAATCGTTTATGATCTCTTGCTCCTATCATAGGCAATACGTGAGTGCCGTCCACAAAGGACAACAAGGCTAGCTCCTGTCCTCGCATATATTCCTCAATTATAATGCTTTCTTCGGAACTACTCAGCATCTCTTCCAACACTCGTTCTGCTTCTGTGAAAGTCTTACAAATGGTAACACCTTTACCACCACAGAGGCCATCCCTTTTTAATACAATGGGTACGCCCCATTGATGGATGATGCATTTTCCTGTTTCTACATCTTTACAAACCTCATACTTTGCCGTAGGAATTTCATATCGACGCATTAGATCTTTCGCAAAAGACTTAGACCCTTCTATTCGAGAAGCCTGCTGGGATGGTCCAAATACTGGAATCCCCACGGCTCGAATTGCATCACTAAGTCCTTCTACAAGAGGTAATTCAGGCCCTATAACAACCAAATCAATCTTATAGTCTAATAACCAAGCTAGTAAGTTGTCTCGGTTATTCCAATCTAAGTTGACTACAGTGGCTATCGAAGTCATCCCTGCATTGCCTGGCACTACATAGACATCTGTTACAGATGGGCTATGATGTAACTTCCAAGCTAATGCGTGTTCACGACCACCATTGCCAATAATACATACTTTCATAGATACCTCTCATGATAAACTATTGAGTAACAACCTACTTCCTAATGACAACACGAGAGCCTACGATTTCCAAGGCATCCTCGCAAAATAAGCGCACCGCCTCTGGGTAGATGCGATGCTCTTCATGTAAGATTCGTTTCGATAGCGTATCCACCGTATCATCTTCATAGACAGGTACCACCGCCTGCGCAATGATAGGACCCGTATCCATGCCTTCATCCACAAAATGAACGGTACATCCTGTGTATTTTACGCCTTTTAGTAAGGCTTGCTTCTGTGCTTGTAACCCTGTAAAAGCTGGCAATAAGGAGGGATGAATGTTCAAGATATTTCCTCTGTACGCTTGCACAAATGTAGGCGGTAATACACGCATATATCCAGCTAACAACACCCCATCAACGGCATAGGATGCTAATACATCGAGCGTAGCTTGTACCCACTCCTCTTTCTGTGCATACATAGTCGGATCTATTATATGAACGGGAATCTGCCAAGTGTATCCCTTCTCCACAATACCCACATTGGATCTATCACTAATGATAAGAACTATTTCACCCTCTATATGCCCCGCTTCTATAGCCTTATAGATGGCTTCTCCATTAGACCCTCTACCACTGCCAAATAGAGCTAATCGTTTACGCATGGAATGCCTCACCAAGAATCGTCACATCTCCCTGTCCTTCTGTAACAAGTCCAATAGAGTACACCACTTCTCCTTGTGCTTGCAACACTTCTACGACTCGTTCTACGAGTTCTGGTTTTACCACAAGCACCATACCTATACCCATATTGAAGGTATGATACATTTCTCTCGTTTCCACATGTCCCCATTCTTGTAGTAGTTTAAAAATCGGTGGCACTGGCCAAGCATCACTGTGAATCGTGACAGATAATCCTTTCGGTAATATACGAGGAATATTGTCGTAGAAAGATCCTCCTGTAATATGAGCCATCCCTTTCACCAACTGTTCTTTCAGTAGTGGTAGAATAGGTTTTACATACAGTTTTGTTGGTCGTAGTACTTCTTCTCCTATCGTGCATCCTAACTCATCTATATATCTGTCTAATGGCATTTGCTTTTTGTCTAAAATAATATGACGTACTAAAGAAAATCCATTGGAATGCAAACCTGAAGAAGGTAAACCTAAGACCATATCCCCTGCCTCGATAGTGGCTCCCGTAATGCATTGATCCTTGTCTACAATCCCCACTGCAAAACCTGCTAAATCATAATTGCCGTCGCCGTAGAAACTTGACATTTCTGACGTTTCTCCACCAATTAAGGCACAACCACATGTTTCACAGGCCTCGCCAATGCCATCGATGATGCTTTCAATATGATCATGTTCCAATTTGCCTACTGCAATATAATCTAAGAAAAATAAAGGCGTCGCCCCCTGTGCTACTACATCGTTCACGCTCATAGCCACACAGTCTTGACCAATTTGGCGGTGCTCATTCATAAGGACAGCGAAACGAATTTTCGTGCCCACCCCATCCGTACTAGATACAAGAACGGGTTCTTTCATAGTATGCTGTGCCAAAGAGTACAGTCCACTAAAGCCGCCTAAGGACCCTAGTACACCTGGTGTATAGGTGCGTTCCACTCGCTCTTTAATCTTTTGAATCAGCTGATTGCCCACTTCCACATCTACGCCAGCATCTAAATAGGTAACAGGTGTATTATCGACAGACATAAGTACCTCCCTTGGTATACTCTTCCCCTACAGGGCTTGGATACTCTCCAGTAAAACAAGCCACACATAAATGTTGTGCTTCTAATTGTTTCAAAGACTGCATCAATCCTTCATGAGACAAATAGTATAAACGATCAACGCCAATGTATTGGCGGATTTCTTCTATGGAATATCGATGCCCTAGCAACTCTTCTGCATCGGATGTATCGATACCAAAATAGCAAGGATATCGAACTGGTTCAGAAGCTAAGCATAAATATATTTCTTTCGCTCCCGCTTGTCGCAACATGGAAACGATATATCGACTTGTGGTACCTCGTACAATGGAATCATCAATGAGAACAATGCGCTTACCTTGCACCACCTCAGGAATAACACTAAACTTGTTACGTACCGCTTCTTCTCGACTCAATTGGTTAGGCTCTATGAAAGTCCGTAATACCCTCGGATTACGCACTAATCCTTCCTTATAAGGTATACCAGATGCCTCTGCATATCCCCGAGCCGATAAAGTCCCTGAGTTAGGTATAGGCATAACAATATCCGCTTCATATTGGGTTTCTTTTGCCAACTGACGACCCATAGCCGCCCTTGCTTCTGATACACTTTGACCATCTATAACGCTAGTAGGATGCGCAAAATAAATATATTCAAACACGCAAGTATTCTGTGTACTCTCTTTAGGATAATAAGGTACACTAAAGATTCCATTTTTATCAATGATGACTATCTCACCGGGTCTTACATCACAAATAAAAATCCCCCCTATAGCTTCTATAGCACAACTTTCAGAAGCAAGTACATACCCATGCGCAGTATGTCCTATGCAAAGAGGACGATACCCCTGAAAATCTCGTACACCGATAAGCATCGTATCTGTAACAATTGTTAAAGAAAAAGCCCCTTCTAATCTCCTACAAGCTTTCTGAATAGCGCCTAGAATCGTCGATTCATTGGACCGTTGGATCAAATGGACGATTACTTCTGAATCCATCGTCGTCGTAAACTTAGAGCCTTGCAATTCCAATTCGCGGCGTAACACTGGAGCATTTGTCAAGTTCCCATTATGGGCTACTGCGAAGGTCCCCCACGACGATGTTCCTACAAGAGGTTGTACATCATCAGGATTCTCTATACCTGTCGTGGAATACCGCACATGTCCAATCCCTATATGACCTGCTAAGGTAGAAACATCCTGTAAGGCCTCTTTCACCAATCCAGTCCCTTTCACCACACCTATTTGTGATTCATGTACCACAGCGATACCCGCGCCCTCTTGCCCTCGGTGCTGTAACGCCACAAGCCCTTCATATATAGTTGTTCCGATGGTAGAGGTCCTGTCATAGAGTCCAAAGACCCCACACTCCTCATGCCATGTATCTAACACGCCATCATATTTCATTATGCCCCCTAGAGTTATACCCTACTCATATCGTGCAATCGGACAGATTATCAAATGTCAAACTATCTCTATTATAACTTGCTACACCGCTATCTTCAATATAAACTCAGGGAATCAACAAAAAAAACGTGGTATACTTAAGATACAACAATCATGTATAGAACGCTAACAAACACACGATAGGATGTATGGAAAATCCAACCACCGTTCCTATCCACCTAAAGGAGGCTATGTATGCACATATTCCGTCTATTTGTCGCTCCTCGCACAACTACTTCACAAGAATCAGAACAATTACGTATGATCTTTGAGCAAGATTTACAAATTCCTCTCACCAAGCTCACGATCTACGAACGATACGATATCTCTGAAATTACAGAATCAGAGTTTGAACGTGCCAAAACTCTCATCTTTTCTGAGCCTCCCCTAGAGACTACCTATACCACATTGCCTCTGACCTCTCAAGACCATCCTATTGCCATTGCACCTATGCCAGGACAATATGACCAACGCGCTGATTCTGCAGAGCAATGCCTATCCATCCTCACCGGTCATGATCAAAATACAGTCCGTACTGCACGAGTGTATGTTTTAACAGGACCTCTCTCTAAGGTACATATGGATAGGGCTCGCCAATATCTTTTACAACCTATCGATGCCTGTGAAAGCTTCATGGAACTTCCTACACCCCTAGACATAGTAACACCAGTGGTACTAACAACTTCGCACATAGAGGAGTTTATCACTCAGTCGGAAGCGAAACTAAAAGAACTCCTACACTCCATGCAATTAGCTATGACCTTAGAAGACCTACTATGCATTCAAAAGTATTTTCAAAAGGAGCACCGCAATCCAACTGTCACCGAAATTCGTGTATTAGACACCTATTGGTCAGACCATTGTCGCCACACTACATTCAACACTGAACTAACAGAGATTACCTTTGATGAATCTCCTCTTACCAAGCCGATTCGAGACACTTATCAAGCCTATCTTGAAACAAAACAACAATTAAATTCATCAGCCAATGTAGCACCCACATTAATGGACATAGCCACAATGGCAATGCAAGAACTCCGTCATCAAGGTAAACTACATCAATTAGATGTATCAGACGAAATCAATGCTTGCACCATCATTGTTCCAGTGCAGGTAGATGATACAGAGGAAGAATGGTTATTATTGTTCAAAAACGAAACCCATAATCACCCTACTGAAATCGAACCTTTCGGTGGTGCTGCTACTTGTTTAGGTGGGTGTATTCGAGATCCTCTGAGTGGTCGTGCCTATGTATACCAAGCCATGCGCATTACTGGGTCTGGGAGCCCTCTAGTCTCAAAAGAACATACCTTACCTGGTAAATTACCACAATCCTATATCACCACAACCGCTGCCAAAGGTTTTTCCTCCTACGGTAACCAAATCGGGGTTCCCACAGGGGAAGTACGGGAATATTACCATGAGTCCTATAGAGCAAAACGATTAGAAATAGGAGCCGTCATTGGGGCTGTGCCACGCTCTCATGTACGTCGTGAAAGCCCTGTCCAAGGAGACCTTATTATATTATTAGGTGGTAAGACCGGCCGTGATGGCTGTGGCGGGGCTACGGGATCTTCTAAAACTCATACGAAAGACTCCCTCTATACATGTGGTGCAGAAGTACAAAAAGGAAATCCTGTAACAGAACGAAAGTTACAACGTTTATTCCGTATCCCAGAGGTGACACAATGCATCAAAAGATGCAACGATTTTGGAGCAGGCGGTATAGCTGTTGCTATTGGAGAGCTCGCAGATAGTATTCACATTCACCTAGATGTGGTACCTACCAAATACACTGGGCTCACTGGTACAGAGCTAGCCATCTCAGAATCCCAAGAACGAATGGCTTGCATCATAGACCCTATTCATTGGGAACGCTTGCAGTCCTATTGTACCGAGGAAAATCTGAATGCTACTATCGTAGGGGAAGTGACCAATACTGGGCGCCTAGTGATGGAGTTCCAAGGAGAACTTATCGTTAACCTGCAGCGTCAATTTTTAGCTACTAATGGGGCTAAGCAAAGTGCTAATGCTCATATTGTATCTCCAAGAGCAAACCATTCTCCTTCGTTTGTTACGAATCTATCTTCTCTCTCTACAACAACCAAAGCTTCCATAGAAACACGCTTTCATCAAGCCTTGCAAGATTTGAACAGTACCTCGCAAGAGGGATTACGAGCGATGTTTGACTCTACCGTAGGTGGGAATACTGTACTCTTTCCTTTCAGTGGAACCTATCTGAAAACTCCTGTCCAAGGAATGGTGGCAAAACTTCCAGTTCTACAGGGAACTACTACGACTACAAGTATCATGACTCACGGATTTGATCCGTATCTATCGGAATGGAGTCCATACCATGGCGCTCAGTATGCTGTGCTCCTTAGCTTAGCAAAATTAGCTGCTCTAGGTGGAGATATCTCTAAGGCCTATCTAAGTTTTCAAGAATATTTTGAAAAGCTCAATAGTTCCATCTCCTGGGGCAAAGTCGTATCTGCCCTTTTAGGGGCCTATGAGGCACAACGTCAATTAAGTGTGGCAGCCATTGGTGGCAAAGATTCTATGAGCGGTACATTCCAAGATATCCATGTACCTCCTAGTCTCATTTCTTTCGCTGTCACCACCGAGGATATTCATCGCATACTATCACCACACTTTCATGAGGCACAACATCATATCCTATTTCTGCATGTACCAGAGCACTCTGATGGCACACCTGATTGGGCAACCTTTAAAGCACATTGTGATACTTTGCGTTCCCACAATATCAATCAACAAGTGTATAGTGCTTATGTAGTAGAACAGGACGGTATAGGTCCTGCCACTGTGAAAGCTTCTTTGGGCAATGCCATTGGCTGTATCTACCACAAAGAAGAACTGCAAAGACTAGTTATGTCTCTATCTTCAACACATAAAAAACGGGAACCAGACCAAACAAGCATAACTCAATTCTGTGGCAATGCATCAGAGAATCATAGTGCCAATACACCAGAAAATGATAGCCCCAATGTATCAGAGAATTATAGTTCCCTTATCACTCTAACTCCTGAGGATATGTTGTTCTCACCCTTCCGTGGTTCCTTCCTCATAGAGGTTGATACTGTGACAGCTCAAGCATTACAGACAGTTCCTCACATCTACCACATTGGTACTACACAAGAAGACCCCACTATTGTGATGGGGGATACCACTATCTCATTAGATGACTTAACTAATTCCTATGAAAGCACCTTAGCATCTATCTTTCCTATCTACACAAAAGAAAAAATCTTATCCACAGGAAATATGTCAAATCAAAAAAAGAAAACAAATTTCGTAGAACCTCATGCAGCAAATGAACTACAAAGTACAAAGTCTAGTAACTTGTGTAAACAACTTGATGTATCAAATATATTCAGCGATACCAACACCTCTGCTGACAGCAAACTATTACACACTACACAAAGCAAACCATGTAGTAGGTATACCTCTTTATCTCATCCTAAAGTTCTGATTCCTGTATTTCCAGGTACAAATTGTGAATACGAATCTACACGAGCTTTCACAGAACAGGGTGCTAAAGTAGAAACTCTTATTATTCGCAATCGAAGTAACCAAGAGTTGCAAGAATCCATACAAGCCTTAACACGCAGTATAGACAGTGCTCAAATTGTATGTTTCCCTGGAGGTTTCAGTGGCGGTGATGAACCAGCAGGATCTGGTAAATTTATAGCCACCCTGTTTCACAATCCCTATCTACAAGAATCCCTTGAAACTTTGTTGTACCATCGTGATGGATTAGTCCTTGGCATATGCAATGGGTTTCAGGCGCTCATTAAATTAGGGCTTCTACCTACAGGACATATACAAGCATTGACTGAAAATAGTCCTACCTTGACGTATAACACCATTGGTCGCCATATATCTAGCATGGTTCATACTAAAGTTGTATCCACCGCTTCACCATGGCTGAGTGCCTGTGATGTAAACAGTATCTATACCGTGCCTATTTCTCACGGAGAAGGTCGTTTCTTTGCGCCTCAAGAGCAATTACACAAATTATATGTACATGGTCAAGTAGCTACTCAATACGTAGATCCTTTGGGCAATAGTAGCACTAGTCCACAATGGAATCCAAATCAATCTATGGGCGCTGTAGAAGGTTTACTCAGCCCTGATGGTCGTGTGTTCGGAAAAATGGCACATATAGAGCGCATCGGATACGGCATTCATAAAAACATAGATAATCAACTTATAATGCCTGTCTTTGCATCAGGAGTCAAATACTTTACAGAATAAACATATGCAAACCAAACTTATAATAACCTGAATTGGAGGACACATACATATTAGCCGCTAATCACTAGCCCTCTACTCATTTCTATGTTCACATAACAAAAGAGCTGTAACCCTATGCAATCTGCATGTTGTTACAGCTCTTAATTCTATTTGTATAAACTGATTAACCTACTTCTGGTTCTAATAATCCATATTTACCATCATGTCGACGATATACAACATTCATAATTTCAGTATCTTCATTGAAGAACATAAAGAAGTCATGTTCTAATAGGTTCATTTGTAAGATCGCTTCTTCCACACTCATAGGGCGTACGGTAAAGTTTTTGCGACGCACTACTTCTAATTCCTTTTCTTCTGGAATCGCTTCCACAGGTGTTACATCTACATGGAATCCAGTTTCTTTACGGAATCGTTTTGCTAACCGTGTTTTATGTTTATGGATTTGACGAACAATTTTATCCACTACTAAATCAATAGCAGCATACATATCTAAATGGCTTTCTACACCACGCAATACTACACTTTCTACAAAGCATGTCACTTCTACTTTTCGTTCTTCTTTTTCAACGGATAATACAACTTGCACTGTCACTGGAGTTTCAAAATAACGAGCTAACTTTTCTACTCGCTTTTCAATATATTCACGTAACGCTGCTGTCACTTCAAGATTTTTGCCTCGTACTGTTAATTTCATAGTGCTCATCCTTTCTGTATTACCTATAAACAAGTACCATATTTATATAGTTCTACAGAAATCCTTAAAATCCTTTTTATTTTTCAAAAGAATTTTAGTTTAATCGCTCTTTGTTCTTCTACGCTTCCATTCTCAACATATCTACAATCAATAGATATATTACAGATTCACTATACTAATTACCAATAAAAAAGCTTAGGATCTCCTACTAGGAATATCCTAAGCCTTTTTGTTTTGAACTAAGCTTTATATACGTTAGCCGCTTGAAGACCGCGGTTGCCATCTACGATTTCAAATTCAACTTGTTGTCCTTCGGATAAAGACTTAAAGCCATCTTCTTGGATTGCAGAAAAATGAACGAATACATCGCTGCCATCTTCTCTTTCAATAAAGCCATAACCTTTTTCTGCGCTGAACCATTTTACTTTCCCAAGCATGATAATTCCTCCTACCTTTAATACTGCAAGCGATTTAGAGTATCTAAATCTTGCTTTCATGTTATCACTATATATGTATGGTGTCAATCAAAATATCGTTTTATTTTCAAGTGTATGCCACATTGATATAATTCAACGCAATTATTAATCAATAATTCCAATTATTACTCATAGTATACACATTTAGGATATATATCACATTTTATATATTTATTATCT
>NZ_RQVE01000012.1 GCF_003992315.1 Veillonella sp. 3891
GAAGTATCTAGTTTAGTAAAACAACTAAATATCATTCCAGAAAAAATACTCAAGAATAGGCTTGATACTATTAATTTAGTTAACATTTTGAATAATATAATTAAGAAAAAAGAAATTTATTTGAGAGATTTTATTTCTAAGGACTGCAAAAACATGTATTTTCATTTGGATACAATTTGTAATAAGAAAAAATTAAATATCTATATTGAGTATGCGGATAATACATGGATTAAAGAACGAAATATACAATCAAAATTTGCTGGTATTAATGATTTCAGAGTGGCAGCTCTTTATTGGGACTGGTCTGATGAGTTTAATAGTATGCATACAATTTTAGGAAAAAAATATACATCCTTAGATTGTATATTTAATATTTCTACCGGCGAACTCTCTTATGTATATGACAATATCACAGAAGATAATTTTACTGATGAACTAGCTTTGGTAAATGCTTGGGAAGAGAGATATTTCTCCCCAGATGGGGAACCACTGCACACGCATGCAGTAGCCCCCCATGAGGGATGTATCACAGGGACTATGCACATAGATATGTCTCAGTTTATTGAAGAGGAGGTAGAGGAAATGGTTGATGTAGATCCAGCTATAGAATTTACAGGAGAAGATATCCACGATTTAATTCCACAATATCTTCAAAATAGTTATGATATTTTGTATTCTATCTTGCCAGGTACATTTCATCGAGTATACCTATATGTAGAGAATGATGGAACGGTATGTCGTCAACTAGGGTATATCATTGTCGATGGTGAATACCTCACTTTTGAGGAAATGATAGACCGTAAGGTAGTTTCTAAGGCTACTTATGATGCTACGATGGGACAAATGGCATTGTGGTCGAATTATATGCGAAATGCATTTATTGCATGTCACCTTGAACCGTGGACGGTGTTCTCCTATATGTTAGATGAAGAAATGCATATTTCCAATAACTTTGGTTACGATGTATTAGCATTACAAGCCTATGACAATGAACTCTTTGACCTTTGGTCTTACGAAAAATTAGGAATTAAGAGTCCTAACTTGTCTGAAGAGAAGATAGCGAATATTGTACCAGAAAATGAATATGCAAAATTTTAAAGATTACCCCATTTTTTGAAATATTTCTTTTATGATTCTATTGGTATTGAGGTATATACATCCTGTGTAAGTTGTTGTAAGTTTAAACTTTTAAAAGTATATATAAGACCAATAGTAAAGGTAATATAATGAAAGTTTTACTGACCCCATGTGTTAGAGATAGAAATGAAATTATGAGCAAAACAGAAAATCAACAGTTATTTGATTTTTTATATGTAGACTGTAGACTTAAAGATTATATAGTAAGTAGCATTGGTCCAGAATTGCTTATGCAATATAAGGGGGTAAAATCAACTCTTAATGATTGTGATACATTAATGACTACTATGAAGGTTAAAGTTTATCCAAAGTCCCCATATTATGAAATATATTATGAATATGAAATGATCCTACGTAATCGTGAAAAGAGTGGCATATTATTTGATAGCCTTAGTTTATATGCAATAACCACAAATGATGTTTTTAATGATTATTCAAATGAAAGACAATATATTGTAGAATTATTGGAATTATATGGCTATATTTACATGTCTACTGTTGACATATATAAAAGGATTCCTTTGGTACCTATTAATGCATCAAAATCAGCTAAGGAGTTTTTAGGAGGTCAACACTATTTGGGACATATATTGTGTTATGGTGAGGAATATAGTGATGCTAATGGTAACATTGCAATGGATATTGATCAATCTCTAAGCAATATTGCAGAAGAAATCATACATTTAGCAAATCACAGTAAATTCATAAACGGGAATTATGTTGTGGATGAAAGAATTCCTAAATATATACATTTTCAAACATTTGAAGAAGTAGGGGATTTATGTAAAGAATATGGTGGATGTCAGCTACCAGATAAAGCGCAAAGTCATGTATGGCATATAGGTACTTGTTGCACTAATGAGGGAGATATTCAGGTTGTATCATCAACATATCTATATATATCCTTGTATATAAAAACATTTTATATACAAGTACGCCAAACAGTAACGGTACAGGATAATGAGTTTAATACATTTAGTATCAAAAGAAATACATTTTCTGAAGATGCAGAGGTGTTATTAGATTTTACTGCAAAGATGTATTATGAAACTATAGAGATATTGGAAAGCCAAGGATATGAAAGACAACAAGAAATAAATTATAAGGTGTGTATAGATGTAGTTGGAGATGAAATGAAAAAAGAGATAGAGATAGGGGAATTGCTATTTGGACTTCAACCTAACGAATATAGTTATATCGATGCGATAATGACTAATTAGCTTAAGAAGGGGGAAACGCAAGTTGGCTATAAACACTAAATTAAATGGAATATTGAAAGCACGTAATCTAAGAATCCTAGCTATTTTATTCTTATTATTATCAATGATAGGAATAATATTCTTTAATACCTATTACTGGACACAGTTAAAATTTAATGTATTCGGACCCAGTACATATATTGTTTATAATACATATGACAAGCAGATTGAACGTATGCATAAGGATGGGGCATCAGAAGTACTTTGGAAAAATCCGACGATGATAGATGTTTCTAATTCGGTCGAGATTGATGGAAAATTATTATTTATCGTCAATTATGTAGATGCAGCGCAGCTAGTCGTATTTGATTTGGATAGCAATACGATTATCCGTAAGATACCTCTTGTGGGTGTCAAGGGTGTTAGTACAGAGCAACTATATTTAATGGGAAATAACTTACAAATTAATTATAGATGTATTTATATGAAGGATTATGAGTTTGGGAAAGGTCAATATGATCTACAATATCATATTCCCCTAGACAATATAATGTATGAAACAATAGATGATATAAAACCAATAGATTATGATGGTATTGAAAAACATCCACCTAGAACAGAATTTAAAGGGGCCCCTCAAGTGCCTTTTAGTGATACTGTATATAAAGAAACAAATTCCCAAGGAAAAAAAGAAGTGTTATTTCAGAATGACGATTTAACTATAGAATATGAGGAGTATGGCACTAGAGTATATTCAGATGATGTGGTAGGCACTTTGAAAAAAGGTGAATATGTATTAAATAGTTGGCAGATACAAAAACATGAGCGAGACTTTTGGGGATTTAATACAGTGTATCGATTTCAAGGAGTGTATAGTAATCAATTTGTACTGTTCAAAGTATATGATGAATATTTTGACTTAAAACATACTAATGTATATAAACAATCAGATTCAATGATCTATGCTAACAATAATTTGTTCTTTAAAAAGATATATTTACCGCGAGCAATATTTGAACCATATGAAATACTTTTTATTGGTAACTAGTAGCGGAAATAACCATAGAGAAAATAGGCTGTTCCATGCCCCAGATTCTTGTAAAATACCTAGAAAGTACGGTATAATGTAGTGATATGTATAAGTATAATTTTTTGTTCAATTATACATCTTCAGACTTTCAATCTGTTTTGATGTATCAATTTGATGGTAGGAGATAATATGGACAAAGTATATGCAGTTGCTATGAGCGGTGGCGTGGATAGTTCTTTAACCGCTTCAATGTTATTAGATCAAGGGTATAAAGTATTTGGTATTACCTTGCGTTTATGGGTCAGCGACACGGAGGAAGACGAAATTCCGCAAGCTGTGGTGGATGCGAAGAAGATGTGCGATTTTCTTGGTATTGAACATCATGTGGTAGATGCGAAAGATATTTTCAAAGATAATGTAGTGGATTACTTTATCACGGAATATTCCAATGGACGTACACCGAATCCATGCGTGTTCTGTAATCGCAATATTAAATTCGATTTGCTGTTACAACGGGCCTTATCCTTAGGGGCTACCCACATGGTGACAGGTCACTATGCACAGGTCATGTACAATGAGGCTGCACAGCGTTATGAATTGCATAAAGGTGATGATCCAACGAAGGATCAAAGCTATGTGCTATACACGTTAACCCAAGATATCTTGAAACATTTAGTGTTCCCTTTGGGTAATCAACCAAAAACGAAAACTCGTGAGATGGCACATGAAAAAGAATTACCTGTATGGGATAAACCAGATAGTTTAGATATCTGTTTCTTGCCAAATCACAATTACCAAGGATTCATTGAAAAAACATCGAAAACGAAACCTAAATCAGGGCGCATTGTCCATGAAAATGGTGAAGTGTTAGGCACGCATAATGGCTTATACAATTATACAATCGGACAACGTAAGGGCTTGGGCATTGCCTATGCATACCCTCTCTATGTTGTGAAATTAGATGGCGAAACGAATGAGGTTATCGTAGGTCCTAATGAAAGTTTATTCTCTCGCACGATGTTGTGTAAAAACTATAACTTCTTAGACGGAGTTGTACCCACAACATTGCAAGCGGAAGGTAAGATTCGGTATGCCGCTAAACCATCACCATGTACTGTTACTTTCACAGAGGACGGTACGATGAAAGTTACATTTACAGAACCACAACGCGCCATTACACCGGGGCAATCCGTCGTATTCTATGAGGGAAGTCGAGTTCTCGGTGGTGGTGTAATAGATATTGTTTGTTAGAAAGGGAAGTCATGAGTACATCACATATTCGTAATTTTTGTATCATTGCTCATATTGACCATGGTAAGTCTACCTTAGCGGATCGTCTCATCGAAGAAACTGGTTCTTTGACAAAACGGGAAATGCAAGCCCAAGTATTGGACTCTATGGACCTAGAACGGGAACGGGGCATTACGATTAAAGCTCAATCTGTTCGTTTATTGCACACTGCAAAAGATGGACAAGAATATACATTAAATTTAATCGACACACCGGGTCATGTTGACTTCAGTTATGAAGTATCCCGTTCCTTGGCAGCTTGTGAAGGAGCCTTGTTGGTGGTTGATGCTGCACAAGGTGTAGAGGCGCAAACTTTGGCCAATGTCTATTTGGCATTGGAACATGATTTGGAAATCATTCCTGTCATTAATAAAATTGATTTGCCAAGTGCAGATCCTGAGCGTGTGAAACGTGAAATCGAAGACGTTATCGGCTTAGATGCATCTGATGCTATTTTGGCAAGTGCTAAGTCTGGCATTGGTATTCAGGATATCTTAGAAGCTATTGTAGAGAAAATTCCTGCACCACCAGATCATTCTGATAAACCAGCACGTGCCTTAATTTTTGACTCTCGTTTTGACTCTTATAAAGGTGCCATTGCATACGTACGTGTGCAAGAAGGGTCTTTGAAAGTAAAAGATACCATTCGTATGATGCACAGTTCTAAGGATTTTGAGGTTACTGAATTAGGTGTATTTACACCGCATTTATTACCAGTGCAAGAGCTACCATGTGGCTCTGTAGGCTGTGTAGCGGCAAGTATTAAAAATGTTCGAGACTGTCGTGTAGGGGATACCATCACGAAAGCAGATAATCCAGCTGAAGAACCATTACCAGGATACCGCAAAGCCGTATCTATGGTGTATTGTGGTCTTTACCCAACAGATTCCAAAGATTACGAAAACTTGCGGGATGCCTTAGAAAAATTAAACCTAAATGATGCTGCTTTAGAATACGAAGCAGAAACATCCTTGGCACTAGGATTTGGATTCCGTTGCGGTTTCCTTGGATTGTTACACATGGATGTCATCCAAGAACGATTGGAACGGGAGTATAACCTATCCTTGATTACGACGGCTCCAAGCGTAAACTATAAGGTATACAAAACAAATGGAGAAGTTATCGAGGTGGATAACCCTGCTAAATTACCGCCACCAACTGAAATTGACTATATAGAAGAGCCATATGTAAAGGCTACAACTATCGTACCAAAAGACTATGTAGGGGCCATTATGGAACTTTCACAGGACAAACGTGGGGAATACATCAGCATGGAATACATTGATGAAAGCCGTGTATCCATCGTGTATCATTTGCCACTAGGGGAAATCATTTACGATTATTTCGATAAATTGAAATCTGCTACGAAAGGCTACGCATCCTTGGACTATGAATTGATTGGCTACCAACAATCTCCAATGGTGAAAATGGATATCTTATTAAATGGAGATCCTGTCGATGCCTTGAGTATTATCGTTCACAAAGATCGCGCTCAATTACGTGGCCGTGCTCTCGCTGAGAAATTGAAAGAATTGATTCCACGTCAAAACTTTGAAATTCCAATCCAAGCGGCAGTAGGCACAAAAATTGTAGCTCGTGAAACGGTAAAAGCCTGGCGCAAAGACGTATTGGCAAAATGTTACGGTGGCGATATTTCCCGTAAACGCAAATTGCTAGAAAAACAAAAAGAAGGTAAAAAACGCATGAAAGCCGTAGGGTCTGTAGAGATTCCGCAAGAGGCGTTCATGGCGATTTTGAAAGTAGAAAACTAATGAATACAACTCGTATTCCAGTAGGTCATAGGGGAATGTATATCCACATTCCCTTTTGCCGTCAAAAGTGTACCTACTGTGATTTCCCTTCGTACCAAGGATTAGAAGACTACTTTGATGTGTACTCCTATGCGTTGCGCCAAGAGATTGAATCTAATCAGGCCTTCTTGGGGACAGCGCCCTTCGATACGATTTACTTCGGCGGTGGAACACCGACTGTGTTGTCTATTAAGGAATTGAATCGTATATTAGAGACAGTGTACAAAACATATACGATTAGTAGCGATGTGGAAATTACCATAGAGGCTAACCCCGGTGAAGTAGATAGACAATACTTGCGACACTTATATGAGCTTGGTATCAACCGTATTAGTTTCGGTGTGCAAACATTTTGCGATGATCATTTGCGTGTATTGCACCGAACTCATACGGCAAAGATGGCACAGCAAGCTGTATTAGATGCCTATGACGTAGGATTCCGCAATATTAGCATTGATCAGATCTATGGATTACCGCAGCAAACATTGGAAGACATTTCTTATAATCTAGATATTATTCAGTCTTTGCCCATAAATCACATCTCTATCTATGGCCTGCAAGTGGAACCTAGTACTTTATTGCATCGCCAAGTCATGGACCATTCGGTTACATTACCGTCTGAAGATATATGCGAACAGATGTACGACTACCTTGTGGAAGGGTTAGAAAAACAGATGTTCGATAGATATGAAATTGCTAGTTTTGGTAAAGATGGGGCTTTCAGTCGTCATAATATCAAATATTGGCATGGCGCTGATTACATCGGCTTTGGTGCAGGTGCCCATTCCTTTGTGGGGAATCGGCGCTTTCAGAATACCCCTTACGTGGTGCCTTACATCCATAAGATTGAAATGGGTGAAAGTCCTTGCATAGAGGAAGAAATTATCATGAGTCCACGTGACTATGAAGATTTTAGCTTTCTTGCGTTGCGCACGAAGTGGGGCTTAGTACCTAGTTTGTTTGAAAGTCGATTTAATTTGGACTTTCACAATATATATGGATCTGTCATTGCAGATCTAATGCGTAAACAATTGCTTGTTTATGAAGATGATGCATATCGTCTCACTAAGGAAGGGGCCAAGCACGGCAATTATGTGTTTAGTCAGTTCCTTACGTCCTAAGTAGGAATGTACGCCCATACAGTTAATTTAGGAGAGTTTTATGAAAACAGCAGTTATTTTACATGCCTTATTCAGTGAGTTCACATACGAACAACTGGAGGCAATTTTTAGCCTAGCGAAAGAACATAATGGAAAGTTCCGTATCGTTCCAACAGGCATCCAAATTTATGATATTACAAAGGAACAAAAAGCATCTATCCTTGAGGACTTACCAGAAGGTGTGGTGCAAGTACAACATAAATCGGTGAACTCTATCGTGGCATGCCGAGGTACAGATGGATGTAGCCATGCCCTTATGGAAACTATTCCGATGGCGACCATGGTAGACCAAAAACACTATGGCAAAGATATGCCGAATAAAATTCGCATCGGCATCAGTGGTTGCCCACGATGCTGCGCAGAATCTATGATTAAAGATATCGGCCTAGTGGGAAAACCCAATGGCTTTACCTTAGTAGCAGGTGGCACAAGCGGTGCCTTGCCTAGAAAAGCAATTACCTTGCTAGAAGGATTATCTCCGGAAGAAGCAGAACAAAAAATCTCGGAGCTCTTAGAATGGTATAGCACCAATGCGAAACCAAAAGAAAAGTTCGAGCATGTGTTACAGCGGTTGGGGAATCCATTCCAGTAAAACGTCACTTGTGATGCTATGTATCCTGTGGCTAATTAAACTGAATATAACAAAAGGAAGAGCACGGTATACTCCTCACAAACGGTATTTCATAATGTTTGTTCGGAGCACACCGTGCTCTTCTAGTACTTGTGTTATTTAGTTAGTAAAATTTGCCACAGGCTACTACGCTTAACTGCGTTCCTAATGGGAATAGATTACTACTTAATGGTTTTATAATACACTCCAGCTTTAGGATTCGTAATACGTAGTTTTAATGGTTCTTCATCTTGTATGATGTATAACGTATCTTCTTCTAATCCAGTCCATTCTAATGATATGGAAGTTTCACCTGTAGTGATACCAAGTTCTTCCAAGGGTGGAATATACAGCAGTCGTAGTCCTCTAGGTAGGAGTGTACTGCTTTTTTTTATAAACTGTAATTGCTCCATGTGATTGGTGTAGTCCAATATCTGTGCTAATTCGTTATGATGTTCTTCGTTTATTAAATCATAAACCTGTGCATGCTCAATATGTATAAAATTTTCAATGTCATCACGTTGTAATACAATAAATTTCATATACTACCTTTCCTTTACAGAAATCATTAATTAAAACAAGATTAAGCTAAGTCCTAGCATCTTACAAAACCTAATATCTTAATAGATGCCAATATATAATCGTAATATCATTATACTATCAATTCTATGACGATACAATTTTAAAAGGGGGAATACATCGATTTAATCTCACACCGAGTAGATGCGTTAGTGAGGTATGTCTATTTAAAGTACTATGTAAGAACTAACGTAGAGAATCACAGCAACGCTCGTCTTCAAACTTCCACCAGATTGGATGTGTTGGTTGAGTATGCCAATTTAATGCACTATATAAGAGCTGACGTAGAGGATCAATACGACGCTCGCTCCCAATCTTCCACCCAATTGGATGCGTTGGTGAGGTATGTTAAGTTACTATACTAATTGATGATAATCCCAGAAGGGCACGGCATGTTCCGGAGCAAACCTACCGTAGGATCAGTTTGTGGAGGAATGTGCCGTGCTCTTCCCTTTGCTAAAATCACACTATGACATACCTCACCAAACCAAACAATCAAAAAGTTTGTTTTTTTGACTAATACGGTATTTACTGAACTTTCACCAATTTTTCACTTGACATATGTTGTAAATGTGATACTATATATCTTGTAGTTAGCACTCAACCTTAGTGAGTGCTAATAATAACGAGGTGATACTATGGATGAAAGGAAAGAACGCATTCTGCGGGCTATCATTCAAGATTACATTAAAACAGCCGAACCTGTTGGTTCTCGTACGATCGCAAAGAATTATGATTTAGGTATCAGTCCTGCAACGGTCCGAAATGAAATGGCTGATTTAGAAGATCTTGGCTTTCTTGAACAACCTCATACATCAGCAGGTCGCATACCTTCCGCTAAAGGCTATCAATACTATGTAGATACCTTACAAGGATTTGAAGACGATGCTGCTGAAGATATTCCTGTAATTCGAGAGTTATGGCAGGCTCATCAACAAGAACTAGATGATTTCTTCGTAGAGATAGCAAAGCTCATTTCTCGGATAAGTCATAATGTGAGTATGTTTTTAGCTCCCGCCCATGATTCATCTACTATAACCTATATCCATGTTCTTCCTATTGATGAACATCGAGCGGTCATGGTGGTGGTAACGAATACAGGTGCTTTGGATAATGAACCAATCTATTTTACAGAGCCTATTAATACAGAAGAATTAGCTATGCATGCACATCGTTTTAATAGTGTGCTTCACGATGTATCCATCCAGGATATTACGCAAGAAAACTTAGACAAAATGCGGTTAACCTTAGATTTACAAGATACAACGTATGTCATTTTTTGCGACACATTATATCGAGCCATTGCTAAACGTAAATTATTCTATACAATAGGAACTACATCCCTATTAGAACAGCCAGAGTTTAACGATATTAAACGGGCCCAACCGCTGTTAGCTTTACTAGAACAACAAGATGAGTTAACCCAATTATTAACACCAAACTCTAGTAGTCCTATCGATGTAAAAATAGGTCATTCTAATGAACTGGTAAAAGATATTAGCGTCATCCAAGCAAGTTTCAATGTTCCTCATCAAGTAGGTACCCTCGCCATTGTAGGTCCTACACGAATGGAATATGGACGTATTATGGGTATTCTCGCTTATATTAATAAGTGTATGGAAGAGTTACAAGGAAAACGATAAATATTGTAAAGAGGTGAAGTATGGAAGAAAATAAACAAGAAGAAACGGTCACTCCTGAAGTGGAAGTTTTGGAAGAAGAAGCTCCTGAAGCAGTAGATCCTACGAAAGAATGGGAGCAACGATACATGCGTTTGCAAGCAGATTTTGAAAACTTCAGACGTCGTACGAACCAAGAAAAAGAACAACTAGGGGTCTTTGTTAAATCTCATGTTATTGAAGATTTACTCCCTGTGTTAGATAATTTTGAAAGAGCACTTTCAGCACCGGAAACGCCGGAAACAAAGCCTTTCATGGATGGATTTGTAATGATTCACCAAAGCTTGATGGCAAGCCTTTCCAAACAAGGATTAGCAGTCATCGAAGCTGTGGGACAACCATTTGATCCAAATTACCACCAAGCTATCATGCGTGTGCCAGCAGAAGATATGGAAGATGACACAGTGTGTGAAGTACTACAAACTGGTTATACTGTAGAAGGCCGTGTGGTACGTCCAGCGATGGTGAAAGTAGTTCACAATGGATAAGTAATAAATAATTATAATTAACATATTAGAAGAAGTATTAGGAGGTCATGTTAAATGGCAAAAGTAATTGGTATTGACTTAGGTACTACAAATTCTTGTTTCGCAGTGATGGAAGGCGGCGAACCAACTGTTATTACAAACCAAGAGGGAGCTAGAACAACTCCTTCCGTAGTAGGTTTCGCGAAAAATGGCGAACGTTTAGTAGGTCAATTGGCTAAACGTCAAGCGGTTTCCAACCCTGAAAACACAATCATTTCTATTAAACGTCATATGGGTACAGATTACAAAGTGAATGTAGAAGGTAAATCCTATACACCACAAGAAATCTCCGCTATGATTCTACAAAAAATTACAGCTGATGCAGAAGCTCATTTGGGCGAACCTGTAAAACAAGCAGTTATCACTGTTCCTGCTTACTTTACTGACTCTCAACGTCAAGCGACAAAAGACGCTGGTACAGTAGCAGGCTTAGAAGTATTACGTATTATCAACGAACCTACAGCAGCTGCCTTAGCATACGGCGTAGATAAAGGTGAAGATGGTAAAATCCTTGTATTCGACCTTGGCGGTGGTACATTCGACGTATCCATCCTTGAATTAGGGGAAGGTGTGTTCGAAGTATTGGCAACATCTGGTAACAACCATTTAGGTGGTGACGACTTTGACCAACGCATTATGGATTACTTAATCAGCGAATTCAAAAAAGAAACTGGTATCGATCTATCCAATGACAAATTAGCTGACCAACGTTTAAAAGAAGCTGCTGAAAAAGCTAAAATTGAATTGTCTGGCGTTGCAAGTACACAAATTAACTTGCCATTCATCACAGCTGATGCAACAGGTCCTAAACATTTAGACGTAACATTAACTCGTGCTAAATTTGATGAATTGACTCGTGACCTTGTAGAAGCAACTATCGAGCCTACTCGTAAAGCAATGAAAGATGCTGGTTTGTCTGCATCCGACATCGATAAAGTATTATTGGTTGGTGGTTCCACTCGTATTCCAGCAGTACAAGAAGCTATTAAACGAGAATTAGGTAAAGAGCCAACTAAAAACATCAATCCTGATGAATGTGTAGCTATCGGTGCTGCTATTCAAGGTGGTGTATTAGTAGGTGAAGTGAAAGACGTATTGTTACTTGACGTAACTCCATTGTCTTTAGGTATCGAAACTATGGGTGGTATTTTCACTCGTATTATCGATCGCAACACAACAATTCCTACTTCTAAATCTCAAGTATTCTCCACAGCAGCAGATAACCAACCTTCCGTTGATATCCATGTATTGCAAGGGGAACGCGACATGGCGGCAGCGAATAAAACATTGGGCCGTTTTGAATTGTCCGGTATCCCAGCAGCTCCTCGTGGAGTACCTAAAATCGAAGTTACTTTCAACATCGATGCGAATGGTATCGTAAATGTAAAAGCTAAAGATCTTGGCACTGGTAAAGAACAAGCAATCACAATTACATCTTCTTCTGGCTTGAGCGACGAAGAAATCGATCGCATGGTAAAAGAAGCTGAAACACATGCAGCTGAAGATAAAGCAAAAAAAGAAGAAGTTGAAGTAAAAAACAATGCTGACAACTTGGTATACCAAGCTGAAAAAGCAGTGAAAGACTTCGAAGGTAAAGCTGATGCAGCGCAATTAGAAGCTGTGAAAAAAGCGACAGAAACATTAAAAGCATCTATTGAGTCTGGGGATATTGAAAAAATCAAAGCGGATAGCGAAGCATTGACAGCTCCTTTATACGAATTGTCCTCTAAAATGTACGAACAGGCGCAAGCTCAAGGCGAACAAGGCGGACAAGAAGCTCCTAAGCAAGATGATAATGTAGTAGACGCTGACTACACTGTAGTTGACGAAGACAAAAAATAATAAGAAGGGACATAGGTAATGGCTCGTGATTATTATGACGTCCTTGGCGTCAACAAAAATGCATCCCAAGATGAAATTAAGAAAGCCTTTCGTAAGAAAGCACGTCAATACCATCCAGACGTAAATCGAGACAATCCAGAAGAGGCAGAAAAGAACTTTAAAGAAGTGAATGAAGCCTACGAAGTCTTGTCTGATGACACGAAAAAAGCACAATATGATCAATATGGTCATGATGCCTTTACTGCTGGCGGAGGAAACTCCGCTGGTGGTTTTGGTGGTGGCTTTGGCGGCGGTGGTTTTGGTGGCTTCGGCGGTGCTGGTGGCTTTGATGATATTTTTGGTAATATCTTTGATATGTTTGGTGGCAGTGGTGGCCGTGGTCAACGTGGTCCAGAACGCGGTGCCGACTTACGCCAAGACGTACGTATTTCCTTCCGTGATGCTGTATTTGGAACAACGATGAAAGTCAATGTACAGCGCCATGAAGAGTGTGATCATTGTCATGGCACAGGTGGTGAGCCTGGTTCTAAAGTAGAAACATGTCCAAACTGTCATGGTTCCGGACAAGAGGCTGTTATTCAAAACACGCCATTTGGTCGTATGCAAACAGTTCGCACATGCTCTCGATGTGGTGGACAAGGTAAAATTGTTGAAAAACCTTGTAAAGTATGCCGTGGTCAAGGACAGTCTCTCAAACGTCGTGATATTGAAATTAAAATACCTGCTGGTGTTGATGATGGTGCACGCTTACGTGTGTCCGGTGAAGGTGAGCCAGGCACATTAGGTGGCCCTAAAGGCGATTTGTATGTGTATATTTCTGTAGCCAGAGATAAGGAGTTTGAACGTAGTGGTAACGATGTTGTACTTCGTCAAACTATCTCTTTCTCACAAGCTGCACTAGGCGCTACTATACAAGTTCCTACATTAGAAGGAAAAGTAGAGCTTAAGATCCCTGAAGGTACACAAACTGGTACTGCTTTCAGAATTAAAGGACAAGGTGTTCCTTATTTACGTCAACCAAGCCAACGTGGTGATCAACATGTAGTTGTCACTGTAGAAACGCCTAAGAAGTTGACAGATAAGCAACGTCAATTGTTAGTTGAGTTTGCTGCAGAAAACAAAGAAGATGTAAACACATTGAAAGTGAACAAAAGCATATTAGAAAATTTAAGTGATAAGGTGAAACAGTTATTTGGACAAGAATAATACTTGACCAGTAAGGAGTCATCTATGAAATGGATAGAAATATCCATTACTGTAGAAGTGGCAGTCATTGATGAAATGGCTGCCATTTTTAATGATATAGAAAGTAATGGATACATAGAAGAAACAATTGAAAATAGCCCTAACTTAAGTCGTGTGACCATCTATTTAGGGACAGATCATAGTGAGATAGAATGGGCACAGATACTAAAAACAGCATTGCAAAGTGCTAATATTTCTTATGAAAATATGGATTGTAAAACTCTAGACGATGAGCAATGGTATCATAGTTGGCAACAATATATTATGCCTACCCGATTGTTACCAGACCTTGTGATTTGTCCTGCTTGGCAAAGCTATGATGCCTCTACCGATCCACTTGCTACGGAACAAGATGTAGTGATGACTATGGATACAAAGCTATCCTTTGGTACAGGAGACCACGAAACAACGAGAAATTGTGCAACCTTACTTGGTAAATGTATAGGTCATATTCCTGTAGATCTAACAGATCAAGTATGTTTAGATATTGGTACAGGAACGGGTATCTTATTGATGGCGGCTCATCATCTAGGAATTCCTAAGTTGGTAGGTATTGACCTAGAAGAAGAGGCAGCTATACAAGCGAAGAAAAACTGTGAGCATAATGGCATAGATGCTACTATCATTCATGGTAATTTAAGCGATGACTTTCACGGAAAAGCCCATATCATTTTAGCAAACCTTACGGTGGATCCATTAAAAATTTTGTTGCCTATGATTAGGGAAAAATTGCACGATAATGGTATACTAATAATAAGTGGTATCGTGGATGATCGGTATGATGAAATTATGCCATACATTACGAAACACTGGTCAATTCTAGAAGAAATGGTAGAGGGGCCTTGGCATACCTTTGCCTTAGTATAAGTTAGGATGTATATGAAAAAACTATTTATTGATGGCATTATAGATGAAAGTATTCAGTTACCAGCAGATACAGCGCATCATCTCTTTCATGTGTTACGCCATTCGAAAGAGGAACCTTTTATTGTCAGCAATCATGAAGGGCATACGGGTGAATATGTATTGGACTCTGAGGAGTCCGATATATATATGGCGAAACGACTACGAATCATTGATGTATCTACAGTTGCTACGAAGGTAGTATTGATTCAATCCTTTTTAAAAGGTGATAAGTTTGAGTTTCTATTGCAAAAGGCTACAGAATTAAACGTTCATCACATCTACGGTGTATCTTCGGTTCATTGTGTAGCAAAATATGATGCTAAAAAATTAAGTACCAAGAAAAGCCGGTGGGAAAAAATTATCGTAGAAGCGAGCCAACAATGTGGACGCCCTGATGTACCTACGTTGACGGTGGAACAGACACTTTCCGAGGTACTGCAAACATTACAATCTGATGAGGGAGTGCTCTTGTTAGGTGCCTATGAGCGAGAAGATGACAAAACGATTAAAGATATTTTACAAACACAGTTACATACGAATTCATACCATACTATCGCAATTTGTATTGGTCCAGAAGGTGGCTATAGTGCAAATGAAATGGAACTATTAGAATCCTGTGGTGGATACAAGGTTAGCCTAGGACCGACTATATTACGAGCTGAAACTGCAGCTTTAGGTGCTGTAAGTATGATTCAATATGAATTACTAGATTAGGAGTCTCATGAAGACAGTAGCATTTACTACCTTAGGGTGTCGTGTGAATCAATATGATACGGACGCCATGAAAGGTTTATTTATAAAAGCAGGGTATACACCTGTAGGCTTTGACGAAGAAGCCGCTATTTACGTGATTAACACCTGTTCCGTAACGAACATGGGAGAAAAAAAATCACGCCAATTAATTCGACAAGCGAAACGCCGTAATCCAGAAGCATTTATTGTGGTAACAGGTTGTTATGCCCAATTAGCACCAGAAGTAATTTCTGCTATTGATGGGGTAAACCTTGTCATCGGAACGGCGAACCGCAATAAGATTGTGGAATTAGTGGAAAATATTCCATCTACAGAAGAACAAATTTCTATTGTTCGTAATGTCATGGAAGAGTCCACATTTGAAGAAATGCCTTTATTCGGCAATGAAATCGAAAAATGTCGGGCTTTCATGAAGATACAAGAAGGATGTAACAATTTCTGTTCTTTCTGTATCATTCCTTATACGCGAGGAAAGTTAAAGTCTAGAAAAATAGAAGATATTGTGGAAGAAGCAAAGCGTCTTGTTGCCTACGGGTATAAAGAAGTGGTGCTCACAGGGATACATCTCGGTAACTACGGTATTGAATTACCTGAACGACCAACCTTAGGCCGTGTTGTGTGTGAATTATTGACCATTGATGGCTTAGAACGCATTCGATTTGGTTCTATTGAGTCTGTAGAAGTATCGGAAGAATTAATTGAGTTAATGGCAACCAACCCTCGTGTATGCCCTAACTTACATTTACCGTTACAAGCAGGGTCTGATCCGGTATTGAAATCTATGAACCGTCACTATAATTTGCAACAATACAAAGACTTGGTGAAGTATTTACGCAGTCGCATTCCGAACTTATCAATTACGACAGATATTATTGCCGGATTCCCTGGGGAAACAGACGAATTGTTTGAGGAAACCATGCGCACAGTAAAAGAAGTTGGATTTACTCATATCCATGCGTTCCCATATTCCATTCGAGAAGGTACACCAGCTGCCAAGATGGAAGACCAAGTACCAGAAGCCATCAAAAAAACTCGTGTTGCCTTATTAAACCAACTTGGTAAAGAAGGTTTTAAAGCCTATGCCAATCGGTTCCTCAACCAACCAGTTAAGGTTCTCATCGAACAAAGCGATGACTTTTACTATTATGGCTTAACTAATGAATATGTACATAGTAAAATACCTAAACAAGAGCATACTTTCAACGTAGGGGATATTGTAGATGGAACCGTCACAGAAGTACATAGTGATGTGGTGCTAGTGGAAATTAGTATCTAATTTTTCTTATAAAATATCAGTACTTACTTATTATATTAGGAGGATATATGGCAAGAGGAATTTTATATGTAATGACAACAGTCGTAGATGGACTAGTAAAAATAGGTAAGACTGGTATTGATAACTTTGAATCTAGAATGAATACATTAGAGAATAATGGATATCGAAATGTAGTAGGTTTAAAACGGAAATTTGCAATTGAAGTAGATGATTATGATGAAAAAGAACTTTTATTAGATGATATATTTAGTAAAAGTCGACTTCATAATACAGAACTATTTGCTCTTGATATAGAGTTAGTTATCCAATTATTATCTTCCTTTGATGGAAAGCAGGTCTATCCTACAGATCAAGGTAAAGATGTTGTATTTGATAATGCAACAAAGGCTAGAGCTGATAATTTAGAAAATCAAAGTTATCAAAATATTCCTGATGGATTATATCATATCGATCAAAAAAGAAAAGATATTGGATCTATATATGGTAAAATGTTGGTGGATAATGGTACATTTACTGTATTAAAAGGTAGTTCGTGTCCTCCTTCTAATTATTCCTATGCTAATGAGCTAAGAAAATCAGCTGTGATAAAAAATGGTATATTAATAGAGGATATAGTGTGTAAATCTCCATACGCTGCTGCAACTTTAGTAAGGGGATTGTCTACAAATGGTTGGACTGCTTGGAAAAATGAAGAGGGTGAGACTCTTGATATATTTAGAAAGAAATAATAGACTACATAGAAAATATTTGATATAGTAAATATATAAATTTAAGTACAATACATCATATGAGAAAGGGGATTCCCATGAAAGAAGATTGCTTATTTTGTAAAATTATTAATAAAGAAATTCCAGCTAAGGTTGTATTAGAAAATGACAAATTCTTAGCATTCCATGATATTGCTCCAGTGGCGCCAGTTCATGTGTTGATCATTCCTAAGAATCATGTATCTAATATTGCTCATTTAAATGAAAATAATGAAGCCTATGTGGAAGGTATCTTACCCTTTGCTAAATTGGTTGCAAAAGAATTAGGTCTTGCCGCTGATGGATATCGCTTAACATTAAATACAGGCGCGAAAGCAGGTCAAACTGTATTCCATTTACATGCACATTTGTTGGGCGGTAAAGAATTAGGTTGGCCAAATATTGACTAATCTAGGAGGAACAAGTGTCAATAGAACAAACTATCATGAATCAATATAATGTAGATAATATTCTGCATTACTTTCAAGAAATTGCTAATATTCCTAGAAAATCTGGTAATGAACAAGCTATTTCTAATTATATTAAAAACTGGGCTCTAAACTTGGGCTTAGATGTGTTCCAAGATGAACAATATAATCTAATCATTAAAAAAGCTGGTACAGAGGGATATGAATCACATGAACCAGTGATTTTACAAGGTCATATGGACATGGTGTGCACTAAATTAGAGTCTGTAGAGCATGACTTTATTAACAGTCCTATCGCTTTGCATGTAGAGGATGGTATCTTACATGCCAATGGAACTACCTTAGGCGCAGATGATGGTTTTGCAGTGGCTTATGGTATGGCTGTCTTAGGGTCTACAACGATTCCACACCCTCCGTTAGAGGTAGTATTCACAGTTGAGGAAGAAACTACTTTCAAAGGTGTGAAAACATTAGATTACAGCCATTTACAAGGTAAACGTCTCATCAATATGGATGGGGAAAGTATCAATGAGGTGACCATTGGCAGTGCTGGCGGCCATGGATCTACGGTGACATTACCGATTGTTCCCGTATCTGTGAATAATGAAATGACCAAGCGCAGAATTACCATTGAAGGCTTGAAAGGTGGTCATTCTGGTTGTGATATCCATTTAGGACGGGGTAATGCCATTTACATCCTATCTAAGGTATTAGAACGCATCACAGGGGAACATAACATTCGCATCACTGAAGTAAGCGGTGGCAGTGCACCGAATGCAATTCCATTACGTGCTTATGCGGATGTGTATCTACATTTACAGGATGTGCCGTATGTACAAGTTCTTTTACAAGAAGAACAAGATAAGTGGAATGCTCACTATGCATCGGCTGGTGAAAGTATGACAATATCTTTATCTGTTGTACCTAAAGTAAATCGTGAAGATTTAGTGGAATTAGATTTAGAAGCCATCACTATGGAACGAGCTTTCAGCGGTGACACTGTACAAAAACTATGTGCTCTTATTCAAGGAATTGAACAAGGCGTATTACAACATGCTCCTGGCAATCCGGATGAAGTATGGTACTCTAATAATATTGGTGTTTTGGGTATGGCAGATGATGCTGTTTACCTTAAAATGCAAGTACGCAGTACAGATACGAAGAACCTAGAGACTCATTATAAAGGCTTAGTGCAATTGGCAGAAACTCATGGTGCTACGACATCCCTTGAAAGCCCGTATCCAGGCTGGCTACCAACAGTTGATAGTCCATTACAACAAGCCTATCAAAAGGCATATGAATCTGTGACAGGCGCTAAAGACTTACAGTTCAATGTGATCCATGCAGGTCTTGAAGTTGGCTACATGTTAGATAATTTACAAGGCCCTGTAGATGCTATTAACATTGGGCCAAACATTCATGACTTACATGCACCTACAGAACGTATGGAGTTAGAAAGTTTTGTTACTACTTGGAATGTATTGAAAGAGTTCTTAAAAAGCTTATAAAACAACATATTTGCCATTTATTTTGGCTTATGATATAATTACTTCCGATAACGATATATTATCGGAAGTAATTTTTTGGTTAAAAATAGCTATATAGGTCCTAATACTCTATATAGCACATTCGAGGCGCTTATGACTCAATCTAATACACACTTCTATTTACGTAATTATAAAGAGATTATGAATAACTCTAAGCTTAGTGACAAGGCTAAGTCTAGTATTTTATTATCTAAAGCAGAAAATACTGTAGATGCCTACGAATCTGACTGGATGGATTTCGTCGATTGGTGTCAACATAAACAGGAATCCTTTTTTCCTAGCTCACCAGAAATTATCGTCAATTATATCAATGATTTAGCTGACTATGCTAAGGCTAATACCATATCACGTCGTATTAGCGCCTTATCGGAAAATTTTAATGCTTCTGGTATTGAAAGTAACCCTTGTAGCGCTCCTATCGTCAAACAAGCAATGCGAGGTATACGTCGATCTTTAGGGACCTATCAGCAAGGTAAAACGCCTGTACTGCTCGATGATCTTATGGATATTATGGAGTATATGGAAACCGCAGATATGGCGCCTATACAAAAGCTTCGTGATAAAGCTATTTTATTATTAGGTTTTATGGGCGCTTTTCGGCGCAGTGAATTATCGGCTTTAACGGTAGAATCTTTGAAGTTTCTACCGCAAGGCTTAGAAATATTTGTTTCAAGCTCAAAAGCCGACCAAGAAGGTCAAGGTGCTATAGTAGCTATACCTTATATAGATAATGAAAATTTATGTGCTGTAAGAGCTGTAAAAGCATGGTTACGTTTTGTTCCCATTACAACTGGACCAATTTTTAGAGGATTTACAAAAAGTATGAGTATACGTAAAACTGCTATCAGCGATAAAAGTATTGCAGATATTGTTAAATACTACATGGCAGCCATCGGTGAAGATCCATCCTTATATGGGGCTCATAGTTTACGTCATGGCTTTGCTACTACAGCTGCCCATTATGGCGTTGAAGAACGTAATATTATGAAACAGACTCGACATCACAGTGTCAATATGGTTCGTCGCTATATTAATGAAGCCAATAAATTTGTAGATAACCCTATTTCTTCTATATTTAATCGTAAATAGTACCATATTAATTATCTATCTACAATTTGAATGCGTTATGTATACTGAGCCTATATGGGGAACTACATAATAATATATACACTATATAATACAGAAACTAAAAAGGTTTATTTCTTACACCAAAACAAGACAAAATAAAAGAAGACTGCATATTTCCATGAATAATACATAGGATATGCAGTCTTTTTATTCTATATTTCAATATGTATGCTTACATAATTTCTCGAATATACGAATTCTATAATTTAATTATTTGCCCAAGCTGTAATAAAACCGAACATAGTTTTTTCTTTTAATGTTGGAATCATCAAAGTTTCACCAGCACGTAAAGCTTTACCATGTTGTAAGTGATTAATTTCTTCAATAGCTACGATATACTCACGAATATCAATGTCTTCTGTCTGAGCCAATGCTTTTTCTGAGATACTCCATAAGGTATCTCCAGCATCTACTTGTACAGATTTAATATTTTGAGTATCCATCTCTAATGTTGTTGTATTAATCATAGCATTTACTACAAATACCATAGCTACCATTACTAAAATAGAAAATATTTTATTCATAATATATACCTCTCTCTAATAATATCGAACAAAATAAATAGTACATCTGTTTGTTTATGTTCATATTTTAACACACATACAAATGTTCGGTCAAGTATAATTTTTTAGAACGCATATTTGACAATTTTCGATATTATAATTATAATAGATTTATATAAACATAGTTCAATAATACTGTAGAATGAGAGGTTATTCCCTTGAGACGTCCAGCAACTGATATAAATAGCAAACAACAAAGAATTTTAGATTTCATTATTGAAAGTTTACAACAGCGCTATCGCTGCCCAAGTGTTCGTGAAATCGGTGATCATATGGGCTTAAGCTCCACTTCTACTGTTCAGAGCCATTTAAATACATTAGAAAAATTTGGCTATATTACTCGTGATGCTAATAAAAATCGCTCTATCACCGTTGTAAATATGCCTGATGTACCTGCCTTAGAAATGGATGAAGAAACCCACGAGGTTACTTCAAGTCCCGAATTTAACTTCCTAGAGGCAGGTCTTCGTCGTGTCCCATTAATTGGCACTGTACAAGCAGGTCTTCCTGTAACAGCTATTGAAAATCGCGAAGATGAGTTCGTTTTACCTACTGCTTTATTAGGTAGCTCTGAATGTTTCTTATTACGTGTTCGTGGTGAGTCTATGCGTGATATTGGGATGTACGAAGGGGACTTGCTAATTGTACGTAATCAATCCACCGCTAATAATGGAGATATTGTAGTAGCTCGAATTGATGATGAAGCCACAGTAAAGCGCTTCTATAAAGAATCTGATCATATTCGTTTAATGCCAGAAAACGAAGAGTTTGAACCTATCATTACACGAAATTGTGTAATTGAAGGCCGTGTAATTGGACTTATTCGTGACCATATTTAATCTATTATAATAAAAAAGATAGTAGTCTTTACTAGGACTACTATCTTTTTTATTTTAAATTTTATTATTTATATGATTCTATAGCTGCATCAATAATTTGTGCTTCTTCTACAGATGGATCACACAATGGCAACAATAAAGGCCCTGTACTGAAACCTAATTGTTTCATCGCATATTTAACAGGAATCGGATTTGTGGTAATAAACATAGCTTTTAGAATAGGTACTATTGAAAGTTCAATAGCTCTTGCTTCTTTAACTTTGCCTTCTTTAAATAAAGTTATCATTTTTTGCATTTCTTTACCTACAATATGAGAGGAAACAGAAATAACACCTACTCCACCATTTTGTAATACATCTAATGTTAATGCATCATCACCAGAATAAATCATAAAATCATTATTTGGTAGTAGTTCATGAAGCTGTTGGATGATTTTGATATCCCCCGTAGCTTCTTTAATAGATGTAATATTAGCACATTCTTTTGCCAATCTGGCCACAGTTTTCGGCTCTATACGGCCTCCAGTACGTCCAGGTACATTATATAGCATAACAGGCAAATCAGTACTGTCTGCAATAGCCTTAAAGTGCAAATAACAACCTTCTTGATTCGGTTTGTTATAATATGGCACCACAGTCATCACAGCATGAACACCAGTATGGCTAGCAGCCTTCGTTAAAGCAATCGACTTTTTAGTAGAATTACTACCTGTATTTGCAATAATGGTAGCACGATGACCATACTCTTTAGCGATTAATGTAAATAGCTCAAGTTTATCGCGATCTTCAATATTTGGACCTTCACCAGTAGTACCACATACAATTAAGCCATCAGAACCATTGTCTAATAGGTGTCCAGCTAGACGTAATGCTTCTTGAAAATTTACATGACCATCGTCAGTAAAAGGAGTGATCATTGCTGTTATGATATTTCCAAATGTTGTCATCTTAGCACCCCCTGTAATATATAATTAGAATGATTGATGTTCTACTAAGTATTCTGCAATTTGTAATGCATTTAATGCAGCACCCTTACGAATTTGGTCTCCAACAATCCAGAAATTCATCGCATGGTCATTAAACAAGTCTTTACGAATACGACCGATTTCGCAGTCATTTTGATTCGATGTGTATAAAGGCATTGGATATTCCTGTGCTGCTGGGTTATCATTTACACGTAGACCAGGGAATTTTGCGCAAGCAGCTTTAAAATCTTCTACAGATACTGGAGACTTGGTTTTTACTAATACAGATTCAGAATGAGAACGATATACTGGTACACGTACTGTCGTTGGTACAACTGCAATGGAATCATCATGGAATATTTTTTGTGTTTCCAATACCATTTTCATTTCTTCTTTAGAGTATCCATTTTCCATGAATACATCAATTTGTGGAATCAAATTAAAAGCGATTGGATAATGCTTATCCATAGATCCAGTAGGCAATAAGTTAGCTACCATTTCTTCCCCTGCTACATGCTGAGCTACTTGAGAATCTAATTCTTCAATGCCTTCTTTACCAGCCCCAGATACAGCTTGGTATGTGCTGACAACAACGCGTTTAATAGGAGATAAATCATGTAGTGGTTTTAAGCCTAATGCCATGATAATAGTAGAACAGTTAGGATTAGCAATGATTCCTTTATGTGTATCAATATCTTCCGGATTAACTTCAGGCACTACTAATGGAACTTCTGGATCCATCCGGAAAGCACTAGAATTGTCGATAACAATAGCACCACGTTTAGCAGCTTCTGGAGCCAATGTTTTAGAAATAGAACCACCTGCAAATAAAGCAATATCTACACCGTCAAAAGATTCTGGTGTTGCTTCTTCTACCACATAATCTTTACCATCTACTGTCAATACTTTACCTGCAGAACGAGCAGAAGCTAACAGTTTAATGCTTTCATAAGGAAATTTACGTTCTTCAATTAATGTAATAAACTCTTGTCCTACTGCACCAGTAGCACCTAATATGGCTAAATGAGGTTTTCTCATAGTGTCTCCTTAATGTTAATAACTTAATGTATAGTTATATGTATTATACTATTTAAGTTTTTCTTTAGCAAGAATTATATAGAATATAGAATTATAAATAATGTTCTAATCCATACGTTAATCCTGCAAAATCTTTGATTTTTTTACACGCTAATACTACACCCGGCATAAAAGACAAACGACTTAATGAATCATGACGAATCACCAATGTTTCATCATAACCACCAAAAATAACTTCTTGATGTGCCACATAACCTGGTAAACGAACGCTGTGAATTGTTACATCATCTACTTTAGCACCACGAGCACCTGGAAGACTTTCACGAGTTAAATCTTCAGCAGCTTTTACATTGGCTGCTTGTTTTGCATCATTAATTAATTTAGCCGTTAATACAGCCGTACCAGAAGGTGCATCGTATTTATGATTGTGATGTAACTCAATAATCTCCACATCTGGGAAGTACGGAGCTAGTTCTGCGGCAGTTTTCATCATCATCACTGCACCTAATGAGAAATTAGGTGCTACTAAACAATTAGCACCATGTGCTCTACCAATAGTATCTAATTCATTACGTTGTACTTCTGTAAGACCTGTTGTACCAATCACAACATGAATCCCTTTTGATAGCATAAGTTTTGCATTATCAAAAATAATGGCTGGTGTTGTAAAGTCCACAATCACATCTGGATGTACGGCCTCAATACCTTCCTCCAATTGACTGTAGATTTTACAATCTAAAGGGCTAGTACCGATGAATTCACTAACATCTTTTCCTCCATGACTAGGATCCACCCCGCCAACTAAGGTTAACTCTGTATCATTATGAACTGCTTTAAGAACCTCACGGCCCATTTTACCAGTTGCTCCATTTACTAAAACTTTCATTGTTCCTCCTAGAATGATTCCTGTTGAAAATATTGAATCATTTCTTTTGCTGTTTCTATAGCTGTATCTGAAAAAGATTGTCCTGACATCATACGGGCAATCTGTGTTATATGTTCGTCTTCTGAAAGAATGGTTACTTTAGAAATTGTTCGGCCTTCTTCTTCTACCTTATGCAAATGATAGTGTTGTTTTGCCACACTAGCTGTTTGAGGTAGATGTGTAATACAGAACACCTGATTATCAGAACTTAATTGAAGAATTTGTTTCGCTACTTGTAAAGCTATATCACCACTAATGCCTACATCAATTTCATCAAACACTAAGGTTTTATGCGTTGCTCTGTTAAATACCGTTTTAAAAGCTAACGCAATACGTGCTAACTCACCGCCAGAGGCAACTTTATGTAGTGGTAATAAAGCCTCCCCTGCATTGGCAGAAAATAATAGTTCTATGCGGCTAGCACCTAATGGAGATAAGCTTTCAGTACCTTCTATTACAAATTCTAGCTTTGCTTTGGGCATACCTAATTGAATTAAATTTTTCTGTAAGGCATTGGTTATCTCTTTATGATGAGTATGACGAATCTGTGTAAGAGTCTGTAAGGCTTGTAATGCTTGTGTTTTTAGTATTTCCACACGCTCTACTAGCTGTGATTCTTCACTTTCATTAGATTCTAATAGTTCTAATCGAGTTTGCGCCGTTTGTTCAAAGGCTAGAATATTTTCAATAGTGTCTCCGTATTTACGTTTTAAATTGTATATAAGCGTATCTCTCTCTTGTAAGTAAAAATAGCGTTCTTCGTCATAACTAATAGAATCGCCGTATCGATCTAAAGCTTGTGCAGCTTCTTCTAATTGATAATACGCAGATCGCAATAACTCAGCTATTTCTTCCATATCTTTATCATATTTTACAAGATCAGTCACTTCATTAGTAACACTATTCAAACCATCAATAAGAGGAGTTCTACCCCCATAGATAGCATCATAACAACTAGAAATTGTAGATTGAAGATGTTCATAGTTATCTAATTTCTCTAGTTCCTCAGATACGGTTGTATCTTCATTAGATTGCAATTGAGCCTCTTCAATTTCATCAATCTGAAACCGTAACATATCTAATTCACGAATTCTTTGTGAGGACTCTTCACGCAATATTTCTAATTGTCGCTTTGCACTAGCATAGTCAGTATAGGCTGTCACATAACTTTCATAGGCCTTTGTGGCATCCTCATTATATGTATCTAAATAGATATGATGTGTATCCGGTAATAAAAGCTGTTGGTTACTATATTGACCATGAATATCTGCCAAATAGGTACCGATTTCACGTAATGCTTTCAATGGAATTACTTGATCATTAGCTAAAATTTGTGATTTACCATTTCGATTAAAAGTTCTAGATAAAATTAAAGTATCTTCTTCTACTAAAATATTTTTATTTCCTAATAGTTCTTGTAATGCTGTATCTCCTGCAATATCAAAAACACCTTCAATCAAAAAAGAGTCCTTCTCATGACGTATAAATTCACTACTAGCTCTTTCTCCTAATAAAATGGAAAATGCATCCATCAATATGGATTTACCAGATCCTGTTTCACCAGTAAAAATTGTGATGCCCTTGGCAAACTCTAACTGCATATGTTCGATGAGGGCAAAATTTTTAATCCCCATGCGTACTAGCATATTAATCCCTCATTAAGTCTTGAATACGGTCCAATACCAATTCTACACTTTCTACAGAATTACATATCAACAAAATGGTATCATCTCCAGCAATTGTACCTATAACTTCGTGCCATTTTGCATGGTCAATAGCAAAGGCTACTGATTGGGCAGACCCCGGTAATGTATGTAATACAACTTGATTTAACACGTGGTCAATACGCAAAATAGAATCTTGGAACAAGCGGTTAATACGTGTTCTAGATAGCATAATATTTTCTTCTGGAGATAAGGCATACCGATAGCGTCCATCCCCTGTAGGAACTTTAATTAACATCAATTCCTTAATATCACGTGATACTGTTGCTTGTGTAACTGTGATCCCTTCTTCTACCAAGGCTTGCGCTAACTCTTCTTGTGTTTCAATAGCCTTAGTTTGAATAATTTCTTTTATTTTATTATAACGAAAACGTTTCATTATTTCCTCCGACGAATAATATATAAAATAGGCGGTTGATTTGCTTGATTTAATGGTCGCCATGTACTGCAGTGAAACTCTTTTTGATTAAAAGAAGATATATATTCTTCTACATCTTCTGCTTCTTTACGACCAGCTTCTGTTCCAGGGTAGGCTACAATTGTACATAATCCATGTACTGAAAGTTTTTCTAATCCCTTTGATAAAGCTCTAATTGTTGATGTAGATTGGGTCATAATTTGATGATCTGCATTCGGCAAATAGCCTAAATTACCTACCATTAAATCGATAGTAGATACAGGAAGTGTTTCCAGTACACTATCATGTGATCCCAATATGAAATCCACTTGCTCTATAGCCTGTGGAAGTTCTTTCAAAAGCTTTTCTTTCGTCCTTGTTAGCGCTACTTCTTGTATATCAATAGAATATACATGACTAGTTTCATGACAATGTGACAATAGATATGTCGTGTCATGTCCATTGCCGCAAGTAATATCCACAATAGTTCTAGCTGATACTAAGGCATCTAGCCATAGATGATGCTGAAATTCTACACTATGGTGTAGAGGAATCATAGAACCTCCTTAGATCGTGCGGTCAACTTTTTAAACAAAGTAGCGAAGAATTTTTGATCTTTAAATCGCACATATTTACAATATTGTGGATGAGCTTCAATATGTAAAGAGTCCGTATTACTAAATTCGTAATCAAAAGTACCATCCACAGAGATATGTAGGCTTTTCTGACGCTCTGGCATAGTAATATCAATCTTTGCACTTTCTTTTAGCACCAAAGATACGCCTTGTAATAAGTGAGGGGCTATCGGTGTTACGATAAGAGAGCGATTATCTGGTGCCATAATAGGGCCTCCCGCAGATAAGTTATACCCTGTAGATCCAGTAGAACAGGCTACAATTAAACCGTCAGCAGGATACATTTGCGTATGTCCACCATTAATCGACAAATTAATACGCGCCATTTTACCCGGTTCAGATCGGGATACCACAATATCATTAATTGCAGGACGTAGCACACGTTCTCCTTCTGGAGTATGCAATGTTCCCACTAAATGAATGCGATCTTCCACATAATAATCGCCTTTACTAATTCTTTCAATAGCCATCTCTAAGTTTTCAAGTTCTATTTGATTTAAGAAACCCAATTCCCCTAAATTAATACCACAAATTGGTACATTATATGGATAAATTTGACGTGCTAATTGAATAATCGTACCATCACCACCAAAGCTAAATGCCATATCCAAATGTTCAAATACTTCGGGGCGTGGTAATAAGTGAGATTTCTCTATCCCTAACGCACATACATCATGATGTTCTAATTCTTTAGGCATATAGACTTCTATACCATATGCATGGCAATAAGTAATTGCTTGTGATAAAATATCTCGAATATTCTCTTTTTTCATATTAGGAAAGAAACCGATTCTCATAGATCCTCCTATAATCGATGAGCCTCCTCTACTGTGGCTGTAATAAGCCCTTCAGTAATATCTAAGGAACCCTCTACTTGTTTTGTAAAATATCCTAAAAATTCAATATTTCCTTCCATTCCTTTAATGGGAGAATAAGTTAGTCCATGTAAATATAACCCACAATCTTTAGCGATATGCAAGATACGATCTAACACCAATCTATGGGTTGATTTTTCTCGTACAATGCCACCTTTACCGACTAATTCTTTACCAGCCTCAAACTGAGGTTTGATTAAAGCTACTAAAGAGCCAGTATCCTTCAATAGGGTGGTCGCTACTGGAAGCACCTTATCTAAAGAGATAAACGCCACATCAATAGAAATAAAATCGCTAAGTTCCCCTAATTGTACTGGTGTAACTGTGCGGATATTTTGTTTTTCCATATTAATGACTCTAGGATCTTGTCGTAACTTCCAGGCTAATTGATTATAGCCTACATCAATGGCAAATACTTTGGCTGCCCCATGTTGTAAGGCACAGTCTGTAAACCCGCCTGTGGAAGCACCAATATCTACCATAACCGCATTCGTTAGATCGATGGGATATAACTCGATGGCTTTCTCCAACTTTAAGCCTCCACGGCTTACATAGGGTAAGGTATTGCCTTTTACTTCCAAATGTGTATCTACTGATACTTTAGTGCCAGCTTTATCCAATCGCTGTGTACCAGAAAAGATAAGTCCCGCCATAATAGCGGCCTTAGCTTTTTCTCTGCTTTCAAATACACCACGTTGTACAAGTAGTATATCAAGACGTTCTTTTTGACTCATACATGTCTCCTACTGTGTACGGTCCATTAAATATTGGACTAGCCCTTCAAGTACAGGTGATGTGTGGTTGGAATCATGCAATGCTGTTAATGCTAGATTAGCCACTTCTTGAGCTCGTTCTTTAGCTATATCTAGGCCTAAAATGGATACATAGGTTGCTTTATGCTGACGTTCATCACTACCAGGAGTTTTACCTAATTCCTCTTGTGTGCCTACTACATCTAAAATATCATCAGTAATTTGGAATAATAAACCTAAATGATCTGCATATCGGAGGTATGCCTCTCTTACGGATGTAGTAGCATCCATAATGATCAGACCAATTTCAACAGCTGCACTAAATAAAGCGCCTGTTTTACCTTTGTGAAGAACCACTAATTCTTCTAATGGCAGGAGCTTTCCTTCTGATTGTAGGTCAAAGGCTTGACCACCCACCATTCCACTAGGTCCTGCGCCTTTTGCTAAGACGTGAATAATCTGCACCACTTGTTCTGCAGATAACTCTCTGTGCTTGCTCACTAATTCAAAGGCATAGGTTAATAATCCATCTCCGGCTAAAATAGCCATACCATCACCATATACACGATGATTGGTTAGCTTTCCCCGACGATAATCATCATTATCCATAGCTGGTAAATCATCATGAATTAACGAATAGGTATGAATTAATTCTATGGCACATACTACATCTTTATAAGCATCCCAAGATCCACCTAAGGATTCAATGACAGCTTTTGTAATAATAGGCCGAATTCTTTTACCGCCCATCAATAAACTGTATTTCATACTTTCATATAACTTAGCATACTCTGTATTCGGTGATTCTAAGACAGAGGAAAGATAACTTTCAATGTCTGCTTTACTTTGTTGCAAGTACTCTTTTAACATAATATCCTCAATTCTTTGAAAGATAATAATTTTTGTATAAATATTCTAACTCTATTATACCTAAAAAAACGTACTTTGTCTCCTAATTCGTATCTACTTGTACAGTTTCAATAATTTGTTCAACTTCTTCTTCTACAAGCTGCAATAAATCAGAACATTCTTTAACTAGAGTTAAACCTTCTTTGTAAGTTTTTAATAATTCATGCATAGATAAGCTTTCATCATCTAGTTTTTTTACCACTTCTTCTAAGGCAGTATATTTCTTTTCGTAATTTTTTATAGATTTAGCCACGTTGTGTAACCTCCTGTACAGTTGCTTTCACAGAGCCATCTTGAATATGTATATCCAATGTATCCCCGATTTTCACATTTTTAATCGTTTGTAATGGAGCCCCATTAAGATCTACTTTAGCAAAGCCCTTAATGACTTTAGCTAAAGGATTTTTATTATCCAATTGAGTTGCTAATATAGCTAATTTACGCGATTCATCTTGGGATTTCTTTTGTATGGCGCTATGTAATTGGTGTTCAAAGCGTTGTAATATATTTTTCTGTTGATGCACCAAATTCATAGCAGGTACTGTAATCTTACGATTGGTAATAGAAAATAACTGTTGTTTTTCTTTTTGAATACGATACTGTACTGTATTGTGAATAAATTCTAATTTTTGCTGTACTTCTTCTTGTAAATCAATCAATGGATAAATAGATAGTTCAGCGGCATGACTTGGAGTCGCTCCTCTTACATCAGCTACAAAATCACATAATGTATAATCTACTTCATGACCTACAGCAGATACAACTGGTGTTGTACATTTGAATATGGATTCTATTAAGGCTCTATCATTAAAGCACCACAAATCTTCCATAGAACCGCCACCACGACCTACAATGATCAAATCTACATCTGGGTCCGCATCTGCCATAGCTACACCACGAGCAATAACAGGGCCTGCTATAGGTCCTTGTACAGGCACATTAAACACTTTAAATGTTACCAATGGATTGCGATGGGATGCTACATGTAAGATATCGTGAATGACGGCTCCTGATGCAGACGTGACAACACCAATACAACTCGGTACAGGTGGTAAAGGTTGTTTATGTCGTTCGTCAAAATATCCTAATGCATATAACTCTTGTTTTAACTTTTCATAGGCAATTTGATAGTCACTTTTGGCACCAATACGAATATCTTCACATATAAAACTTAAACGACCAGTTTTTTCGTAAAAGCTAATATTTCCTCGTACTTGCACTAGCAAGCCATTTTCAAGGGCACCTTCTAAGCCACGTTGTTGTACTTTGGAACGCCACATAGCCATATCAATGGACCCAGTATCATCGATGAGGGAAAAATAATAATGTCCTGTGCTGTGACGTTTCACATTAGAGATAACGCCTTCAACAATACAATTTTTTAATAGAAATTCTCCCTCTACGGTTTGCTTTATAATTCTATTTAATTCTCCAACGGAGTAAGCATCCATTCTACTCTCCTTCAACAACCTTTGCCCCATACGCATTACCTGAGGCATTATCTGCACTATATTTAGAAGATACACATAATACATCTAAATCATGATGATGTCCCCAATGAACTAAACGATCCTGTAAATAGGTATTCGCCATAACACCCCCAGCAGTAATTAATGTTGTAATGTTATGTTCTGTTAGAATATGAGATAAAGCTTTTTCTAGGGAACTTCCAATACAATGGAACACAGAGGCTGCCAAAATTTGTGCGTTTTTTTCTCTGCTAAATGATTCTCTATCAGTCCAATCGATAGGCTCATGTTGCAATGATTGCCACCAACGTTGACCAGCGCTATATGGACCTCCAAAACTAATGGTAGATTCTTTTACTGATACAGGAAGCACAGAATCTACGTTGTATTTAATACGTCGTCCCAATGTTTCCATACTTGGACCTGCTGGAAATTGTAATCCCATTAATACACCTAGTCGGTCCACTAACTGGCCTCCAGCTATATCATCAGAGCCTCCCACTATTTGCACTTTAAAACCACTTTTATGAATGCGTTCACAAAGAACAAATTCCGTAGTTCCCCCTGAAAGGTGTAAACTTAAAAAAGGTCCTTCTGGAATTTCACCGATTTCACGCAAGGCTGCCCATATATGGTTCTCTTGATGTGAAAAAATGTGGACAGGGACTTGTAAGCAATGTCCTAGTGATTTTGCTGTATTAAGTCCTACTAGGAATGCTGGCATATAAGAATCTTCTTCTCGCCTTGGAAACCCACTAACACCGATGGCTGCAATGGGCTGATCCAATGTTAAGGACTGAATCAGTTCACCTAAGGCACGAGTATGTTGAAAGACCATTTGTGACTGTTGTAATCCTCGCTTACCTTGCGGTACTTCTAACAGTTTTCTAACTTCCTGTACTAATCTACCTTCCTCATCAACAAGTGCACAAGATGTGGTATAACAGCTTGTATCTATTCCTAAATAATAGGCCATTTTATTGTCTCGATGCTGCTAAATTATGAAGGATAGCATTAATGTACTTATAGGAAGTCTCTCCACCAAATTCTTTCGCCAATAGAACAGCTTCATTGATGACAACCTTAGCTGGTGTATCCTCTTGAGGATGTAATAGCTCCCAAGCTGCCATACGTAAAATAGTAAGTTCTACTTTAGGAAAACGCTCCATTTTACGTTTTGGAGAGAATTCTTGTAACGCTGCATCTAATTGTTCTTTTTCATTACGTACACCTGCAATTAATTGCTCTGCAAATTGATTGGCTTTTCCTTGCATGTTAGTTGTATTTAACACTGCCTCCTCAACTACGTCGCCTGAAAATGTATCTGCATAAATCGTTTCGAATGCAAATACTCTTGCTAATCTACGATGATTCATGATTAGGTTCCCTTCTTTCTAAACCGTCGATGTGCACATCTACACGGACACGGTATAAGTCTAACATATTTCGTAAATCTTGCCGCACTTGTTGTTGTATTTGTCGTGCCACTTCTAATGGATGTGATCCACAGTATAAACGAAGATATAAATTAATTTCTATGAAAGCATCTCCAAAGGTATCTCGTTTATGCTTTACATTCATTCCAGGCCAACTTTTTTGTCCTAATTTTTGTGAGATACCATCTACAACACCATCAAAAAATCGTTTACTCATAGAGTGAATTTCATCGAATGATGACAATACTCTTGCAGTGACATCTAAAATAACGGCATCTGTAATTTCAATTTCTAAATGATCTGACATACAAATCCCCTATGATATGGTACTTTCAAAAATAATATCTTGCACATAAATATCAACACTGTTTACAGTAGCATCTGCCATAGATACAAGAGCACTCTTCACTCGTTCTTGTAAACGTAATGCAATATCTGGAACACGATATCCATAATACACGGCAATATGTAGAGATACTTGTAATGAGCCATCTTCCATGACTTGTACTTTTACACCTTCCATGGCATTTTTTCTACCAAATAAGCTACTTACCGTATCTCCAAATGTTGTGCTCATACCCGCAACACCTTTCGTTTCTAGTGCTGTCATGGTAGCAATCATTTCATAAACAGAATGATCGAACTGTATCAGTCCTTCAAAAAAGCGATTATCTTCCATATGTTTACCAAAAAAAGCATTTGTCGTCCCACCACAGGCCAACAAATGCTTTTAATTACAATACTATATTAGTTGTTAAAAGATCAAATCTGTGGTTTAAGCACGTTCAATATATTGTCCAGTACGTGTATCTACACGCAATACATCGTCTACTTCGATGAATAAAGGTACTTTTACAACATAACCTGTTTCTAATGTAGCAGGTTTATTACCACCAGTTGCAGTATCGCCACGGATACCAGGGTCAGTTTCAACTACACGCAACTCTACAGCTACAGGTAAGTCAATACCGATAACAATGCCTTGGAAGAACATAATAGATACTTCCATGTTTTCTAATAAGAAGTTTTTAGCATCTCCTAATTGGTCAATTGTTAACTCAATTTGGTCATATGTTTCATTGTCCATGAATGTATATGCTCCATCGGACTCATATAAGAAAGCCATACGACGACGGTCAACATGAGCTTTTGGCACTTTTTCACCAGCATTGAAAGTACGCTCTACTACAGCACCTGTTTGTAGGTTTTTCAATTTAGCACGTACGAAAGCGGCACCTTTACCTGGTTTAACATGTTGAAAGTCAACTACTTGCCATACATTACCGTCTAATTCGACAGTTACGCCTGGACGAAAATCATTACTGGAAATCATTGTAAATCCCTCCATTACACATCTAGTTCTATTAAATCTTTAGGAGTTTGTGTGAGTATTTCACAGCCCTCCTTAGTAACTATAACTGTATCTTCAATACGAAGCCCCATATGACCTGGTAAATAAATACCTGGTTCCACGGTGACGACCATATTTTCTGTTAATACATCTTTGGATCTAGGTGATGCTACTGGTAATTCATGAATATCTAAACCTACACCATGACCTGTACCATGACCAAAATTAGAACCATAACCTTGTTCCTTAATATAGTCTCTGCAAACTGCATCTACCTCAGCACCAGTAACGCCCTCTCTAATGAAAGCAACACCTCGAGTTTGTGCTTCTAGTACGATAGAATAGAGCTTCTTTTGTTCATCACTAGCTTTACCTAATACAATGGTTCGTGTCATATCAGAGTGATATCCATTATACATAGCACCAAAGTCAAAGGTAACAAAATCGCCTCGTTCCATCACTTTATCACTAGCTACACCATGAGGCATACTAGAACGATAGCCAGAAGCCACAATAGTGGTAAAAGACGGCTCTCTAGAACCACGTTTTAACATTTCTGTTTCTAAAATAATACGAGCTTCATTTTCAGTCATCCCCACCTTTAATTGTGGCAACATGGCTGCAAATGATTCATCAGCGATGCGAAAGGCTTGTCGTAAACACTGTAGCTCGTCGTCCCGTTTTACTATACGTAGACTGGCAAAATCAAAGGATAAAAATTCTGTTTCATTTAATGTATCACAAACTTCTTGAAATACATCGACACTCATATAATTTCCTTCAAAGCAACATGTGGTTAATGCAATGTTGGATGAACTTAGTATATTCTTAATTGTATCATATACATAGCCCGTATATTGGATGACCTCATACCCTTCACATTGTTCTTTAGCCTGCTCTGTATAACGACTATCCGTTATCATATAGGCTTTGTCAGGTGTTACAAAGGCCACTCCAGTGGTCCCTGTAAATCCTGCAAAATAATGTAAGTTAATAGGGCTAATGAGGATGGCTCCTCCATATGTTTCTTCTCTTAGAAATGCTTGCAAAGCGACTAATCCATTCATCGTCTCGCCTCCTTAAAAAGCATCAACTAATGATACCATATAATGCATAGTTATGACAAATTGAATAGATTCGATTAGACAATTTCTTTTTCTTCTTCTGTTAAATCTATGAATGTGCCTACTTCTCCAATAGAGTCAAGTGTAATGCTATCGATAGCAATACGTTGTAAGTATGTTACTGTTCCACCGCAAGCACCAATCATACGCTTTACTTGATGATACTTTCCTTCGTAAATCGTCAACTCACAGGAGTGAATAAGTTCACCCGACTCATTTATCACATCCTCATCATTGTGAAGAGTTAATTCTGCTGGTTTACACTCTGTACCATCCCCTAACACCATACCTTCTTGAATGCGACGAATACCTTCCTCGGACAAAGTACCACTATATTCAACATAGTAGGTTTTACCAATATTCTTTTTACCATGAATAATTTTATGAGCCCATGGACCGTCGTTAGTTAATAATAGCAACCCTTCTGTATCTTTATCGAGTCGTCCTACAGGAAATACTTTCAAAGTTTGAAACTCTTCAGGAAGCAATTCCATAATAGTAGGGTCTACAGAATCTTCAACTGCTGTTACATATCCAGCTGGTTTGTGAAATTTAATATAATATTCTAATTGTGCTTGTACGACTTGATCTTGAACCGTAACAACATCTACATCAGGATTGATATGTATATCTTTCTTCTTGATAATAGTGTCATTTACTTTTACCAGACCTTGTTTAATTAAATCATGTACTTCTTTTCTTGTACCAAAAGCTTTATGGGCTAAAAATTTATCAATCCTCACCGTAACCACCTTCTCTCACATGAGTATGAGATGTATCATTTAAGATACAAATACGATTATAAGGGGATTTATCACCCCAGAAATCCACTACACTAACAGCTGTATTACCTTGTGCTAAACGCCATAAACAATTTAATGGAATACCTGTTAATGCACATAATAATGTGCGTATAGTTCCGCCGTGACAAACTACCAATAATCGCTCTCCATCTTCCATAAGCGATAATTCTTCTATCAGTCTAGCATAGGCACGCTCTTGCACCATTTCTACAGTCTCCCCATTAGGGATTGGTTTTTGTGATGGATCCTCATAAATAGCTTCAATTTGGCCTGGCCACCGTTCATTAATTTCAGAATAGGTTAAGCTTTCCCAGTCTCCAAAGTTAATTTCACGTAATCCTTCTGTGAAAGTAGTAGGAATATATCGGCCTTTTAAAATTTCTTCAGCCGTAACTCTAGCTCGTACTAGGTCTGAAACAATAGCTCTATGAAAATGAACATCTCTTAAAGCATTCCCCACATCCACAGCTTGAGCCATACCTTTTTCATTTAATGGTACATCGCTGAATCCTTGATGCTTTCCAAGATGATTCCAATCCGTTTCACCATGGCGGACAAAATAAATTTGTATCATAATATCTCCTATTATAATCTAAAATATGCTCGTAAAGCCTGTATTAGTTGTTGATTTTGCTTTCTTGTTTTGACAGCGACCCGAAACCAATTAGGCCCTAAGCCTGTATATTGGGAGCAGTCTCTAAGTAAGATAGATTGATGATATAAGTTCTGAATCATATCTTCTAAAGAATATTGCTCATGTAGGTGACAAAGAATATAATTCACAGATGGTTCAATACACTGTAAGGAGTCCATCTGCATAAGCTCCTTATATAGCCATTCTTTTTCTATTTTTAGTGCTGTACGGCTCTCTTCTATATAGTTGTTGTCTTGTAAAGCTTTTTCACTATATATTTGCGCTAAATGATTGACAGTCCAAGATGGAATATGAGATTTGATAAAGTTAATAATCATAGGATTTGCCATCAACGCCCCAATCCGTAAGCCAGGGACTGCGTAAAACTTAGTTAAAGAATGTACAACAATCACATTGTCATACTCTTTTACATAGTTTCGCATAGAATATGTATCCCCTAAAAAATCAATAAATGACTCATCGAACACTAGATAATGACCTTTTTTTTTGCACAATTCAAACAATTCACGACTTTCCTGTTTCCATAAAGTACCACAAGGATTATTGGGATTCCCAATAAATACTAGCTGGTATTTGCTCTGCTGTAGGTCTTGTAACATAGTATTGAAATCGTAGGAAAAGCTAAATATATGCTCATCAAATTCTAAGGGGTATTCTACAATAGGCAAACCACAAGACTTAGCGCCATGACTGTATTCGGAAAATCCTGGGGCAGGCACATAAACACCTTCGATTTGAGGCAATCGACAGATGGCATAAATTAACTCTGCCGCTCCATTGCCAAAAACGATGCATTCCTTAGGCATATTCCACAGTTCAGAAGTGATGGAATAAAGATGCGTCATATCTGGATCCGGATAATGAATGACATCCTGCAATGCGTCCTTCACGGCATCCAAGCCCTTACTACTCATCCCTAAGGGGTTAATATTGGCACTAAAATCTAAAATTTGATCTAAGGAAGTATGTAATAGTCGGCTCGCTTTATGCACATTGCCACCATGTACATTTCTTATTTTCACCATGATAACCTCCTTTATCGTTCCATGAAAGTAATTCCTTCATTCGTGGTTTCTACTATATCCATGAAGGTAAGAGTTGGCAATTCCTGCTTTACTCGTTGTAAACAGTGTACAATACTTGGTGAGTCCGGAGGGAATAGCAAGCCCAGTACGGTTCCACTATGGGCAATAATCGTTCCGATAGCATTGCACTCTACACCTATTTGATGTAAAGCATATAAATTTGGCTTCTGCAATATACGTTGATTACCGAAAGAACTAATGGTAGAGGCTTCACCGATAAGTTTAACATTATGCTTATGTATACCTTCTTTAAATTTTGCTAAAGCTTCTACCATCAACTCTTCTTTTTCATCAATTAAAGCATCTAAATTTTGTTGATGATTAAATTGTACTGTATCAATAGTACCACCTTCGTCGAACATAACGATGCGGATCGGTGGACATGTGCCTAATAATTCACAACATGTACCATTAAGATAATCAAATTGAACAATACCAGGGTAAAATGGTGCATCAGTAGGCTCAATTGATAAACAGATAGAGGCCAATTGCTCCATAGATAAATTATGGCCATGGCTTTTTGCTGTAGCCATAGCCACTACACTAATATCGGCGCTACTAGAGGCCAATCCTTTTCCTTGTAAAATATCAGAATGTAAATACACGGGCTTCGCTATTGATCTATCAATACCCAATGTATCCAATACTGTGATGTACGCTTGATAGGCCTTTGATTGTAACGAAATCGATGAAAGGGGAAGTGGAAATTGTACATCGCCAATGGCATAGGAATAACGATTAATAGGACAAGTTACTAAAAATCGTTGTCCCTTTATGGATCCTTGAATAAACTCTCCACAAGTGCCTGGCGTTCTTACATAAAATGCCAACTCTACTTCCTCCTTTCATTTATATAACACTGACAATAATTGCACCTAAAATAATAAAAACTTCTGATAATTCACATACAAATCCGTACGTATCCCCTGTAGTTCCCCCTAAATGCTTTGTTACATAGGAATTAATGATAAGATTTACAGCTAAAGCAATAACAAATAGATACGCATAAAACCATTCATAGAAGAACACTGGTAATAATGCCAAGACCGTTGCTATTGATGTGGCATACTTAGGAGCATTAGCCGCAAAAAATTTACCTATACCTTCTGGTCTTGCATAGGGAAACTTCTGAATACTAATGACCATAGTATAGCGACTCAATATGGGCATACTCACCAAAACTATAGGAACCACTATAGTTGGTAGATTTACTAATAATTGCCATTTTAAGAGGGTTAAAAATACAAAGCCTACTACCCCATTACTCCCTACTCGGCTATCTTTCATAATCTCTAATTTACGTTCTCGATCACGTCCTGAAAATAAGCCGTCACAGGTATCCATAAATCCATCTGCATGAAGTCCACCAGTAAATAGAAATTCAAAGATAACCAATATAAGCATCAGTAAAGATACCGGAATATAAGGATTTGCTATGCTATACAGGGCCCACATAAAGGCACCGATGACAAGACCTACTAAAGGAAAATATGTAACCGATGCGCCAAAGTCTTCTACTTTCCACTCTGTTTGGTTTACAATTTTCAAGCGTGTTAAAAACTGAAGACCTACAAAAAATCCTTTCATATTCCACCTACCATTGATTAATTACATATGTACTGACCATCGTCAATACAACACCTAGAATAGAAACAGTATACATCAAATATATAGTTTGATAAATATGTTTCCCTACCATAGATGTTATAGGATCTCCCATATAAGCCCGGAAGGTAACTTTATCGTGATACACATTTTGTCCGCCTAACCGAATATGTAATGCCCCAGCTACAGGAGCCTCTGCATACCCTCCATTAGGACTAGGATGTTTAGCTGCATCACGAGCTGCTATACGCAAGGCTTGTTTCCAGTCCTTGCCACATAGAAATGCGGCTATTACAAATAACACAAAGGTAAGACGAGCTGGAATATAATTAACAACATCATCTAATTTAGCGGCAAAGCGACCAAAGTATAGATAGCGCTCATTTTTATAGCCTAACATAGAGTCCATCGTATTAATCGCTCGGTATCCAATAGCGCCCCAAGGGCCTAATAAGACAAACCAAAATAGGGGAGAAATAATACCATCTACTGTATTTTCTGCTACTGTTTCAATGGTGGCGCGAGTAATTTCACTTTCATCTAGATCGCTGGTTTTACGACCTACAATCCAACCTACTTTACGGCGTGCTTCAGATATATCTTGTTTTCTCAACAAATTAGCAATTTCTATGCCTGCCTCTGCTAAACAACGAGGGCTAATAGCAATGTATAGGCACAATAAGGATACTATGAAATAGCCGATTGGATGTATGGTCCCTCCTATAAATAGGAGCCCTGTAACAATGACCATCACAGTCATTATGACTAGTAGTACAGTAGATATCCCTAATAGTATTTGATTCCTTGGAATTGTATTCTTTTTATACAATAGATGTTCATAGAAAGAAATACAATTACCAATTAAAACAACAGGATGGTATTTACTTCTAGGGTCACCCACTAAAGTATCTAACAAAAGTGCCCCTAAAGGAATAAAATACTGAAGATGGTGCAAAAACCATTCCATTATTCTTGCTCCCATAATGATTGAATATAATCCATATCTAAATGTTCTTCTACAATCTTAGCTAATCGATTATAGGCAGCTTCTTTATGTTCAAAGTAGCGGAATACAATATCCAATGGCTCTAATCCTTTTTTTGTACGCAATGCATTCAGAATAGAGCGACGTAATCCATCATTATCTAAAATACCGTGAATATATGTGCCCATCACTTGACCATTACTAGTGACAAAACCATCAATTACATCTACCTTAGCATCACTACGTTTTTGAATATGGAAACACCGCTCTCCTGGTCCTACTGGCTGAGTATCTCCCATATGGATTTCATAGCCTACAAGATTTTCACCACTATAGTTAGTACCTAAAAAAGATAAATTCTTTACATCAAAACAAACTTGATGTGTTAATTTTTCCGTTTTCATAGTAGTTGCTGTTGGAAGTAAACCTAAACCTTTTAATTCAGGAATATCCCCTTCAATCCCTTCCGGATCATAAAGCATTTCCCCTAACATTTGATTGCCACCACAAATGCCTAGCACTGGCACACCAGCTTCTGCTAAGGCATGAATATCCTTGTCATAACCATGTTCTTGTAAGTACGCTAAGTCAGCTAAAGTATTTTTTGATCCCGGCAAGATAACCATATCAGGTTGCCCGATAGGTTCCCCTTGTTTTACAAAACGTACGGACACATCTGGTTCATAGGCAAGAGCATCAAAGTCTGTAAAATTAGAGATTTTAGGAGTTTGCATAACAGCAATGGTAATCTCTTTTGATACACCTCTATATTTACTTTCTAAAGCCACAGAGTCTTCTTCGTCAATATCAAGATTTTCAATAGCCGGCACTACACCTACCACTTTTTTACCTGTTTTTTCTTCAATAAAATCCAAAGCAGGTTGTAATAATGTGACATCACCTCTGAATTTATTGATGATAATACCTTTTACTAGATCTCTTTCATCTGGTTCTAATAATTCTAAGGTTCCCACCACAGATGCAATAGCGCCACCACGATCAATATCTGCAATAAGCATAACAGGAGCCTTTGCCAATTTAGCAACGCGCATGTTAACAATATCATTAGCTTTTAAATTGACTTCTGCTGGGCTACCAGCACCTTCAATGACAATCATATCGAAATGATCATCAAGATATTGTAAACTTTCTTTTACTTTATCTAAGGCTGTTAAGGAATATTTTGTATGGTATTCTCTAGCACTATACACACCAACTGGTTTACCCATTAATACGACTTGAGAGGACTGATTTCCTGTAGGTTTTAATAGGACAGGATTCATTTGTACAATAGGTTCTAAACCTGCTGCTTCCGCTTGCGCTACTTGGGCACGACCAATTTCATCCCCTGCTTTTGTAACATAGGAATTTAATGCCATATTCTGTGCTTTAAAAGGTACTGTTTTATATCCCTTATTGTGTAAAATGCGGCACATTGCTGTAGCTAAAATACTTTTACCTACATTAGAACTGGTACCTTGAAACATAATCTTTTTGGCCATGGTGATTTACCTCCAATGCTTTTATATTAATTGTCATACCACTGATTGTCATATACGCTTCATCAGCCGCTTCTGCTACCATTCGATTGACACGCCCCATAATATCTCTAAAAATACGAGCTAATTTATTCTCTGGTACGATACCTAAGCCAATTTCATTGGTAACAAAAATAACTGTTTTTTCATCGTCTCCCCTATAATATCGAATGGCATTGAGTACAGCCTGTACTTCTAAAAGTATTAGTCTTTCACGATTATTTATATCTTCCTGAGATGTAAATTCTCCATCTTGTAATATTAGATTAGTAGTCCACATCGTTAAGCAATCTACTAATACCACAGAGCATTCATCTAAAACTTTTTGAATCTCAGCACTCATAGCATAGGGAATTTCATAATTGTTCCAAATCTGTTTACGCCGTTCCTGATGCAAATGAATTCGATGTTTCATTTCTTCATCATAGGCTTGACCTGTAGCAATATATCCTTTTTGTCCTTTTTTTGATAATGCCAGTGTTTCCGCAAATTCACTTTTTCCACTACGGGCACCACCTGTACAAAATATGATACGATTTTTCATAGTATACCTATACAAAGTTGCCCTTTATCAGTTATCATATGTACTATACGTTCATTAATAAAGGAGACAACTATGGAATTATTAAACTTAGACATCCAATTAATGGCCACTCTATGGGAAAATACATACCGTGCAGCCATCAAAGATCAAAATGGAAATTATGTAGCTTCTGTACGCATCATCGTGAATGTTCCACTTTCACCAGATCGTTTACCACCGAATGCCCCAAAAGCAGATCCACAATTATTTGTATTGGTAGAAGATGCTGTGATGGAATCAGAAGACATCATTCAGTTTGAAACATTATTATCTGTACACATCCGTGAGAAATTTAAAAATGAGATCGACCAGATCTATTTCTTCTATCCAAGCCCAGAAGATGTGTTAAACAAAACTGTAGATGTACAAGAAGTACAACATTAATTACAGTAACTACATACATAGTATTATAGCACATCCAAGAAGATTTGATAGAAATAATCTAAGAGATACTAAAAGGAGGTACCCCGCATGGAGTACCTCCTTTTATATGGTAAACTATTTCACTTCATCTTCTACGCGAGCTAAGATAAATAGCAAGTCGGATAATCGATTCAAATAGCGAAGATTCGACATATGAATCTCTTCTGTTTCTCCTAATTTCCATAGATCACGTTCTGCACGGCGAACGATGGTCCGACCTAAATGTAAGAAACTAGATGTTTTACTATCGCCAGGTAAAATAAATTTAGATAGTGGCTCTAATTGTTCATCAAATTTGTCGATGATCTGCTCTAAGTTAGTCACATGCTCATCTGTAATAGTAGCTTCTTGCCCTAAACTAGAGATATCAGCCATAATCATCCATAGTTCTTTTTCAAGTTGCAATAATGTGTCTTGCACTACCTTTTTATCAGAGTACGCACGAGCTACTCCAAGAAAGGCTTGCGCCTCGTCAATGGTTCCGTACGTACAAACACGTTGAGATGCTTTACTTACACGTTCACCAGTGTATAAACCAGTAGAACCTGCATCGCCTGTTTTCGTGTACACTTTTGCCATAGTATACCTCCTTACCAATTAGAAATCTTACAATCTCTGTAACATAAGATGTGCATTGCTCCCTTTATATACGACTCGCTATGTCACGCAAACGTTGAATACGGCTTTCTGTAGATGGATGCGTGCTAAATAATTGAGTCATAGTGGAAGAAATTCCACTTAAAGGATTAATGATAAACATGTGTGCTGTAGATGATACGCGGCTTTCGCTTTGCCCTGGAAGCACACCAAATTTAGCATAATGCTCAATTTTGGCTAGTGCAGATGCTAAGGATAATGGCTTGCGACTCATCATCGCCCCTTCTTCATCTGCTAAATACTCACGAGATCGTGAAATAGCCATTTGAATTAAGCTAGCTGCCAAGGGAGCTAAAATGATAGTACCGATTAAGGCTAAAGGATTAGAATTTTCCTCCTCATCACGGCCACCAAAAATAGCTGCCCATTGTAACATATTCGCCACCATCGCAATAAATCCTGCCATACTTGCTGCAATAGTGCTAATTAGTGTATCTCTATGTTTCACGTGAGAGAGTTCATGAGCCAGAACGCCTTCAATTTCATCATCGGTTAAGAGATTCATAATACCCGTTGTCACAGCCACTGCTGCATGCTCAGGGTCACGACCTGTAGCAAATGCATTAGGTACTTCTGATTCAATTATATACACCTTTGGCATCGGTAACCCAGCATTATGAACTAATTTTTTTACAATTTGAAAGATATTAGGATTATTTTGCTCTGTAATTTCTTTTGCATCATACGCACGTAGTACCATAGACGCACTATTCCAATAAGTATAGAAGTTGATACCTAAGGAAATAATAAACATCAGTATCATTCCAGAGTGACCTCCAACCATTTGACCGATCACCATCAATAATCCTGATAATAATGCCAACAAGGCTGCTGTTTTTATATTGTTCATGTATTCCTCCTACTTAGATATATTTTAGAATATATATACTTAATTATATCATATACAGTTTAAAAGAATCATGAAGAGTTCTACTCATATTTAATTTTCACAACTTTAGCACCTTCACGGTCTGCATGAAGCACAAAGCGACGACAATCAATGTCGTGATTCATAAAGACAGAACTCATAGCATCTGCTACTGTCACCCCATGTTCTGGAGAACAATAGGCTATTAAAGTAGAACCTGAACCACTAATAGTAGATCCATAAGCCCCATGTTCCTTAGCAGCCATAAATACTTCGTCACAATAGGGAATCAAAGTTTTACGGTATGGTACATGTAGATAGTCCTGTAATGCTACAGACAAATTGTCCATACGATTTTGTATCATCGAACCTACGAATAAAGTAGCAAACCCTACATTGGCAACTGCTTCCTTATAACTTAATTCTGTTGGTAGTACGCTACGTGCATAAGATGTTTCTACAATCACTTCTGGTACTACCACAGCAAAAGTTAAATTACTTGGTACATCAATATGGGAATGGAATACCGTATCATTTCCACCAACAGCACAAACCAAATTCCCCATAATAGCTGGCGCTACATTATCTGGATGCCCTTCCATATCATTGGCAATAAGTAATAACTGGTCCTTGTTTAAAGGCTCCTGTAAATAGGCATTGGCCAATAGTAAACCACCTACAATAGCGGTAGAACTACTGCCAAGTCCTCTTGATGGAGGAATTTGTGTATTAGAATGAATACGACCGTATACTGGTGTAGCATTCACCTCTTTAAATACCCGTTCCATGGCAATACCTACTAGATTTTGGCTGTGGTCTTCCTGTTCCAATAAGTCTGCCCCAAAACCTTCAAAAGTATACGTATTAGATGTAGCCTCTGTATCAGGTTCAAAGGTAAATAAATTATATAAGTTTAATGCGACTCCTAGACAATCAAATCCAGGACCACAGTTAGCACTCGTAGCCGGTACTTGTACCGTAATAGATTTCATGAACACTCCTTTATTCAACCATAATGCGGATAACACTACCCACTTCTCTAACGACACGTAAATGGTTGAAAGAATCAATTAAATTTTGAATATACGCATGAGGACATTTAGAAGTAATGATCGCTAATGTAGCCGTATCATTATCTGCTTTACGTTGAATCACTGAATGAGCAGAAATACGTTGTTCTGCTAGTTTGGTAGCTACTTTTGCCAATACACCTGTAGAGTTATCCACAGTCATACGAATATAGTAAGCAGATTCAATTTTACTGGAACTATACATTGTTTTTTGCGGATAATAGAATTGTTTCATTTCCCCTGTTTTGCCTTGCACCACATTGCGGGCTACTTCCATTACGTCACTCACGATAGAACTACCGGTTGGTAAGCTACCAGCTCCACGACCATAGAACATAGCATCATCAAAGCCATTGCCACGTAAGAATACAGCATTAAAGGAACCTCGAACAGAGGCTAATGGATGTGTGTTCGCAATAAAAGCAGGATGTACATTTAAAGACAACCCTTTTTTCGTTTCTCTCGCAATACCTAATAATTTAATCGTATAGCCAAACTCTTTACCAAATTGGATGTCACTAGCATCAATTTGTGTAATTCCTTCACAACTTACATCTTCAAAGAAGATACGTTTATTAAAGGCAATAGAACCTAAGATAGCTAATTTACGTGCTGCGTCATAGCCTTCCACATCGGATGTAGGGTCAGCTTCCGCATAGCCCAATTCTTGTGCTTCTTTCAGTACTTCTTCGTAGCCTAATCCATCTTCACTCATTTTAGACAAAATAAAATTTGTGGTTCCATTTAGAATTCCCATGATTTCCGTAATTTGATTACTACCAAAGGAATCATATAAGGCACGAATGATTGGAATCGCTCCAGCTACACTGGCTTCAAAACGTAAATCCACATGATGTTTCGTAGCTAATTCCATAAGATAGGGACCAGCTTCTGCTAATAAATCCTTATTAGCCGTCACCACATGTTTACCTGCAATGATAGACTCTTCAATACAGGTACGTGCAAAGGTGGTACCACCCATCACTTCTACCACAATATCTACAGATGGATCTTGTAAAATATCTTTATAATCTGTTACAAATGTAGCCGTTGCAGGTAGTGTAACATGACTATATTTGTCTGGATTTCTAACATAAATTTTATCCACGATCACTGGTACATCAATACGATTTTGTATGACATCTAAATTTTTTGTTAATAGTTCAACTGTACCCTGACCAACAGTACCAAACCCCAAGAGGGCAATCTTTACGCCTTGCTTCATTCTCTATCTCCTTAAGCACTAGGCTTGACCAATTAGTTCTACCTTAATAACTCCCTCTAATTGTCGTACTTCGTGCAAAACATCTTCTACTGGTAATGTTAATTCCTTCGTTTCAAAGGAAATATTTACATGTGCTACACCTTGTAGCGGCAAATTTTGATTAATTGTCAATACACTGCCATTATAATCTGCAATAATCCGTAAAATATTAGATAGCATACCAGATTCATTAGAAATCAGTGCATTAATAGACACAATTTTACCTTGTGAAAGTTCATAAAATGGAAAGACATAATCTTTATATTTATAATAGGCAGAACGACTTAAATCCATTTTTTCCACAGCTTCATTAATCGTTTTCGCTTCTCCCAATTGTAAAATAGATTTTACTTTGATTGTTTTTTTAATCGCCTCTGGTAAAATTACTTCATTCACTAAATAAAATTTGTCTTTTTTGCCTTTCACAGCCATAACTACACCTCTTCACTACTAGTGGAAACGGAACTTGCGATGTGTTGTCCATATAAAGTAAATACGGAGTACATACCGATAAAAAACGGAATATATTCAGCTACAATCCGCCATGCCACTGCAACTAGCCCCACCGTTCCAATGGGAACAAAGGAAGCAAACAAGTATACAAATAATCCTTCAGCAACTCCTGTTCCCCCAGGCGTGGGAGCAAAATATAAAATTAAATTTAATAAAATCATGCGATTTAAAATTTCAACAATACTGATATCTGACGTAAACGCATACATCAAAGCTGGAGCAATAGCATATAAGAATAATAAGCTCAATGCAGACTCAATGAACACAATGAAAGATTGCATCGGATTTGCATATAATAAACTAAGTCCTCCATTAAATTCATCTAACTTAATAAGCCAGCCTTTTGGATTTCCTTTTTTCATCATTTTACATATCCAAGTTACCAAGCGTTTCATGAGTCGCGTTTGTAATAGATACATTCCCATAAATGTTGAAATCACAACAAAAATTGATATACCTAACAATTGTGTATTAGTTATATAGGGTACTTCAATTGGTTCTGTTACTAATATACTCGGTAACATGACAATTAAAAATAAAATAGAAAATACAGTCCGTACTAATACGATAGGAGCTGCTTTACCAATAGGTACATGATAGGACCGTAAAATTAAAGCCTGTGCCACCGCACCACCACTAGCACCTGGTGTTAGCATAGCCATAAAATAATTACCAAATATAACCCGTAAAATGGCATTTAAGGATAAACTATATCCCCCCATACGTACCAATCGTTGTAGGCGCAATCCATCAAAATACATGCCTAATGCAAGTGCTAGTATTGCCAACAATAAAGATGTAAAGTTGAATGTACCTAGCGTAGCTAATGAATCTAAATCAATTGTAAAATAAATTGTTATTCCTGACACAATCAGAAGCAACAATCCAATTAAGATTCCTCGCTTTACCATGGTACTCATGAACGGTCTCCTTCATTCCATTGTCCATAATGAATCAGACTAATATCTTGAGTACCAATATATTCTTTCACTCTAGTGGAAGTCATAGCAGATCGTTCTTCATCCCAATGATATCCCCAATCATATAAGGATCGAAGTGTCTTATTATCTTTGCCAGGATGTGTCATAATTTCATGGACTCCTTGTTTCTTAGCAACCTTTCCTAAAATTGCTAATAAGGCATCTTCTTTCAACTGTCCACCATTCATCATGCCCCAAAAATATAGGGGCGATGAAAATCCTAAGTCTCTAGATGTAGCATAAGCTTGTTGTGTAACGACCGTAAGCCCAACTTTACCAATCCAACGTCCTAATGAAGACACACCATTCAATAAAAATGGAGTTTCATCAGGCATACGAATCTTAGTTAAACCATAGCGCTTCATTTGTTCTGCCACGATAGGTAACACTTGTGGTAGCACATGCATATGTTGATGTCCATCCACATGAGTAATCGGTAATCCTGTAGACATTACTTTTTGAAATTGTGCTTCAATTTCTTTTCGTAATTCATTTCCCTTTATTTGTCCTGTAAACAGCCGTTTTATAAATTCTGTATGTGTCATAGGAAATTTGCCATCTATGAGCAGACTTGGAACTTCTTTAGAATCACAAACTGGTAAAAGACCACCAACCAAACATATATGTATACCTACACCCAATGTAGGTGTTGTCTTAGCTAACGAGACGGCATCCTCAAAATAATCTCCAGATGCCAATAAAGACGTACTTGTTACTATTCCTTGTTGATGACTTTCTAAGATTCCTTCATTAATAAGAGGATGCAAACCAAAGTCATCTGCATTCACAATTAGACGTTTCATAGTTACCTTCCTGTACGCACTAAATGGATAATTGTATTCTTATTCTACCAAAATTATTGTTATTTGGATAGACAAAGTTTTCTTTCTTGTACTTTATACATGCACAAAGCTCCTGCTATGGCAACATTTAGAGATTCCATAGGACCATACATAGGAATGGAAATTCGCTGTGTAACAAGTCCTAATATATCTTCTGAGATACCATTGGCCTCATTTCCTAAAGCAAGCATAGTTGCCCCGTCATAAGTAGGTTGTCCATAGTCAACACTATCTTCCAGCACGGTTCCATACAGTTTGATTCCTGACTCTTTGAGTTTTACCACATCATCAGTTGTAACGTTTACATAAATAGGCAATTTACATAACCCACTCATAGTACTGCGCACTGTTTTTTCATTGTATATATCAACAGTATTAGGAGTTAAAAACATTGCCTCAACACCAGCACCTACAGCAGTTCGAATTAAAGTACCTAAATTACCTGGATCTTGTACTCCATCAATGAGCACATATAGAGCATTTTCTTTTACTTTAAAATCTTCTAATCGTCGTACTTTTTGACATACTACAGCAATGACACCTTGTCCATGCACGGTTGTTTCAATCCCTTTCCATAGGCTCTCTGAAATGGAACATACCTGCACATCATAGGTCTCACATAAAGATAGCAATGGATGTAACTGCTCCTGTTTTATAGATTCTGTATTGACAATTACATACCGTACTGTACCAGTAGGCAGCATATCTATGACTGTACGATATCCTTCGGCCACAAATTCTTGATGTGTAGTGCGATATTTTCGTTTATACAATTGCACAATGTGCTTGATTTTTTTATTATCTCGTGAAGTAATCTCTTCCATAATACCCTTTCTTTATGCATTCCATAATTGATAGAACAAACCTTTTTGAGTCAGCAATTCTTCCAACGGACCTTGTTCTACAATTTCACCATCGGATATGACAATAATTTGTGTAGCATCACGTAAGGTTGATAAACGGTGTGCTATGGCTATCATCGTTTTTTCACCTTTCATATCTGCAATCGATTGTTGCAGTAATTCTTCTGTGTGACTATCTATATTTGAAGTAGCCTCATCGAATACTAATAATGATTTATTCTGTACTAAGGTTCTAGCCAAGGACAATAATTGACGCTGCCCCTGTGAAAGTAGAGATCCTAAGTATCCCACTGGCGTTTGATATCCCTCTTCTAAGCGTTGTATTGAGGTATCTAAATGAGCTCGCTTAGCTGCTTCTTTTACCATTTCTGACGTAATAGCACTATCAAATAAAGAAATATTCTCTTCAATAGAACCTTTAAATAAATGAGAGTCTTGGAATACATAACCCATAGATTGGCGTATAATTCTTGGGTCCAAAGTACTTAACTCATGTCCATTGATGCGAATACAACCTTTAGTAGGCTGTTCAAAACCAAGTAGTAACTGCATCATCGTGGACTTACCGCCACCAGATGGGCCTACTATCCCTAAGAATTCCCCCTCTTGTAAAGACCAATTAATATCTTTCAATACATAATTTTCTGTTCCATCATAGGAAAAATAGACATGATCAAACTCGATAGAATGAATTGCAGAAAATTCCTCTGGCATCACAATATTCTCTTGAACCTGCTTCGTTTCACTTTCCAACATTGGTAAAATACGTTCTGCTCCTGCTAAGGCAGACTGTAGATTACCATATTTTTCAGCAATTTCTTTGATAGGTTCAAAAATGCGATTAATATATTGTAAGAATGCAAATACTGTACCCGCTTCAGTTATAGAATCAAAATACCCGGTCACAGTAAAAATAGCAATCAAGGCTACAAAAAATAATCCATCCACAATAGGTCTAAAAATAGCAAAAGTTTTTACTTCAAATAAACCTGCTTCTAAAAACTCTCGACTTACCTTATCGTAGCTTTTTTCCATGATTATTTCACCTACATAGGTTTTAATCATCAAAATAGCATTTAACATTTCCTGTACAGATGCATTGGATGCCGCAACCTTACTACGAACGCCTCTGAAAGCTTTTCTAGCATACTTACGATAAATAAAGATAACTCCTGTGAATACAGGTACTAATAGTAATACTATGGTAGCTAATGTTGTATCTATCAGAAACATAAACACTAGTATACCAATAATCTGAAAGATACTACTACTTATTTTTACGAGGACCTCTGTGTATAAGGTGCGAACCGATTCTGTATCGTTCGTAACTCGTGTCACTAGATTTCCTACAGGATATGCAGTAAATTCTCTAGGGGTCATAGTTAATATATTTTCAAAAATTTTATTTCTGATATCAAAGATAATACGTTGTCCAAAACTTTGTAATGCATAGTTTTCTATACCTAAAGCGACCATTCCAAACAAGATTACTCCAATATAACCTACTGCATACTTCGTGATGAGTCCCATATCTTTAGTTGCTACACCTACATCTATGAACTCTTTCATAATGACAGGACGTATTAGTTGCACACCTAGTACTAACGCTAGCATACATACGCCAAGACACATATAAGCCATATAAGGTTTGATAAATGTGCATAAATGCAATAGTACATGATAATCTGTTTTTTGTTTAGTTCTCATCGCTATTCCCTCGTTTTTGCAACATCACCAACTGATAGTACATACCTTTTTGCTGTAATAATTCTCCATGTGTACCAGATTCAACGATATGACCTTCATGAAATACATAAATACGATCTGTACCTTCTAGTGCCTCTAAACGCTGCGAAATGCATAGAATCGTTTGTTCTGTATTAGATCGCAATGTTTCTAAGATATGACTTAAGCTATGAGCATCTAACGCAGAGAAAGCGTCATCTAGCAACAGGTAGGGAGCATCTTTGTAGAATGCACGGGCCAAAGAAATCCGCTGTCGTTGTCCTCCAGATACATTGGAACCACCCTCTTCTAAGTTGTCATGTTTGCGTGCACCTTCAATGCGTTCCTCTAAATCTCTAAATAATCCTGCTCGTTCCGCCGCTTTTTCAATGGTTACCCTTGAGCCTTCGTCCTTTGCATAACCAAATTGAATATTATCTCGGATGGATACACTTAGTAATGAAGGAGTAGACGGTGCATAAGCAATACTATTACGCAATGTACTAAGTGGAATATCTTGAATATCAGTAGAACCAAAATAAATACTGTTTTTAGGAGTATGCTGAATATCCAATAATAATTTAAATAAAGTTGATTTTCCCGATCCTGGCCCACCAACGATACCAATAAAAGATCCTTTTGGAATATGCATAGATATATCTTTTAAAATTGGTTCCTTACTAGTAGCATAGGCAAAACTTAACCTTTGAATGTGTATGTCTTCTAGCGGTAAATATCCTACCTGTTCTTGGATTTGTTCTTGAGGAAGTTCAAAGAACTCTTCCATTCGTTCTAAGGAAGCAAAACCTTTTTGCAACACAGATGTTAAGGATCCAATTGCCATAATAGGGCCTATTACAAGCATGACATATCCATTAAGTGCCACAAATTCCCCTACTGTTAGTTCACCATTGATAATAGCTTGACCGCACACATACATATTGAGAGCATAACAAACAAAGGGGGCCATATATGTCAATGGAGTTAATAAGGAATCGATGCGCACCACATCTAAATTATTTTCATAGTTTGTTTCATTTACTTTCGTAAAACGCTTCCAGCTTGTATATTCTTTATTGAATGCCCGAATCACTGCCATCCCTAAGAATAATTCTTGGGCATATTCTGTTACATCACTATAAGAACTTTGTGCTTTCTTTTGACGTCCTCGTAGATGTTTTGAAAGTTTCAACATACCATACACAATAAAAGGCATTGGTAAAATAGTCACCACCGCTAACCATAGAGACATTTTTTGAACGAGGATACAAAATGCAATAACCCCAAAGAATAAGGCATCTACAAATAACATAACGCCTAAACCTAGAGACACGCGTAAAGAAGTGACATCATTTGTCATCAGCGCCATAACCTTCCCTGGACCATGTTCATCGTAATAAGACGTAGGAATACGCAAAGCATGACGGAATAGCTCTCGACGTAAATAGAATTCAAAATTACGAATAGATCCCAAGAGCATATGACGAGAAATAAATTTTAATACGGTAATCACAATACCTAGCAGTATGAACAGACCCACATAATACCAGATTCCATCTTTTCCCACATACAATGTATTGATGGCGTCCCCCATCCAAGTAGGAACCAATAAGAATAATCCATTAATTGTAAGAAGTAGAAGGATTCCTATGATATATTTATAGGAATGTTCTTTAAAAAAGTATCGGAATAAGTGAAAACCTTTCATAGGTACCCCCATTCTATTATGATTTCGATTTTTTTCGATAAAGTTTATTTACTAATTTTATTGTACCATGTTATAATGTCATTATACAAAAGATATTATTCCGTATTTTAAGGAGGAACATACAATGGAAAAACGTACAGGTGTAGTAACATTTGCAGGTAACCCAATCGCTTTATTGGGTAAAGAAGTAAAAGTGGGAGATAAAGCTCCTGCGTTCACACTATTAGACAATGGTTTAGGCGAAAAAACATTAGCTGATTATGCGGGTAAAGTAAAAGTGATCTCCGTAGTACCATCTTTGGATACTGGCGTATGTGATGCGCAAACTCGTTGGTTTAATCAAAACGTTTCTAAATTAGGTGAAAATGTTGTTGTATTGACTGTATCCGTAGACTTACCATTTGCTCAAAAACGTTGGTGTGGTGCTGCTGGTATCGACCAAGTGGAAACTTTATCTGACCACCGTGACCTTTCTTTCGGTGAAAATTATGGTTTTATTCTTGAAGGTTTACGCTTATTATCTCGTGGTATTGTTGTCATCGACAAAGACGACGTAGTTCGTTATGTAGAATACGTACCAGAAGTAACTTCTGCTGTTAACTTTGAGGCAGCTGAAGCAGCTACTAAAGCGTTAGTATAATCTTTACTTACAAAGTATATAAGGGTGCAGTGATTCATCACTCCACCCTTTTTTATTGGAAAGGTCCATATGAATTATTTTTTACAACAAGTGTCTACATTTTTTCAGTGGGTGTTAAACTTCACTTTATTTTCTATCGGTATCGTTTTAACCGTGGCTGTTTTAAATACTGCATTTTATATTGTGGCGCTCATACCAGGTTTATTTACAACTGATGTAGTATACACTACATTTTTAGAAGAAATCATTAATTTTTTCTTATTTTTCGAGTTCTTATCTTTAGTAGTGAAATATTTTAAAAATAATTTCCACTTCCCTCTTCGCTATTTTATCTATATTGGTATAACTGCTATTATCCGATTGATAATTGTATCTCATGAGTCTTCTATAGATCTATTTTTATGGTCATCCGCTATTCTAGCATTAGTCATCAGTTTAGTCTTAGTAGTTCGATATGGTAAAGAGCCTAATAGTAGCGAACGATTATAAACTCACTCCCATCATTAGATCGGTACTATATTGACGGACAGCAAAATCTTCTAAGCTAGATTTTTATAGCTTGAATTTATGATCTAAGTGCAACTAAAAAAGATTCATAGCTTTCTGATAAAATAGTGTTTGCAAAGACATCTAAA
>NZ_RQVE01000013.1 GCF_003992315.1 Veillonella sp. 3891
ATGAAAGTAGTCTCCCCACAAAAAAGAAACATAAGTGGGGCTACTTTGTGGTACCTAAAATTAGCTACATCCATTGTATTTCACTTATGTTTCTTAGTATTTCATTATATTTATATTTTTATATAGCTCTTATATGAAAGAAACTGAACAGATTAATTGCTGTCCCCAAAATTTGACATAGAGCCGTATAATATGGTACATAGGCGCAAAAAAGGTGTGAACCCAATGCTTGATAACTAACATGGATTCACACCTTTTATAACTGGATTACTTATGAATTAGGTTTACAACGAACTCGCTATCTTCTACCAATGTAGCTTGGATGTAGTTGTTGCCGTCGAAGTGTAATACTTCGCCTGGTGTTAAGATATAGGATTCTGTTTCGTTAAGGAATACGTTCACTTTACCTTTTACCACAGTGAAGATGACGTTAGCTTCTGGGTGATTGTGTTTTTCCACTTTGTCACCAGCGACGCCGCCTTTTTTCACAATTTTGTAGTTCGGGCCATCAAAAATTAAACCTAGTTCTTGTTTTACAGTTCCTGCCATAGTAGAACCTCCTATTCTGGGGACTTTCACAGGGGTGAAAGTCAATACCAACAGCGTTACTGCTGTTTTAACAATATAAAAAGGGTTTAGCTACTTAGCTTTTTGCAATTGTATATACAGGAATATCACCATCAAGATTTACATTGAATGCAAAGTCCGGTGCTACATGACTTACAAAGGCGCTGAACCATGCTTGGAAAGCAGCAGCCATGATAATTGGATTCACGCCCGCTGTTTTCCAATAAGAAATTTGATTTTGATGATTTCCGTACCAACTAAAGGTAGTATCGGTTTGCTCGATGACAGTATCGCTTGGATCACAAGGCATACCATTTACATAATAGTCTTGCATCACTGTGTAGATAGCAGGTGCTGTTTGAGCAGTAAGTTTTTCTTTTGCTTCTGTACCGCACATTGCACCTTGTTTGATGAAAGCTTCTAATACAGCATCAATACCATCATCGCCGCCACAATCAGTTAAATCTTTAATGAAAGTAGCTTCGCGAACGGAAGAGGTTTGTAATTGGTTGTGTAACCAACCGTGGATGTTATTATGGTCGATGATACGGTCCAACTGACGATCGGGAGGAATTGGTTTTCCATACAAATCGATCGCTGTTGCATATAACTCATCGGCTAAATCGTCGAGGCGAGTTTGTGCCTCTTTTTTAATAATTTGTTCACGTTCAGCGATAAGCTGAATTTTTTTGTATAACCAAAAGTGAATGTGTCCCAATACTGCTGACATGTTAAGCTCCTTTTCGTGCGACTTCTAATTTGGAAACGAGTTCGTCCACATCAATACCGTGAATGTTGGCAGCTTGCCAGATAGGTTCTCCTGTGGAGGATGGACAGCCTAAACAACCCATACCGATAGATTGTAACACAGGTACCGTTTGTGGATACATATCTATAATATCACGAATGATGGAATCTTTTGTAATAGCAATTTCAGATACATTACGACCTGCATTAAGTTTTGTTACTAATTCATCGATGTCCATACCGTGGATATTTGCAGCTTGCCATAAAGGTTCACCAGTGGAAGAAGGACAGCCAAGGCATCCCATCCCCATGGATTGTAAAATTGGGATTAATTCAGGGTATACTTCCACCACATGACGAACGATGGTATCTTTTGTAATCAGTTGTCCTGGTGAAAGAGGAGTCGCCCCTTTGTCGTTAGCAGTTGCAGTAGCCTCTGCAAGACCTGCATTACCTTGACCTGGTAATTTGACCACTGGTTCCGCAGATGCTTTGGCAGTAGTTGTTGGGGAATCAACAGTGTCTAATATAGCAGCCCGGAATGCATCGAGACCGATGCGGTCAATGAATTGACCGATACGCTCGATTTGGGCATTTTCTTTGTAGTATGCAATCATGCGATCGATGATAGTGAGTACTTCCTCTTCAGTAGCTACTTCTGTGATTAAGTCACCCAAGCGTGGATGAGCACCAGCGCTACCACCTGCATAGATTTGCCAACCTTGGTCATTACCGATAACGCCGATATCTTTTGTAATCGCTTCGGAGCAAGAGTTAGGACAGCCAGATACACCAATTTTCATTTTAGATGGCATTTCTTTAGAAATGTATTTCCGTTCTAATTGCATGCCTAAGTGTACGCTGTCTTGTTTCGCTCGTTTACAGAATGTCGTGCCAGGGCAGACTTTCACAGAACGAACACGATTGGATACAGTATGTGCTGGTTCCATGCCGAGCATAGCCCATGCTTTGTCTACATCTTCTGCATTTAGATTTGTAATCATGATGCGTTGTGCACCTGTAATTTTTAAAGTTGCATGGAATGTGTTTGCCACATCGATAAATTTTTGTAACATTTGTGGTTGTACGAAACCACCGGGAATCCGAGGGGTAATCGCATAGGTGCGTTTCCCATTGCGGATACGTTGTAAATTGCCTGCCACTTGTGCCATGTGTATCTCCTTAATATCGAGTAAATGTTGATAATTCTTATGTATGTCAAAGTACTTAATTATTATATATGACTAGGCGAAAGCCTATGCTCTTAGTATACTATAAGAAGTGGTTCTTGTATGTAGCTGAGGCAACGAATTTTATTCACAAACTATACACGGCTTATACACTGGAAATTTAGAGTTACACACAGAATTATCCACAAAAAGTGATTAAGTTAAGACTAAAATAAAAGCATATTTAAGGTGTCATTGGATTACACACAGAGTATACACAATATAATCACATAGTTATACACATACTGTGTGATAACTAGTGAATAACTTAGAACTTACACACAGACTAGACACAGGATACCCACATGGTTATCCACAGAACGGTGTATATATTATGATGGTTATATAGGAGTGGATCATGGTAATAGTCTATAAGAGTATCCGTGTGGAAAAGTTTGGTATGTATATAGGGCGTGTAGCATGCGTGGTATGTATGATATGTGCGGCGTATACTATGAACCTAGAACTTGTTTGTTAGTATTGAAGATAAATTTTATAATAAATTAATTTTGATATATATAATATATAAATCGAGAATATAAAAATATATAGAAGTAGTACAGATGACTTACTATTATATATGAATGGATAGAACGTTAAAGATAGGAATTAGTATGAAAGTTTTATATGAAAATGTACAGGTCGCTACCTTTGTAGAGCGACCGAACCGATTTGTGGTCCATTTAGAATTAGATGGACAGATGATTGCAGCTCACTTGCCGAACCCAGGACGTATGTGGGAACTTCTCTTCGGAGGGGTGAAGATGTATGTGGTATATCATCCCAAAGAGGGGGCGAAAACACAATATCGTGTCATCGGTATTGAACGTGATGGTGTGCCTATCATGTTGGATACCAATTATTGTAATGACATGGCGGAGTACATGATTGGAGAACGACTCATCCCTAGTTGGGAAGAGTGGCGTGTGGTACGTCGGGAGTACACTGTGGGTCATAGTCGATTTGATTTACTCCTTACCAATGATAAGGAAGAACGCTTTTTACTAGAAGTGAAGTCTTGTACCTTATTTGGTGATCAAGGGGCCATGTTCCCTGATGCGGTGACGGAGCGAGGGCGAAAACATTTACTACACTTACAAGAGTTACAACAAGAAGGATACCGCACAGGGATTCTATTCTTAGTGCAGTGGGAACGAGCTCTGTGGTTTTCCCCGGACTTTCACACAGATTTGGAATTTACCAAAACATTTATTGAGGTAGCGCCGCAGTTAGACTGGAAAGCGATGGCGTTACAGTGGACCTCAGATTTCAATAGACCGAGGGTGGTGCGAGAATGCTTGTATAATGATGAAGCGGTGCGCCGAGAAGCGGAGGACCGTGGAGATTACCTCATGGTGTTGCAGGTAGAAGAGCCGGTGGACTTAACCATCGGTAGTAAGGGCAACATGCACTTTGAACCAGGCTATTATGTGTATGTAGGCTCAGCGAAGGCAAATTTAGAAAAGCGCATTGAACGACATAAGCGGAAGCGGAAAAAGAAACATTGGCACTTGGACTATTTACGTAGTGTCAGCACTGTTGTGGCAGCCTTACCGATTCGTAGCTCCAGTGATTTAGAATGTGAATTAGCAAAGGCTATGAAAGCCATTAGCACAGATGAGGTAAAAGGATTTGGCTGCAGTGATTGTCATTGTGAGTCCCACCTATTCAAGATGGATGTGAATCCTATCCATAATGAACGCTTTATGATCGATGTGGTGGAGCAGTTCCGTATGAATCGATTAAATGAGGCTATGTTAGACATTCACAAATAAAACCATAAGAATATTTATACAATATATACGTTCATAAGTGTTTATATTTGAGTGTATTGAAACTTTTGTGTAAAAAGATAGAAAAATAGTGCATAAAATGGTATAATAAATTAGTTATATAATCAGTATTGTAAAATGAGGTGATACAATGGAGGAAAAGGCTTGGAGTCACGGCAAGATTGTGCCGGTCCAAATCGATAAAGAAATGCGCAGCTCCTATATCGATTACGCCATGAGCGTTATCGTTATGCGCGCCCTTCCAGATGTACGTGATGGTTTAAAACCTGTACACCGTCGTATTCTATATGCGATGCATGAAACAGGCATGACGCCGTCGAAACCGTACAAAAAATCGGCTCGTATCGTCGGCGACGTACTTGGTAAATACCATCCACATGGTGATAGTTCTGTGTATGACGCAACGGTGCGTTTAGCCCAAGATTTTAATACAAGATATCCACTCGTGGATGGTCATGGTAACTTCGGTTCTATTGACGGCGACTCTGCAGCGGCTATGCGGTATACAGAAGTTCGTATGTCTCGTATTGCGACAGAAATGCTCGCAGATATTGAGAAAAAAACAGTGGACTTCATGCCGAACTATGACGAATCCTTGGAAGAACCAACTGTACTTCCTGCTAAGATTCCGAACTTGTTGATCAATGGTTCCGCTGGTATTGCCGTTGGGATGGCCACAAATATTCCGCCCCACAATCTAGGAGAAGTGGTAGATGGTCTTGTAATGCTTATCGACGATCCAGAGGTAGATGTGAATCAATTGATGACGGCTATCAAAGGTCCAGACTTCCCAACAGGGGCTTCTATCCTTGGTCGTGATGGTATTAAAAAGGCCTATGCCACAGGTCGTGGTAGCATTAAAATGCGTGCGAAAGCGCACATTGAGGCTATGACGAAAGGGAAACATCGCATCGTGGTTACAGAAATTCCGTACCAAGTAAACAAAGCGCGCTTGATTGCAACCATTGCAGATTTAAGCCGTGATAAAGTGGTGGACGGCATTACGGCCCTTCGTGATGAAAGTGACCGCCGTGGTCTTCGCATCGTTATCGAATTGCGTGCGGACGTGCAACCAGATATTGTGTTGAACAAACTATATAAACACACACAATTACAAGATACATTCGGTGTGATTATGTTGGCATTGGTGAAAGGCCATCCAAAAGTATTGACTTTGAAAGAAGTGTTAGGTCACTACTTAACGCACCGTCAAGAAGTCATCGTACGCCGTACAGAGTTCGATTTAGCGAAAGCAGAAGCACGTGCGCATGTATTGGAAGGTTTGTTGATTGCTTTAGATCATATTGATGAAGTAATCCATACGATCCGCAGTTCTCAAACTACAGATATTGCTCGTACCGCTTTGATTGAAAAGTTTAACCTTACAGAAATTCAAGCGAACGCTATCTTAGATATGCGCTTAGCTCGTTTAACAGGTTTGGAACGTGAAAAAATCGAAGAAGAACATGCAGCCTTATTGGTGTTGATTGCGGACTTAAAAGCCATCCTAGCTTCCGATGAACGTCAACGTGAGATCATCAAAGAAGAGCTGATTGCTATAAAAGAAAAATATGGCGATAAACGTCGTAGTGAAATCACTATTGATACATCTGACTTCGACGTGGAAGATTTAATCGCTGACGAAGAAATGGTTATCACCTTAACTCGTCAAGGTTATATCAAACGCATGAATGCTAATGTGTACCGTAACCAACATAAAGGTGGCGTAGGCGTTGTGGGTATGAAAACAAAAGAAGACGATTATGTAGCACAAATCATGCATGTGCGCACTCATAATACATTGTTATTCTTCACATCCACAGGTCGTGCATACCGCTTGAAAGCTTATGAAGTGCCAGAAGCATCTAGCCGTAACTCTCGTGGTACAGCTATCATCAATGTACTTCCTCTTAATGTAGGGGAAACAGTGACGAACATGATTGACTTAGAACGCATCTCCAGTGATGTGAACTTGTTTATGGTCACAAAACAAGGTGTTGTGAAACGTACATCCATCGATGAGTATCGCAACATTCGCCGTGGTGGCTTGAATGCAGTGGCATTGGACGAAGGGGATCAGTTGATCTCTGTGGGCTTGACCTATGGCAACCAAGATGTATTGTTAGGTACGAAAAAAGGTATGGCTATTCGCTTCCATGAAAGTGACGTACGTTTGTTGAAACGTGCTGCTCGTGGTGTGAAAGGTATCAACTTAAACGCTGGCGACGAAGTTGTCGGTGCTAGCATCATCCACGGTACTGGCGAAGAATGTCAAGTCTTTACTATCAGTGAAGAAGGTTATGGCAAACGCAATGTAGAAAGCTCCTACACAGTACAAAAACGTGGTGGCAAAGGGACGAAAAACTTTAAAATCACCGATAAAACTGGCGAAGTCGTAGCTGTAGAAATCGTAAATGACAACGATGAAATGATGCTAATTTCTGAACAAGGTAAGATCATTCGCTTTGACGTGAACGACATTGCCGTGAAGAAAAGCAAAGCTATTTCTGGTGTGAAAACACAGAACTTAGACGAAGGAGATAAAATTGCCTCTGTGGCGGTAATCTCTGGGGAAGAGTTAAAAGAAGACGAAAGCTTGTTTTAGTAGCGGCTTTTTTGCCTTTCATAATTGCGTATAAAGGAAGAGCACGGTATACCCCTCACAAACGGTATTTCATAATGTTTGTTCGGGGCACACCGTGCTCTTCTTGCGTTTGCAGAATGTATCAAATAAGGGGGCAAGAAAGACCACTTCTATAATGGCGCTTTTCTGCATTGAATTTTATCGATGAATAGCATATAATAGTAATGTTATATCATAAAATCAGAGTATTAGGAGGCGAGTCCTATTTTAGACTTCAAGCGTTTTACCTTAGAAGATAAGCCCCGTATTGATGCGTATTTTGGAGAGCATCATTATGAAGCGTCAGATAATAGTTTTACCACATTGTTTATGTGGCAAGATATTTATGGCATTACTTGGGCAGAAGAAGAAGGCGTGTTATTTATTAAAGGTGGTGGAGTGACAGAATCTCCATTTATGTTACCACCGTTCGCAGGAAAAGATGCCAAGTTTGTAGATGGATTACAAATGGCGAAAGAGTGGTTTAAGGAGAATCAAATTCCATTCTTGTTAAAAGGTGTAAACCCAATCATGATGGAACGGATGCAAAAGCTGTGCCCAGATTGCTATGAATTTACACCTGACCGTGACAACTTTGAATATATTTACCGTACAGAAGATATGATTACTTTAGCGGGTAAAAAGTTGCGCCAAAAGAAAAATCATTTGAATCAATTCCGTATGCAATATTCTAACTATGAATATATGCCAATTGATGAAAATACGATTCCTCTTTGTCGTGAAGCGGCAGCACAATGGGTGGAGACACACCATGAAGAGGGCATTGAAGATGAACTAACTGCCATCAATTTGCTGTTTGATCATTGGGATGCATTGGGCCTGGTAGGTGGTTGCATTAAACTGTTCGGACGAGTAGAAGCTTTCACCATTGGGGAAATGTTGAATGAGCATATGGCGCTCATTCATATTGAAAAAGCAAATCCAACTATCCGTGGTTTGTACCAAGCTATCAATAATGAATTCATTCGTCATGAATTTGCAGATACAAAGTTTATCAACCGTGAAGAAGATATGGGCTTGCCTGGTCTTCGCATGGCGAAAGAGTCGTACAACCCAGATCATTTTGCTGAAAAATATGATGCTCGTTGCATGAAACAAGGAGCATGTGAGGATAGTCATTCATGACCTATTTTTGGGAAGGATTGCTCATCGGTTTTGCCGTGTTGGCGCCCATAGGAATGCAAAATCTATTTATCATTAATACAGCATTGGTGCAAAAGGTGTCACGTATTATTACAACGATTTTAATCGTGGCGTTTTTCGATATCACCTTGAGCGTGTCAGCCTTTTATGGTATTGGTGCCATCTTTGACATATGGCCAGTTTTGAAAGGCATCATTTTATTGCTAGGCGGGGCGGTTATCTTTTACATGGGGTATACCGTCTTTAATTCGGAACCAAATGTGTCCCATGTGGATACGAATGTGACCATCTGGAACATTGTGACCACGGCCTTTGCGGTGGCATGGCTGAATCCACAGGCACTTATCGATGTGACCATGATGTTTGGTGCTGTGAAAGCCAGCATTCCAGAAGAAGCATCGCTCTATTTCTTGTTGGGATACATCGCGTCTGCCTTTGCTTGGTTTGGGGCGTTATCGACGATCATTCACAAACTGTCAAAGCGCATCAAGATTTCGCAACTGGTATGGATTAATCGGATTTGTGGGTTGATCCTATTTGGGTATGGCGCTAAATTGTTTATAGATGGAGTGTTGTTGTATATATAAATAGATACATACATCATGTCTTGCACCTTTCAATGGAATGCTGTCATATTTAAAATAACTCATATCATCCTTGCTTCTAGGTTTTAGAAATTAAAAGAAGTATACTTATATGCAATAATTGAGGTATGCGTTCGAGGATGCATGCTTGAAAGAGTCAGCTAAGCTGGCTCTTTTTCTATGTCTGCAAACTTTCACAAAAGAAGTGTATAAAGGGTCTAGCAGTAGGCCCTTATTTTTTTATATAATAATAGAATAAAGTATACGAACTGTTTTCTATGTACCATAGCGATGGAAGAGGGATTATTTTGAAATTTAGAATTGCCAAAGAGTCAGACACAAAAGAAGTAAAACGTTTGTGGGCCTATTGTTTTGAACCAGCAGATCATCCATTTTTTAAATACTATTTTGATACGGCTTATGAACCAGACAATACGATGGTCGGCATCGATCGAAGTTATTTGGTGAGCACCGTTCATTTACGACAAAATACCATTCGTGTTCGCGGTGTGGACCTACCTATGTCTTACATGGTAGGGGTTGCCACAGACCCGATTGTACGACGTAGCGGGGTGGGTAAAAAATTATTGAAAGCCGCCTTAGGAGAATTAAAAGAGCGTGGACAAGGCTTAACCATTTTAATGCCATCTTCTGCAGGGTTTTATCAAAGCTATGGCTGGGATTTGTATGCCCATCAATGGGTACAAACCATGAAACTAGATGAGTTAGCGCCACTGTTAAAGAAATTAGATAAAACGCTATCCTTTGGCATGTTGCGATCCCCACGTGAATGGAAACGTTTAGCAGGCGTCTATGAAACGTATACAAAACCATTGTCCGGCTATGCGGTACGAAAAGAAAAAGAATGGGTTCGCCTATTGGAATCTATTTTTGCAGAAGGCGTGCAAGTGGGATATGTAAAAAATGATTCGGGACAATTAGAAGGTTATTGCTTCTATCGCTTAGGAGAACCTGAGATCGGGGTGAGCGAGTTTGTGTATACCACTCGCCGTGCTCAAAAAGCATTGCTGAACTTCTTGTACAACCATCGCTCTCAAGGTGAAAGCGTACGTTGGAACGAAGGTATGATTGACCAAGGCTATATCTTTCACACAAATGGAAAAACAGGACACAGTACGATGCCATTCATGATGAGCCGTATCGTAGATGTGAAACTCGCTATGGAAAGCATTCCTGTACCGGTGGCATTAGAAGGTGCTATCCAATTTGGTGTGAAAGACCCATTATGTGAGTGGAACCACGGTACCTATGTAGTGTCCTATAAAGAAGGCAAAGCGCAAGTGGTGAAACATAAAGAACACGTAGACATCAATGCGAAATTAGTGTTCTCCGTAGGGGCCTTGAGCTTATTGCTGATGGGGCGCATGAGTGCGACGGAACTTGCCTTTGAAGAAACACTAGAAGGACCAGATGATATATTAGAAGTGTTAAATCGGGCCTACCCAAGACAAAATACATATATCAATGAATGGTGGTAAGATACCTTGTTACGTTGATACAAGCACCATAAGATAAGAAAGAACGCTATACTTTTCTTAGCAAACCATGAGAATACTCAGGCTTGTTATAGGAGGTGTAGTGTTCTTTTTATTTTTCTATTGATCTTATGCATAAGAGCTGGTAGAGTGATCTTATATAGATGTATATAGGAGATAGAGATGAGTGCGATAAACTTTACTAAATCATTACAACATAGTGGGCCAGAGTTTGTATCGAATAATGCAGAAGAAGGTCGGAAGGTTATTTCTGCCATAGAGAGCGAGTTAAAACGGTGCGAATCTTTTTTTATCAGCGTAGCCTTCATTACAGCCGGTGGACTAAGTCCATTATTGATGACGTTAAAAGAGTTGGAAGAAAAACATATTCCAGGCCGTATTTTGACAACAAATTTTTTGATGTTTAATGATCCTAAAATACTAGATAAGTTAAGTCAGTTTCGTAATATTGAGCTTCGCATATTTGATGCACAAGGATCTGATGTAGGCTTTCATACAAAAGGATATGGATTCCATTTAGAAGATGAGTTTACGATTATCATGGGTAGTTCAAATATGACACTCCATGCATTGACGAGAAATAAAGAGTGGAATGTGCATTATAGTTCTCATAAGCAAGAATCTTTTGTGACATCTGTCTTAGAGGAGTTTGAAAGTTTATGGGTAGCAGATGAAACAAAGACCTATGTAGAATATATTGATACGTATAGAATGTTATATAAACAGCATAATGATTCTACTAAGCAACAATTGTCAGCAGTGGCAGATGCGAACGCAACTGAATACAATCAAGTTCCCAAAGTATTACAGCCGAATAGTATGCAGTCCTATGTAATTGAAAAGTTTACAGAGCTATATGAGACCGGGGCTAACAAAGGGTTATTAATTTCTGCAACTGGTACAGGTAAAACGTATGCATCAGCATTCGCTGTGAGTAGAGTTAAGCCAAAGCGTGTATTATTTTTAGTGCATCGCGAACAGGTGGCTCGACAAGCGATGGAATCCTATCAACGTGTAAACGGTGATGCTGTGACGTATGGTGTCTTGTCAGGTACAGCAAAAGGCTTTTCAGAAACCTATTTATTTGCCACTATGCAGATGATGTCAAAGCCAGATTGTTATGAACGGTTTGCCCCTACAGATTTTGATATTATCGTCATCGATGAGGCTCATCGGGCGGGGTCTGAAAGTTACCATCGCATTATGGAATATTTTACACCTAAGTTTTGGTTTGCTATGACCGCTAGTCCAGAGCGTACAGATGATTTCGATATTTATAAATTATTTGATTACAATATTATTCATGAAATACGATTACAACATGCATTAGAGGCAGATTTGCTGTGTCCATTCCATTATTTTGGGATAGGGCAATTATCTGATGGGATAACAACCTATGAAGGTGATGAAGCTCAAAGTATTTTTGCCAATGAATGGGATTACGAGACGAGAGCTAGATTAATTCTAGAGCAATGTAATTTTTATGGATATTCTGGAGAGCGAGTAAAAGGGTTAGTATTTTGTCATAGCATTGAAGAAGCGCAAGAACTATCAATGGCCTTTAATCAACTAGGGATGCGAACTCTTAGTCTAAGTGGCGCAGACTCACAAGAAAGTCGGGAAGCGGCGATTCAAAGATTATCAGGGCCGGACGCAAATGATGCATTAGATTATATTATGACGGTAGATATTTTTAATGAAGGTATCGACATTCCAGAGGTCAATCAAGTTGTTATGGTTCGTGGCACAGAGAGCCCTATCGTATTTGTACAACAATTAGGACGGGGGTTGCGTCGTCATAACAGTAAAGATTATGTAGTCGTTCTTGATTTTATTGGAAACTTTAATAATAACTTTATGATTCCTGTAGCACTCTCCGGAGATGTAAGTCATAACAAGGATAGTTTGCGATATTATGTGCAAGAAGGGACGCGAGTGATTCCTGGTGCATCTACGATTCATTTTGATGCGATTGCTCAAGAACGTATTTTTAAATCTATTGACACAGCTAAATTCACACAGATTAAGCATATTCGGCAAGCCTATAAAAACTTGAAATACAAATTAGGCCGTATTCCTAAATTAATAGATTTTGAAAACTATGGTAGTATCGATATTTCCCTAATCTTTAGTAGCAATGCGAAAACATATTATAAGTTTTTGGTTGACTATGAAAAAGATTACACACATAGGTTTTCGGCGGTAGAAGCTAAAATATTAGAGTATATGGGCCAATATATGGTGCTTGGCAAACGAGTGCATGAACTCTATGTATTGGAAGGCTTGTTGAAAGGCGAAGCTAATCCATTGGTGTATATGAAACATCAATTAGTAAGATTAGGCATTCCTTGTACAATCCATACGGAAAGAAATATCATTAATTTATTTATAGGCCAGTTTAAAACAGGTTCCTCCAAAGCTGGATTTAAAGATGCCGTACTGTGTGATGAAGTGGCAGATGGATTGCAAATGTCATCGGTATTCCGTGAAGCTCTCGAGAAAGAAGGGTTCCGTGATATGGTCGAGGACTATGTGAAAGTGGGCTTTCAACGAAATCAAAAATACTATAGTCAACGATATGAGGAAGCCTCTTTTTCACTGTATCAAAAATATACCTACGAAGATGTGTGTCAGTTAATGGAGTGGGAAACTAGTATCGTACCATTAAATATTGGTGGTTATAAATATGATGAGGCTACCAAAACATATCCGGTATTTATCAACTACGATAAGGGTGAAGATATTGCAGATACTATTAGATATGAAGATAAATTATTATCTCCGCAACAATTAATTGCTATTTCTAAAAGTGGGGTAGACCTTAGCAATAATTTGGTACAAAAAGCGTTACATGCAAAAGAAGAAGGCATTACCATGCATTTGTTTATTAGGAAAAACAAAAATGATGAAGATGGAGCAAAAGAGTTTTATTATTTAGGACATATTTATGCTACAGGTGAAACAGAAGTGTTTACAATGCCGGGTACAACGAAAAAGGCCGTTCGCATTATGTATGATTTAGAAACACCAATACGAGAAGATCTATATGATTATTTTGTGAATCATTGAAGGAGATAGGGATGAAAATGATAGAAGTAGTAGCAGCAGTTATTTTGAAAAATAAACAAGTATTAGCTACACAAAGAGGCTATGGAGATTTGCAAGGACGTTGGGAATTTCCGGGAGGTAAAATTGAGTCCGGAGAAGCTCATAAAGCAGCTTTATCTCGTGAAATACAAGAAGAGTTAGATGTACAGATTACAGTAGGAGATTTTTTAACAACTGTAGAGTATGATTATCCTAATTTTCATCTTATTATGCATGCCTATCAATGCGAGTTATTAGGAGACTTTCATTTACAAGAACATAGTGCAGCTCGTTGGTTAAGCTTAGGAACATTATATGATGTAGATTGGTTAGAAGCTGATTTACCTATCGTGGAATGTGTGAAAAGTTTAATTGCCTAGATAGAATGTATAGATGTACTAATGATATACTAGTAATAAGATAATCCAATGTTTAAATAGTATATGAGTTACAATGAAAGAGAGAGAATATGAAAAAATTAACCACATCTATTTTACTAGCACTATTCAGTGCCACCATCTTCACACCAACGCATGTAGAAGCGAGTTGGTTGTCTAAAACGTGGAAAAAGGTTGAAAAATCTTGGAATGAAGCAGGGAAACAAAGCAGCTCTACCGGAGCGAGTGGATCCTCGGCGAGTACAATTCGATTACCACAACGATCTGAGTATCCCAATAGTTATCCATCAGGTCAAAAAATTGGATATCAGTTAGGGGGTCAAGAGCGTAGCATTGCAGGGATATACCCTAATGCTACCTATGAGGAAATTCGCCAAATTTTAGGCAATCCTACAGAAGAATTTCATAGTGGTTATGGACAGAGCGGACCACCAAGCGCATTTATACGATATGGTGGTATAACGTATAGCAGTATTTATGGGCAAATCGAAAGGGCGGGAGTTATTGAAGTTACTAATCGTGATGCTACTACCTATCGAGGAATTGCAGTGGGCGATTCCTTAGAAAAGGTGTATGAGGCATATGGTAGACCAGTACGTATTTTTGATGATAATGCTTGGTTTTATGGTGTATTTATTTGGAGATCAGATTATATGTATGGCATTAAATTCATTAATGATGGAGAAAAAGTTACTAAGATTAGAGTATTCTAACAATTTGACTAACCCAAAGGAGGCACAACATGAACAAAACGCAACTATTCCAAACTTCCTCCTCTCTTCATCATGCACCATTTTCTCAAGATAACTCCACAAGTATTACCTACGAATACAGTCCTCTGCTAGAGCACTTTCCTCTTACTCATGGAGTCACCTATCGCTATGGTGGTGTCAGCAAAGATAGCTTTGATAGTTTCAACATGGGTTTGCATGTAGGTGATACTCCAGAAGCGGTGGCGGAGAATCGCAAACGTTTAGCAAAGGTGCTTGGTGTGGATTCTCATCGGTTGACTTGTGGTGAACAAGTGCATGGTGTAGGTGTGACGAGAGTGACACAAGAGCTTGTTGGTCGAGGTGCTTTTAGTTGGGATGACAGTATCCCAGACAGCGATGCAATTCATACAAACTTGGTGAATGTTCCTCTCTTGTTGCTTGTGGCGGACTGTGTACCTGTTCTCATCTATGATGCGGTGCATCATGCAGTGGCGGTTGTCCATGCAGGGTGGCGTGGAGCCATCGCTCACATTGTGGAGAGCACAATGGATAGTATGTGTGACGAGTATGGAACGTTGTCTTCTGACTGTTATCTCTTCATCGGTCCTTCCATTGGAGCGGACTCCTTTGAGGTAAGCGAAGAGATCGCTGAACAATTTCGACAGGACATGTATACCTTGGGACTTTTACCGGTGGACCAGGTGGTACGTTACATTCAACGACAAGGTCAAAGGACACCGACACCCCATGTGAATCTGAAAAGATACATCGCCGCTTGTATGACACAGAAGGGTGTACCATTGGAGCAAGTGTCGGTATCATCTACAGACACGATGACCACGGATGGATGTTACTCGTACCGGCGAGATCAAGGACGTACAGGACGCATGGCCATGTTCGCTGTCCTGCGAGATCAAGCCTAGGATACAGATGTGTTAGATTCTTTTTTTAGGATGGTCACTTTCACAGGACACCCTAGGACATTGTAGAGCGCTCGAGGATATCACATGTGATGACGGTGCACGATTGGGGACATATACTTTTACCCACACATGGAATGCTTGACAAATACATAAACTAGATAACTAAGAATAAGAAAATACAGAGAACTAGGCTTGAAATCATGCTTTTTCTATGTACTTTTCTTATTCTTTCGTTTATAATAAGAAAGATAAAGTATTATTTTTTTTATGAAGACCTTTCAGAGTGGAATGTAACGACGAAAGAGGACTGACATATATGATAGCAACAGCATTACATGAAGTGCAGGAACGCATTGAAGCGGCGAAAGCACGAGTGGGAAGAACAGATTCTGTTACGCTAGTAGCGGTGACGAAGAATCATCCTGTAGAGGCGGTACAAGAGGTAGCCCAGTTAGGCGTAAGAACTGTGGGTGAGAATCGTGTACAAGAAGCAAAAGAAAAAATGGAACTCTATCAGGGGCCAGAGTTACAATGGCATTTAATTGGACAGTTGCAAAACAACAAAGTCCGCAATGTGATAGGTAAGTTTGCATTGATTCATTCGGTTCATAGTGTTAAGTTGTTGGATGAAATTCAGCGCATTTCCGCTAGGGAAGGGTTAGTACAAGAAGTATTACTGCAAGTCAATGTGGCACGAGAAGAGAGCAAGTCTGGCATGGATGTGGAAGAGTTTCCTACCATACGGGAATATGCCAAAACATTACCCAATGTACGGGTAAAGGGGCTTATGTGTATGGCACCATTTTTTGATGATCCAGAAGAGGCTCGCCCAATTTTTCGAGTGGCTCATGCTTTATTTGAAGACATGAAACTTCATTTTGATGAAGGGCAGATTGAATATATATCCATGGGGATGACCCATGATTTTGAAGTAGCAATTGAAGAGGGTGCAAATATTGTTCGTGTGGGAACCGCAATATTTGGAGAACGCCACTATGATAAGTAATGGAGGAAATGACGATGGCACTGAAAGACAGCTGGAATTCTGTAAAAAACTTTTTTGGCGGTAATCAAGATGATGGATATGAATATGAAGAGTATTCAGATGATACATATGAAGAAGAATTTCAACAGCCAGTGGTAACAGCACCAGTGGCAGGTGGTAATGGACCTGTAGCATCTGCAGTAAAACCAAAAACAGGAGGATATAATACAGTGGCACAACGTTCTAGTGGTATGAAAGTAGTCATCGTAGAGCCAAAAGCATTCGAAGACTCTGAAAACATTGCAAATCAATTGCGCGATATGCGTCCAGTAGTGATTAATTTTGAAAATACAGACCCTCATGAAGCTGCACGCATTGTGGACTTTGTTAGTGGCGCTACATTTGCTTTAGATGGCAAATTAGAAAAAATTGGTAAAGATATTTTCATCTGCGTACCAGTGAATGTAACAGTAGATTATACAGATAAAGAGTATACAGAAATATCTGATAAATTAGCTTGGAAAGAGCCACAAGCCTAAGTATTAGGAGGTAGCCATGCAAAAAATACTGCTAATTGGCGTAGGATCGATGGGTGGTGCTATTTTACAAGGGACTTTGGAACAAGGTGTTTGGGGTCCTGAGGAAGTAGATGTATTGGTACGTCGCAGTGAACAAGCGGCGGAATTAGAGCGCACATTTGGTGTGACAGCCTTTACGGATTGTGATGCCATACCTGCCTTTGATGAGTATAGAACCATCGTATTTGGCGTAAAACCTCAAGTATTGCCTTCTCTTATGCAAGAGGTGGGCCCACTGATTGAGCCGAGAACGCTATGTATTTCCATTGCAGCCGGTATTACATTGGATACCTTGCAGTCGTTTGCGCCTCATGCGCATTGGTTGCGAGCTATGCCGAATACACCCATCTTAGTGAAAGCTGGTTTTACAGCCATTGCGAGTAGTGATGAGGTAACGCCAGGTGAACGGGAACAAGCCTTGCGCATTTTTGAAGCATTAGGCGAAGCTGTCGTATGTTCAGAAGCTGATTTAGACCGTATTGGTGCGTTAGCGGGGGCTGGTCCAGGCTATATGTATACCATTTTAGATGCTATGGCCAATGCAGGAGTTCGGATTGGACTGACTAGACCATTGGCGTTGCAAGCGGCGGTACAGACCATGTATGGATCTGGCTTGATTGCCTTAGAAACAGGCGCTCATCCGAGTGTACTGCGGGACCAAGTGACTTCTCCAGGGGGGACTACCATAGCTGGTATTGCTGCCATGGAAAAAGAAGGATTACGGTCCTCTATTATGGAAGGTATCCTAGCTTGCTATGAGCGGTCAAATGAAATAGGAAAACAACGTGAAAGATAAAGAAAAGTTAATTCGATATTTTGAAGCATCTGGTAATGGCGAAGAAGCTAGACGTATGATTGATCTAGCAGAGCAAGTACAAGCAGGCAGACCGTACCGTGTAACAGATTTTATGTCTCCGGCGGGTCTTGTTATTGCCGATGCAGTGAAAGCGAATTTCGGTGGTATTGACACTATTTCCAGTGGTGGCTACGAAGGGGCAGAACGTCTTCGCGTAGCTTTTGTGGACCCTCACTTTCAAGGAACAGTAGATTTACAAATTGCGGTATTGAAAGTATCTTGGGATCCACGATTCCGACTGTTGACGCATCGTGATGTATTGGGCTCGTTGATGGGGCTTGGTATTGATCGCACTCATTTTGGGGATATTATCGTCACTAGTGGCGGTGCTCAGGTGATTGTCGATGAGACGATAGCAGATTTTGTGATTCAAAATTTCACAAAAATTGCTATGGTTACTGTCACAGTATCACGGATGGAATTGAGTGAATTACAACCGAAAGAAGAAAAAATAAAAGAAGTACGAACTACTGTAGCTTCCATGCGTTTGGATTCCATAGCTTCTTCTGGATTTAGTACATCTCGTACAAAAGTAGTAGAAGCCATCAAAGCGGGATTAGTACAGGTGAATTGGCAACCTGCCAAAGGACCAGCGCAAGAAGTAAAAGAAGGGGATGTTATCTCTCTTCGTGGCAGAGGTCGTATGCAAATAGAAAGTATTACAGGTACGTCTAAAAAAGGACGTATTGGAGTACATCTAAAACGATTTATGTAAGGAGGCTGATCCTATGTTAACACCAATGGATATTCATAATAAAGAGTTTGGAAAAAGTATTCGTGGCTTTGACTGCGATGAAGTGAACGAGTTCTTGAATGAAGTGGTACAAGCCTATGAAATCTTGTATCGCGAAAATCGTGAAATGACTGATAAAGTAGAGCAAATGGAAAAACGTTTGAGCCAATATGAATCAACGGAAGAAACTATGCGCAATACATTGGTACTAGCTCAAGAAACTGGTGAAAACGTAAAAGAGGCAGCTCGCAAAGAAGCTGATTTAATTCTACAAAATGCAGAGCAACAACGTAAATTAATCTTAGAAGATGCCAATCGTGCGTTGCGAGAAGCAGAAGCTAAATATGCTACCATTGCCAATGAAATGGCCGTATTCCGTGCAAAAGTAGAATCAATTTTGACAGCGCAACTACAATTATTAGATGGTATTGCTTTACAGGACATAACACCTGTAGAGACAACAACAGAAGCATAAGGTGAATTTCGGCTTGAGTATTCAAGCCGTTTTTGCCATTGTAGAGATATATAAGGATAATAGGATGATTACTGTTGGATTTTCACTAAAGGATAGACCCTGCCTAGTTGTAGGCGGTGGAGAGGTGGCCCTACGGCGTATTAAAAAATTAATAGACGAAGAGGCATCTATTATGGTGGTCAGTCCTGATGTGTTGCCTGACATTGCAAGATACCATGAAATAGGTGCATTACAATGGGTAGCGGAGCCGTATCGCTCAGAATACATGGCAGGTCAACAGTTTGTCATCATCGCTACAGATCGTCCAGATGTGAATGCTCAGGTCATGGAAGATGCACAAAGTGTACAGGCTTTCATCAATCGGGCAGATGTGAAGGACGATTCTACTTGGGTATTCGGCAGTGCTACGAAAATTGGTGATTTAGAGATTTCTATATTTACAAATCAAGTGAGCCCACGAGTGAGCCGGTTGCTCAGACAGGATATAGAAAGAAGATATGGCATATTAGCCGAGTGGCTACCTCAGATTCGTCTATGGAGACAAGAATTACAACATATATTAGATACGCCAAAAGAACGAGAGCAGTTCTGGCGGACCTATTTAGGAGAATCGGAGTTTATACAAATAGTAGAGGGTCAAGGAGACTCAGTGAAGGAGAATATTGTACATGCAATTAGTCGTATTAGGTCTGAATCATAGAAGTGCACCTGTAGATGTGCGAGAGAAATTTTCTTTTTCTAAAGAAGCTCTCGACCATGCTATGGATCATATCTATGCTCATGAAGAAGTAGAGGAGTGCGTCCTTTTATCGACGTGTAACCGCACAGAACTCTATGTCGTCCTAAATGACATGGAGAATGTAAAAGAATATATGATACGTTTACTACTACATCTGAAAGGTGAAGAAACAGTAGACGTAGATGAGAAATGGTTCTTCCTCCATGAAGGGAAGGCATGTATTTCTCATTTATTTAGAGTGGCATCTAGTTTGGATTCTCTCGTATTAGGAGAAGGTCAAATTTTGAGTCAATTAAAAATGGCATACATCTCTTCTTATAGTAAGGGATTAACAGCGTCCGTGTTTAATATTATTTTCCAAAAAGCCATTGCTGTAGGGAAACGTGTGCGTACTATGACAGGGATTGCGAATACGCCAGTCTCTGTTAGTTATACAGCAGTGAATTTAGCAGAAGATAGTTTAGATATCCCTATGAATGAGGCAAAGGTTCTCATTTTGGGAGCTGGTCAAATGAGCGAGCTCACAGCACGTCATTTGCAAGCAAAAGGGGTAAAGAGCATTTTCGTGTCCAATCGGACTTTCAAAACAGCGGAAGAATTGGCAACCCAATTTAATGGTAAGGCTGTAGCCTTTGATCATTTTGTGGAAGAAGCCAAAACAGCAGATATTATCATTACATCTACGGGGGCACCGCACTATGTGATTGAACGGGAAGAAGCGGAAGAAATCATGGATGGTCGAGATGGTAAGTCAATTGTCATGATTGATATAGCTGTCCCTCGTGATATCAATCCAGATGTAACAGAAATTCCAGGGGTCTATTTGTTTAATATTGATGCTTTGGAAAGTGTAGTAGAAGCGAACAAGCACCAACGAGAAGAAGAAGCTAGAAAAGCAGAACCAATTCTAGAAGAGGCGTTGCAGGAAATCGAAGAAAAATTGCAATATCTATCGGTTCGTCCTATTATGGTTTTGCTCAGCGAAAAAGCAGAAGCCATTCGTAAACGAGAAGTGCACCGTGCTATGGCAAAATTGCCAAATGCTACAGACTTGGAACGTAAAATTATCAACAACATGTCTCGTATGTTAGTGCGTAAACTATTGCGAGATCCAATGATTCATTTTGGTGAAATTGCTGGTAAAGAGGAAGAACGAGATTATTGGAAGTTATTCCAAGATATGTTTGCTTTGGAAGTGGAGGACGATACACTATGAGAGACACAATTCGTATAGGCACTCGCAGTAGTGCTCTTGCTCTATGGCAAGCCAATTATGTAGCCGATACATTGCGCAAACATTACCCACAATGTAAGGTGGAGTTAGTCCATCACAGTACGAAAGGTGATCGTATTTTAGAAAAACCATTGGCTGAAATCGGTGGTAAAGGTTTATTTACAGAAGAGCTAGAAGCATCTATGCGTGATGGCAGTATTGATTTGGCTGTACATAGCTTGAAAGATATGCCTACAGAATTACCAGATGATTTAGTGCTAGGTGCTATTACCGAACGTGAAACACCATGTGATGCTTTGGTGTCGCCGAAATATAAAACATTAGATCAATTGCCACAAGGCGCTAAGGTAGGAACTAGCAGTTTACGCCGTCAAGCACAACTATTAAATCGACGTCCTGATTTGCAGATTTCTGTTCTTCGTGGCAATGTGCAAACACGCTTAAACAAATTGGAAACAGAAAACTTTGATGCCATTGTATTGGCAGAGGCAGGGTTAAAACGATTGGGCTTGGAGTCTGTCATTACACAGACTTTCACTAGCGATGAAATCATTCCTGCTGTTGGTCAAGGGGCGCTCGGTATTGAATGTCGCAAAGATGATGCAGAAATGCTAGACATGTTATCTGTATTGCATGATGAAAATACTATGTGGGCGACCCGTGGAGAACGTAGTTTCCTTCGCCAACTTGAGGGTGGTTGCCAAGTGCCGATGGGCGTGCATGGTACGATTTATAAAGGACAATTAACGTTGAAAGCGATCATTGCTTCCCTGGATGGAAAAAATTGTTTTGAAGGTGAATTGTCGGGACCGAAAGAAAAAGCAGACATGTTAGGTCGTAACTTGGCAAAAGCTCTCTATGAAGAGGGGGGCAAAGCCATCATTGATGATTTAGTAGAAAGAGGAGTATTGAAATGACAGGCATTGTATATTTAATTGGTGCCGGACCGGGCGATCATAAATTAATCACTCTAAAAGGTAAGGAATGCATTGAAAAAGCAGATGTTATCGTCTATGACTATTTAGCAGATGCGCATTTCTTGTCCTATGCGAAAGAAAAAGCAGAGATTATTTATGCGGGTAAAAAAAGCAACAATCATACGATGCACCAATGGGAAATTAACGAACTTCTCGTAAAATGTGGGTTAGAAGGCAAAGTGGTAGCTCGTCTAAAAGGTGGCGATCCTCTAGTGTTTGGCCGTGGTGGTGAAGAAGCGTTGGCTTTGGTAGAAGCAGGTGTGCCATTTGAATTTGTACCAGGGATCACATCTGGTATTTCTGCGCCAGCCTATGCAGGGATTCCTGTGACACAGCGTGCTATGGCGACCTCCTTTGCCATTGTCACAGGTCACGAAGATCCAACAAAACCAGAGTCTGGCATGAATTGGGAAGGCTTAGCCAAATCTGTGGATACCATTTCTTTTGTGATGGGCATTTCCAATTTGCCGAGCATCGCTAGTAACTTAATCAAATATGGCCGTCCAAAGGAAACGCCAGTGGCGGTTATCCGTTGGGGTACGAAGCCAATTCAAGAAACCTTAGTTTCGACCTTGGAACATGTAGTTGACGATGTAGAAAAAGCACAATTGAAAGCGCCAGCCATTGTTATCGTTGGGGAAGTCGTATCCTTGCGGGAGCAATTGCGTTGGTTCGATAACAAGCCATTATTTGGTAAAACCATCGTTGTTACACGAGCTCGCAGCAAAGCTAGCGCTTTATCGGAGCGTTTATTAGAATTGGGTGCTCATGTCATTGAAGCATCTGCTATTAAAACACAGGCCTTACCTCGTACAGAAGAGATGGATGCGACCTATGATAGTTTATCTTCCTATGACGGCTTGATTTTTACATCCGCTGAGGGTGTACGATTCTTCTTTGACGGTTTATTAGACCGTGGCTTAGATAGTCGTGCCTTAGGTTCTATGAAAGTATGCGCTATTGGCAGTGCCACTGCAAAATCTTTATTAGATCGAGGAATTCGTGCTGATATTGTACCACCAAATTACCAAGCGGAATCTGTGGTAGAAACGATTACGGCAGAACAAGGACGTGTGTGGCCAAATCGTGAGTTAGGGGACTTGCGCTTTGTGTTAGTACAACCAAAAGTAGCACGTGATGTGATTTATAAAGGACTTTCACAGGCCGGATGCGATGTAACAGTATTGCGTTTGTATGAAACGGTACAAGATACGTCCCATAAAGAATATTTAGAAGAAGCCCTGCGTGCAGGCGAAGTAGATTACATTACGTTCACTAGTTCTTCTACGGTGACGAATACGAAGGATATGCTCGGGCCTGATGCAGTAAGCTTGTTAGGCAATACGAAAGTTGTCTGCATTGGACCAATCACAGGAGCGACCTGTGTGGAAGAAGGAATCCAACCAGATTTGATTGGGGAAACGTTCACAATACCTGCGATGGTGGGTTTAATCTTGAACGATTGTAAATAGAAAGAGGCACACTATGGAATTACGAAATCGACCAAGACGATTGCGCATCAACCCAGCTATGCGTGCGTTGGTTCGTGAAACAACATTACAAGTAGACGATTTAATTTATCCGATCTTTATCGTGCCAGGCACAGCGGTGAAAGAAGAAATTTCTTCCTTACCAGGACAATACCATGTGTCCGTGGACGAAGCTGTAAAATTGGCGAAAGAAGCTTATGAATTAGGTATCAAGGGAGTCGAAATCTTCGGCATCCCTACGTATAAAGATGAAGATGGTTCTTCCGCATGGGATATGGAACAACCCGTACAACAGGCGATTATGGCGATCCGCAAAGAAGTGCCAGAGTTGATTGTTATCTCCGACGTATGTTTATGCCAATATACATCCACCGGCCATTGCGGTCACGTGGAACATCATGAAGTCATCAACGATGCGACCTTGCCATTATTGTGCAATGTAGCAGTGAGCCATGCGAAAGCAGGTGCTCATATGGTGGCCCCATCGGACATGATGGATGGACGTATTGCTGCGATCCGTGAAGCTCTAGATGCAGCGGGATTTAGCAATGTATCCATCATGAGTTATGCGGCGAAATATGCATCCGCTTATTATGGACCATTCCGTGATGCGGTCCATTCTGCACCAGGATTTGGGGACCGTAAGGGATACCAAATGGATGAGGCGAATCGTTTGGAAGCCTTGCGTGAAGTGGAACAAGATATCATCGAAGGAGCGGACATCATTATGATTAAGCCAGCTCTATCCTATTTGGATATCGTTCGTGAAGTGCGGGACAACTTCGATTGCCCACTAGCAGTGTACAATGTGAGCGGTGAGTATGCCATGATTAAAACGGCAGCGGCAGCAGGTTTAGTGGATGAAAAACGCATTACCTTGGAAACTTTGCTTTCCATGAAACGAGCAGGGGCGAAGATGATCATTACCTATCATGCTCTTGATGTGGCACGTTGGCTACAAGAAAAATAGTGTGGAAATATAGGAGCCATTATGTTTAGTTTAGAAAAATCAAAACAAGCCTTTGCAGAGGCTCGTGAATATATGCCGGGTGGTGTGAACAGTCCTGTTCGCTCCTACCGCAGTGTGGGGGGCAATCCTCCTTTCATCAGTTCTGCCAGCGGATCTCGTATTTACGATATCGATGGCAATGAGTACATCGATTACGTATTGTCTTGGGGTCCTATGATTTTAGGCCATGCAAATCCTGAAATTGTCGCATCCATTTTGGAAGCAATTCCTCGTGGTACTAGCTATGGAGCGCCAACACTGCTTGAAACAGAGGTGGCGAAAAAAATCCAAGCTTTCTATCCGTCTATGGAAATGGTGCGCATGGTAAACTCCGGTACGGAATCTACGATGAGTGCGCTACGCTTGGCTCGTGGCTACACAGGTCGTGACAAAATTGTGAAATTCATCGGCTGTTACCATGGTCACAGCGATAGCTTGTTGGTAAAAGCTGGTTCCGGCTTAGCAACTTTTGGTGTGCCTGACAGTCCAGGTGTGCCGGCGGGTGTAGCGGCAGATACCATCACTTTACCGTACAATGATTCTGAGGCAGTTCGTCAGTTATTTGCAGCGCATGGCAAAAGCATTGCAGCCATCATCGTAGAACCAGTGGCAGGCAATATGGGTTGTGTGCCTCCTGTAGAAGGATTCTTGGAAACCTTGCGTGAAGTGACAACAGTACACGGCGCGGTGCTCATCTTTGATGAAGTGATGTGCGGATTCCGATCCAGTTCTGGTGGGGCACAAAAGTATTACAATGTCATTCCAGATTTGACATGTTTAGGTAAAATCGTAGGCGGTGGACTACCAATGGCTGTATTCGGTGGCAAGAAAGAAATTATGTCCGCTATCGCTCCATCCGGTCCTGTGTACCAAGCGGGTACCTTGAGTGGTAATCCTGTAGCCATGGCGGCAGGTCTTGCTACTTTGTCAATGTTGCAAAAACATCCAAATGCATTCCGCCAAGTAGAGGAGTCTACAGAACTACTTTGCCAAGGCTTAGAAGCAGCGGCAAAAGAAGTAGGCGTACCTGTGGTGGTACAACGTGTGGGCTCTATGTTTACCTTGTTCTTCACAGACAAAGCGGTGCATAACTTCGATGATGCCAGTGCGTGCGATATGGAAGCGTTCAAAACATTCTTCCATTATAATTTGGAACGTGGTATCTATTATGCAGCCAGCCAATATGAAAGTAACTTCTTGTCTACTTGCCATAGCGAACAAGACTTGGCGTACACATTGCAAATTGCGAAAGAAGCGTTCCAAGCAATTAAGGGATAGTAGAAGAAGTGACAGTTTTCCATGTATTGGAAACTGACGTGAATCAATATCACCCAACAGAATACATGTATGAATAGAAATGCCATACACATCGAAGATAATCTATGTTACACTAGATTATAGAGAGTGTATGGCATTCTTTATAGTCTGCATATGCATGTTAATAGTTTCTATGTTATCCAATAGAACCGTATGCGATAGAGATAGTTTCTATATGATAGTTAAGGTTCTATAGTATATCTTGGAGAGATAGTAATAGGTATCCTCTGAAGGCATATTTTTTATGCATACTAGATAGGATAGAGATGTAACATAGGCATACTAGTTTATATATTGGAGGTGTAACAATGAGCGTGTTACTTTCGCCGAAAGAATTACAAGAACAATTAAATAGAGTGGTGCTCCTCGATGCACGTGGGTTTGAGGCCTATGCAGCGGCCCATATTCCGGGATCCTTTGCCATCGATATGGACGCGCATATGAGTGGGCCTTTAGGTGTACACGGTGGTCGTCATCCCTTGCCAGACATGTCAGTGCTGGCACAACGGTTGAGCGAATGCGGCGTGACTATGGATTCTCACATCGTGGTGTACGATGCGTGGATTTCCTTTGCCGGTCGTTTGCGTTTCTTATTATTGTATATGGGCTTTACCAATGTGAAAGTCCTTGCTGGTGGCATTGAACGATGGTATCGTGAGGGATATCCGTTGACACAAGAACCTACACCTACTGTGGCAGATCCACAACCATTGGCCTATACATTGCAAGACCATTTAGTGATGAGTCGTGATGAAGTGTTAGCAGCTAGTCAAAGGAGTAGTCATGTCATCATCGATGCACGAGCACCACAACGCTATGATGGATCTGTAGTGGATACCATGGATGGCATGACAGGTCATATCCCGGGAGCAATTAACCATTTCTATGAATGGGGCTTTACTTCTGATGGCGTGCGTCCCATGGCAGAGTTAGAAGCAGCTTACGGTGATTTAGCTAAGGTGGAAAAACCTATCGTCACCTATTGTGGATCTGGGGTGACAGCGGCGAACTTGATGATTGCTCTTGCTGAAATCGGTGTAGAACCAGCTATGTACGTAGGCAGCTCTAGCGATTGGGTGACCTATGAGGGGTTCCCATTGGAGACAGGGATTAATACATTATAGTTTTGCATTTGTATTGTCAGTATAGAAGGTACTGATTCGTAAGTATGCAAAGTACTACTATAACGTAATGTATGCTAAACATATAGCAGTAGTGGCTTACCTTGACATATAAAATATTTTTAATAGAATACGATAAAAAACAGAGGCCTTAGGAATAAGACCTCTGTTTTAAATGTTGTATTTGTCTTTTAATAGTTTTTACAAGTATATCTTCATGAGCATATTTTGTGTGGTACCCATTAATTATTATGAAACACACATATAATGCGTAATATACAGTATTTCAAGATAGTGTATCTTATAGAAATAGAACTAATGGTTAGCTGTTTGAGTACGCCCTAGTGTAACTTTCAAGAATACACCTGTCAATGCAATAATCGCCCCTGTGGTAATAAACATAGCACCGAAGCCCCATTGGGATGCGATGAAGGAACCGCCTAAGGATCCGATGAAATATCCCATAAACAAGGTAGATTGGTTATAGGCGAAGACTTGCCCAGCGAATGCTTTTGGTGTAATGCTAGAGATGAAGGTGTTAATACCTGGCAATAATCCGCCTAAGCCGATACCAAGTAGGAAGCGTAAGATGCACAAAGTGTAGATATCACTGACGAAGGCTTGTGGTATGGTTACAAGACCGACATAGATGAAACTTGTCCAAAGGATGAACCGTGGGCCTAGCTTGTCGATGTATTTACCGAGCACGGAGCTAGCCACCATTTGTGCAAGGCCTGTTACGGTAAATGCTAAGCCTGCTAAGAGGGCAATGTGTTCCGCTCCTTGGCCTAGGATTTGTTGCACGAATACAGATAAGATAGGTGCCGTTGCCATGGTGGTGAAAGCAAAGATGAAGGAACCGATAGAGATGTAGATGAGACCTTTCCAATCGGGAATGGATGCTTTCAAAGTGGCTAAGGATTGAGAGGCCCCTTTTGGTTGCGGCGTAAAGTCTTCTTTCACAAAGAACAAGGTGGATAAGAAAGCGGTCCCCAATAAGGCGGACACGATGAAGAAGGCATAGCGAATGCCAAAGATGCCTCCAATGTAACCACCAATCATAGGACCCAAGAGGGAGCCACCGAGGTTGGCAGCGGACAAGAGTCCTAGGGCCCAGCCTGTTTGTGCTTGTGGCGTTTGGGTTGCCACGAGGGTAATGGATCCAGAGAAGAAGCCAGAAATCATACCGTTTAAGATGCGTATGATTACGATGTGTTCCGGCGCTTGGGCAAAACCGAGAAGGGCGTTGGTGATGGACATACCAAAACTAGCTCGTAATAGAATGAGCTTGCGCCCCTTACGGTCGGCTAGTTTTCCCCAAAAGGGAGCGAAGAGTGCCACCATTAGGTAGGTCATACCCATGGCTAAGCCAGACCAGTTGGCAAGAGCTCCTTGATCGTGGACTCCGAGGTCCTGTAAATATAAGGGAATGAGAGGGGCTGCTTGACTGAGACCCACTGATGCCATGAAGGCACCAAATAAACAAACGTATAATGTGCGTTTCCAAAGTTCCATACTGACTCCTATGTGCGAGGTTTAAAATTGTAATCATCTTGTCTTTATGGTAGCACATAAGTGAAGTTTGTTACACCCCTAATATACGTATATATACATGTAATCGGTTGTGTTAGCATATTAAATTTTTATGAATATCGTTCTAGCCTGTTACATTTCTTACATGTACAGAATGCGCCTCCCCCTATTGCAACTACCCTACAGATAGTATATAATTGTATCTGTAATTGACAACGATATATGTTAATACGTTGATAAAGACGGTCATGCAAGGTAGCTCCGAGCGAGTGAGGGATGGTGAAAGCCTCATGGGTGAATGCATGGCGGATCACTTTTGAGTATATGTTGGGGAGCCCATATTGGGGGTACTCACATCGGTGGACACCGTTATATGTTTGAGCGATGATTCGTTGGGGGTAACTTTCACAAGAGTCATCAGTAGGGTGGTACCACGGATTTGCATTCGTCCCTTCGGGGAGCGGGTGCTTTTTTTATTGAGAGGAGAAATACAATGTCTAATGAAGTGGATTATGGTAAGACCTTGCACTTGCCTGAAACAGAATTTCCTATGCGTGGCAATTTGCCAAAACGGGAACCAGAATTTATCAAGTTTTGGGAAGATAATAAAATTTATGAAAAACGCTTAGCTAAAAATAAAGGTAAACAATCTTTTATCTTGCACGATGGCCCTCCGTATGCGAATGGTAAATTACACATCGGTCATGCCTTGAATAAAACATTAAAAGACATTGTGATGAAATATAAAACGATGCAAGGCCATTACACACCATATATTCCTGGCTGGGATACACATGGTCTTCCTATCGAGCATGCGGTTATTAAAAATACTGGCTTGAACCGTCATGAAATGAGTCCATTGGACCTTCGCAACAAATGTCGTGAATACGCATTGAACTGCGTAGAAGAACAAAAGAAAGATTTCATTCGTTTTGGTGTACTTGGCGAATGGGATCGTCCATATTTAACATTGCGTCCCGAATTCGAAGTGAAACAAATCGGCGTGTTCGGTGAAATGGCAAAACGCGGTTACATCTATAAAGGCTTGAAAACTGTATACTGGTGTACCCATTGTGAAACTGCCTTAGCAGAAGCGGAAATTGAATATGCTGAGAAAAAATCTTTCTCCATCTATGTTAAATTTGCTTATGTAAATGGTGCTGAAAGCACGTTGCCAGCAGGTTTTGATACTAGCAAATTATTCTCCGTTATCTGGACAACTACTCCTTGGACAATGCCTGCAAACCAAGCTATCTCTGTGAACCCAGAATTAGATTACTCTTGGGTAAAAATCGGCGATGAAGCATGGTTGCTTGCAAATGGCTTAATCGAAACAGCTACTAAAGAAATGGGTGTAGACTCTTATGAAGTATTGAACACGTTCAAAGGTAGCGAATTAGAATTAGCGAACTTTAAACATCCATTTGCTGATCGTAACGCTCCTATCTTATTGGGTTCTCACGTTACCTTAGAAGCTGGTACAGGTTGCGTACATACAGCGCCTGCTCACGGTGAAGACGACTTTAACGTGGTGAAAGTATATAAAGATGCTGGTAAAATTGATTTTGACATTTTATCCTTAGTAGATGCTACTGGTCATTACATTGCAAAAGTAGATGAATCTCGCTATGGCGATACAGAACAACCATTGGTTGGTGTCGAAATCCACGATGCAGAAGTGCCAGTGATTAAAATCCTAGCGCATAATGGTGCGTTGGTACAAAAAGGCAATATTCGTCACCAATATGCTCATTGCTGGCGTTGTAAAAATCCTGTTATCTATCGTGCTACAGAACAATGGTTCTCCTCTGTAGATGGATACCGTCAAGAAGCATTGAAAGCCATCGACGAGCAAGTACAATGGATTCCTAAATGGGGTCATGACCGCATTTACAATATGATTGCAGACCGTGGGGACTGGGTTATCTCTCGTCAACGTGCGTGGGGTGTGCCAATTCCTATCTATTATTGCGATCATTGTGGAGAGCATATTGTTAATGATGATACTATTGCTTCCTTACAAGAATGGTTTGCCAAAGAAGGCTCTAACGCTTGGTGGGCTCATGAAGCGAAAGAATTATTGCCAGAAGGATTCACATGTCCATCTTGCGGACATGATTCTTTCCATAAAGAAACAGATATTATGGACGTATGGTTTGACAGCGGTAGCTCTTGGTCTGGCGTATTGGAACAAAATGAAATGGAAGTACCTTGCGCTATGTACCTAGAAGGTTCTGACCAACATCGTGGTTGGTTCAACTCTTCCTTGTTAACAGGTATCGCAACTCGTGGTCATGCTCCATACAATGCGGTATTGACTCACGGTTTCGTAGTGGACGGGGAAGGTCGCAAAATGTCTAAATCTGTAGGTAATACAGTGGCGCCTTCCGATATCATCGATGTACATGGTGCAGATGTAATGCGTCTATGGGTATCTTCTGCAGATTACCAAGCAGATGTTCGTTTGTCCAAAGACATCGTAAAACAATTGGCGGAAGTGTATCGTAAAATCCGTAACACATTCCGTTTCTTGTTGGGTAACTTAGATAATTTTAATCCAAATACAGATAAAGTAGCTTACAAAGATTTGACTGAATTGGATCGTTGGGCATTGCATCGTTTAGAAGAAGTTCGTCAAAAAGTAACGAATGCTTACGAAAACTACGAATTCCACATTTTATATCATACAATCCATAACTTCTGTACCGTAGATTTATCTTCCTTCTACTTAGACGTATTGAAAGATACTATGTATGCAGAGAAAGAAAACAACGTAGCTCGTCGTAGTGCACAAACTGCCATCTATGAAATTTTGACAACATTGGTTAAAATGGTGTCTCCAGTTCTTTCTTTCACAGCGGAAGAAGTATGGCAATACATGCCAAAAGAAGAGGGCATGGAAGAAAGCGTGATGTTAGCAGATTGGCCACAAGGTCATGCAGACCATGTGGATGCGGAATTGTCTGCACGTTGGGCGACCATGTTAGATCTTCGTAGCGAAATGACAAAAGCATTAGAAGGGGCTCGTCGTGATAAAGCCATCGGTCACTCCTTGGATGCTTCCATCACAGTGTACGCAGATGGCGATGCGTATGAGGCATTGACTGGATTTAGCACTTCCTTAGCTAGCTTGTTAATCGTGTCTGAAGCACATGTAGTGGAAGGTCGTGACAAAGCACCAGCTAATGCTGTGACAGTAGAAGATGGCGCATTATCCATCGTGGTAACTGCTTCTGAGTTAGAAAAATGCGAACGCTGCTGGATTCACCGCGACACAGTTGGTCAAGATGGGGATCATCCAACATTATGTGCTCGTTGTGCTGACGTAGTCAAAGGATAATGACAATCGCATAAGTAGTCAAAGGTTCAAGTACTATCAATTTAGGTAAGGCAAGGGAATGTATTATTTCCTTGCCTACTTTCTCACAAAGGAGATGCCCTATGAACGTATTGATTGTGATAGACATGCAACATGATTTTATTGATGGAACATTAGGTTCACCACAAGCACAGGCCATTGTACCAGCGGTGCGTGAAACAATTCGTAATTTTGATGGTCCCATAGTGTTTACTCGAGACACACATGATGAGGGTTATCTTGAAAGCCAAGAAGGTAAACATTTGCCAGTGGAACATTGTGCCCGTGGCACCAAAGGTTGGGAGATTGTTGATGATCTGTTAGAAGTGGCTTGTGAACGAGGCCAACGGGTGGATGTACTAGATAAACCTAACTTTGGATCCTTGGATTTGCTAGCGCACCTTAAGGCGATGCATGAAGAGGAACCAATTGAAACGATCACGATGGTTGGACTATGTACGGATATTTGCGTCGTATCGAATGCACTAATTTTGAAAGCGGGCTTGCCAGAAGTCCCTCTTCATGTGGATCCAAAATGTTGCGCAGGGGTGACCCGAGAATCTCATGAAGCGGCACTCTTGACGATGAAGATGTGCCAGTGTATTGTAGAAGAATAATCTATATGCTAGTACAAGATGTAAGAATATAATAGATAAGAGGAATGCTGATGAGTGTATGAAGCATTCCTCTTTTGTGTTTATGATGTCGAGCAAGAGGTCTCTGGCAGGACAGATAGGTTTCACGTTTTAGTGTATTGGGTAGAAATTGATAGGACACAGGTTCATGTTCTGCGTATAATAAGATGAGCTTATGGTTAATAATATAATCGTATACATAAGGATATACAGCTATGCATAATAGGTCTACATGAGTAGTATTTGGATGTGCTCTACATGTTGACAGTTGTACATGTGATATATGATAATAAAAACATAGTACAATATATATTATAAATAAAAATATATAGTAATCTGATATGGAGTTATTTGTACTCAATAGAAAGTAAGGAGAAGAAGCATGAGAAAACGTAGTATGATGACGATGGGGGCGCTACTGGCGGCATATGCCCTGACGACCAGCGTAAGTTATGGTGCATTGCAAAATCAAACGAGTTATACCGCTGAGGAAACAGTAGCTGGGGGAACTGATACTTTCATTAAAGATGGTGTTGGTGTATCAGGTGGTCATTTGACTATTACTGGGGCAGAAAACCTAGACCTTACAATGGATAATAAATCTGATGAAAGTTTAGGCATCAATGTGATCAACGGAAAATTAACAGCCGATGATCTTACGATTACTGTTAAGCCAGGTGATACCGCTGTTAACAATCGTCCAAAAGGCATGATCGTGCGTGGTACATCTACGGCGGATATTAAGAATTTAAATGTAACCGTGACGAAGTCAAATCGACAAGCTAATACGCCTCAAAGTGCAGATTCTGATGCAGCCTATGGTGTAGCTGTTGGATATAATTGGCTTGGTAGTGGTGTTGAAACAAAATTTACAGTTAATAATGCTAATATAGTAGTTAATAATACAGAAGATACTAAAAGAGGTAATTTTACGGGTGTACCGATTCCTGGAGGAAAGTTTGAAACGGGATATCAAATGTCTGGGATTCGTGTATACCGAGCTGATGGTGCAAAGCCTGAGTTCCATAGTACTGGTAATGTAAATATTACTGTAGAGGATAAAAGTGCTGATAAAGTAGCGGATTATTTAGTGGGAGCTTATGTATCAGGTACAGATGCAAAGGCTACATTTGATGGAGATACGTCGATTGTAGTAAAGGCTAATGGTATCAATTCTGCAGGCATTAAGATTGGTAAACCAGGTAATGGTGATGCAGGTGTGGGAGCTCAGGTTATTGCAAATGGAAAATTGACTGTAGATACAACAGGAACGAATGGTGTCGTTACATTGGATAGAAAAGAATATCGTGGTTCTGGAGCGATACGACTATTTGACAAAGATTCAAAGTTCACTGTTACCGGTGCTAACACAAAAGAAGCTTCCGAAATTAAATCTAGCACTAATGCCATTGTATTTGATACCTTTGATTATAAAAACCTAGGAGCAGTTAACTATTCATTCTTTAAATTTAAAGAAGTTTTATCCCGTGGGAAAGAAAATATTAATAGTATAGTGAACCTTCATAATACAAAGTTATCGACTTCGTCAGAGGTAGATGATTTAATTTTGGCGAATGCAGAATTTAAGAAAAATGGTTCTTTAATCTGGGGCGCGGGCATATTAGGCAAAGAAGGTGTTTTAAGAAGTCATTTCGACTGGGGTGCAAAAAGTGTCAAAAACGCCCAATTCACTCTTTCCGGTGAATTATCGGAAGCCACAGCAGCAAAAAAAGGTTGGGCTATTCGTGCTAAATCTGAAAATGCTGAGGCCACTGTAGAAACAGACCGAGCTACGTCTGAATTAACAGCAACGATTGCAGATAAAGCTGTTTTAACAGGTCTAATCCATGCCGATAAAGGATCTACGTTACACATGACCGTGGATAAAGATGCTACATGGCGATTAGCGAAGAAAGAAGATTTGACAGGTGCGCAAGAGTCTACAGCTACTACTGTGACATTGTCTAATGGTGGTATTCTTGATGCGGGTACAAACTTAACAGATGATGCTAAAGCAGAATATACGGTAACAACTGTACAAAAAGATGGTACCACTGTATCTGATTTCAAAAATGAAGGCGGTATCATTACGACAGTTAACAAGTCCTATGCAGATGTGTTGACATTGAATGGCAACTACACAGGTAAAGATGGCTTTATCAAAATGAACACGAAATGGGATTCTCCTGGTGATGAAGAAGGGGCTAATTCTGTATCTGACTTAGTGCATATTACTGGTACTGCGACAGGCTCTACCACAGTAGTACCTGTAGCAGCAGATGGCACAGAAGCTGTGATCGATGGCTCTATTGGTTCTATTGCAGCTGATTTGAATAAAAATACGGTGCCTGTGGTCCGTGCTGATGTAGAATCTAGCGAAGAAGGGGCTTTCACAGGGGTGGCTAAAACGACAGGTGCTGGTGAATTAAAATTAGCTCATCGTGTGAAAGAAGGCAAACATGAGTGGTTCTGGACGCTGACTGGATTGAACAAAACGCCAATGTTAGACAAACGAACTCCTGGGTATACACAAATGCCAGAAGTGAACACTCGTATGATGGGGCAAATTCTACGTACCTTACATGAACGTCGTAGTGAAAACCCTCGCACTTTACATGAGCAATGGCAGAATAAAGGCTATCCTATGAGTCGCGTTATCTATGCGCATCATCAAGAGGATGATCAATATCCGATGTGGGCAAAAGTGATCAAAGATTACGGACACCATGATGGAAGTCGTTTTGGGTATACATTACATACACGAGGTATTCAATTAGGCCGTGATTGGAATGTGAAAACAAAAGAAGATGGTACTACAAGCTTTAATGGTGCTTATGTAGCGTATCAATATGGTCAAGCTAAGTTCTACGATAACTTCAATACAGATGATAAAGGTAAGCAAGCTACGGATTTACAAACTGGCACGGGTGCAGTACGTAATCTATCCCTAGGGCTTACAAGAACAAAATACGGTGCCCATGATCAATACATCGATTGGGTGGGTCAAGTAAGCTTACTTCGCAATGCTTATGAAGCGGTAGGTCATGATAGAGAAAAACAGTCTGGCTGGGGTCTTGCAGGCTCTGTGGAAACAGGTCGTCCTTACGTGTTGCGTGAAACGAAACGTGGACGCACCATTTTAGAACCACAAGGTCAATTGGTATACTCTTACCTACAAATGCATGGTATTCATGGTACTGATAAAGTAGTATCTCATGGAGGTCATGGTACATTGGTGGGACGTATTGGTGCTCGTTTATCTCGTGAAAAGTATAATGCTAATGGCATTGTCTCTCGTACTATATACGGCGTAGCCAATATTTGGAGAACATTCACAAATGCTTATGCCGTTCATATTGGTGAAGATACTCTTCGTGGTGATTATGGACGCACCATTGGTGAACTTGGTATCGGTGCACAATGGCGTAAAGATGATCGCTGGTATGTGTATGGTGATGTTCGCTTTGAAAGAAACTTAGGTGGATCCTATTATAAAGGATACCGTGGTAATGTAGGCGTAAAATATATTTGGTAATATATAGGCGAATAGTAAGCCTCGTAGTATACTAAGACTAGGAGGCTTGCCTATGTACTTTCATATTAAAGACACTTGCGTGTGTTGTGCTGGCTGCGCTATGGATTGTCCTGTACAGGCCATCACACGCAAAGGTGATCGCTATGTCATCCATCAGGATATGTGCATTCACTGTGGTGACTGTTATGCCATATGCCCAGTGGGCGCCGTGCAGATGGTGAAAGAAAAGGACTTGGATACGAACGAATAACATGTTTGTGTACCAAGTCTTTTTTGCTTTTTTTGTCAGTATTGAAATGAAGCGCTAGTAACTAATGAATATATCGTAGAGTACTTCTTACATACATCGTTAAGAGGTTGTGTCATAAATGTTCGACTACTATAGATTTATTATAGACTTTCAGTGAATATATCCTTGACAAATAGAGATAACAAGATTATAATATTTAATTGCAAAAAAGTAACTATAACATTGAATTGATGAAGGAATATATCCAAGGTTGTGCTGAAATGAGGAAAGCAAGGTTCACAAGAAAAAATTACGAGCCTTGCTTATTTTGTCATTGGTCAGCAGGAAAACTGAGACCTGGAATCGTCTGCAGTCATACCGTTATAGAATATGTAAGCCAATTTTTATGAGGGGTGAAAAGAACATGTTCAAACCTGAGCAGGTGGGTAAGCGTACTCGATATACCTACGCTAAGATCAACGAAGTTCTCGAAATGCCACATTTGTTAGACGTGCAACGCAAGTCTTATGAGTGGTTTTTAGAGAGCGGTTTACAAGATATTTTTAACGATATTTCTCCGATTAAAGACAATTCAGGAAAGCTAGCTCTTTCCTTTGAAGGTTTCAGCCTTGGAGAACCAAAATACGACATTAACGAATGCAAAAACCGTGATGCTACCTATGCAGCACCATTGCGTGTCAATGTTCGTCTTGTTAACAATGATCCAGAGAATCCAGATATTAAAGAACAAGAAGTATTCATGGGCGACTTCCCATTGATGACAGATACAGGAACGTTCATCATCAATGGTGCGGAACGTGTTATCGTATCCCAATTAGTTCGTTCTCCTGGCGTATACTACGGTGGCAGCATCGATACGATGGGTAACCGTTTGTATGATTCCACAGTGATTCCGAACCGTGGTGCTTGGATTGAGTTAGAAAAAGATGCGAACGACATTGTGTCCGTACGTATCGACCGCAACCGTAAATTGCCAGCTACTGTACTAGTACGTGCATTAGGTTGGGAAACGAACGAATCCATCTTGGAATTATTCTGGAATGGACAAGTGGACGAAAATGGTCATCCAGAATACGATGAACGTTTACTTCGTACATTAGAAAAAGACAGCACACAATCCGCTGATGAAGCATTGGTAGAAATCTACAAAAAACTTCGTCCAGGCGAACCACCAACTGTGGAAAGTGCTCGTAACTTATTCGATAACTTATTCTTTGACCCTCGTCGCTATGATTTAGCTCGTGTAGGTCGTTATAAATTAAATAAAAAATTGGGCTGGCGTCAACGCATGTTCGGTCAAATTTTGGCAGAACCAATCGTAGACGAAAATGGCGAAATCATCGTAGAAGCGAATACCTATGTGAACGAAGAAGTTCTTGATGTAGTGGCTAATAGCGGTGTGTACAGTGGCGATGTAGTACCTGAGTTCTTTGTAGTAAATACAGAAGGTACTGTGGTAAAAGTCATTTGTAACAACAGCAACTTGCCATTCAGTCATCGTACAGTGACTCGTGAAGACATGATTGCTAACGTAAGTTACATGATGAACTTGATCGAAAACATTGGTCAAACTGATGATATCGACCATTTGGGTAACCGTCGTCTTCGTTGCGTAGGCGAATTGTTACAAAACCAATTCCGTATCGGTTTAACTCGTATGGAACGTGTGGTCAAAGAACGTATGACAATCCAAGACATTTCTGTCATCACTCCACAAGCTTTATTGAACATTCGTCCAGTTGTGGCAGCGATCAAAGAATTCTTCGGTTCTTCCCAGTTGTCCCAGTTCATGGACCAAACAAATCCATTGGGCGAATTGACACATAAACGTCGTCTATCTGCACTAGGACCTGGTGGTTTATCTCGTGAGCGCGCAGGCTTCGAAGTTCGTGACGTGCATCACTCTCACTATGGCCGTATGTGTCCAATCGAAACTCCAGAGGGTCCAAACATTGGTTTGATTAACTCCTTGTCTAACTACGCGAAAGTGAATGAATTTGGTTTCATCGAAGCACCATACCGTAAAATTGAAAAAGTATATGGTACAGGCGAAGATGCTAACAAAGTGTTGAAAGTTCGTGTTACAGACCAAGTTGTGTATATGACAGCTGATGAAGAAGAAGGCATGACAATTGCCCAAGCGAACTCTCGCATTGATGAAGAAGGATACTTCGTATCTGAACACATCGCATGTCGTCGTGGTCATGATGTATTAGAAGTATCTCCAGATAAAGTAGACTATATGGACGTAAGTCCGAAAGAAGTAGTATCCATCGGTACTGCTATGATTCCATTCTTAGAAAATGACGATGCGAACCGTGCCTTGATGGGTGCGAACATGCAGCGTCAAGCGGTGCCTCTACTTCGTGCACAAGCACCATTAGTAGGTACAGGTATGGAATATAAAGCGGCTACAGACTCCGGCGTTTGCGTATTAGCAAAAGAAGCGGGTATTGTCACACGTTGTTGGGGTAATGAAGTCCATGTACAACGTGATAATGGTCGTGTAGACGTATATAAAATGAACAAATTCATGCGTTCTAACCAATCTACATGCTTTAACCAAAAACCAATCGTATACCGTGGACAATCCGTTGTGAAAGGTCAAGTATTGGCAGATGGTCCAGCTACAGATGGCGGCGAATTAGCATTAGGTTTCAACGTGTTGGTAGCGTTCATGCCTTGGGAAGGTTATAACTACGAGGATGCGATTTTATTAAGTGAAGAACTTTGTAAAGAAGATATCTACACATCCATCCATATTGAAGAATACGAATGTGATGCTCGTGACACTAAATTAGGTGCCGAAGAAATCACTCGTGAATTGCCAAATACTGGTGATGATAACCTTAAAAACTTGGATGAAAACGGTATTATCTGCATCGGTGCAGAAGTTAAACCTGGTGATATCCTAGTTGGTAAAGTTACTCCTAAAGGAGAAACTGAATTAACTCCAGAAGAACGCTTATTGCGTGCGATTTTTGGCGATAAAGAACGTGAAGTTCGCGATACTTCCTTGCGTGTACCACATGGTGAAGCAGGTAAAATTGTGGACGTTAAAATCTTTACTCGTGAAAATGGTGACGAATTACAACCAGGTGTTAATAAAGTAGTTCGTGTATATATTGCACAAAAACGTAAAATCCACGAAGGCGATAAAATGGCGGGCCGTCATGGTAACAAAGGTGTCGTTTCTCGCGTTATGCGTCAAGAAGATATGCCATTCTTGCCAGATGGTACACCAGTACAAATCGTATTGAACCCATTAGGCGTACCGTCTCGTATGAATATCGGACAGGTATTAGAAACACATTTAGGCTGGGCAGTACAAGGATTGGGTATGCAAATTAAAGCAACAGACCTAAAAATCAAGGAAGTACTAAACGAAGCTAAATTGAATGGCACATATTGGGATGGTATCGACGGTATCAAAGATATCTACGCAGAAATTGAAAGTCTAGAACAAGCCATTGCAGATCCGACGATTGCAAATTATTTGGAAACAGATAAACAAATCGACAGTCAAAAAGTAGTGGCATTAGATAAAATTTTACATCGTGCACAAGATAAATTTGAAGAATTGGGCGGACAAACTCGCTATGACTTCTTGTTAGCAGAAGAAAAACGTATCTATGAATTAGGTATTGAAACATTTGACGATGTAGAAGCAGAACGTCCAGAAATGGAACCAGACTTAGAAGAAGAATTGCGCGCACTTCGTCGTGTGGTTACTGTGATCGACACAATTCACCATGTACGAGAAAAACGCAGTCACTTACGCGCTGAGTTGGAAAAATATGGTTACGACTATGATACATATGGTATGCCAAAACCTGATACAGCAGGTATCCATATTGCAACACCAGTATTTGACGGCGCTCATGAAAGTGACGTATTCGATACACTTCGCATTGCTGGTCGTGATGATGATGGCAAAACTGTATTGTACGATGGCCGTACAGGCGAAAGAATGGATAACAAGGTTACCGTTGGTTACGTATACATGTTGAAACTTCATCATCTAGTAGATGATAAAATTCATGCTCGTTCTACAGGTCCGTACTCCCTTGTTACACAACAACCATTGGGTGGTAAAGCTCAATTCGGTGGACAACGTTTCGGTGAGATGGAAGTGTGGGCTCTTGAAGCGTATGGTGCAGCCTATACACTACAAGAGTTGTTAACTGTAAAGTCTGACGATGTTGTAGGCCGTGTAAAAGCGTACGAAAAAATCGTAAAAGGTGAAAATATTCCTGAACCAGGCGTACCTGAATCTTTCAAAGTATTGTTGAAAGAATTACAAAGTATCGGTCTTGACGTGAAAATCTTGAACGAAGATCAAGAAGAAGTTCTTATCAAAGAATTAGATGATGATGATGTTCCACGTCATGATGATATTCGTGAAGTGATGGAAGAAGGCACTACAGAAGCAACTACAGAAGGAGAAGCTTCCACAGTAGAAGGAACACCTGACGGATATATTGTAGAAGAAGAGCCTGTGACAGCAGGTGAAGAAGACGATATTATCAGCCAAATTAGTGGCTATGTAGAATCTTCTGATAATGAGTAATACCACTATCTCGTAAAGGAGGGAGCATACAGTGCTAGACGTAAATGAATTTGATTCCATGCGAATCGGTTTAGCTTCGCCACAACAAATTTTGGAGTGGTCTCATGGAGAAGTTAAAAAACCTGAAACAATTAACTACCGCACCTTGAAACCAGAGCGAGATGGTTTATTCTGTGAGCGCATTTTTGGGCCAACTAAGGACTGGGAATGTCATTGTGGAAAATATAAACGCATCCGTTATAAAGGTGTTGTCTGTGATAAATGTGGTGTAGAAGTCACTCGCGCTAAAGTACGTCGTGAACGTATGGGTCATATTGAATTGGCTACACCAGTGTCTCATATTTGGTATTTCAAGGGCATCCCATCTCGTATGGGATTGATCCTTGACATATCCCCTCGTTCTTTGGAACGTGTATTATACTTTGCAGCCTATATCGTAGTGGATCCAGGTCAATCTCCGTTGTCTAAACAACAATTGTTATTTGAAACTGAATTCCGTGAATACGAAGCTATGTTTAACGAGCCTGAGTATAAAATTGGCGGTAAAAGTGTTATCATCGAAACTATTGCACAACGTCGTGAACGTTTGCAATTGATCAATTCTGCTAAACACAAAGAAGCTGTGAATGCAGAGCTTTCAGCAAATACTGAAATTCCAGAAGAAGAAAAAGAATATGAAGTATTAACTCGTGAAGAAAAATTAGAGCTTGGTGCCTTAGAAGAAAATACATTCGTATGTATCGATATGGGTGCAGAAGCCATTAAAGAATTGCTTTGCGAATTAGACTTAGAAGCATTGAACGATGAGTTACGTGCTGAATTAGAAACTGCTACAGGTCAACGTAAAGTTCGTGCTGTTCGCCGTTTAGAAGTAGTAGAAGCATTCCGTCAATCTGGCAACCGTCCAGAATGGATGATCATGGATGTAGTACCAGTTATCCCACCTGAATTGCGTCCAATGGTGCAATTAGATGGTGGTCGATTCGCCACATCTGACTTGAATGACTTATACCGTCGTGTTATCAACCGTAATAACCGTTTAAAACGTTTATTGGATTTAGGTGCTCCTGATATTATCGTGCGCAACGAAAAACGTATGCTACAAGAAGCTGTGGATGCGTTAATCGATAATGGTCGTCGTGGCCGTCCTGTGACAGGCCCTGGTAACCGTCCATTGAAATCCTTATCTGATATGTTAAAAGGTAAACAAGGTCGTTTCCGTCAAAACTTGTTGGGTAAACGTGTTGACTACTCTGGTCGTTCCGTTATCGTAGTTGGTCCAGAATTGAAAATGCATCAATGTGGTCTTCCAAAAGAGATGGCATTGGAATTGTTCAAACCATTCGTGATGAAACGTTTGGTAGAACGTGGACAAGCGAGCAATATTAAAGCTGCTAAACGCCAAGTAGAACGTATTGGTCCTGGTGTTTGGGAAGCTTTGGAAGAAGTTATCAAAGAACATCCAGTATTACTAAACCGTGCCCCTACGTTGCATAGATTAGGTATCCAAGCCTTCGAACCAATCCTTTGGGAGGGCCGTGCTATCAAATTGCATCCATTAGTATGTACAGCCTTCAACGCCGACTTTGACGGTGACCAAATGGCGTGTCACTTACCATTGTCCGTAGAAGCACAATCTGAAGCGCGTACTTTGATGCTTTCATCCCATAACATCTTATCTACGAAAGATGGTAAGCCAGTAGCGGTTCCATCTCAGGATATGATCTTGGGTACATACTACTTAACGGTAGTTCGTAAAGGCACAGAAGATAAAGCGAAACGCTTCGCTAATTATGATGAAGTGATGTTAGCATACGATTCTGGTGTAATCGGCTTACAAGACGTTATCTATATTCGTATCGAAGGATATGGTCTAGTTAAAACAACAGCAGGTCGTTTGATTTTCAACGAAGCTTTATATCCAGAAATCCGTCAATTTGTGAAAGAAGAAGACGGCACATGGTCCTTGGGTAAAGTCATGGATAAGAAAATGGTTGGTAAATTGGTAGACCAATGTTTCCAAGCATTCGGTAATGAAAAAACAGCAGAATTGCTTGACCGTATCAAATCCTTGGGTTACTCTTTCGCTCGTCGTGCAGGTATGACAATCGCTATTGCGGATATCAAAGTACCAGAAGTAAAAGCTGGTATCGTAGAAGAGGCAGATACAGAAGTTAATAAAGTATCCCGTCTATATCGTCGTGGTTTAATTACAGAAGAAGAACGTTACCGTAAAACGATCGACCTTTGGAATGAAGCTATCGACAATGTAACAGAAGCCATGATGGATAATATGGCGGCTGACCAAGACGGTTTTAACCCAGTATATATGATGGCGATTTCTGGTGCCCGTGGTAACAAACAACAAATCCGTCAGTTGGCGGGTATGCGTGGTTTGATGGCGGACCCATCTGGCCGTATCATCGACTTGCCAATCAAAGCAAACTTTAAAGAAGGTTTGACCGTATTGGATTACTTTACATCCTCTCATGGTGCACGTAAAGGTTTGGCCGATACAGCGCTTCGTACAGCTGACTCCGGTTACTTAACACGCCGTCTTGTTGACGTATCCCAAGATGTTATCGTTCGTGAAGAAGATTGCGACGTAGTAGGTATTGATTTAGCTCGTGAAAGAGCTCGCTTAGCGCGCAATACAAAAGATGCCTTGACATACTTAAAAGATGATTTAATCGGTCGTGTATTGGATCGCGATGTAGTGGATCCTATGACTGGTGAAGTGATTGCTGACGCTGAAAGCATCGTAACAGAAGCAACTATTGAAGCATTAGCAGAATCTCAAGTGAAATCCATTGCATTGCGTGGAGCACAGTTGGGTAGCGACAGCGATATCAACCATACTAATATTGTTCAAACCATTGCATTAGGTGAAGTGGATGACACTATTCGTACCACATTGCGCAATACCATGATTGAAAATATGTTGGGTAAAGATACTGTATATCCTGTTATCGATAGTGAAGGTGTAGAAATCTTCCCTGCTCATACAGCGTTAACAGAAGAAGGTATCGAAGCTATCTTGAGCTCTGATGTAAAAGAAGTCCAAGTACGTAATAATGAAATTCATGGCATTGAAGTAGAAGCTATCGTAGAAGGTACTGGCGTTATCGAACCATTGAAAGATCGTATCGTAGGCCGTACAGCAGCAGAAGAATTAATCAATAAAGAAACAGGTGAAGTGATCGTTCCATTGAATGGCGAAATCACCGACGAATTAGCTGATGAAGTAGTAAAACACTACGACACAGTGAAAATCCGTTCTGTATTGACTTGTCGTTCTCCATATGGCGTATGTATGAAATGTTATGGTCGTGACTTAGGTACTGGCGGACAAGTACAAGTGGGCGAAGCAGTAGGTATTATTGCAGCACAATCCATCGGTGAACCAGGTACACAGTTAACAATGCGTACGTTCCATACAGGCGGTGTTGCCGGTGACGATATCACGCAAGGTTTGCCTCGTGTCGAAGAATTGTTTGAAGCACGTCGTCCAAAACGTAATGCCATCATTGCAGAAGTAGAAGGTACTGTACGTGTCGTACCTAACGACAATAAAAAAGGTACGAATACGATCTTCATTACAACAGCTGAGGGTGAAGAGTTTGATTACTTAATCCCTTACGGATCTCGTATCATTGTGAAAGATGGCGATGTAGTATCCTTAGGTGCCCGTTTAACAGAGGGATCCATTAACCCTCATGACATCATGCGTGTCATGGGTACAGAAGCAACGCAACGTTACTTAGTATATGAAGTTCAAAAAGTATACAAATCTCAAGGTGTAGAAATTAACGACAAACATATCGAGGTTATCGTTCGCCAAATGTTACATAAAGTAAAAATTGAAGATGCTGGTGATGCAGATGTATTACCAGGAGATTCTATCGATGTAAATACATTTGAAGATGAAAACCGTCGTTTACGCTTAAATGGTAAAAAAGAAGCCGCAGGTGTTCGTACACTGTTGGGTATTACCAAAGCAGCCTTGGCAACAGACAGCTTCTTGTCAGCAGCTTCTTTCCAAGAAACAACACGTGTTCTTACAGAAGCAGCGATCAAAGGTAAAATTGATCCATTACTTGGCTTAAAAGAAAATGTTATCATTGGTAAATTGATACCAGCTGGTACAGGTATGAGCCGTTATCGTAAGATTAAAGTAGTGAAACATACACCTGAATTAGAAGATCTAGTAGTAGATACAGAAGTTGTCAATGCAGATGTAGTCAATGAAACTACAGATGTAGAAACAGCAGAATAATATAAGGCAGTATGACGAGCTTAGATAGCGAGTTAAGATTGTCTAAAGGAATAACGGATGACAACCTATAAGGGAGTTATCCGTTATTTTTATAAGGAAATATAGAAAAATACTATATCAATTTTGCATAGATAAAATACTAAAAGAAAATATATTGTATATACATACAAATAAGATATAAAATCTGCATAAAACTAACGCAAAATATACAAAAAATAATATTTTTGAACCGCACGGATACATGTACATATAAAATGCTTTATTGTAGCGATTTATAAGGGGTAAAATCGTTTGACATGGCATATAAAGAATGGTAAACTAGTAAAGTACTTAAGGGGCAGTGCGCCCTAAAGTAAGTAACGAATGAGAAGGAGACGCATATGACAATCGATATGCTTTCAAATGCAAATCTCACAATAGGAGCGAAGCAAACGCGAAAAGCGGTGAGTCGTGATGAAGTAGAGTGTGTATTTGTAGGTCTTGATAGCGATGACCGACTTATCTTGCCGATTCTGGAAATTTGTTTAGAGCATAATGTGCCAGTCAATCGTAATCACACGATGGAAGAATTGGGACAAGCTGCTCACATTAAAGTAGGAGCTGCCGCAATCGGCGTGCTTCGCTAGTTTTGGTAATATCCGAACGATCTATCATCGAGCGGATCAATTATAAATCTAATTGTTTGGAAAGGAGGTGCCCACATGCCAACTATTAACCAGTTAGTACGTAAAGGCCGTAAATCTTTAGTGCGTAAATCTGACTCTCCAGCTTTGAAAGAGTGTCCACAAAAACGTGGTGTTTGTACTCGTGTATACACAGCTACGCCTAAAAAACCGAACTCCGCGCTTCGTAAAGTTGCCCGTGTTCGTTTGACAAACGGTATTGAAGTAACTGCATACATCCCAGGCATTGGTCACAATTTACAAGAACACAGCGTTGTACTTATCAGAGGCGGTCGTGTTAAGGACCTTCCTGGTGTGCGTTATCACATCGTTCGTGGTGCATTGGATACAGCTGGCGTACAAAATCGTATGCAAAGCCGCTCCAAATATGGCGCGAAACGTGCTAAAAAATAATTTAGCATAAGATTAGAGAACACACATCGTTAAAGGAGGAATTGACATGCCAAGAAAAGGCCCTGTTGTGAAACGCGATGTACTACCAGATCCGGTGTACAATAGCAAATTAGTAACACGTTTCATTAACAAAGTAATGTACGATGGCAAAAAAGGCATTGCTGAATCCATCGTATATGATGCATTTGAAATTATTCGTTCCAAAATGGGTCAAGACCCTATGGAAGTTTTTGATCAGGCTTTAAAAAATGTAATGCCTGTATTAGAAGTGCGTGCTCGCCGTATCGGTGGTGCTAACTACCAAGTGCCGGTTGAAGTTCGTGCTGATCGTCGTTTATCTCTAGGTATTCGCTGGATGGTAAACTATGCTCGTCTTCGTGGTGAACGCACTATGAAAGAACGTTTAGCAGGCGAATTAATGGATGCGTTCAATAACACTGGCGCAGCTATTAAGAAAAAAGAAGATACTCATAAAATGGCAGAAGCTAACAAAGCATTTGCTCATTACAAATGGTAATTAGTTAAGGAGAAATATAAGTGGCAAGAGAAGTTTCTTTAGAGAAAACTCGTAATATCGGTATCATGGCTCACATCGATGCTGGTAAAACAACCACAACGGAACGTATCCTTTACTATACTGGTCGAGTTCACAAAATCGGTGAAGTACATGAAGGTGCTGCTACGATGGACTGGATGGAGCAGGAGCAAGAACGTGGTATCACAATCACGTCCGCTGCGACTACTACTCAATGGAAAGGTCATCGCATCAACATTATCGATACTCCTGGTCACGTAGACTTTACAGTAGAAGTAGAACGTTCCCTTCGTGTACTAGACGGATCCGTAGCTGTATTCAGTGCGAAAGGTGGCGTTGAGCCTCAATCTGAAACAGTATGGCGTCAAGCGGATAAATACGGCGTACCTCGTATCGCTTATGTAAATAAAATGGATACAGTAGGTGCTGACTTCTTCCGCGTAGTTGATATGATGAAATCTCGTTTAGGTGCAAATAGCGTAGCTATCCAAGTGCCTATCGGTTCTGAAGACACTTTCAAAGGTATCATTGACTTGGTAACTATGAAAGCTGAAATCTACATCAGTGATGACGGAAAAGAATACGAAATCACTGAAATTCCTGAAGAATATGCTGATGTGGCAGCAGAACGTCGCGAAATGTTAGTTGACGCAGTTGCTGAAACTGATGACGAATTGATGGAAAAATATTTGGAAGGTGAAGAAATTTCTGAAGAACAAGTTAAAGCAGCTCTTCGTAAAGCTGTGTGTGAAAACACATTGTTCCCAGTTCTTTGCGGTTCTTCCTACAAAAACAAAGGTGTACAAATGTTGCTAGATGCTGTAGTTGACTACATGCCAGCTCCAACAGATGTACCAGCAATCAAAGGTATCGATCCTAACACTGGTGAAGAGACAACTCGTCCTTCCACTGATGACGGTCCTTTCGCTGCGTTAGCCTTCAAAATCATGGCTGACCCTTATGTTGGTAAATTAGCGTTCTTCCGCGTGTACTCCGGTACATTAGAGTCTGGTTCTTATGTATTCAACTCTACTAAAGGCAAAAAAGAACGTATCGGCCGTATCTTGCAAATGCATGCTAACAGCCGTCAAGAAATCGAACGCGTGTACGCTGGTGATATCGCTGCTGCAGTAGGTCTTAAAGATACTACTACTGGTGATACACTTTGTGATGACAAAGCGCAAGTTATTCTTGAATCCATGGAATTCCCAGAACCAGTTATCTCTGTTGCTGTGGAACCAAAAACTAAAGCGGACCAAGAAAAAATGGGTATGGCTTTAGCTCGCTTGGCTGAAGAAGATCCAACTTTCAAAGTTCGTACTGATGAAGAAACTGGTCAAACAATTATTTCCGGTATGGGTGAGCTTCACCTTGACATCATCGTTGACCGTATGAACCGTGAGTTCAAGGTTGAATGTAATGTAGGTAAACCTCAAGTAGCGTACCGTGAAACAATTCGCAAAGCAGTTAAATCTGAAGGTAAATTCGTTCGCCAATCTGGTGGTAAAGGTCAATACGGCCATTGCTGGTTGGAAATCATTCCTCAAGAACCAGGTGCTGGTTTCGAATTTGAAAATAAAGTTGTTGGTGGTTCTATTCCTCGTGAATACATTGGACCAGTTGAGAACGGTGTTAAAGAGGCTATGGAATCCGGTGTTATCGCTGGTTATCCAATGGTTGACATCAAAGTTATCGTATTTGACGGTTCCTACCATGATGTTGACTCCTCTGAAATGGCCTTCAAAATTGCAGGTTCCATGGGCTTCAAAGAGGGTGCTCGTAAAGCTGACCCAGCATTACTTGAACCATACATGGCTGTTGAAGTTGAAGTTCCAGAAGAATACATGGGCGACGTAATCGGTGATTTGAACTCCCGTCGCGGCCGTATGGATGGAATGGAAGCTCGCAACGGTTCCCAACATATCAAAGCATATGTTCCATTGAGCGAAATGTTCGGATATGCTACTGACCTACGTTCCAAAACTCAAGGTCGCGGTAACTACTCCATGACATTCGATCATTACGAAGAAGTGCCTAAGAAAATTGCTGAAGAAATTCAAGCTAAGAAAAATGGCTAATCAAAAGTGCATCCAGTGGGGCTTCTAGCCCCGCAGGATTACTATATATAAAGTTTTAATTATCCGGGAGGACAATTCAAAATGGCAAAAGCAAAATTTGAACGTAATAAGCCACACGTTAACATTGGTACTATCGGTCACGTTGACCATGGTAAAACTACTTTAACAGCAGCAATCACTAAAGTTCT
>NZ_RQVE01000014.1 GCF_003992315.1 Veillonella sp. 3891
ATTTCTAATTGAGTTTAAATACTTTATGAGCTTTTTACTAATATTATTATTTGAGATATGATCTTCTGGTTGATCCACTAAAAAAATACACTTTTCTTTTTCAAATTCCGTTATATATTTAAAATATGCCAAGGATTGTTCTCCTAAAGTACTTCCCAAAGATTTCTCTTCATTAGATATATCTACAATATAATTTTTACATTCACACATCTTACCCAAAAATTTATTTAAGTTATTACTATAATTGGTTTCTATCTGATCATAGGATGTACACCCAGTTATAGCCGATATCAAGGTTTCCATATCTTTTATTGTCTTTAATTTTTCTACATCAGCATAATTTTGGTTAAACATCTTCGATAAAAATTCGTCATACACATCTTTTCCATTATAGTTGGATTCCGAATTAAAACTGAATCCACAACTAGGTTTTTTACTACATCCAGCAAATATACTTGGCTTTTGAGGGAATTCTATATCTTCATTTTCTTTCTTTATTGCCTCAATAATATTTGCAATAAAATCAGCTCTCCTTAAACTAAAATCTCTTTGATCCCTTTCTTGAGTTGAAGCAGCTTCTTCTATTTTCAAATTATATGTTGAAAGCTCTGATGCTATAATATTCTTTAACTTTTCTTCCAATTCTATAATATTGTAATTTTTGTTTATCTCATCAAATATTGACTTTAATAGCTCAATAGCTTTATTAATTTTAGTTTCATATATTTTAAAATACTCTTTACTAAAAATTGTTTCTAATTTATCTATAACACTCGTTAAATATTTTTTTGGTGTACTATTAATATTATCTATACTAGAAAAATCTTTATCACATTCAATTTGAATGAAGTATGTAGCCATATTGTTTAATTCACTATACTCTAAAGAATTTTTTCTTAATCCATTTATTGTTTCTTCTTTTTTTATATTTTTTTTGATGTATGATAATATATCTTCTGCATAATTAGAATAAGCCTCTCTAAAAAAATCATGAGAAACCTGTAGAAAGTTATCTTTTGGGAATAGTGTGCTATTATCAAACATCTCAACAATTTTTCCTTGTCCGATAAATAACTTCTTTGCTGAATATTTATTTTCACAATGTAATTGATTGATTTCAACTAGATTTTTTACATACTTTGGTGTGCTAACTGTATTATTCAAAAGTTTTAGCAATGTAGATTTTCCTGAACCATTTTCTCCGATTATTGCATTTATTCCATTTACAAGTTTAACTTTATCTTCTCCTATTTTGAATTCTTCAATGTAGTTTACATTTTTACTATTTTGTTGATTTATTCTTGTTTCAGGAGATGTAATAGCCATCAATAGTCCTTTAAATGTTGGTAAAATTTTAGCACGAGAATGAGTGAATTGGTTATTTCCATTTTTCTTATCGTGATTTGGATACTCATTCCAATCATGGCAATCACTACCCATTACTAAACCAAGTTTCACAGGAATATCTCTCAAATTATTTTTTAAAATACCTTCTACATTCGGTCTTTGAAACTCTAAAGCATTTATATATCCAGTCATAATTAAACGCTCTGAATCCTTAGTTGATTCGCTTAACGAATTATGTTTACCATCATGTTTATCTAAACTACTTCTTTGACAGGCAATCAATATCACATCAAGACCAATTTTTTTTAGAATAGACTCGAATTTATCTCGTGTATAATAATCTTCTTTCTTCTCTAGTTTATTTTCATCAATACATTCTTTTATTTTTTTGTAATTATCCTCTTTATTTTTTGCATCAAAAATTGTAATAATATGGCATTTCCCCATATCACTATCTATTTGAACATCAAATTCAACACCAGCAACTATACCTTTCACATTCTTATACTTTCCAGTTTTTATTTCACTGTCTAATTTATTATATAACTCAACATTAAATCTGTTGTGGTCTGTGATAGAAAATAATCCCACTTCATTTATATCTAACTTATTTAATAAAACTTCTGTATTATCTATGGTAGAATTATCCACAATGCCATCACTCTCTTTATATTTACTAGCAATGGAATGGATATGTAAATCAAATTTCATATATCTTTCCCTTCCTTAAATATAATCATTATTTTCTGTATCAAACTTACTTTGTATCTTAATGCACTCCACGATTTCCTCAATATCACAATCCAAAGCGTTACATATCCTAAGCAAAACATCTGTAGTTACATTCTGCCCATTCTTCATTTTGTAAAATGTACTTTTACTCACTTTTGCCTTTTCCATCAATTCATTATTTGTCATATCTAAATCAATGAGTTTTTTGAACAATCTTTTATAACTAAAAGCCCTCATTCTTATCCTCCGTTCAAGAAAACCGTATTTCTTAGATTATACCATAAAACGCACTTTTATCATAAATATATCCTCTTTAATCGAACTCGCATAAATAAAAAAAGCAGGTACAGCCCTATGACCACACCGACCATAAATTTAGTTTCTTTATCAAATGAGGGGGCAACTCATATAAAAAGTTCTTAGCACCAGCTATCTAAATAGCTAGTGCTATTCTTTTGGCTTAATAGAAGTATACCAACTCTGAATCGTTCAAAATGACTTAACCCATAACTCATTCTCTCTAACACTTTAATATTATTACATCCTTCTGTAAACCCATTGGAATAGGATAATACAAAGGCATTAATAATTTGAGGAAACCAACTAATAAAGAATACTTTAAAATTACTAAACTCTGGTAGATGACTGCTTTCTACTGCTTTTAACCATAACTGTATATACCTTTCTATGTTAGGTATGCTGTATATCTTAAATATCTTTCTAAAGGCTAACCTAAGTATATACGCCCGTCGTAGGTCATCGGATATACGCAATATTTCTAGCAACTTTATTCGCTCGCTTTCAGTTAATGTATCTGGATTCTTCATAAGAATCCTAACTCGGTTATATTTGAGCATCCTAAAGTGCGTTACTAATTATTTTTGCTCACGTTTGCATACTCGCTCGAGATCCCAATCTACTAAGCGACACACATAGTAACAATCTGCTACAATATGTACATGAGGGAACATAGTTTGCATCACTAACTTAAATAGTGGAGGCAGAAATATTACTACGTTTAGCCATCTCAGCGAAGGATCCTTTTTCACTAAGTTCTCTAAATAGATATTTCATATTAGTTTTACTAAGTTGCAAATAACGACTAACAAAAGGGCTCTTTTCTATGAAAGTGTGATTACATTCGTGGCATTTGTAACGTTTTTGCAGGTAGGTTGCAGTCACTGTATGATGCTGTATAGCGCCAAATTTGACATCTCTAGGTCATTTACCTTTAGACTTTCTAGTACTCGCTCCAGAGTATGGACATATTTGTATATGTCTATTTTATTGCAACAAAAAATGTTGGTGACTACTCTTATATGAGTAGCCCCAACATTTATTATAGTGCCCTTATAAAGTCTGCTAGACTTCATGCTTTATCTTACTTTTTTATAATTATACCTATCAATTAATTGTTTCATAACATATTCCCAACGACTCCATACCTCCTCATTTGACAAATTCTCCACTGATTTATGTGATTGTAATGCCATTTTATTTCGTATATCATAATTTGCCGTCAAGAGATCCAACTTTTCTGTATATTCTTTTATTGAACCTACAAGAAATCCATTATAATTATCAATTATCATTTCATTAACTCCTGGAGAGTTTTTAAATCCTAATACTGGTAGACCAGCTTCCATAGCTTCTGTTACAACCATACTAAACCCCTCATATTTAGAAGGAAACCCCAAAATATCAGCATTTTCATAAATTATTTGATAGACCTTTGTACCTTATGCGATTCTCTAAATTATGCTTCTTAATAAACATCTGAATTTCTTGCATATAAGCTTCATCTGTTACTGGACCATAAAAATCTAAAAACCAATTAGGATATTTATGGCAAATTTCAGCAAAACTTTGTATCGTAATAAAAGGGCGTTTATTCTCCCCTTCAATTCTCCCAACAGATAATAGAGTATAACTAGACTTTACTCCTCTTTCTATTTTTGACAACTTTGTCGGTTCTACAGCATTAGGAATCACTACTACTGGAATCCCCAAAACTATCTCTAAGTCTTTTTTTAAGGACGGTGTTAAAACTTGATATAAATCTAATTTAGATAATGATTTTTTTTGGTCTATAGATATTCTATGAAACTCTCTTTCAACATTTCCGTGAACCATTCCTATAATGGGCTTACATCCATTAGTTAAATGTTGAGCAACAAAAACACTATTTAACTCATGACAAATAAATATATCTATTTCATCGATATTAATAACCTTGGTAATTGCTGAACTTATTTGCTCATATTTATATTGATCAACTTTATTAATAACCGAAAGCCTTAAAAATCTAGTAATTTCTCTTTCGATCTTATATATATGGAACCTTAATATTTCCTAAGCCTAGATTATATTTACGAACAGATTGATCAAATTTATAAAATGGTTCTTCTCCCTCATCACCATTCCAGATCGTATACACTGTATGACCGCGCCTAGACATTTCATTTGACATATTTACAAAAACTCGTTCCATACCTGAAATGTTACTTATACTATTGATTCCAAATGCCATAATTGCAATCTTCATAATATACCTTATTTTTCAAATTTAGGAACGTAGGTATCTCCCCAAGATCCTGTAATATGATGAATCGCATACGTTTCTTTTGTTGGATAAAAAGTATCTGTTATATTAGGTGTGCAAACCAATCCAACATCCTTTAAAACTTTAGTATTAAATGGCAGCATAAAACCCTTGCTTATTTACTTTGATACCATATATGATTCGGATAATTTTAGTACCAATACGAGTATTAGTCATTCTTATATAAGCTGTTTTATAAGAAATAACATCATACCATTTTAATAAAAGGCCAATTAAAGGATTGCCTTTTTTCCTTCCCATAATTGCATTACTAATCATTCTAGAATCTTCTATCCAAAAAAATCCATCATATTTCAATAAATCATCAAAATCCTTTAGCACTTCTATATCAGAATCAAGGTAAATCCCTCCCTCTGTATATACCGCATGTAATCGTGCTACATCGAAACAAATGCCCACTTTTTATTTTCATAAGCTTTTTTTGCAAACGGATATTTTTCAAATGGAAAGTTTGATTCATCCCATTTTTTTAGAGTATAACCTTCTAATTTTTCCCAGGATTTCATACATTCTTCTATTTTAGTAGGATATGGATTATTACCAAACCAAACAAAATATATTACTTTTTGAATAGACCCTTCCTTATTTTTTTCATATTCTTTCTCATTACTTTTAGTACTAAACCAATACAAAATTGCTAGCCTAATAATATCAATATACATCGTTAAATTGACAAACATAAACTCCTATACAAAGCTGATGTTGTACAGAAAAACTATCTATAACTCTAAAATTTCCTCTACTAAGCGACTTTGACTATATGCGTCGTTAGCTTTTTTTAATCCCATCTCAAATACCTCTGGTCGGCAACTCATCACATGTACAAACTCCTCTAGCCCTTTCACAATTGTTTCGTTAGATGTCAAATCTAACGTATGCCCAATATGATAATTTTCTAACACTTCAGGGTTAATTTCTTCCGACACTAGCACTGGTTTATTAAATCCTATAGCTGTAAATAAAATGGCACTACATTGATAGCGATATCGTTCTGCTCCATATGGCAATAATAATGCATCTACATTAATCAACTGTTCATCCCATTCTTTACCATTTAAGTTTTTATGTAAGAACCGAATATTATCATATGTACTATATTTTTTCATCATAGACTCAAATAGTTCTGAATCACTAGGGGTAACCGTTGCTCCTTGCACTAGTAAACTCACTGGACAATCAAATTTAGCCTCTATAAAGGCATCTAAAAATTGATTTAGTTGTTTTTCTTTTCTAAACTGTCCAAAGAACCCTATTGTCAATGGCTCATCACTACTACTTCTTACTACTCCTTCTTTTGGAGTATACACTGGAGGGACTACAGATGTAATATTTTTCTTATTTCCATCATTATACTCATCTCTAAAAGTCAATACTTTCAAGTATATGTTTTCATAAGGTTCACATTTTTTAGCATGTACCTCAAATCGCTCTCGTTCCTTTTCCATAATTCCATGAAATAGCATAATAATGGGAACTGGAGAATGTTTCAATTCAGTACGAACAATAGACCTAGCAAACCTAAAGCTTGCAGTAGGAATAATTAAAGCATCACATTTTCCATCGAGTATTTTTTTATATGCAGAATTAAACCAAGCTTTTCGTCTTTTTTCTCGAAGTAAGGAAAGCCAGATCCGTTTCCAGCGACTGACACCTGCATAAGAAATCGCTTCGCCACCCTCTAGATATTCTATGTCTACTCCATAATCAACTTTAAAGGGAAAGTTTTCTGGAACAAAGAACACTGGTTCATGCCCTTGCTTTTTCAACTCCTCAACTAAAATTCTATCAAATTCTACTTCATGCCCTGCGGGCATAACTATACTTTCTAATATAGCTACTCTCATTCGTATCTCCAGTATTTTATAATTTCTTACAACTTACCATTAGATTTCAGTAAATAATATAATTTTACATATTTTGTCATCGTGTAAAAGTAATGATTAATAGATAAGATAAATCCTATTTTTCCATCTAAAAATCCACGATCCAATATATACATTTTAAAGAATGCCCACATTGGTCGTAATATAATATCTCTTAAAAAAGAGCACGATTTTCCTTCATCTTCATAACGATTAGCTGCTAATGTCGTATAGTTATTAAACTTATTAAAATATTGTTGCCAATTATCATAGGTATAATGGTACATTGGTGATTCTAGACGCTTATTTTCATAAGGTGTAATAATTTGTGGATGTACATATCCTTTAACCCAAGATCCCTTAGCGGGCATCAACCGACATACATAATCTGGACGTAATACTCCATGCGTTGCTACATTATGATGAAAGCGATTATGTCGCTGTATCCAATACGCTAAATCTTCTCCTTGTATAGCTAGCTTAATTTCTGCACATAATTCTGGGCTGCATCGTTCATCTGCATCAATAAAGAATATCCAATGACTGCTAGCTTGTTCTATCGCAAATGTTTGTTGTGCTCCCCAATCTCCATTCATTGATCGTTGCAAGACTTTTGCTCCTAACGATTCCGCAATAGATACTGTATTATCTTCACTGCCATCATCGATGACAAGAATTTCATCAGCAAAAGCTTGACAACTTTCTATACAATCTTTGATGTTTTGTTCTTCATTTCTTGTTAAAATTAACACACTAACCGTATTCATATACTTCCTCTTATCTATCCACATATAACAAAGACTATCATCTTGCGTGATAGTCTTTTATTCATTTTCTATTGTATCAATTTTACACCATGCATTCAATGATAGATTATAACATAAATTTTAGCAATCCATTATAAGTGTCGCTATTTATTTTACTAACCTTTTTTATACAACATCAACAATCGATTCAATTCCGCACCTATGGTCTTATAATCGAATGTATCTCTCGAATAACTTATCGCTTTTTCTACTTCAGCTTTTATAAGAACCTCATCTTCCATATATTCTACCATTGCCTTTGCAAAACCACTAGAGGTATAATCATCTACTACCTTACCAATGGTTTCATTATTTGTAGTATCTCTTACAAAAGAGCTATACCGGCTAATAATAGGTACACAGCCAAAATACATGCCCTCTAAAGTTGCTATACATGTACTTTCAGTTCTACTAGGCATACAAATAATTTTTGACTTTTTTAGTAGGTCAAATAATTCATTTCTATCTGTGATATTTCCTAGTTGAACTATATTAGATTCAAGCATTGGATTATCTTCAATAAATTTGGCTATATACTTAGAAAACTCTTCAGTCTGTGGTCCCACAAGGTAGAATTTCCATTGATTTCGCAAGTTATCAGGAATTTCTAATATACTATCCAAAAATAGTTCTGTATTTTTCTCATAAATTCCTAGTCTACCAACAGTAATCACGATATTCTCTTTTTGCTCTACATTCACTGTGACATCATCAATTCCTAATGTAGATACACCATTGGGTAGGTAATGCAATCTGCCTTTAAAAATTGGAGTGTCTTTTAAAGTATTATAATACTCTTCTGTTTCTACAGTAAAAAAATCAATATACCGACTTTTAAAGGCTTCAAAATAGCTACGCAAGAAGAAAAAGTCTCGGTTTGGGGAAAAATGTGCATATCCACCCTTCCCCATATCTAATTTAACATATACAACAACTTTAGGATTAACTTGTTTACATAGCTTTGCTAATTTATAAATCGTATTACCATAATTAAAAAAAATAACTGCATCATAACTTATGATATGATCTTTTATATATTCTTTTATATCTAAAACCTGTTGTTTAAATTCTAAGCTCTCCGAAATTTTGTTAATACCCACAGATTTTAAAAATTGAGGGTTCCACTCTGCTTCATACTCGCTACTATTACAACCGCAGTAATTAGTCGTGTAATTAAAAGATTTATTCAATTCATACAATAACATCCCCGCATCTTTGTAGGCAATGACAGAATCGTATGATGGGCCTGATAAAATTTCTAGTATTCTCATATTTCACTTTACTATAAATAATACGCATCTACAAAAGCAACAGGATCTTCAAATAATTTGTATGAAGATCGTATTTTTTCGTCCTCCCATTCCCACCATTTCATGATAAGTAATTTTTGAATTATTTCTTCTGGGAAACGATATCTGATAATTTTATTAGCACCTACTACAATGGCATATGGTGGTACATCTTTTGTTATCACACTACCTGCACCAATAACAGCTCCATCACCAATTGTAAGATTGTTTAAAATTGTACATCGGGCACCAATCCAAACATCATTACCAACAACAGTGCTTTTTTTAATAGGTAATTCATTTGGATATTCCAATTCCGATTGCCATGTAGTAACATAATCCGTTTTATGTCCATTCGGAACTACTAATTGATCAACTGCAATAGAACAATATGCTCCAATAGACTTAATAATGTCATTTCGTATATATTTATATCCCCAAGTAAATTTTCCAACAGGGATTCCTGAATATTTTTCCGTATAATATCTCGCTAAATTATCTTTAAATCCATATTTTTTTAATGACAACTTATAAATATATTCTGGACAAATTCTACTACCTTTAATTCTACGAACCATTTCTACTAAATAAGCATCCATTTTAGAAATATCATATTTCTCAATTAAATTATTATCCATCATTTTCTCCAGTTATTAATCGATATCCTCCCAAGGGTTTTCCTTCGTCATAGCATCTTTGAATTTCTGTGATAACTCTATTTACAGATATTTGTTTCATACATGTTGGATTCTCACACCAACCAGGACCTTTAAATAAATAGTCACAAGGTGAACACTCTATTTCAGCATGTATACTAGCAAATATTCGTTGTGGCATCCCTCTCCAATCAGGTTGTGACCCATATAGTCCAATTACCGGTGTATCAACAGCATTTGCTACATGAATCGGAAAGCTACACCCATTAACAACCATATCTGTTAATCGTATAACTTCACCTGTTTCAAAAATATTAGTTTTTCCTCTTAAATCAAGTACATTACGAGGAAATTCAACCTCATTATATTTTTTTGATGGAACACCAATAATAACCACACTTTTTTCTATTTTTTCTAATTCACTAAATAGGTTCAACCAGTATTCAATAGGCCAATCTTTTGCGTGTCCGCCTGTTTCTAAACTACAAACAATAAAGTCATCATACAGTCTATTCTTTAATAATTCATTTACATTTTTCTTTTCTAATTCACTTCCTTCAGGATAGTATAAATGGTCCCATTCTGGTATCTGGGTGATATCTATTTGAAGTATATCCTTCACAAAATCCGCATATACCACTGGTTCATACGCATAGTCCATCCAAGACTTAGGTGAAATAAGATCAGTTAAAAAAAACTTCCTTTTATGAGGAAAACCTATTCTCTTTTTTACTCTTGCTAACCAATAAATTATAGAGATACGATATAGCGTGTCCATCAGATATACAATATCCGCTTTCCATAATTTTTTTATAATATTCCAAGAACTTTTATAGCTTTTATCGAACCCTAGATATTCATCTACAAATGGACACCCCTCCATTAATGCTCTAGCATTTTCTTCTCCTACTACTATCAACTTAGTTTCTGGCAAAAGAGTTTTGATACCTCTCAGTATAGGTGTAAGCATTACCATATCCCCTAATCCGCCAAACCGACTCATTATAATTTTTTTGTACATATTACTACCTTAGCAATTCCTATTTTGTATTAATGTCATTTAACAACTGTTCCCACTCATCCCATATTCTATCTGGTGCATACACTTTCATACTTTTATTAGCATTTGCACCATATTCCACACGTAATTCTTGATTACTCATTAATTTCTTTAATCCTTGAGCTAAGCTATGGGCACCATCTTCACACAGTATTCCATTATATCCATCAATGATTAATTCATTCACTGCACTACATGATGCAAAGCCTACTGCTGGTAAGCCTTTACTCATAGCTTCCCCTAAGGATAATCCAAACCCTTCATAGGCACTTGGAAAAGCAAAAATATCACAACTTGCTAATGCACCTTCTACGTCATTTGTAGTTCCTGCAAACCGAATTTGTTCTTGTAATCCATGTGTAGCTATCATTAACTCCATTTGCTTAAAAAACGAATCACCTTCTTTGGCACCCCATAGTACTAACTCCCAATTCGGAAATTCATCTGCTAATTTACAAAATGCTTCTATTAACAAATGTGGTTGTTTATGATTTTTAGATAATCTAGCCAAAAATCCTATTCTATAGACCTCTTTAAAGCTTTTTAAATCTACTTGTTCCTTATATTGTGGAATCGCATTACCAATCACAGTCACCTTAGCATTCGGCAAATGATGTAATAGATGGTCTTTAAAGGATGGCAATAAAACTTGGTTCATTGCACATTTTTCTACAGCTGGTATCTCTGCTTTTGGATAAAAGTGAAAATAGTCTTCTGGATCACCATGACTCATTGTTACAACTGGTATGGAGGTATCTAAATCCATAACCAACAGTTTTGTTGCTGCTGGTTGAAAGCTTACAATAACATCTGGTTGTGTCTTTTCCAATATATTCTGTAATGGTCCTAATAAATACGATTCAGCAAAATCATTATTAATAGTTCTCGCTTTTTGTTTATTAAACAAGCGATACCATTCACGTTTTAAACGTAGTGTAAGTGGATATGCTACTCTTTTTCCATCCATATTTCGCAAATCATATTGCAAGATCTCTCTATTAATAGGATAGTAAAACGCTCCAGATTGTTCATCACTATATACTAATACAACCTCATGGCCTCGTCGGTTCATTTCATTGGCAAAGGCACAAGTTACCTTGGCCAATCCACCACTATCTGCAACCATTTTGGTAAAATTTGCTAATAAGATTTTCATTTTAACTTCCTCTTATCTATCCACATATGACAAAGACTATCACCTTACGTGATAGTCTTTTATTCATTCTTTATTGTATCAAGTTTACGCTTTGTATTCAACAACAGGTTATACATGATGTCGAACAATCGCACCAGTTACTTCCATATAGGCTCGTTGTAAAGCTACTATATCTGTTAAATTATAATCATATACTGGCGTACCTTCTAAAGTCTCTACACGTTGATCTTTAAAGAAACCAATATGACTATTACTTATCCAATGATATGGAGTTACAATGAGCGCTTGCGATTCGAACAATGATGGGAATAAGCTTACATATTCATGATTTTTAGGTGCTACTAATTCCATGATCGTTGGCAAGATATTCATATGTGTTCCTATCCTTGTATTATTTAATAGACCTTTGTCAAAATCCTTATGTAACATATAAAATGCTGTACTAATATCTTCACGTAAGGTATGCACCCTATTAGCATCCTGACATGGCATCGGCAATCTTCTCGTGTGATCACCCGTTACTATAACTAAACTATCTTCATAAGTTTCTTGAATATAACGAACAAACTCGCTTAAATAATAATCACAATATGCATATGTTCCAATATCTTCAACATATTTATGTAAATGTTTCGGCAACCCTTTTAGTAGCGTTGCCTTTTCAACTCCATACTTTTCAATTGGAATCGTATACGGCCCATGATTAGATGTAGTATAAATATAATGAAATTCACAACTATCTGAATTACTACTCTGTAATACTTGCTTGATCCCATCTAAAAATAAATGGTCATGTACACCCAACCAAGTATGTGGTGTATCACTAGATGTAGCATCAAAACCAGAATATACATTATGAAATCCATTTCCTTTAGCAAATAGACCTAAGCTAGACCAAGATAAGGAACCCCCATACCACAGTGAGCATGTATACCCTAACTCTGAAATTTGTTTTCCCAATGATGTCGGTAGTTGGTTGTTCCAAAAATACGCTTTTTCATTCAACTCTAAATTGACATCATAAATACCATTCAACATAGAGCTAATGGACGGCTGAGATATTAATCCACCTGCTAAAAAATTATCACTATGAATAGTCGTATTTTGTTCGCGAATTAATCTGCCTGCATTAGCAATGGGTATATCTTTATATATATCATCAAATGCGAACTGACTATAACTTTCTTCTACGATTAAAAATATCTTTTTAGGCTTTTTAATTCGAGGTCCTAGTGCTTTTTTTCGCATAGAGTTCCAGAGCGTACCTACTAAATCCTGTTCAACCTTGATTAAAGGCTTTAAAGTTTGAATAGACTCCACATCACTATGCTCTAATATTTCTTGTGGTTTTGCCCGAATAGCTAATTCAAAAGCAATCAAATCATCCATACAAGCCTTAGCAAAAAACATATCTCGTTTAACTATTTCAGGTACTGTATCCCATTCAGGTTTATTGCGATGCTTAAATGTACCACCGTAACGAAACCAATAATACACGGCCACTGTCGCTATCACAATTACAGTATTATATATATAATACATATAGTCCGAATGAGTTGTCGGTACAGTAATAGTTCCTAAACCTAGTATCCATCCTAGAAAATAGTATATCCCTACTGTATAAATTGGCAAGGATAATAAAATCCACCATCCATGATTTTGATTAAAGAATATATCTAATAAATTTCTTTTATCTGCATTTCTTCCTAATCGTAAATTTGAATTATATGTATCCTTGTAATGATAATAGAAAATTAATTTTCCTAAAAAAGCTACATATACTACAAGAAAATATAAAGTTCCCAAAATCACTCTAATAAAATCACTATGCAGGTAAACAACTTCAAGCCCCAATGAAGGTAACGTTACTAGCAAAAATAAACCAAGTAACACATAGGCATTAAAATCCATCCCCCACCAAAATCCATAGTTAAAGCATGTATGCCATTTTTGTTCTTGACCTTTATACGTGCGATTCGGTGCAAAATAATAAATGAATAAAAATCTAAAAATAGCACATAATATGGGACTTAACAGAAAAATCTTTATATCTTGTTGTAAGCCTTGTAAAATTAACAGTTCCATAATTCACCACAATATAACAATACAATTTGTCAAATTTATATAATATTTTCCCTATACCACTCCACAATCCCTTGTAATGTCTCTTCCATGGTATACTCTGGTCTCCACCCCAATGTTCCCAGCTTACTGCTATTTATGGCATATCGCAAATCATGGCCCAATCGGTCTGGTACATACCTAATTAATTCATAAGGTTTTCCCAACACATCTAGAATTCGCTTCACTAGCTGAATATTGGGAATCTCTTCTCCAGCCCCTACATTATAGACCTCTCCTACTGTACCTTTTTGCAGAATGAAATCAATAGCTCTACAGTGGTCCACAACGTGAATCCAGTCACGGATATTTAGTCCATTTCCATAGACTGGTAAGGGTTTATCTAACAAAGCATTTTGTATCATAAGGGGAATTAACTTCTCTGGGTATTGATGGGCTCCATAATTATTAGAACATCTAGATATTGTCACAGGCAATCCATAGGTTTTATAATAACTCAACACTAATAGATCTGAAGATGCCTTTGATGCTGCGTAAGGACTAGTAGGTTTTAAAGGGCTTTGTTCTGTAAAAGGAACGCCTCCTTCTAAAGGCAAGGCTCCATATACTTCATCTGTTGATACATGATGAAACCGTTGTATGCCATATCGTAAACAAGCATCAAGTAAAACGCCTGTACCAATGACATTCGTCTCTAAGAATACTTGTGGGCCTGTAATACTTCGATCCACATGAGTTTCTGCTGCAAAATGTACCACCACATCAGGCTTATACGTAACAAACAGAGTATCTACGAAAGAAGCATCTCGAATATTTCCTTCTATTATAGTCAACCTAGAATCTTCTGGTAAATCTTTTATATTATTCTTATTCCCTGCATAGGTTAAGGCATCTAAACAGATAAAAGAATCACCTAGATAGGTCTTCATCATATATCGCAAGAAATGGCTACCTATAAAGCCACAGCCACCTGTAACTAAAATATTCATATTCACATCCATATACAAAAGAAACCCGCTACATAAGTAGCGAGCATGGTGGTATGTTCTATGACGATACCGTTTTACTACTTATTTTACAGCATATATACATATTCACAGTCAATATTTAGCGTTTATTTAGGTAGAATAATCCTACTCCACCGCATTTCCTCTCACAATTCGCCACACGCTTATAGTCCGCAATGCCTTAATGTACTTCGCATACTCTTCTGGCATAGCTTGACCTTGTTCATGGATACCGCTAGCATCTACGTACAAGCGATGATTAAAGCCCATTTTTGGTTGTGTAAATAGACTTGGCATTAAGCTCATATAGGTATCACCTTTACGACCTACTAGCTCTGCCAAGGTAGGATTAATTTGTAAGGCACTACCGAAGCTACTTTCACTCAGCCAACTAGGGTTGATACCTTGTCCATAGACAATGAATGGTATCGCCGAGAAGGTTGGAATATCTACTTGAGTGGCAAAGCTAAACCGCTCAGAATGGTCTCCTGTAATCAAGGTCAGCATAGTAGGGTCCAATTTCTCTACGTCATGAATCATTTTCCCCATTGTCATATCTGCATACCAGAAATGGCCGATTTCGTTCACCGTTTTATCATCTTTTTTGATAGAGTCATCGCCTTTACCGATTACCTTTGACGCATCAAAACCAGCTTTTGCTAAATCTACAGAATACGGTGGATGATTCGAAGATGTCATGATAAAGTGGAACACTTTTTCGCCTGGTTGTTCCCCTTTTACATAATTGGTAATCGCCTTAAACAAATCTCCATCAGGAGCGCCCCAAGCATTGCCTCCTTCATAAGGGAAACTAGTCGCACCATGAAACTCGTCAAACCCTTGTGCTAGTGCAAATCGTTCCACGTCTTGCCAAGTCCCAAATCCACCATACCAGAACACTGTTTTATAACCAAAATGTTTCATCATTTGCGCAATTCCAGTACCATATTTTGCTTTATAGGACTGCCCTTCATAATTTGGATATAAACCCGCATCGGCTAAGCCTGTGACAAATCCATTGATAGCTGGCATAGTGCCTGTGCCATGGGCTAGCATATATTTCGTGTGCATCGCTTTTGGCGAACTTTGAATCGCCTTGCCTTCTTGTACAATGTATGTACCTAATTCTTCATAGTTTGGCAAAAATGGCCATAAGCCGTAGCTTTCACCTAGTACAAAGATAACATTATTTGGTTGTGTAGGTAATTTTTCTTCTGTAATGGTCCTTGTAAAAGCCTCATCAATGGTATTTGCCTTCGGATTACCTCCCACAGATTGGATGACATCTCTAAGTTCTGCCCCTGTAATAGTAATTTTCTTCGCTTGTTTAGACCGTTCATAAATGGTGGATACTCTTTTCAAGGCTTGCCCATCATCTAAAATTGCTTCATTTAATAGATTGGATTTCGTCCGTGCTGCATTTTCCCAATGGATGGAACCATTATAGGTAAAAGCACCACCAAATCGCAATCCAATGCCCACGGCTACAACCAACAGGATGGATCCTAGCACTGTGGCAATTTGTTTGCCCTTACCATCTATCTGTATCGTCCACGTACGGTTGGTGTAGAGTTTCATAAAAACATAGACCATCACTGCACAGAACACAATCGCTAAGGGCACACGCCAGAGCAATCCATATTCAGAAATCCCTGTTTGCAAGGTGGCACCAATATCGTCATGAGCCCCGTTGATAATCATGGCATTGAAAGTAGCATGGAAAATCGTAAAATAAGGTATACGCAAGCAAAATAAAAACGTAAACACTGCCGTGCTAATACCGTAAATCCAGCGACGAATTTTCCAAGGAGAATACCATGTAAAGCTGCCAAATATGCCAGGTAATGTAGAGAATACAAAACTAAGTAATACAATGGCTCCCGCTGTTTTTAAGCTAATTCGAAATCCTAACCATAAAGCCTCAAGAATATCCCCGGCACCTACTTCACCTAGTTGATCTTGAAAGAGCCCGATAAAGGCTATCCGAAACACCATGAATAGTGCGGAGAACCAAAGTAATCCTTTTACATCTAACTGTAGTCCATCTAACCAGTTAGTTAGCTTTGTATGTCCCATGAGTCTACTCCTCTTATTACAAATTGTATCGGTATCTGTTATGACAGAATATCGTCATCGTTCAACTATTGTTACCTTCCATTATACTCCAAATTCTCGTAACAATCAAAAAATCGCATACCATGGTATATCATGATATGCGATAGTTCTTATTGTCTTATGCGGTTCTGAAAGTTCCATGTTTCACAACAGGTTTGCCTTCTCCTGTTTCACGTTGACGTAAGGTGCGACGCTCTGCACTGCGAATGACTTGGGATAAATGTTTCACGAACAATTCTTGGATGTACGGATTTTCTCCTAACCCTTCGTTCCAGATAGATACACCATAGCCTTGTTGGCCTAACAAGGTTGCAATGGAGTCCGAACGCTCGCCACCTAAATAGTCCATTAAGTGAGCTGAGCCGATCAACGCCAATGGCACCACCAACACCTCTTGATGGTCTAAGCGTTCTAATAGTGTTAAGGCTTGTTTGAAATTAGGGAATCCATTAGCGGTAAATACTACTACATTTTGTCCCGCCCCGTACAAGCATTTCAATTGTAACGCACTGTATTCTAATTGGTTTTGTCCATTAGCCATTAATAACACAGTTTTATTTAAAGCACGAATATTAATATGTTTGATGATGGCTTCTATGGTATCGGAGTAATCGTCAGCATAGTTCTTCACGCCTAAGGAGTTCAACAATGGTTTACCCACCGTAGCACGCAAGCCACGATCATGAGCTTCTTTCATCACTTCTTTACGCATTTGTACATAACATTGATCCCACACTAAGGCAAATGGTTGTACAAAGATATCTGTTACCCCTGCACTTGCCAAACTTTCAATAGCACCTGTTAATGTATAGACTTGCGCGTCATACTTTTCATTCCATTTATCTACTAATGCATCCGATAAAAATACACGGCGCACTTCCACGCCTGGATACATGTCCTTAATCCGTCGTTCCATGGCACCTACGGATGCTTCCACCGCATCTCCATAGATGGATCCAAATGTTGCTAACACAATACCACGTTGATTCATATATGCCTCCATATTAATTCCTTGTTTGTTGGGTTACATAAACACACTTCTTAATACCTATCATACGTCACGTTTTACATTATGTCAATGATAATTTTTCTCAGTTATTAAATTATTGAAAGAAGTTTATAGCAAGCATATACGACTCCATATTAACTCTTAAATTTACCTATATATGGCTAGCCTTCGCATTTGATAAAGATGTATTTCTCATCCTTAAATCGTATACTATACATACTAAAAAGGTCTGACAATAGAAGCTGTTATCTATTATCAGACCTTAACTAGTTAACATATACTTATGGTTGCGAAATAATCCGTGGCGCTGCTACCTTAAACACTTCACTCAACAATGGTAAAAATCGACCTTCAATTAATGTACGATTTCGTTCACTTTTCGTAATCAACCACAAGGCTGTCCCATTGTATTTGATAGAAATTAAACTGTTGATATATTGATCAAAATCGGATTGTCCCATTTTCTCACGCAATTCTAATAACAAAGAATGCAATGGCTCACCTTGATACTCAGGACGTTCCAACACTGGTGTAAATACTACTTCATAGACAGAATCACTATATTGATTCGGACCTGCAGAACTTTGAAAATCCATGATAACCTCCTATGCACTATATGTGGCAATATATGTATTAAACTGATTATACCCTATAATCTTATCTTTTTGTAGCCTTCCTATTACTAACGATACCCCTATTCCTTGAGTATCCGCAAATGCCTGAATCGTATCAATATTAATTGGTGTCTTGTCAATAAAATTCTTATAGGCAACTCCATCGATTAAACAAGAACTAGCTAATGAATCTACTTTTTGTTCATCATCATTACATGCACCATCAACTTTATAAATATCCCCCTCTATAATATGGATTAGCTCATGAAACAATGTAAACCAAAATATATCTGCTCTTTTTTGTCGTAAACTAATACCTACTATAATTTTTCGACTTGCATCATCTATAAAAGATAATCCTTGTAAGAATGAGCTAGGAATATGAGGTACTAATACCAACGCTATACCACATTCTGAAAGAGCCATTCTAACCTCTTCAAAAAAGCTAAATGTTTCACATTTAGTAAATTGTTTTAAAAAAGCAATACATGCTAATAACTTTTCTTTTGAATAGCGACACAAACTTACATCTCTTGCTTGTAATTTTGCATATTGAGCTATCACTAATTTTGCACGCATAGCCTTATCTGTATCTCCTAATTGACGACAAATAATTGGTAAAATACGCGTATCATCCAATAGGCTCAAATTAGCAACTTCAAAGAACTGACACAAATTAATATGCCTATCCACATGATTACTAGCCTTATCAACCATATGAGCTTTTACCATATCCTTATATGGAAAACTATTAATAAAATTAATCTCTTTATCTGCTAAGTTTTCAGTCTCAACCTTAGCCAAGTCCTCCCTATATAAGGACTCTAAACGATTCCAAAATCGCGCTGGCACCCCCAATACTCGTTCTAATCTATTGGCTACCTCATTTGTCAGGCTGACCTTTCCATTTAACAAATTACTTACATGCTTCTCGGACATATTCATACGCAATGCAAATTCCTTTTGATTCATATTACGTATATCTAATTGTTCTCGTATCGATTCCCCTGGCGGAACCGCTATATATGATTTGCTTTCCATAATTTCTTTCTCTCCTTAATAATTTCAATGATAATCTATTATCTCTATAATTTTTACAATTTTGAGCGCTCCCGTATCCTTATCTTTTTCAAAAATCAATCTAAATGGCTGGACAAGATCAACTGCATACTCACCCAATCTATTGCCTAATAAAGCATGACACCTTCCAACCTGAAATTGAATCATCTCTTCTATGGAATCAGAAGATCTAATCTCATTAATTCTAATTTTAATTTTTCTTGCCATATCTGGACCATAGGTTTTTACTGCTATTTTTTTTGTCTTCACATACTTTCTCTAATTTTTTAGATTTATATGTAATCTCCAATGCATCACCACCTAATAGATTAAAAATTAACCTTATAGGTTAATTTTATCATTACTGTTATAATATAGCAATATAGATTAAATCTAATTAATTCCCCCAATATTATGTTATCCTTAAAATTCAAAAAGGCTTTCACTTTTGTGAAAGCCTTATAGATAGAACCCTTAATCTTTATTTAGTTAGTCAACTAAGTAGATTCTCTCTACACATCTCTTCTACTTTGAAATCGTTTTACATACTCTCGCATGAGTCGTGTATCTAATCCTCTATACATTCGTACCACGCCACGACGTATAGTTTTATTGTAGATAGCAGTCAAAATCCACACAAGGATGAAAGCCCCTAGTATATCCCCAGGGTAATGATTCCCCACAAATACACGAGAAAATCCCACTAAGATAGAACCATAGACCATCCATGTACCTTGATTCCACCGATAAAATAAGATACCACAAGCGATAGCCATAGTGCCTACTGCATGATCACTTGGGAAACTAGCATCCGCTGCATGATTTAAAATTAAGATGGCATCTGGATGATCTACAAAAGGACGATTTTCATAGAACATGGAGCCTATAATGAAACTACCAATCAGGCAGATAACTAACAGCACACCTGTTGCGAAACTTTCACCACGAAGTTTAAAGCTGCCTGTACGGAAGCCTTTCACATATAACCAAGCCAATATGAGTATATATAGGTACGGCACCAGTTTAGAAATCGATATCATCAATGCATCCGCTATCACACTGCGGTTGGCGAGACCATTGATGAGCGAGAACAACCAATCATTCATTATAACACCTTCCATTTCCTAACAAAGAGATAAATTATTTTCTATTATATCACGTTTTCTAATCATCATGTAAAGAATATATGGTGCCGGGCTCTCATGATAAAATAACATTGCATTCATACCCTCGTTATAAAGTTCATATCACCCAGCCGATTAGAAACAAAGATTAACACACACTCTCTATCTCTCTATATATAGATAGACAAAAAGAACCCCTGGAGGAGTTCTTTTAGGTATTATCTTTATCTAAAAATTAACATTTACATCTATACCATAGTAATTTGGCAACTTTTCACCATCTTGTGTTTTACTGCGATAACCAGCATACGCAGATACTCCTAGATTTTTAGCTATTGTATAGTCTACGGTCCCTAACCAACCTTTATAATCTGCATGACCATAATCATCACTTCCAACTTTATGTGTAGGTGTTTTCCAGGTTCTGTATTTTACAAATGTTTCTTTTTTAAAGTCAAAATACTGGACCTTAGCTCCCCATGTACCTGGTTTTGTGATATCAGCTGAGCCGTAGCCGATACCAGCAGTCCATGCTTCACCATTTGCACCTTGTCGCTCTTTTCTGATATATTCACCGCCTAGCCAAATATTATTATGATGACCAAGCCTTAAATCTACCGAAGCGCCAAAAATATCTGTTGTTTTTTTTAGTTTCGAATCCATTATTTTTTGAACCATGACGATCTAAATAAAACCCTTTAACTGTAGCTTTATCATTTATACGATAATTTAGTTGATATACGGATACAGCAGACTTATCATTAGAGGCAATATACCCATGAGCAAAAATAGCGTTTAAGTTATCCTTTTCATAACTAACTATCGCCCCTCGTAAACTATCATCATAAGAAAGACCGTTACCAACAATATAATCTTTTTTACCTACAGTAGCTAGAGTATGATCGTTAATTTTATATTGAACATATGCTTCATCTATACCATTTCCAGCATCCCCTCCTGGACCAGAGGAGCTACCTGAAAAAGGAGTATCACCTGAATGCAATCGTACGCCTACTTTTGTTCTATCGTTAGCTTCTGCCTCAAATTTTACTCTTGCACGATATAAGAACGCAGATTTATCTGATTTTGTCTTTTTAGTATCAAGATCCATATTCGTATATCTTAACCGTGCATCCCCACTAAATTTAAAGTTCCCCACTTTATCTTCTAATCTATTCACTCGCACGCCAAATGCTTGCAATTCATTAGCAAATTCATTCGCCAAACGTTGGATAACTGCTTTTTGCTCTGCTGTTACTTCATCTTGATGCGCATCAGCTCTAGCGATCATTTGTGCCATTTCATAACGAGTGATGTTACGTTGACCTTTGAACGTGCCATCTGGATAACCTTGGATAACCCCTTCTGCTGCCAATCGTTCTACAGCTTGATATGCCCAATCTTGTGCTGTTACATCAGAAAATGGATGTGCTGCCAAGGCAGATGTTACACCCAACACCGCTGTTGCTGCTAATACTGCTAATTGTTTTCTCATAATGAATACCCTTTATAAAAACAAATAATACCCTTGTCCATTCATATAGAAGATCAGATACTGTTATGTATTACTTTCCATTGAGCATCCCCGCATTCTCATCGAGTAGCAAGTAGCTCTACATGCATCCCCTTACTATATCTGTTAGACTTGCTTTAATAGTATCATAGGTATACATTAAATGCAATTTATATAGACATCTATACACACTTTGTGAATATACAATTTATTCTAAAAGTAAATCATCATATGCTAATCCCTAGTATGTATCTACACCGATAGAATAGGTCTTACCCTTACTGATATCTACTATACACATAAAATAGGTGCATGCACTAGATTCCACAACATAACCATTATTAGCCTTTATGATTTTTATTATATATTATGTTATCCCCTGAATAATAAATTTATATTCTAGGCGCTCATAAGTGTATTTTATACTATCAAGTATGCAAAAAAAGAACTCCCGAAGGAGTTCTTTTTATATGTGTAACTATCAAATTAGAATTTGTAGTTAAGTTCTGCACGATAGTATTCAGGCAAGTCAACAGATTTATTATTATCATCTTTTTTCTTGCTGTCAAATGTAGCATAAGCAGATAAACCAATGTTTTTAGCTACAGTGTAATCAACAGTTGCTAAGTAACCTCTGTAGTTGCGGTTTTGATCGTTCAAGTTCCAAGTATTGGATACTACTGGAGCTTCTTTTTTCAAATCAAAGTATTGAACTTTTGCACCCCAAGTACCAGCTTTAGCCATATCAGCTTCGCCATAACCTACGCCTGCTGTCCAAGCTTCGCCTGCAGCACCTGTAGCTTCTTCTTTAGCATACCCGCCACCAACCCAAACTTTGGAGCCTAATTTAGCATCAACAGATGCACCATATACACTATTTCCATCTTTTTCATGAATATCAGCGTAGAAACCTTTAACAGTTACTTTTTCTACTGGTTTGTAGTTTAATTGGTAAACCGTTACTTGAGCATTATCTTTACGTTCAACACCTTCTGCTTCGCCACCTTGTAAGTAACCGTATGCAACAGAAGCATTCAATTTATCTTTACCAGCTGTTACTACTGCACCTTCGAATACATCATCATATACAAGGCCATTACCAACCATCAAGTCTTGACGACCAGCAGTTGCAGTTACGTATTTACCGAAGTTATGTTGTACATATACACGGTCAAGCGCTGTTGTTGGGTTACCTTTTCCACCAAACTCTTCTTTTTCGCCCACTAAACGAACTACTGCTTTTGTGTTGTCATTTACAGTTGCTTCGAATTGTACACGGCCACGGTAGTCAAATTTAGATTTATAAGTCTCGGATTTATCAGCATTTTCAACTTTTCTATTTTGGTAACGAAGACGAGCATCACCAGTGAATGCGAAGTTGCCTACTTTGTTTTCCAATGTGGAAACACGAACGCCCAAGTTGTTCAATTCAGTGGAGAATTCGTTAGCCAAACGGTTGATGATAGCGTTTTGTTCAGCGTCAACACGATCTTGACGAGCCATAGCTTTTGCTACCATTTGAGCCATTTCAAAACGAGTGATGTTGTTTTGGCCTTGGAAAGTGCCATCTGGATAGCCGTTAACTACGCCTTGGGAAGCCAATTGAGCTACTGCTTGGTATGCCCAATCTTGTGGAGTTACGTCTGCAAATGGGTTTGCTGCGAATGCAGAAGTTACACCCAATACTGCTGTTGCAGCTAATACTGCTAAATGTTTTTTCATGATAATTACCTCTCAATGAAAAATAAAATAATATACATTGTCTCCTAAGCTTAGATAGATTCGAGCATATCATTGTACTACTTTTCAATGGAGTGTCCACGTTTCCTCACATACTAGTAGATACATCGCTATCCTCTAATCTATATTATTCTTATTTGACTTGTGAATATCATACCACATACTACATTAAAACTCAATACCTTATCATCGTTTTATTGCACGATATGAAGATTTTAATTAAGAAAAAATTTCAATTAGCATTTATTTCTTTACCAAAAACTAAAACTTTTTTATCGTATGCTAATGGCTCGTTTTCTATAGTATCCTCAACATGAATTATAGATCCTGAATAGATTAATTGCTGTCTCAAAATTTGACAAAGAGCTCAAATATAGCTTATTGAAATACTTATCAGATTAAAAACAAAAAAAGAACTCCCGAAGGAGTTCTTTTTATATGATTAACTTGCAAATTAGAATTTGTAGTTAAGTTCTGCACGATAGGATTCAGCTTGTGCTTTGTTAGCTTGATCTTTAGTATCAATAGTAGCAGTAGCTGCAAGACCTACGTTTTTAGCTACAGCATATTTAGCTGTTGCATATACACCTTTATTACCTTTTTTCGCTAAACCTAGTGCGGAATCGATTACAGGCGCATCTTTTTTAATATTGTAGTATTGACCTTTAACAGACCAAGTACCTTGTTTTGCCATGTTATAATTTCCATAACCTAAGCCCGCTGTCCAAGCTTCACCATTAGCACCTTGAGTTTCTGTTTTCACATATTCACCGCCAGCCCAAACTTTGTTGCCAAGTTTAAGATCTAGAGATGCACCATATGCATTATGTACATTTTTTTCATGAGCATCAGCATAGAAACCTTTTACTGCTAATTTTTCAGTTGGCATAGTGTTCAATTGATATACTGTTACTTGGGAGTTTTCAGCACGAGTCGCTTTATCAAGTTCTAATTTACCATATGTTCCACTTTGTAGATAGCCATATGCCACAGACGCATTCAATTTATCTTTACCAGCTGTAGCAACTACACCTTCAAAAGTACCACCATCAAATGCAAGACCATTACCAACTGTCAAATCTTGGCGACCAGCAGCTACAGTTGCATATTTACCGAAGTTATGTTGTACATATACACGGTCAAGTTCAGCTTTAGGAGCACCCTCTGCACCGAACTCTTTGCTACCCGCTAAACGTACTACTGCTTTCGTATTGTCATTTACAGTTGCTTCGAATTTTACACGACCACGGTAGTCGAATTTAGAATCACGAGCATCGTTTTTACCAGTGTAACGAAGACGAGCATCACCAGTGAATTTAAAGTTGCCCACTTTGTTTTCCAATGTAGCAACACGAACGCCTAAGTTGTTCAACTCAGCGGAGAATTCGTTAGCTAAACGGTTGATGATTGCATTTTGTTCAGCGTCAACACGATCTTGACGAACTAATGCTTTAGCTACCATTTGTGCCATTTCGTAACGAGTGATGTTGTTTTGTCCTTTGAATGTACCATCTGGGTAGCCGTTAACTACGCCTTGTGCTGCCAATTGAGCTACTGCTTGGTATGCCCAATCTTGTGGTGTCACATCAGAGAAAGGATTTGCTGCAAACGCTGAAGTTACACCCAATACTGCTGTTGCTGCTAATACTGCTAAATGTTTTTTCATGATAATTACCTCTCAATGAAAAATAAAATAATATACATCGTCTCATATATATAGCTTGACTGATTATATCATCGTATTACTTTTCATGGAGTGTCCAAGTTTCCTCAACATTCAGTAATGACATATCTATAATCTAAATCATAGCAAACATACTTGACTTGAAAGTATCATATCATAGAATATCCATATAAAGCAAATACTTCCTAATAAATAAGCGTTTCGTTTATTTTTTGTATTCAAGATATATATACTTTTAATAATCATATCTAACTATTGGCTATAACATTTATTATTCCAATCTTTTCATACATCATTTTAGACCTTTAAAACTCCTATATCAAGATAATTAATAAAGACTTACTTAGCCCCAAGTTTCACTTAAATTGCAAATAAAAATTGAATACATTGACTCCATACTTTTAATACAATCCCTAAGTATATGGAGTAATCCTATTTACAATCCATCATTTATCATATAAAAAAGAACTCCCGAAGGAGTTCTTTTTGTATGTGTAACTAGCAAATTAGAAATTGTAGTTAAGTTCTGCACGATAGTAATCAGCTACGCTATTACCGTCTTTATCTTTAGCATTAATTGTAGAGTATGCTGCCAAGCCAACATTATTAGCTACTGCATACTTACTGGATACAGCCCAAGTTTTAAAGTTTTGGTTGTATGGAGTCCAGAATGTAGAAGAGAATACTGGAGCTAATGTATCAAGATTTACATATTGAGCTTTCACCATCCATGTACCTTGTTTTTTCATATTATAATCGCCATATGCAATACCTGCAGTCCATGCATTAGAATGTTTAATATCTTTGAATTTTGCAAATTCACCATCTACAGTTACTTTAGAACCTAACATAGCTTTTGCATTAAAACCGTAGAAATCTAAAGATTTTTTAGCTAAATCTTTACTTACTTTTTCTGGTAAGGCACCTTCTCCACCAAGAGCAAAATTAACTGCATCAACAGCTTTTACACCATTAACTTTAGTATAGAATCCGCCTAATTTAACATTCTTTCCAACCATACCATTTAATTGGAAAATTGCCAATTGTGCATTATCTTTTTGATTATCTGCATATAAAGAGATTTCTTTAAAGTCTGTTCCTGGTTTATCTTTTGTACTACCAACTACAGCATTATATTTTAATTCTGGAGCATAACCATAAACAACTGCCACATTTAGACTATCTTTACCCGCCATAACTGTAGCACCTTCTAATACATCATCATATGTTAAACCTGCACCAATTGTTACATCATGACGACCTGCAGTAGCAGTCAATTGTTTACCAAAGTTATGTTGTACATATACACGATCAATAGCAGTTTCAGGATTTCCTGCTGCACCGAACTCTTTACTAGCTGTTAAGCGAACAACTGCTTTTGTATTTTCATTTACAGTTGCTGCAAATTGTACACGACCACGATAATCAAATTTAGACTTTTTGACAGTTTTTGGTTCAATAAGTTCTCCATCTGCATTTGGCTTATCAAGAACTTCAAATGTGTTAGTTTCTTTTTCTGTACCAGTAAATTTCAAACGAGCGTCACCAGTGAATTTGAAGTTACCCACTTTGTTTTCCAATGCAGCAACACGAACGCCTAAGTTATTCAACTCAGCGGAGAACTCGTTAGCTAAACGGTTGATGATAGCGTTTTGTTCAGCGTCAACACGATCTTGATGAACTAAAGCTTTAGCTACCATTTGAGCCATTTCATAACGAGTGATGTTTTGTTGGCCTTTGAATGTGCCATCTGGGTAACCGTTAACGATACCTTGGGAAGCTAATTGAGCTACTGCTTGGTATGCCCAATCTTGTGGAGTTACATCGGAGAATGGGTTTGCTGCGAATGCAGAAGTAACACCCAATACTGCTGTTGCAGCTAATACTGCTAAATGTTTTTTCATGATAATTACCTCTCAATGAAAAATAAAAAATACACATACCCAAGTGAAAACCTAAGTCGTGCATCATTTTCATATTTCAATGGAGTGTCCATGTTTCCTCACATTTTTATATAGTGTCATACAGTTCCTTTAGATATCCACTTGGATTACATTTATAATATCATAAAATGACTAACATGGCAACAATTCATGCATTTACCTCATTCTTCAATGTATTTTAATCATATACATTGCCATTTAAACTCATCACTATGAATACCAACTCGTTTCGTTCTATAGTTCAGATTCAGGTTATAGGGCAAAATGAGGGGTATAGGTGAAAATAAATTGGTAGACTAATCCCAGTCTTTTATGAATCGTTCTAACATATATTATAAAGCAAAAAAAGAACCCCCGAAGGAGTTCTTTTTACTAATTATTCAATTAGAATTGGTAGTTCAATTCTACACGGTAATAATCCGGTACTTCGTAACCATCTAAATATTTACCACGTAATTGAGCATTTGCAGTAATACCTACATTTTTAGCCACTGCATAATCAATAGTTCCCAACCAACCACGGAAGTTAGAATTGGAAATATCAGGTAAGTTCCATGTAGGAGATGTTACAGGAGATACTTCTCCAAGACGGAAGTATTGAGCTTTTGCACCCCAAGTACCTGGTTTAGTAATATCATATTTACCATAACCGATACCTGCTGTCCAGCCTTCACCAGCTGCGCCTAATGTTTCAAATCGAGAATACTCGCCACCTAACCATACTTTGCTATGTGGACCAAAATGAGTATCTACTGCACCACCAAAGTAGTTTACAGATTTATCGCCATGATATTGAACATAGTAGCCTTTTGCATCAACATGTTTACCTAGTTTTGCGTTTAATTGATAAGATGTAGTTTGTGCATTTTCTTCACGGGATAAATCAGCTAAATCTCCATCAACCATATAACCATAGGATACAGTTGCATTTAATTTATCTTTACCAACAGTTGCTTGTGCACCTTCGAAAGCTCCATCATAAGTAAGACCGCTACCAATTACTAAGTCTTGACGACCTACTGTAGCTGTTGCATATTTACCAAAGTTATGTTGTACATATACGCGATCTAATGTTGTTTCAGGGTTACCTGCTGCACCAAACTCTTTATCGCCTGTTGCTAAACGAACTACTGCTTTCGTGTTGTCATTTACAGTTGCTTCGAATTGTACACGTGCACGGTAGTCAAATTTAGAACGTTTATCCGTTTCGCTGTCTTCATTATTTACATATGCATTTTCTGTAGTGTGAGATCCTTCATATTTTAAACGAGCATCACCAGTGAATGCAAAGTTGCCCACTTTGTTTTCCAATGTAGCTACACGAACACCTAAGTTGTTCAACTCAGCGGAGAATTCGTTAGCTAAACGGTTGATGATTGCATTTTGTTCAGCATCAACACGATCTTGACGAACTAAAGCTTTCGCTACCATTTGAGCCATTTCGTAACGAGTGATATTGTTTTGGCCTTTGAAAGTGCCATCTGGATAACCATTAACGATACCTTGGGAAGCCAATTGAGCTACTGCTTGGTATGCCCAATCTTGTGGAGTTACGTCGGAGAATGGGTTTGCTGCGAATGCAGAAGTTACACCCAATACTGCTGTTGCAGCTAATACTGCTAATTGTTTTTTCATGATAATTACCTCTCAATGAAAATAAATAAAATTTATGCATACTATAAAATAACCAGTGCACTTCACCGTTTTTTCATTGGAGTGTCCATGTTTCCTCCACATATATACAACTTTGATTGTACTGATTCTGTATCATAGTATCCACTTTGGATATGCTTAATGGTACCATAATATCCTGGCAATTGCAAACAATATACGATTTTTTTCGATATTTATTTTATGTTTCTTGCGATAGAATTTTTAACTATCTCCTATATGGTCCATAAAAGCTACATAGTTTATACTACCTTACATATTCTTTATGCTCTATAAAATCTATAAATAGGTGTTAAGTATCAAAAACGGTTAGTTGGTTCTACCAACTAACCGCCATTTTATCTGTAATTTTTATAATACAGTTATACTACTTATATCTATTGCATTAGAATTTGTAGTTTAATTCAGCACGATAGTATTCAGCTACATCATTACCTTGTTTATCTTTTGCTCCCAATGTGGAGTATGCTGCTAAGCCAATATTTTTAGCCACTGCATATTTACCAGATACTGCCCAAGTTTTGAAGTTTTGGTTATATGGAGTCCAGAATGTAGAGGAGAATACTGGAGCTAATACATCAAGATCTACATATTGAGCTTTTAACATCCAAGTGCCTGCTTTTTTCATATCATAAGCGCCATAGGCGATACCTGCTGTCCACGCATTAGAATGTTTTACATGACTGAATTTAGCGAACTCGCCATCCACTTTTACGTTATGACCTAAATCAGCATTAGCATGTACACCATAGAAGTCTAATTTTTCTGTTGCTTTTGGCAAATCTTTTTCTTTAACTCCTAAATAAGTAGCTACGTCAGCCATATGTTGTGTATTACCAGCACGTACAGCAGATACTTTTGTATAGAATGCACCAAGATCTACTTTAGGACCTACTTTACCATTGATTTGGAATACTGTTAATTGTGCATTATCACGTTGATTATCTGCATAACCTGACTCTGTATAGAATCCTGTACCTGGTTTATCTTTAGTAGTACCTTGTACTACTTTAAAAGCTAAGTCAGGTGCATAACCATAAGTTACGGATGCATTTAACGCATCTTTACCTACCATAACAGTAGCACCTTCTGTTACGCCATCATATGTTAAGCCACCACCAACAAATAAGTCATGACGGCCAGCTGTAGCTGTTAGGTATTTTCCAAAATTATGTTGCACATAGATACGATCAATTTTTGCTGCTGGAGTACCTGCTGCACCAAACTCTTTGTTAGCTGTCATACGAATTACAGCTTTTGTGTTGTCATTGACAGTCGCTGCAAATTGAACACGTCCACGATAATCAAAATTGGATTTTCTGATTGTTTTTTCTTTATAGAATCCATCTGTAGCATGGCCTTTATCATCTTTTTTAAAGTATGTATAAGAATCGGTAGTTTTTTCATTGCCCACAAATTTCAAACGTGCATCACCAGTGAATTTGAAGTTGCCCACTTTGTTTTCTAATGTAGCTACACGAACGCCTAAGTTGTTCAATTCAGCGGAGAATTCATTAGCTAAGCGGTTGATGATTGCATTTTGTTCAGCGTCAACACGATCTTGACGAACTAATGCTTTGGCAACCATTTGTGCCATTTCGTAACGAGTGATGTTGTGTTGACCTTGGAAAGTGCCATCTGGATACCCGTTCACTACGCCTTGTGCTGCCAATTGAGCTACTGCTTGGTATGCCCAATCTTGTGGCGTCACATCAGAGAAAGGATTTGCTGCAAATGCTGAAGTCACACCCAATACTGCTGTTGCTGCTAATACTGCTAACTGTTTTTTCATGATAAAAGAAAACATCAAACTAAGTAGACTAGATAGCAGCCAGACCGCCCATGATGTGGGAGTGTCCAAGTTTCCTCGCTTGACACGGCAGAGTACTGACATATTCTATCTATTTCCACCTTTACCCGAAGTATACCACCAATTATTCAATATGTAAATTTTTAAAAGTATTTAAAAATTAAAAATATTTATCATTTTTTATTGTTTACATTAACCAATATAAACCATCTCAAACTACACTAAGATACGTTTACTTCCTCTCCTCCAATTCCAACCAACGTAAGGTACTCATTTCTAATTCTTCTACCACTTGTTCTCGTTCTTTAATGGTATTTTCAATAGCGCTATAGTCACTGCCCCCTTGAGCAATCATGGCATCATAAGCTTTCACTAGGCCTTCTAATTCTGCAATGCGAAGTTCTAATTGTTCAAGTTCCTTCATCTCCCCTAGGGTCAGTTTCTTTTTAGCACCTTCGTTGCTATCCACAGTAGTCTTTATCGCTACTGGATTCATACTCGCATTCACATCTATGCCTGTAGCACGTGACGTTGTATGTATACCCTCACTTTCAGTATCCACTAGCCCCCCTTCATTATCATGGTGTTCCACATCCTGCTCCTTAGGATCAGCGGAGCCGCCCTGTACCTGTACAGCATGACGTAGGACACCACGTTTTGTATCACCACCCATGGCACTGGTTAGGTTCGTATCCGCTTCATAATCGGAGTAACCTCCATGATACACCTCGATGTGCCCGTCTCCGGTGAATACAAAGAGTTTATCTACTACACGATCTAGAAAGTATCGATCATGGCACACGGTGATGACAATACCACTATAAGAATCTAAGAAATCTTCCAACACTTCTAGAGTCGGAATATCTAGGTCATTAGTTGGCTCATCTAGGAGGAGCACATTCGGTGCATCCATTAAGATACGCAATAAAAAGAGACGACGTTTTTCACCACCAGATAACTTACGGATTGGCAAACCATGATGAGAGGGCGGAAATAAAAAGCGTTCCAATAGTTGACCGGCACTTATAGAGCTACCATCGGGCAAGTGCAAGTAGGAGCGATTTTCTCGAATATAGTCCAACACCCGTTGGTCTTCTTTAAAGATTGGTAATTGTTGTGAGAAATATCCAATGCGAACTGTTTCTCCACGCCCCATAGTGCCCTCGGTCGGTTCTAATGCACCTTGGAATAGCTTCATCAAGGTCGTCTTACCAATTCCATTAGGTCCCACCACACCGATACGATCATGGCGTACCATATGATAGGTGAAATCTTTAATCACCTCTCGTCCTGTATCATAGGAAAAGGATAGATGTTCTATGTCGAAGATTGTATTTCCTAAACGAGAGGCTAATACGATAGGATCTACAGTGCCTACCTTTTGTCGTTTTTCCATAGCTTTCAATTGCTCAAATCGTTGCAATCGTGCCTTCTGTTTCGTGGTTCGTGCCTTCGCACCACGGCGCACCCACTTCAGTTCACTAGCAATTAACTTTCTCCGTTTTTCTTCAATAGCATCTAACTGCGCTTCTCGTTCTTCTTTCAACGATACATAGGTTTCATAGGTCTCTTGAAATTCATATATGGTCTGATTTGATAATTCCCATATGGTGTTGCATACGGCATCTAGGAAATATCTATCATGGGTGCTCAATAATACGGCGCCTTTTCTATCTTTTAAATATAGTTCTAGCCATTCAATGGTGGCCTCGTCCAAATGATTCGTAGGCTCATCAAGCAATAATAAATCACAAGGATAGACCAAGGCTCTAGCTAATGCCAGTCTCCGCCGTTGTCCCCCAGATAATGACTTTGCTGACCCATGTACATCGTGAAAGCCAAGACGAGTCAATATCATTTTCGCTTCTTGTTCTACAATCCAGCCATCTTCTTCATCCATGCGCGCTAATAATTTCATATACTGCGGCGATTCTGGATCTTGTAAAGCTCTTTCAAAATCTCGCACCAATGAAAGTTTCGGATGGTCCCCTAATAATACATTGTCTAGCAATGTGTTTGTTTCATCAATATACGGATCTTGTTCCAATCGATGAATTGTGGCCTTCCCATTTCGCTCTATACTACCCTTATCTGGTTCTTGCGTTCCTTCTAAGACCTGCAATAAAGTTGTTTTTCCTGTTCCATTGACACCAATTAAGCCAATGCGATGATGAGAGGCTATGGTTACATTTACGTTTTTAAATAATAACCGTGTGCCATAGGATTTTTCTATATTTTGTAATGTTAAGATGTTCATATTCGTTTATACAATTCCTAATTCTTGTTTTAATGCACTTTGTAATATTTTAGAAAAATTTAAATTTTTCTCTTCTGCCTTATGATTTAGCCAACTAGGAATGGTAAGCGTTTTTTTTACAGCTCGATTATCTGTCTTTCTCAAATATGCTTCTTCATCCCATTTTACTAATCCTATAAACTCGCCCGAACTACATTGAACATCTGTTGGGTTGGTAGGTGTTGGAAATGTTTCTTTATCTTCACTTAATGAATATAAGTAAAGCCCCAAAGCATCTTCCGCCATTTCTACAGCTTCTGCCAATGTATCACCTTCTGTAACACAGCCTAACAAGTCTGGAAAACTTATGGTGTATCCCCCATTTCCATCACTGCTAAAAATCGCTGGATACATTTCTTTTCTCATAGTATACCTCCTATTTCATCGTCATTACTTTATTTAATTCCCGCTTGCTTTAATATTGTATGTTATGTTTTAGGCTTTAAATCTTCTTTATGTACAGGTACTGTAACACGTCCAGCTTTGCTAGTATGTTTTAACATATGATGAGACCCTCGTATTCGATCAATATACGAACCGTCCTTTTTTAATTCTTTCAATACTTCTTTGGGTGTTACCAATACAATCACCAGCTTTCATTTAGTTATATACGAAATTACTAATTGCACACAAAAGTAAACCTTATACTTAATATAGTACGTGCTCATACGTATGTCAACTATAGATTTGCATTGACACGCCTACTTCCATGGATTAGAATGAAAGTAATATATTCATTATTTTATAAGGAGGTTGTCATGGACACTGACACGGTTCAGCAAGAGTTTGAAGATATTGGTTTTGAAATTGTAGAAGTTGACGAACGGGATGTTCTATTGTACGAACTATCTGATGGTAGCGAGGAAGAAGATGGTCAATACGCCATTGTTTCCGATGAGGATGGCCGCATTCCTGTTTCAATGGATACGCCTGTAATTGTTTCTGTGTATGATGATAATGATACATTTCAATGGAGCGTAACACTTTCGAACGGCGAAGAGTTGAAAGACTTGTTCCTACGTGTGGAAAGTGCGGAAGAATTGCTAGATACGTTGCAAGATATTCGCAATGAAAATATCGAGCGTTACGATTCTGAAATGGACTCCTATAGCGAGTAATACAGCAAAAGGCTGTCATCCCATGTACTGTGTACATGGTGTGACAGCCTTTTTTATTCAGCTTATATACCTAAGGGAATCATTGCTACTCTAGCCTCAACAGTTTCCTATTGTATTTAACTTTTCTCTGTCTTATGTGCAATCATCTCTTCACAAGCAGCTACGATTTCCGCTGCTCCATCAACCTTCCAAGCTTTAGCCGCTTCATGCATGGCCTGCAACCGTTCCTCATTTTGTAACAAAGCACCGACTACATCATCCAAGTTTTCAATGTGTCGTGCCCACTTGCCACAGCCCTTTTGTTCTAATAGTTCTGCGTTGGCTTCTTCTTGCCCAGGGATGGCATTAAAGAATACCATTGGTACCCCGATGGTGACCCCTTCCATACAAGTCAGGGCCCCAGGTTTTGTCACAAGCAAGGTCGCTTTCCGCATCAACTGCGGAATCTCATTAGTATATCCATAAATAGAAATCGGTGTGCGTAGGGAATCTTTCATATGATGTAACGAGTTGTACAATCCATCGTTTAAGCCAGCCACTACATGAATTTCATCGATGCCCGGTACATGATCTAACCGTTGTAACGCTTCTTCTACACAGCCTAGGCCAAGGCCACCTCCCATGAGCAGTACACGCTTACACTGATCGCTACCATAGGGTTCCTCTAAGGGTTCAAAAAAATGGCGCATAATAGGAATGCCCGTCACATGGATTTTTTCCAAGGGCACTCCCATATTTAGCACTTCGTACACCATAGATGGTATTGCCACATGGTACGCATCGATTTCATCATAGCGCCAAAATTGATGAGCTGCAAAATCTGTGAGTACTGCTGCAATAGGAATATCGATTTTCCGATGCCGTTTCAATACACTGGCAGCCCCGCAGGGAAAGGGATGGGTACAGACAATTAAATCTGGAGCTTCCTTTTCAATGAGCTTTTCCATTCGATTTTTCAGCATCCAAGACACTACGGTCTGTGCTACACTACCTTTCCATTCAGCCCCCGACCATCGATACACGATATCATAGAGGAAGGGGAAAAAGTCAAGCATCTTGAAGTACGTTTCTTTCAACAGATTATCAAAAGAGAACGTATCTGTTCCAAGGAAGTCTACATGATGTACTACAGCACTTGGATCCTTCTGTTGCCAATATTCCTGTATGGCGAGCGCTGCTTGCGTATGACCTGTTCCGATGGAAGCAGATACGATTAAAATACGTTGACCCATGAGACCTCCTTTCTTTAGATGCGTCATAACGATTTACCTAGTCCTAATGAGTTCATTAGAACACTACATTATGTCTATTCTATCACAAATTAAAAGAGATACAAAACAACGCCACTATTCCAAACCATATAGGCATGGAACCGTGGCGTTATTTACATCTCTTAGGAATGACCTGAATTATTTTTTGCGAACTGGCGCAGCTGGTCCATTAACAAGATCTTTTAATTGTTTACCTGCTTTGAAAGCTGGGGCTTTGGACGCTGGAATTGTCATTTCTTCTTTTGTACGAGGGTTGCGACCAGTACGTTCAGCACGAGTACGAACTTCGAAAGTACCGAAACCGATAACTTGTACTTTTTCTTCTTTCGCTAATGCTTCGCCGATTGTGTCGAATAAAGCTTTTACTGCTTTTTCAGCATCTTTTTTTGTCAATTCAGCTTTTGCTGCAACACTTGCGATTAATTCAGTTTTGTTCATGATTGAACCTCCCTTAAAAATAGTATCCTCTAACTTAATCATTCGAGTTAAGTTTCACCTTAGCCGCTTCCCAAAATTCATCTAGCTCTTCGAGAGTAAAATCATCCCATTGTTTTCCACTCCGTTGAACCTCTTGTTCCACGGAAGAAAAACGCCGTATAAACTTTGTGTTTGTGCGGTGTAGTGCGTTTTCTCCGACTATTTTATACCATTTAAACAGATTTATCAAGGAAAAAAGTACATCTCCTCCCTCTTCTTCTGCTTTTTCTGCATCTTTTTTGATTATTTCTTGTTTAAATTCATCTATTTCTTCATAAAACTTAGCCCATACCCCTTCTTCCGTAGGCCAATCAAAGCCTACTTTACTTGCTTTTTCTTGCAATTTTTGGGCTCGTAACAGAGCTGGTAAGCCGGGAGAAATTCCATCCAAAATAGATGTGCGTTCGTGCCCTTTTTCCTTCGCCTTCAATTCTTCCCAATTAGCTAATGTATCCCCCACTGTTTTTCGGTCTGCTGTTTGGAACACATGAGGGTGGCGCCGTATCATTTTTGCCGTTATGTCATCCACCACATCTTGCATCGTGAAATGTCCATTTTCTTCCGCCACTCGCGCATGGAATACAATTTGTAGCAACAAATCGCCTAACTCTTCTCGTAAATGATCTACATTTTGTTCGTCAATTGCTTCTAGAGTTTCATAGACTTCTTCTAATAAATATCTCCGCAAGGAACTATGAGTTTGCAATTTGTCCCAAGAGCATCCATTAGGTCCCCGCAATTCAGCTAGTACCTCCACCAAGGGATCCAATGTAAAAGGACTCATTTCTTTTTGACTCACTTAGATCCTCCTTTCTTCATAGCTTGTTTTGCCAAACTTTTAAATTCTTTCAATTCCATCGTTTTCGTGATACCTAATGCTACCACATAGAATAGAATTCCCAGAACGATAGAAAGTGCCACACTCATCGTATTCGATAGGATAGTACTTATAAAATTATAAACCATCACCGTACCGCCCCCCATGGCTAGGGACGAGAATAGTATTTTTCCAATTTCTATGAAAGAAACCTGAAACGATGTACTGCGATACAGTATATATACATTCGCTATTGCCGCAATGCCAAAGTCTACATTGGTAGCCCACGCAGCTCCTTCAATGCCCCATTGTGGTGTTAAATAGAGGTTTAGTAAGATTTTCAGTACCGCCCCTAAGAGCAATGTAAACATAGGGATTGCTGTATGTCCTAAGCCCTGTAAGGCACCTGTGGTAACCTGTTGTACCCCTAATAACCAAATACTAGCGCTAAGAACCGCAATGGCACCACCTGCATTTGGCGTGTTGAACATCATCTGAGAGATGGGTGTAGCCAATACACATAATCCGACAAAAGCAGGGATAGTTACAATATTTGTCATCCGTAGTGCCGTTCGCATACGATGATGAATTTCTTCTTGATCTCGTTCTCTATGTAGTCTAGATATAGCAGGTACCAAGCTTGTAGCTAAGGACATGGTCACGATGACAGGTAAACTAATCAAGGAAGTAGCCATCCCCGTCAAATACCCAAAGGCTGTGGTCGCCTCTTCCTTGCCATATCCCGATAGCATCAGCTGTTGTGGTACTAACCATAAATCGATAGCTCCTATGAGAGGTATCATAATATTGGCTAGTGCCACTGGAAGAGCCAATACGATTAGTTCTTGTATGATTTTGCGCGGTGATTCTAAAGGGTATACCTGCCCTTCTAGCCTAGCTTCTCGTCCATAATAATACAGCAACACCACAAGTCCTAAACCGACACCGATCACAGAAGATAAGGCCGCTCGACTGGATGCTAACTCAATGCCTTGGGGCAAGAAATAGATAGCTGCCCCTACCATCACAAGGACACGTCCTAACTGTTCGCACACCTGGGATATACCGGTGGGTAGCATATTTTGAAATCCCTGAAAGTAGCCACGAAAACACGCCAGCAAGGATACAATCCCAATAGCAGGGGCTACCGCTAATAAAGCACCTTCTGCTCGACTATCTGTAATAAGACCCACCTCGATGACATAAGGAATGGCTAGGTAAAATCCTATACTCAGCAATACACCTATAATCCCCATAGTGGTCAAGGCGACCTTAAAGATATGTCGTGCCCCTCGAAAGTCCTCCTGTCCTACTTTACGAGCAATCATAATGGAAATAGCCACCGGCAAACCCGCTGCGCCAATGCTAATGATAAGCTGATACAGAGAATAGGCCATTTGGTACAGCCCTACCCCTTCACCGCCCAAAATACGGGCTACAATGACCTTACTGATGGCTCCTATGACTTTCACCAGTAACCCTGCTACGGTTAAGATCATAGCTCCTTTCATAAATCCTGTCATATTAGCCCTCCTTTGGAAGTTTTCGTTCAAACTCACTCATTACTTGTTCTACTTGGCGAATTACATCACCAGTTTGCAGAGTGTATGCCCATACTGTTGGATTCGACCCACGATGCTTCATATGTTTCCAAATAGTTTCACTAATGGCTCCCATATCCCAATCTTCCATTTTCGATTCATCTTGCCAAGTTAATAGAATATTCCCATCTTTACGAATGATGCTCTTCATGCCTAAAGCACGAGCACGTTCTTTAATACTTGCTAGCTTGATAAGGCGTTCCACTGGTTTCGTAGGGGATCCAAAACGGTCGATCAATTCATCTACAAAATCGTCTAAACCAGCTTTTGTATCAATTTGTAACAATCGTTGGTACACAGAAATTTTGCGAGCTTCATCATGAATGTAAGCACTGTCTATAAAAGCATCGATGCCCACATCCACCACTGGTGCTGGCAATGGCCGTTCTGGCATATCTTTTTTCTGTACTTTAGCGATGGCTTCTTCTAACATGGCAGCATACATAGCAAAACCTACCGCCGCAATATTACCATGTTGTTGAGCCCCTAATAAATTGCCCGCTCCACGAATTTCCATATCTCGCATAGCTAGCTTAAATCCTGCCCCCAATTCAGTAAATTCTTGGATAGCTTTCAACCGTTTTTCGGCGCTTTCATTTAACACCTTATCGGGACGATACATGAAATAGGCATAGGCCCGCTGACTAGAACGTCCCACACGTCCTCGCATTTGGTACAACTGTGAAAGACCCAAGTGGTCTGCATCGTAGATAATAATGGTATTGGCATTCGGAATATCTAAGCCCGTTTCGATAATGCTCGTACATAAGAGCACATCATATTGCCCCTCTGTAAAGTCTTGCATCACATGTTCCATCATAGTTCCTGCCATTTGTCCATGGGCCACTGCAATGCGTAAGTCCGGCATGGCACGTTGTAATTGCTCTTCCATATGCGTAATGGACTGTACCTTGTTATATACAAAATACACCTGTCCACCTCGTTGTAGCTCACGACGAATCGCTTCCGTCACCACTTGCATATCAAACTCTACCACATAAGTTTGTACTGGTAACCGCTCCATTGGCGGTGTATGAATGACACTCATTTCCCGAACCCCTACCAAGGACATATGCAAGGTCCGCGGAATCGGTGTGGCACTGAGGGTTAAAATATCAATATTCGTAGCCCATTGTTTCCATTTTTCTTTTTGCGCTACCCCAAATCGTTGTTCTTCATCCACTACTAATAGGCCTAGCTTTTTGAACTGTATTTGCTTACTCAATAAGGCATGGGTGCCGATTAAGATATCTACTTGACCATCTTGTACGGCTTTGATGATATCCTTCTTTTCTTTGGCAGAACGGAATCGATTTAATACTTCTACGCGAACTCCAAACTGTGAGAATCGATACATGAATGTTTTAAAATGTTGCTCTGAAAGCACCGTAGTGGGCACTAGCATAGCCACTTGCTTTCCACTCATGACAGCCTTGAACATGGCCCGCATAGCCACTTCTGTTTTGCCAAATCCTACGTCACCGCATAACAATCTATCCATTGGACGTGGGGATTCCATAGATTCTTTAATTTCTTGAATAGCCTGCAACTGGTCATCTGTTTCTTCATAAGGGAATTGATCTTCAAACTCTCGTTGCCAAGGTTGGTCTGGTAAGAATGCATAGCCCTCAATAAGCTCACGTTTTGCATAAAGTTCCACCAAGGTATCCGCTAAATCATCAATGGATTTTTGAGCTTTCGTTTTTGTTTTAATCCATTCCTTACCGCCCATTTTGTGTAATTTCGGTGTAACCCCTTCATTACCAATATATTTTTGCAGTTGGTCCAAATGGTCTGCTGGCAAGAAGAGCCGATCCGTACCAGCATAATCAATTTCAATGTAATCTCGATGAATGCCTTCCGTCTCAATCGTCTTAAGACCTCGATATTTACCAATACCATGGATGCTATGTACAACATAATCGCCTACACTGATATCCGTAAAATATTTTATCTCCTGACCCTTTTCTACTTTCTTCCCAATTTTTTTCTTCTGAAAGCCGAAAATATTCCCTTCTGTGATAACAGTCAGGTTGGAATGAGGTAACTCAAATCCCTCTGAAAGAATACCGTCCACAATAAGCACAGCCGGTGCTGTCCATTCCCAATGCTCTCGATGCACATAAGAAATCTTATTCTCTAGTAAAGCATTTTCTATGGCTTCACGACGTTGCTGATTATGCAATACCAATACAATTTGTCGTTTTAAAGAAGCATTAAACTTAATATCATCCATGAGCATAGGAATCTGCCGTTCATAAGAGGCAATAGATTTCCCCATCATACCGATAGTCTGCACCTTCCCCCATCCAGCAGAACGTTGCATCATACTGAATAAAATAGTTGTATGTGCCTTAGAAGATGCTTTCCAATCTTTCCACAGCATATATAACTCTTCATTCGTCGCATCTTCTTTATGCACTTTGCCTAAAGCTTCTTCTAACCGTTTTGGCTCATCTAAAATTAGTAACCCTTGGTCTAAATAGGAAAGTATAGAGTAACCTTCCTCATCACTATTTGCATGGATCGGTAAGACCATACATTCTTCAGTTTCCCCCATAGACCGTTGTGTATCCACATTGAATTGGCGCATCGTGTCGATAGTATCGCCGAAAAACTCAAAACGATAAGGCGATTCACTTTGGATAGGGAATATATCTACAATATCTCCACGCACGCTAAAATGACCACGATATTCCACCTGGTCCACTCGTTCGTATCCAATTTGCACTAATTTTTCCAACAAATATTGTTGATCTATATCTTGCTCTACCTGTAGAGTTATCATATGATCTAATACAGAAGATGGTGCACCTACAAACTGACTTGCCTCTTCCACCGTAGCCAATACAATCACTGGTTTACCTAACGCTAAGTTTCCTAAGGCTTCCATCCGTTTAGCCTGTGTATCTAAACTCTTTGCCGTCCACTGTGAAAGCGCTCGATCCACTATAGGATACGATAATACCTGAACCTCGGGTAATAGACATTGTATATCTCGTTCCCACATGTCCTTATGTGCTTTATCATGGGTCACAATCAAAGTAGGTCGCTGTGTCTCTTGTAGCATAGCTTGGCTATACATAAACGATTTCTGCGAACCTCCTAACCCATAGATTTGCGCAGCCCCTTTTTTATAAAACGCATCTATGGTATCTTTCATTGTTCCCTCTATATCTAATACAGGTTTATATGTCATCGACATATACCATTTCCTTTCCTATTAATTATAATACTATAGCCCTTGCTACACTAGTAAACTTATTTAGTTCTAAACCACAATACAAAGCTTATTTCTTTTGAATTCTATCTACTTTGGCAGGATTATATATAAGTCTAAAAATTAATTTTTCAATACTATCTAAATATAGTTCGAAAACTATACTGTGAAGAAAAGAATCCAGAGATTTAGATATATCAAAAATACAAGAAAAGGGCTATAGATAACTATAGCCCTTATGATTATTCTAAGTTTTCTTTAATCGCCGTATTTGTGGATTCTTCAATATAATGAAGGGCTGCATATATTAAATACGCACCTACTGTAAGACCGAAGAAAAAGGCTTTGAATATTTCTTTGTTCCAACGAGTTTCACGTAAACCAGAAACCGCAGATGCTAAAAAGCTTAAATCTGTAACTTTCATAGCAACCTCCTTGTACCAACACTTGTACTTGCCATATTTGCAATACATATACAAAAAAAGCGAATATAACTATTCGCTTATCTTCTAAATTGGTGCGGGAGAAGGGACTTGAACCCCCACGCCAATGGCGCCAGATCCTAAGTCTGGTGCGTCTGCCAATTCCGCCACTCCCGCATAAGATGGTGACCCAGGAGGGATTCGAACCCCCGACCTTTTGATTCGTAGTCAAACACTCTATCCAGCTGAGCTACTGAGTCATATGTAATTTAGTTGGCAGGGGCAGTAGGACTTGAACCCACAACCAACGGTTTTGGAGACCGCTACTCTACCAATTGAGCTATACCCCTATCTTTACGACTTTATTAGTATAACGTAAAGTTGATACTTTGTCAAGTGATTCTTGTAGCAGAACCAAGGTATTTAGCTGGGCTAGCAAACGCTAGCCCTCGCTAATCCAAATCAGCGACTTCCTATCCTCCCAGGCCGTTTCCAGCCAAGTACTTTCGGCGTTTACGAGCTTAACTACTGTGTTCGGGATGGGA
>NZ_RQVE01000015.1 GCF_003992315.1 Veillonella sp. 3891
AGAAGGTTTACGTTTCGCGATCCGCGAAGGTGGCCATACAGTAGGCGCTGGTGTTGTTACAGCTATCGAAGCATAATCTGACTGAAAGATTATCTATATAAACCGTGCAATCGAGGAGCGGCAAACTTGCCGCTCTTAGGTTGTGTATAAACTATGATATAGAAGGTTGCCCTCGCGAGGGAGAATTTCTATGGAGCAGTTCATTCTGGAAATGGACGAAGGGAGATATATAACAATGGCAAAACAACAAAAAATCCGTATTCGCTTGAAAGCATATGATCACAAAGCATTAGATCAAAGTGCTCAACGTATTGTAGACGTTGCAAAACGCAATGGCGCATTGGTTTCTGGACCAATTCCATTGCCTACAGAAAAAAATATTTTCACGATTCTTCGTTCTCCACATGTTAACAAAGATTCCCGTGAACAATTCGAAATGCGTACACATAAACGCTTAGTAGAAATTATTGAACCAAATTCGAAAACAGTAGATGCAATCACTCGCCTTGATTTGCCAGCTGGTGTATCTATTGAAATAAAATTATAAGAAATAAGGAGGTGCGATTATGTCTAAAGCTATTTTGGGTAAAAAGTTAGGAATGACTCAAGTCTTCACAACTGAAGGCAAACTAGTTCCTGTCACTGTAGTGGAAACTACACCTAGCGTAGTAGTGCAAGTAAAAACTGTTGAATCCGACGGTTACAATGCAGTACAGCTTGGTTACGGTTCCATTAAAGAAAAACATTTAACTAAACCTGTAAAAGGCCAGTTCGATAAAGCCGGCGTAGCGCCAGTTAAATATCTTCGTGAACTTCGCCTTGCTGAAGCAACTGATTACACAGTGGGCCAAACTCTGGCAGCTGATATCTTCGCAGAAGGTGAGCTAGTAGATGTTGTGGGTACAGGTAAAGGTAAAGGTTTCGCTGGTACAATTAAGCGTCATAACTTTAGCCGTGGTCCTGAAACTCATGGTTCTAAATCTCATCGTGAACCAGGTTCCATCGGTCCAATGATCTCCGGTGGCGGCGGTAAAGTATTTAAAGGTAAAAAACTTCCTGGACAAATGGGTGGTGGCAGAGTTACTGTACAACGTCTATCTGTTGTAAAAGTTGATGCTGAACGTAACCTTTTATTAATCAAAGGTGGCATCCCTGGTGCTAAAGGTAGCCTAGTGATGGTTCGCAACACAGTAAAACCTGTTAAATAACTAATTGTCGAAAGGAGGATACATAATGCCAACAGTAACTAAATACAACATGTCCGGCGCTAAAGTCGGCGAAATCCAGTTGAATGATGCAGTATTCGGTGTTGAAGTAAACGCTGCTGTTATGCATCAAGCCGTAGTTCGTCAATTGTCTAACGAACGACTTGGTACACATGCAACTAAAACTCGAGGAGAAGTACGCGGTGGCGGTAAAAAACCTTGGAGACAAAAAGGTACAGGCCGTGCTCGTGCTGGTTCTAGCCGTTCCCCAATTTGGGTAGGTGGTGGTATCACTTTTGGTCCACAACCTCGTAGCTACTATAAAGCTATGCCTCGTAAAGCTAGACGCTTAGCAGTTAAATCTGCATTATCTGATAAAGTAAATCACAGCGAATTGTTCGTAATCGACGAATTGAAATTAGCTGCACCAAAAACTAAAGATGTATTAAACATTCTTAATAACTTCAAAGTTGGTGACGCAAAAGTTCTTTTCATCACTGATGGTGATGTAAATGTGGAATTATCCGCTCGTAACATCCAAGGTGTAAAAGCACTTCCATACACAAATATCAATATCTTCGATTTATTGCACCACGACAAACTCTTCATCGCTGAAGGTGCTATTGCAAAAATTGAGGAGGTGCTTGGATAATGAACAAATTTGATGTATTAATTCGTCCAATCATTACAGAAAAAACAACTTTGTTAATGCAAGAAAACAAATATACTTTCCAAGTTCCTTTGACTGCGAACAAAGTAGAAATCCGTAAAGCTGTTGAATCTATCTTCAACGTAAAAGTAGAAAAAGTAGCCACAATCCGTGTATTAGGAAAAACTAAACGCATGGGTCGCACAATGGGTAAACGTAGCGATTACAAAAAAGCTATCGTAACTCTAAAAGCTGGCGAATCTATTGAATTATTTGAAGGTGTATAAGAGTCTAGTAAGGAGGCCCAATAATGGCAATTAAATCATTTAAACCGTACTCCGCTGGTCGTCGGTTTATGACAGTGTCTGCCTTTACTGAAATTACAGCAAGCAAACCTGAAAAATCCTTGCTCGCAAAAGTAACTTCTAAAGGTGGTCGTAATAACACTGGTAAAATGACAGTACGTCATCAAGGTGGCGGTCATAAACGTCAATACCGTATTATTGACTTCAAACGTACTAAAGATAATATCCCAGCTCGCGTAGCTACAATCGAATACGATCCTAACCGTAGTGCTCGTATCGCATTGTTAAACTATGCAGATGGCGAAAAACGTTATATCATTGCTCCACATGGTCTTAAAGTGGGTGATGTAGTTTACTCCGGTCCTGAATCCGATATTAAACCAGGTAATGCGTTACCATTGGCTAATATCCCATTGGGTACTCAAGTACACAACATCGAAATGAAAATTGGTAAAGGCGGACAAATCGTTCGTTCTGCTGGTACTTCCGCTCAATTAATGGCGAAAGAAGGCAACTATGCATTACTTCGTTTACCATCTGGTGAACTTCGTCGTGTACGCGTAGAATGCCGTGCTACAGTAGGTGTTGTATCTAACATTGACCATGAAAATATCACTATTGGTAAAGCTGGCCGTCAACGTTGGAAAGGCATTCGTCCTGGCAACCGCGGTGTTACAATGAACCCTTGTGACCATCCACATGGTGGTGGTGAAGGTAAATCTCCAGTTGGTCGTAAACATCCTGTTACACCTTGGGGTAAACCAGCTCATGGCGTTAAAACTCGCGACAAGAAAAAAGCTTCTAGCAAGTTAATCGTTAAACGTCGTACAAAATAGGATATAGGAAGGAGATATAACAGTGTCCAGATCAATTAAAAAAGGCCCTTTTGTTGCAGAATCTCTTCTGAAAAAAATTGATGCCTTAAATGAAACTAATGATAAAAAAGTAGTAAAAACCTGGTCCCGTGCATCTACTATTTTCCCACAATTTGTAGGCCATACGATTGCTGTGCATGATGGTCGCAAACATGTACCTGTATTCATTACAGAAGATATGGTAGGTCATAAATTAGGTGAATTCGCTCCTACACGTACTTATAAAGGTCATGGTAAGGACGAAAAAACTACAGGCAGAAAATAGGAGGATTTAACATGGAAGCAAAAGCAATCGCTAGACATATTCGTATTGCGCCTCGTAAAATCCGCATCGTTGCAGATTTAGTGCGCGGTAAAAACATCGGCGAAGCATTTGCCATCTTGAAGTTTACTCCGAAAGTTGGCGCCGATGTAGTAACTAAAGTTTTGACATCTGCTATCGCAAATGCAGAACACAATTTTGACATGAATGTAGAAAATCTTTATGTGTCTGAGATCTTCGTTGATCAAGGTCCAACAATGAAACGCATTCATCCTCGTTCCCGTGGACAGGCTTTCAAAATTTTGAAACGTTCTAGCCACGTAACAGTAGTTGTTAAAGAAAGAGCTTAATCGAAGGAGGGAAACAGAGTGGGTCAAAAAGTAAATCCACATGGCTTGCGTGTTGGTATCGTAAAAGATTGGGACGCAAAATGGTATGCTGATAAAGATTTCGCATCTAACCTTCATGAAGACGTAAAAATTCGTACCTTCTTGAAGAAAACACTTTTCATTGCTGGTATTTCCCGCATTGAAATTGAGCGTACAAATAAACGTATTAAAGTAACTATCCACACTGCTAAACCAGGTATGGTTATCGGTAAAGGTGGACAAGGTATCGAAGATATCCGTAAAGAATTGAAACGTTTTACAGATAAACAAATCGATGTAAACATTGCTGAAATTAAACAAGTAGACATGGAAGCTCAACTTGTTGCTGAAAGCATTGCTAGCCAATTGGAACGCCGTGTAAGCTTCCGTCGTGCAATGAAACAAGCAGTAGGTCGCACTATGCGTTTAGGCGCTAACGGTATCAAAGTTATGGTATCTGGTCGTCTAGGTGGTGCAGAGATCGCTCGTAGCGAATCTTACCGTGAAGGTTCCATTCCACTTCACACACTTCGTGCTAATATCGACTATGCAACAGCAGAAGCACATACAACATATGGTTGCATCGGTATTAAAGTATGGATCTACAAAGGTGAAGTTTTGCCAGAAGCTAAACAAACATCTAAAAAGGAAGAAGGTGACAACTAATGCTAATTCCAAAGCGCGTAAAACATCGTAAACAATTCCGCGGTCGTATGAAAGGCCGTGCAATGCGTGGTAACAAAGTTGCTCATGGTGATTTCGGTTTAGTAGCATTAGAGCCATCTTGGATCACAAACCGTCAAATCGAAGCAGCCCGTATTGCTATGACACGTTATATCAAACGTGGTGGTAAAGTTTGGATTAAAATTTTCCCTGATAAACCAATCACTGCAAAACCAGCAGGCGTTCGTATGGGTTCCGGTAAAGGTTCTCCAGAAAAATGGGTAGCAGTAGTTCGCCCAGGACGTGTAATGTTTGAAATGAACGGCGTACCAGAAGTAGTGGCTCGTGAAGCTATGCGTCTTGCAAGCCATAAACTTCCAATCAAAACTAAGTTCGTTGTTAAGGGTAAAGAATTGGGTGGTGACGTAAATGAAGGTTAATGACATTCGCAATTTGAGCGCTGCCGAGTTGAACACTAAAGTTTCCGAATTGAAAGAAGAGTTGTTTAACCTACGTTTTCAACTCGCTACTGGTCAATTAGAAAATCCAATGCGTATCCGTGAAGTTAAGAAAACTATCGCTCGTATCAAAACTGTACAACGAGAAGAAGAAATTAAAGGTAACGCATAATAACAAATTTTGTTTGGATTGAATAGGAGGCTTAAAGTCGTGGCAGAAGTAAGAAATGTACGAAAAGCACGTGTAGGTAAAGTTGTAAGCAACAAAATGGATAAAACAGTTGTTGTACAAATCGATCGTAAAGTACCTCACGAATTATATAGCAAGCCAATGGTAACAAGCAAACGTTTTAAAGCACATGATGAAAACAACGAATGCTTAGTTGGCGATATCGTAAAAATCGTAGAAACTCGTCCATTATCTAAAGATAAACGTTGGAGAGTTGTAGAAATTATTGAAAGACAAAAATAATCAGTGATGTAAGGAGGAAAAGTCATGATCCAGCAACAAACAATTTTGAATGTTGCCGATAACACTGGTGCGAAACGCATTATGTGCATCCAAGTGATGGGCGGTTCTTACCGTAAATTTGGCAATATTGGTGACGTAATCGTTGCTTCTGTAAAAGATGCATCACCCGGTGGCGTTGTCAAGAAAGGCGACGTTGTAAAAGCCGTTATTGTTCGTTCTAAAAAAGGCATCCGTCGTCAAGATGGTTCCTATATCCGTTTCGATGAGAACGCTGCTGTAGTTATTAAAGACGACAAAAGCCCTCGCGGAACTCGTATTTTCGGACCTGTAGCAAGAGAACTTCGTGAAAAAGACTTCATGAAAATTATCTCCCTTGCTCCAGAAGTGTTATAAGAAGGAGGAGCTCAACATGTCCCAAAAACTACATGTTAAAAAAGGTGATACAGTTGTTGTTATCTCCGGCAAGGAAAAAGGTAAACAAGGCGAAATCATCGCTGTTGATATCAAAAAAGAACGAGTAACTGTAAAAGGTCTTAACCTAGTTAAACGTCATACAAAACCTAGCCAAGCGAACCCTCAAGGTGGCATCATTGAAAAAGAAGGTACAATCCATGTATCCAACGTAATGGTGTTAGATCCTGAGCAAAAAGTTCCAACTCGTATTAAAAAAGTTGAGGAAAATGGTTCTTTAGTTCGTGTAGCTGTTAAAAGTGGCGCTAAACTTTAATTGATAAGGAAAGGAGGTCTTTTACAAAATGTCTCGTTTACAAGAAAAATATACTTCTGAAATTAAGAAGGCTTTACAAGAGAAATTCCAATATGGCAACGTAATGGAAATTCCTAAATTAGAAAAAATCGTAATCAATATCGGCGTAGGCGATGCTGTTGGTAACTCCAAAGCATTGGACGCAGCTGTTAAAGATTTAGAAATTATCGCTGGTCAAAAACCAGTCGTAACTCGCGCGAAAAAATCCATTGCGAACTTCAAAGTTCGTGAAGGTATGCCTCTTGGCACAAAAGTAACTCTTCGTGGCGAACGCATGTATGAATTCCTCGATAAATTGATTAATGCGGCATTGCCTCGCGTGCGTGACTTCCGTGGTATCAGCGCAAAAGCGTTTGATGGTCGTGGTAACTATGCATTAGGCCTAAAAGAGCAATTAATCTTCCCTGAAATCGAATACGATCAAGTAGAACGAGTAACAGGTATGGATATTATCTTCGTAACAACAGCTAACACTGACGAAGAAGCTCGTGAATTATTGGCACAATTCGGCATGCCTTTTGAAAAATAATTAGGAGGAAACGATAGATGGCTAAAAAATCTATGATCGAACGTGAGAAAAAACGTGCACGTATCGTTGCAAAATATGCAGCAAAACGCGAAGCGTTAAAAGCAGCAGGCGATTATGAAGGTTTATCCAAATTACCTGCCAACGCATCCCCAACACGCTTGCACAACCGTTGCAACTTAACAGGTCGTCCTCATGGTTATATGCGTAAATTCGGTATTAGCCGTATTGCGTTCCGTGAATTGGCGTACAAAGGACAAATCCCTGGCGTGAAAAAAGCTAGTTGGTAATAGGATAACGAGAGGAGGTTTTTAGAAGATGGTAATGACAGATCCGATTGCGGATATGCTGACACGCATCCGTAATGCAAACTCTGCACTTCATGAAACAGTTGAAATCCCTGCTTCTAAAATGAAGGCTGCTGTTTTAGCTATCCTTAAAGACGAAGGTTTCGTTAAGGAAGTTGAAACAATTGAAAATGAAAAACATGCTACTTTAAAAGTAACATTGAAATATGGTTCTAATAATGAAAAAGTAATTACCGGTATTAAACGTATCTCTAAACCAGGCCTACGTGTATACGCGAAAAAGGAAGAACTTCCTCGCGTACTTGGTGGTTTAGGTATCGCAGTTATTTCTACATCTAAAGGCATCATGAGCGATAAACAAGCTCGTAAAGAAGGCTTAGGTGGCGAAGTAATCGCTTACGTTTGGTAATCATAGCAATAGGAGGTAGAAAGAATGTCACGTGTCGGTAGAATGCCTATCGAGATCCCAGCTGGCGTAACGGTAACTCAAAACGAGCATACGTTAACAGTTAAGGGTGCAAAAGGTGAATTAACTCGTACTTTCCATCCGGACATCAACATTGCTGTTGAAGAAAATGTAATCACAGTAACTCGTCCTAGCGATGGAAAAGAACACCGTTCTTTACACGGTTTAACTCGTGCTCTTGTTGCTAACATGGTAACAGGCGTACATGAAGGCTTTACTAAAACTTTAGAAATCAATGGCGTTGGTTACAGAGCGGCTAAGCAAGGTAACAAACTTGCTTTAACATTGGGCTTCTCCCATCCAGTAGAGATGGAAGCTCCTGCTGGTATTACAATCGATGTCCCAGCTCCTAATAAAATCGTTGTTTCTGGTGCTGACAAAGAAGTTGTTGGTGCAGTAGCAGCTGATATTCGTAAATGGAGAAAACCAGAACCTTACAAAGGTAAAGGTATCCGTTACGAAGGCGAAGTTGTTCGTCGTAAAGCAGGTAAAGCGGGCGCTAAAGGTAAGTAATAACAGTTTACATTAGAAAGGAGTGGACATCTTGGCAGGAACATCCAAACGCAAAATTGCTCGTGCAAAACGTCATTTACGTTTACGTCGTCACATTTCCGGTACGGCTGCACGTCCTCGCTTGAACGTATTCCGTTCTTTAAGCAATATTTATGCTCAAGTCATTGATGACGTAGCTGGCAAAACATTAGTATCTGCTAGCTCTCAAGATAAAGAATTAAATCTTTCCTACGGTGGTAACGTAGCTGCTGCTAAAGCAGTTGGTGAAGCTGTTGCGAAAAAAGCAATTGCTGCAGGTATCGATACAGTAGTATTTGACCGCGGTGGTTACATTTATCATGGTCGTGTAGCAGCCCTTGCAGAAGGTGCTCGTGAAGCAGGCTTAAAATTCTAAGAAGGAGGAACTATAGACATGGCAAGAATTGATTACACAACTCTTGATCTTAAAGAAAGAGTAGTATTCATCAACCGCGTAGCCAAAGTTGTTAAAGGTGGTCGTCGTTTTTCCTTCAGCGCCCTTGTAGTTGTTGGTGACGGCAACGGTCATGTAGGTGTTGGCTTAGGTAAAGCTGCGGAAGTACCTGATGCAATCCGTAAAGGCATTGATGATGCTAAGAAAAACCTTATTCATGTTGTTATTAAAAATGGTACAATCCCTCACACAGTTACAGGAACATTCGGCGCAGGTCGCGTATTCTTGAAACCAGCTGCAGAAGGTACTGGAGTTATCGCTGGTGGCCCAGTTCGTGCCGTATTGGAATTAGTGGGTGTTCGTAACATCTTAACTAAATCTTTAGGATCTTCTAATCCTAACAACATGGTTCGTGCAACACTAGAAGGTTTAGCTCAATTAAAACGAGCTCAAGACGTAGCTGCACTTCGTGGCAAAACTCTTGAAGAAATTTACGGTTAATAAGGAGACCAATAATGGCACAAGTTAAAGTAACATTAACAAAAAGCTTAATCGGTCGTCCTGCAGATCAACGTGCGACTGTTAAAGCTCTTGGATTGAAAAAAACTAACTCCCAAGTAGTTAAAGAAGTGACACCTCAAATCGAAGGTATGCTTCATAAAGTTAGACATTTAGTAAAAGTAGAAGAAGTATAATAGATAAGGAGGTGCACGAATGAAACTTCATGAATTAGCTCCGGCTGCAGGTTCCAAAAAAACTCGTACTCGTGTAGGTCGTGGTCTTGGATCCGGTTTAGGTAAAACTTCCGGTCGTGGTCAAAAAGGTCAAAATTCTCGTAGTGGTGGCGGTGTGCGCACTGGCTTCGAAGGTGGCCAAATGCCTCTTTATCGTCGTTTACCAAAACGTGGTTTCAAAAATATCTTTGCACTTCAATATGCAGAAGTTAATGTATCCCAATTGAATCGTTTTGAAGACGGTGCAACTGTAGATCCAGTAGCTCTTATTGAAGCTGGTATTTTGAAAAATGTACGTGATGGTATCCGTATCCTTGGTAACGGAACTTTAGAACGTAAATTAACTGTTATCGCTAACGGCTTTACAAAATCTGCAGTAGAAAAAATCGAAGCAGCAGGTGGAAAAGTAGAGGTGATCTAGGGTGCTAGATAGCCTCTTGAACATCACTAAAGTAACGGAATTACGTAACAAAGTAGTCTATACATTACTTATGTTCATTGTCTTTCGCTTAGGTATCCATATCCCGGTACCTGGCGTAGAGGCATCTGTTATTGAAAGCTTATTCACCAGTGGTAACCTATTTGGTTTACTAGATTTGTTCGCCGGTGGTGCGTTAAGTAAATTCTCTATCTTTGCAATGAGTATTACCCCATACATCAATGCATCAATCATTATGCAATTGTTAGGGGCAGTAGTACCAACATTTGAAGCATGGAGTAAAGATGGAGAAGAAGGGCGCAAAAAAATTGCAAAAGTGACACGATATGGTACAGTTATCCTTGGCTTCATCCAAGCCTTCGGTATGACGTATGCCTTACGTGCTAGCAATGCGCTTATTGATAATAGCTTCATGTCTGTTATTTTGATTTCCATCATCCTTACAGCAGGTACTTGCTTGTTGATGTGGGTGGGGGAACAAATTACAGCTCATGGCATAGGTAATGGTATTTCACTCATTATCTTTGCTGGTATCGTGGCACGATTCCCTGATGGGGTTCAAACCATTTACCAATACCTACAAGTAGGTACAATTAATGTATTTCAAGCGATTCTATTTGCTATCATCGCGGTAGCTATGATCGTTCTTGTAATTGCTGTGACACAAGGCCAACGTCGTATCCCTATCCAATACGCTAAACGCGTGGTAGGAAGAAAAATGTATGGTGGTCACTCAACATTCCTGCCTTTGAAAGTCAATCAAGCAGGGGTTATCCCAATTATCTTTGCGTCATCCATATTGATGTTCCCAGCTACATTGGCACAATTTGTACAAGTACCTTGGGTACAAACTGTAGCAAGTTACTTCCAATGGGGAACGCCGATACAAACTATTTTGTATGCTGTATTGATTTTATTTTTTACATACTTCTATACAGCTATCTCAATCAATATTACGGATATGGCAGATAATATGAAAAAACACGGTGGTTTTATCCCAGGTATTCGCCCAGGAAAACCGACTGCTGACTATGTAGACCGAGTAATGACTCGAATTACACTAGTAGGTGCATTTTTCTTAGCTTTCGTTGCAATCTTGCCAAATATGATTGGTGGATTGACAGGCATTCAAGGTGTGTACTTTGGTGGTACAGCACTACTTATCGTAGTGGGCGTAGCATTAGATACAATGCAACAAGTAGAATCTTTAGTATTAACACGCCAATATAAGGGCTTTGTGAAATAGGAGATTATGATATGTATATTTTATTAATGGGACCTCCAGGTGCTGGTAAAGGCACGCAGGCAGCTCGTCTGATTGAAAAATATGGTATCCCTCAAATTTCTACAGGTGACATGTTCCGTGCCGCTGTAAAAGACTCTACTCCATTAGGATTAGAAGCTAAGAAATATATGGATGCTGGACAACTTGTTCCAGATAGCGTTACCATTGGCATCGTTCGTGAACGCTTGTCCAAGGATGACTGTAAACAAGGTTTCATTTTAGATGGCTTCCCTCGAACTACAGCACAAGCTGTTTCCTTGGATGCGATTTTAAAAGAAATGAACATAGTTCTTGATGCTGTACTCAATTTGAGTGTTCCATCTGAAGAGTTGGTTCGACGCATCAGTGAAAGAGCACGTCTTGAAAATCGTGATGATGACAAACCGGAAACAGTACAGAAACGTCTTGCTGTATACGAAGAGTCTACTAAACCATTGATCGATTACTACCGTAATAGTGGTCAATATGTAGAAATCAACGGCTTACAGGATGTGGACACAGTATTTGCAAATATCGTTACGGCTTTGGAGAAATAATCAATGATTATTTTTAAATCGCCCGAAGAAATTGAGCATATCCGAAAGGCATCTCAACTGACAGCAGCGACGTTAACCGAGCTTGCTAAATTAGTAAAGCCGGGCGTATCAACGCTTGAGTTAGACCAATTTGCCGAAGAATATATTCGCAGTCATGGAGGAATTCCAAGCTGCATTGGTTACTATGGGTATCCAGCAACTATCTGTGCTTCCATAAATCATGAAGTGGTACATGGGATTCCTAGTGCATCTCGTATACTGAAAGATGGCGATGTCATCAGCATTGATTTAGTATCATCTGTGAATGGATATCATGGAGATTCAGCAATTACTGTTCCTGTAGGAGAAGTAAGTCCTAAAGTGTATGAATTACTGAAAGTTACAGAAGAATGTCTCTTTAAAGGGATTGAACAAGCTGTAGCAGGTAATCATGTGGGAGATATTTCCCATGCTGTACAATCTCATGCAGAACGTCATAGATATGGTGTTGTGCGAGACTTTGTAGGACATGGTTTAGGAAAAAACATGCATGAAGATCCACAAGTTCCAAATTATGGTACTAAGGGCAAAGGTCCAGAACTTAGACCAGGAATGGTCATCTGTATTGAGCCAATGATTACTATGGGCACGCACAAAGTAAGAGTGCTTGAAGACAACTGGACAGCGGTCACAATGGACCGTAAACCGGCTGCACACTTTGAACACACTGTAGCTATTACTGAAACAGGTACAGAAATTCTTACTATGCGTGATACACCGAGGTTAATACAATAACCAGTAACCGGAGGATGAAAGATATGTCAAAAGAAGACGTTATTGAAGTGGAAGGTACGGTCGTTGAGGCATTACCAAATGCTATGTTCCAAGTAGAATTGGAAAATGGTCATGTGGTTTTGGCTCATGTGTCAGGTAAAATGCGTATGAATTTTATCCGTATCCTTCCTGGTGATAAAGTTACTATGGAACTGACACCATATGACTTAAGCCGTGGTCGCATCACCTATCGCTTTAAGTAAGCATAGGATCCACAAAGGAGGTACTTATGAAGGTTAAACCATCAGTTAAAAAGATATGCGAAAAATGTAAAATTATTAAACGTAAAGGCCGCGTAATGGTTATTTGCGAAAACCCAAAACATAAACAAAAACAAGGATAATTGATAGGAGGTGGATGAATAGATGGCACGTATAGCCGGTGTAGATTTACCACGTGACAAACGTGTGGAAATTGGTTTAACTTATATTTACGGTATCGGTCTTACTCTTGCTAAAGAAGTATTAGCAAAAACTGGTATCAATCCAGATACTCGCGTTCGTGATTTAAGTGAAGATGAAGTAGCTAAAATCCGTGAACTTCTTGATGCAGAGTATAAAGTAGAAGGTGATCTTCGTCGTGAAGAAGCACTTAACATTAAACGCTTAATTGAAATCAACTCCTATCGCGGTAAACGTCATCGTATGGGACTTCCATGTCGTGGTCAACGTACGAAGACAAATGCTCGTACTCGTAAGGGTCCTCGTAAAGCAATCGCAGGTAAGAAGAAATAATAAAGGAGGGATATTGTGGCTAAGAAAACAGTTAGATCCAAAAGAAAAGAAAAGAAACATATCGAATCTGGTGCAGCGCATATTCGCTCCACTTTTAACAACACTATCGTTACAGTAACAGACGTAAACGGTAATGCTCTTTCTTGGGCATCTGCTGGTGGTCTAGGTTTCCGTGGTTCCCGTAAATCCACTCCATTTGCAGCACAAATGGCAGCTGAACAAGCGGCAAAAGCAGCTATGGAACACGGTCTTCGCACTGTAGAAGTATTTGTTAAAGGTCCAGGATCTGGTCGTGAAGCAGCGATTCGTGCGTTGCAAGCAGCTGGTCTTGAAGTAACTAGCATTAAAGATGTGACTCCAATTCCTCATAACGGCTGTCGTCCTCCAAAACGTCGTCGCGTATAATCTGAGCTATATACTTAGAATAGTGACAAGTTTTAGAGGAGGGTATACCTGATGAGCGAAGAAAAAAAACTTAGAATCGAGAAAGTAGTAATGACTGAAGATGGCCGCTACGGTAAATTCGTATGCGAGCCATTGGATCGTGGTTATGGTATTACACTCGGTAATAGCTTGCGTCGCATTTTGCTTTCATCCTTAGATGGAGCAGCAATTACTTCCATCAAGATTGACGGAGTACTTCATGAGTTCTCTACGATTGAAGGTGTTCGTGAGGATGTATCCGATATTATTCTGAATCTTAAACAGTTGTGCATTCGTCTTGAAGAGGAAGCACCTGTACCGATGGATGTACATATCGATGTTCGTAAAGATGGAGTATTAACAGCAGGTGATTTGATTCAATTCATGCCACCTGAAATCGAAGTCTTAAATCCAGAATTGGTAATTGCTACAATGGATGAAGCAGCTCATCTTGTAATGGATGTGCGTATCGAACGCGGTAAAGGATATGTACCATCTACTAAGAATAAACGTGAAGATGATATGATTGGTCAAATTCCAATTGATTCTATCTTCTCGCCAATTCTAAGAGCGAAATATGAAGTCAGCGATGTCCGTGTGGGCAACGAAATGGACTTTGATAAGCTTACTTTAGAAGTTTGGACAAATGGTTCTATTACAGCATCTGATGCAATTGCTAAATCAGCAGCTATCATGATTTCCTATTTAGGAAATTTCACTCGATTGGCTCATTCTTATGACATGATCGATGTTGGTGAAAGTGAAGCTGAATTTACAACTGCTAATGGTCAAGAAGGTGGCGATAAAGATGCTGAACCTAAAGGACCAACGACGATTCCTATTGAAGATCTTGAGTTGTCTGTTCGTGCTTTCAACTGCTTGAAACGTGCTAACATTCATACAATCGGTGATTTGACTGGTAAAACAGAAGACGAATTAGGAAAAATCCGCAATTTAGGGAAAAAATCTGTAGAAGAAATTCTAGAGAAATTACAATCTTATAATGAGGGTAATGAATCCCTAACATCTCAAAGCGAATAAGAGGAGAAAGACTAATGGCATACAGAAAATTAGGCCGCAACAGTTCCGCTCGTAAAGCGTTGTTCCGCGGTATGGTAACATCTCTCTTCGTACATGAACGCATTGAAACAACAGAAGCAAAAGCAAAAGAGCTTCGTAAATATGTTGATGAAATGATTACATTGGGCAAACGTGGCGACTTACATGCTCGTCGTCAAGTTCTTGCTTTTCTTATGAACGAAGATGCAGTAAAAAAATTATTTGATGAAATTGCTCCAAAATATGCTGAGCGCAACGGTGGTTACACTCGTGTAATCAAACTTGGCCTTCGTAAAGGCGATGCAGCTCCATTGGCTATTCTTGAGCTTGTATAATCAAACGCAATCTGGTTGTGATAGGATGAGTTTCACTCATTCTGTTGCAGCCTTTTTTGCTTTTATTTAGAAAACAGCGACTCTGTCCCGTGGGATGGAGTCGCTGTTTTGGTATACGTTGCATTTGCAATCTGTATAGTATGTGATTGATCTTACTAATAGCAGGATAGGGTGCCGTAGTTGACGTTGCAGTGTCATAGATTAACTAAACTGTGTTTCGTCTACTTCCAAGAATCCAAAGTATTCCATACGTCGAATCATTTCTTCGTAGAATGCCAGGATCATGGTGTATTTGTTGGATTGCTGTAGGGCCAGAGGGCTAATGGACTCTTCTGTCATAGCCTCGTAGATTTTGCACATCACATCATGTTTTGTGGTTGGCTTGCTGAGGAGTTTCATGAACTCTAAATCTTCTTCGTTGAAATCGGAAATAGGGTCATTGTAGCGATTGCCAGGGTAGATATAAGCGTTCACACCTTCTTGTGGCATAATCTCTACGAATGGGATGTATCGCTCAGGGATGTAGCTTTTCTTTTCTTCGAAAATATGATGTTTGAAAGGATGCTCTGTTTCCAACACAGACAGGCTGATACCACCTTGGATGATGTGTTCCACCAAGAATTGATAGAACAATGGTAAGCACATGTCAGGGATTGTGTGCTCTCCTGTATGAGTCATTACTGTGTTGTTTTTTACATAGAAATGAGGGCCTTCTTGTTGGAATAGATTTGCTAAGCGTTTAGCTACAGATTCAGTATGGTCAGCATTACCTGAGGTATCACCAGACTTATCATTAGATGTATTAGCAGTATTAGTATTGTTATTGGTATCTGTCGCACTTCCGTGAGTAGTATTACCATCTGCTACAGAAATTGCCATCCCTTTCGCCAAGTCTTCAAAGATTGGCTCTAAATGCTCTGATGGAATGCGTAGGGTGAATAGGAATTGCTCCAAGGTGTGTTGGAATCCGGCATCTGTCACAGATGTTTCGGTGATACGTTTTGGAGTAGCCCCCTTGTGGGTGAATAAGGATTTGCGGAATGCTGTGTTCAACATAAAATCAATGTATTGTTCTCGTGCCAATGGGTCATGTGGAGCGAGCTCTTGTAATTTAGTGCGCAATGTTTCGTCATACACTGTAGGGAATGACAAATTTAAATCGCAGTCGCAGAGATAGGTAAATCCATGTTCAGCCATATGGTCCATGCATTGGTGAAAGTACACCGGCGTGTTCACTGGTTCTAAATGGTCATGGCCAACGTAGCAATCTTGTTTTTGTAATGTTTGGCGTAAAGATTGTAGGAACGGACCTTGTTGAGCTTTTACCGTGTCATATTCCAACATCAAGGCACCTAGTTTACTAGCCACCGTTTTACCGTGGCGCACTTTTTCGCGATGATTCAAGGTGTCGACATCTTTGTTGGCGAACTCTAAGAGGGCGCGAACACTGTCCATTTTATGCCAACCTGGGTAGGTGTTATAGGACATGTACAAGATACCGTTCTCCGCTAGATGTTCTTTGCAGAGACGAAGGAAGTTATCTTTCGTTTCCTCGTCTACCCAAGAATAGAAACCATGAGCAATGATGTAATCGTAAGTGCCGAGGTGGTCGTGACTTTCATTTACATCACCTTCTAACAAGTCTAGGTTAGTGATGCCCAATTGGTCGATGTAGGTTTTGCCCACGCTCACCTGTGTCGGAGCAATTTCGATACCTGTGAAAGTAGCCTGCGGATAGAACAGGGCTTGGGACATCAAATTGCCACCGTAGGAAGATCCGATTTCCAAAATGCGAGCTGTGGCAGCAGGAGCCGGTGAAAGTCCTAGCAGACGAGCGTAACTTTCAAGGAATGGGGCAGACGCATAGGGGAAAGGTTGGGATAGATACCCTAAGTCAGCGTAGATTTCTTTGGCTTGCTCTTTAGTCATTCTTGTGTTATATCGCATAAAAACTCCTTTATTTTTTGAGGTTATAGTAGTTACTCACGGGTTATCGTGAGTGGTTTATTTTATATGATTATATATCTATAAGTATATCAGAAATAGGGCGATTTATATACTGTTTGCCGATGATGAGTCATAGGGATTATAAGTATGGTTTACACACATGAATAAATGATACTCATTACTATATAAAAATGAATTATACATAGCATGATTAAAAAGCATAACCCATGAGTTTTAGTCAATGTTTTTATTGCTTTAGTGAAATAAATCTGATATTATGAAGAAAAGATGAATTTGTAGAGAGATTTAATTGTAATGATGCCTACACTTTATCAGTGTTATATGTAATGAGTAGTCAGCAAGTAAAAGGAGAATGATTATTATGAATCAGATTTTCAAAGTTGTCTATAGCGCAACAAAACAATGCTATGTGGTAACATCAGAATTTGCGAAGTCTCATGGAAAGAAAGCGGCTATAGTGGCTGCAGCGGTTATTTTAACAAGTGGTGTAGGATCTGTAAATGCGGCGGATGATTTAGCGAGCAGGGTAGATGCATTGGAAGGTAATATTCATACGATTAATACGGCCCTTGCAGATCTCAATAATACAGTTAATAATACTAGTGATACACAAGTAGCTACGAATAAACAAAAATCCGAAGCAAATGAAGCCGCAATCAATGAGTTAACACCAAAGGTATCGACTTTAGAAGGTAAGGTGCAAGCTTTGGAAGCAGGATCTACCGCAGGTGGACAAGCTAATACAGAACGAGATGCTAAAATCCAAGCGAATACAGAAAAATCAACGGCTAATGAAGCGGCGATTAATGAGTTGAAACCAAAGGTAGCAAAAAATACAGAAGACTTAGCTAAAGTAGATGGAAAAATCGATGGAGCTAGAGAGGCCGCTGTTACAGAAGCTGGAACAAAAGCAGATGAAAAAGTAACGGCATTAAAGACTGAATTAGAACCAAAAATTGAAAAGGCGAAAACAGATGCTATTGCTGATGCAGAAGGTAAATTGACAACTGCAAAAACTGACTTAGAAGGCAAAATTACTGATGCAAAAACAGATTTAGAAACAAAAATTGGTACAGCTAAGGATGAAGCTATCGCAGCAGCAGGTACAAAAGCAGATGAAGCAAAAGCAGCAGCGATTGCCGATGCAGAGGGTAAATTAACAACTGCAAAAACTGACTTAGAAGGCAAAATTACTGATGCAAAAACAGATTTAGAAACAAAAATTGGTACAGCTAAGGATGAAACTATCGCAGCAGCAGGTACAAAAGCAGACGAAGCAAAAGCAGCAGCGATTGCCGATGCAGAGGGTAAATTAACGACTGCAAAAACAGAGCTAACAGGCAAAATTGATGATGCGAAAGCAGCAGCGATTGCCGATGCAGAAGGTAAATTAACAACTGCAAAAACAGAGCTAACAGGCAAAATTGATGATGCGAAAGCAGCAGCGATTGCTGATGTAGAGGGTAAATTAACAACTGCAAAAACTGACTTAGAAGGCAAAATCACTGCTGCAGAAGGTAAAATTACTGATGCGAAAACAGATTTAGAAACAAAAATTGGTACAGCTAAGGATGAAGCTATCGCAGCAGCAGGTACAAAAGCAGACGAAGCAAAAGCAGCAGCGATTGCCGATGCAGATGGTAAATTAGCAGCAGCGAAACAAGCTTTAGAAGCAAAAGATACCGAATTAACTAACAAAGTTACTGATCTAGAAGCTAAATATAACTCTGCAACTGATATCAAAGCAACGAATGAACGTTTTGAAAAATTAGAAAAATACGATAAAGACCATGATAAACAAATCCTTGCAATGAATGGTGGTATAGCTAAGGTTAATAGTGAGTTAACAGATCTTAAAGGTGATGTAGATGGTAATGCAGAGGCTATTGATGCGAATACAAAGGCCATCGATAAAAACACTGATGAAATTGATGAAGCTAAAAAAATTCTTGTAGCTCATGATACTAGACTGGACGAATTAAAAACAGCTATTGATGAGACTGTTGATGATATTGCAGGTAATGGCGATGCTATAAAAGATAATGCTGAAAAAATCAAACTAATCGGTGAAGGGTTAAAAGAAACGACAGCGGCTATCAAAGATAATGCAGATAAAATTCAAGCCGCAGGAGAAGGCTTAAAAGCAGTTACAGAAGCCATTGGCGATTTAGATAAAAAAATCGATGAGGATACTAAAAAAGCCAAAGACGATGCAGTTACAGAAGCCGGTACAAAAGCTGATGAAAAAATCACTGCGGCAAAAACAGAATTAACAGGAAAAATTACAGAAGCTAAAGATGCAGCAGCTGCAGCAGATGCTAAAGCAGCAAAAGCTCAAGAGTTAGCAACTGCAGCAGATGCTAAAGCAGCTGAAGCTCAAGCAGCAGCAGACAAAGCAGCTGAGGCAGCTACTACCAAATCTGCAACAGCAAAAACTGAGGCAGTAGCAGAAGCTGGTACACAAGCAGATGCTAAAATCAAAACCGCTAAAGAAGCTATTGCTACTGACATTGAAACAGCTAAAAATGCAGCTATTACAAAAGCTGGTGAAAATGCAGAAGCTAAAATTACAGCAGCTAGAACAGCACTAGAAACAAAATTCCAAGGCTTAGACAATACCACTGTTAAGCTAGAAAAATATGACAAAGACATCGCAGCTCTTCAAGCTACTGAAAAAGCGCATGATGCACGCATTACTACAGTGGAAAAAGATGTAAAAGTTGTAGGTGCTAATGCGGCAGCGTTAGCAGCGTTGAAACCTTTACAATATAACCCTGGTCAAACGACACAAATTATGGCAGGTGTTGGTACATATCGTGGACAAAATGCAGTTGCATTAGGTGCGGCTCACTATACTAGCGAAAACTTAATGTACCATGCAGGCGTAAGCTTCGGTAACGGTAATGGCACAATGGCTAATGCTGGTATTACAATTGGATTTGGTAGCGGCGAAACTGCAAAAGCTGAGTCTCCTAAAGTAGCTCAATTACAAAGCGCAGTAGATCGTTTAACAGAAGAAAATGAACGAGTAAAAGCAGCATTGTATGAATTGTATGCAAAACTAGAAGCTAAATAAGAAATAACTTAGAGAATAGATGACTAGGGTCTCCCCTAGCGTATAGACACTAAGGTTATGACAGAAATACATGTTAGGTATACTCCACGGGGTATCCTAGCATGTATTTTTTTGTTAAAAAATTCTTACCAATGACATATTTTGTCATTCCTCTTCGATATACTGAAAGCATCAATAGTTTTATAGTATGTTTACATGACAGAAAGAGGTATGACGATGAATTGGAAAGACAAATGGAATGATGCATGGAACGAGATAGGAAACATGAGTTTGCGAGAACTGTTTACTTTCACGAAGAAAGAAAAGTGGATTTGTGCTATTTTTGGAGTTGTTTTTGCAGTTGGTATGATAGTTAGTATACGAGGCATTGAAACGATAACAGCGTCGCCGGGCTGGATTGTAGGATATGTTCATGAAGGGTGGTCCGTTCCTGATTATGTGAGTTATACACCACAAAAGACCTTTGAGGACAAAGGGGATGTACAGGTGGTGACAGGACATCATTTGCAAATGCGCCATCTTATATGGTACTTTTGGTGGGTAGAAGAAAATAACGACTTTACAATTACCTTTGATAAGCGTGTGCCGAAGGCAGAGTACTACGATCATCGCACAGGGCAAACCTATACATTATCCTTTGACACTAGGGAAGGTGCTGATTCTGAGGTGAATGAGAAGTTGAATATTATCAATGATGCATCAGAGGAGTTTTTCAAAAAGCCTTTCATCAAGGTAGATCGTATTCAACGTACTAGAGAAGATTATTTATTTAAAACACAATCGGATATATCGCCGGTAAAACCAGTAGAAGGTCCTTTGTTTGTACGAGGCTCTATTAAGAAAAGTGTGTAATGGTCGCCACTAATTTTGAGGCTCGATTAGCTGTTGTAGATGCGGTATAAAGGAACACACTCATTTTAATCCTCTATTAGATATGATGCATGTGGTATAATTGTAATAAGCGAGTATGATATAGTAAGTTTTCTAGTCGTTCCTGTATATATGGGATAGGATTTGGGAGAACTTGCGGCTTGAGGCATGGCTAGCAGTGGATATGTTACGAATGATGAGGAGTCATATGAAATATACTAAGGAGCCTTTACAATTAGACAATCCTTTGGAGTTTTGGCTAAACTTCGAGGGAGAGGAGCGGGTCTTTTGGGTGGACCGTCAAAGCGATCGTGTGGTAGTAGGTGCTAAACGATTGGCAGTGGTAAAAGACGACGTCGACCGGGAGCAATATGCATACGTATTTTATGGAGGCACGTTTTTTCCAACTGTAAAAGATGAAAAATGGCGCAACATGGGCCATGAAATGGTGGCTTTCACCCATTACTATATCGTAGAAAATGGAGAGTCCTTTTACCTCCATGCAGGTGAGGGTGTAGATATACAGCGCTATACCATTGAGCGAGTAGACCATACTTTCACAGAAACCAGTGACGATAAACAAGATTGGGATACCTTGATGGATGCCATTTTGACAAATATTCATGTAGGGCGTATGACGAAGGTGGTTTCCTCTCGAGAGGTGGAGTTCACTAGTCCCACATCGTTTAGTGTAGTGAGTATATTGGACCGCTTGGTGGAAAACAACCCGAATTGTTTTATTTTTGGCTATGAGAAAGAGGGACGTACCTTCGTGGGGGCATCCCCTGAAATTCTCGTGCGCCATCGGGGAGATGAAATTCTAAGTTATGCCTTGGCAGGAACGGCACCAAAGTTTGGTCCTAAGGCGTGGACGAAAGAGCGATTTCTAAATGATCATAAAAATCGGGTAGAGCACAATATCGTACGAGATCGTATTGTGGATACTATGCGACAAGTGACGGAGGATGTGACCGTAGGCGAAACGGGGATTATGGAGCTATCACGGTTATACCATTTGCGGACCATCATTACCGCCAAGGATAGTACTAAGTCTCTCATCGAATGGGGCCAATTGTTACATCCTACACCAGCCCTAGGGGGCGAACCACGAGAACTAGCTATGGACTTACTGGCGAAATACGAAGCTCATGAGCGTGGTATGTACGCAGCACCTTTTGGATTTATGAAGGACATGGGGGATGGCATTCTAGTGGTGGCCATTCGGTCTGCGCTCATCATGGGGAATACTTTATATGCCTATGCAGGATGCGGTGTTGTAGGCGAATCCAATAGTGATGAAGAGTACGAAGAAACAATCAATAAAATGGGTACCATATTGGATGCGCTGTAGGATGATACATCTATGTATAGATCAAATTAGGTATGCAATAGAGTAGGATTCGATAATGAAGCTACACAAACTTATTGAACAGATATAAGAACTTTAAAAAGGAATGTTGAGTCATCAGCATTCCTTTTTTATGTCATAGGGAGTCTATACTATATATTAGCGGTAGCAAAATTACTCTTAAACGTATATTTCTATACATCAAAATGAGGATAGTATTTAGTTTGCTATATAATATGGGGTTGGTTTATCCTATCAGTCACTCGTAAATGAGGTCTTGAAACGTATCAGTTTTAGTTAGAGATCGTATGCTACCCATATGAATACGTACAGAATCTGAAAACAATGATATAATACATAGTAGATAGTCACTATTAGATATAGCACAATACCACAGGATGGTATGGGAGATATGATATGAACGAATATATAGCAAGTTTGGTGGATGAGTTGCACCAATTGGGAGTGCGCCATGCGGTGTTCAGCCCCGGTTCACGGTCCACTACATTAGCCATGCTCTTTCAAAGCCATGGAGGCTTTCACACATATATGAATATTGATGAGCGGTCCGCTGGGTTTATGGCATTAGGCATTGCCAAAGCACAAGGTGAATCAGCTGTGTTGGTGTGTACATCGGGCTCTGCTTTGACTCATTATGGTCCAGCCGTGGTGGAAGCGAAGCATAGCGGTGTGCCGATGATCATCTTGTCCGCTGACCGTCCGTACACCTTGCAACAGGTAGGGGCGCCGCAGACCATTGATCAACAGAAATATTTTGGCTCCGCTGTGAACTATTATGAAGAATTGTCTGTGCCTAGTGAAAGTCACTATTATACCTACTCTCGTCAAGTAGCACGCCGTGCCTATTTGAAAGCGAATGACCATAAACTAGGACCTGTACACATCAACGTGCCTTTGTTTGAGCCCTTGGTTCCGAATCGTGAGGAAGAGTATTTTACACAGGGGCGCAGTGCGAAACCGTTCCGCCTCGTGAAACATGAGGAAATAGGGTCCTTGGCATCCTTGCTAGATGGAAAACGAGTACTCATCTTGGGTGGCCCTAGCGTGACGAATCCTAAAACAGTGGTAGAGTTTGCAGAACGAATTGGTGCCGTTGTGATAGGGGACCCTTTGTCCAATTTGCGTCAATATGAGGGCGTCATCAGCACCTATGATGCATTCTTAGCACAGCATGAGCGGTGGGAGAAGTTGCGACCAGATGTGGTTATCCAATTGGGGCAAATTCCTGTGTCGAAGCGGATTCAACAATGGATGGCAACCTTGACGGACATCGACTATATTACGGTGAGCCCTAATGCAGATGTGGTGAACCCTAGTTTGACAACCACTATACATGTGATGGCGAGTGTAGATGTATTCTTAGGGGAGTTGTGTCGTGGCTTATTTGTGATACCAGGGCTAAGCACAAGGATAAGAGATAAAGAGCAAAATCTATTAAATATTTCTAATGTAGAAGACTCTAATGTAAGCACTGCTGGCGATGAATTAGGAGTGCAACAAGAAAATATAAATATAAATGAAAAACATAGAGTAGAGAACGGTAGTGTTGTATCTGCTCAGAATACAATAGCTGATATAGAGTATGTAAAAGCATGGCAACAGATAGAATCTGACAGTCGTGAACAGTTAGACAAAGTACAAGAAGAACCAACTCTATTTGAAGGCCGTACGATTCACATGTTGCAACACATGATGCCCCATGAGGGACAAATTCTAGTAGCGAACAGTATGTCTATTCGTGATATGGATTATTTCTGGGCCACTGGGAGATCCCAAGCCATGGTGTACGGCAATCGTGGCACCAATGGTATTGATGGGACGGTGTCAACGGCGTTAGGGCTTAGTACGAATGGGAAACCGACGGTCATGGTTACAGGAGATTTAAGTTTCTTTCACGATTTGAATGGATTGGCTATTGGAAAAACGCATGGTATGAACTTGACCATTATTCTGCATAACAATGATGGAGGCGGTATTTTCCAATATTTGCCACAAAAAGGGACGGACGATTTCGATTACCTATTCAATACACCGCAAGGCATTGATTATAGTGGCTTAGCGACCATGTATGGCTTAGACTATGTGAAAGTCACAACAAATGTAGAGTTAGAACGGGCGATGCAACACTATATCGGTACAGAGGGGATTCACCTCATAGAAGTGCCTACGTCTAAAGAAATTAGTCGTGAACTGCACAAGGTGTATCGGGTGCAATAATATGAAATCAATGATTCAAGATATACGAACGTTAGATATACAACGGATGCAGATCAATCTAGGCGAGTATCACTACGGAGTGTCTGTAGTGGGTACAGGGAAACCCCTAGTTTGTTTCCATGGGTTTTCGGAATCTGGTTCCACTTGGGATGGTATTGAGGTACCAGGCTATCGGCTGATACGGATCGATAGTATGGGGCATGGTAGGTCTGCACGGCCTATGGAATTAACCCCGTATACATTGCCACAAATGCTGAGCGATTTGCACAGAGTTATCTATGCCGTAGCAGGAGAAACGTATGCTCTCATGGGGTATTCCATGGGGGCGAGGATGGCTGTATTATACGCATTGGAGTATCCAGAGGAAGTGACTCACCTAGTTTTGGAAAGTGGCTCTGTAGGGATAGAAGGTAGAGCGGCACGTCATGAACGCTATCTTGCAGATACAGCGTTAGGGAGTCGCATTCGAAAACAGGATATACAATGGTTTAGTGAGACCTGGGCAAAGCTAGATATCTTCAAGACCCAAGAAAGTTTACCTACAAAGGTGCAACAGCAGATTCAGCGTCGACGGTTATTAAATAGTCCTCATGCGTTGGCTTTCACCTTGGAAGGAAGCGGACAAGGAACGATGCCTTATGTAGGGCATCGATTGTCGGAACTAACTATGCCCATCTGTTACATTAGTGGGGAATTAGATACGAAATATACAGCTATTGGAGCACAGTATTTTTGTGATGTTCATCGCATCGTGCCGAAAGTAGGTCATAATGTGCATGTAGAAGCGCCAGAGGCGTATCGGCAAATTTTAAAACAATTTTTCTATAATCGGAAGTATTAGTGAATGTGTGGATTATGTATACTTTTAGGATGCGCGGATATGGAAGAAGATAGTGGCTAATAATTCTAGTTGCAGTAATAGAAATGAGAGGTGTCCTATGATTACAAATATTGCTCTGTACCATGTGCAGCTACCGATGAAGTTTACTTTCAAAACGGCAAAGGGCGAACTAGGTGTCAGGGATACTCTCATTGTTCGTTTGGAAGATGAAGCAGGCTATGTAGGCTACGGGGAATGCGTGGCCTTCGTAGACCCTTTTTATACGCCAGAAACGGTGGCATCTTGTTGGAACACCTTATGCACACGATATTTGCCAAACCTATTAGGGCAAGAAGCAACCACCACATTACCACAGCAATGGCTGGAGGAAGGAATGCCTATGACCGTGGCATCCGTGGAAAATGCTTTACTCCATCTGCAATGTGCTCGCTTAGAGGTCAATACGGTAGAATACGTATTACAGCAGCCCATAGCGCCGACTGTGCCTACAGGAATTGTTATAGGCGAGGTTCCGCTAGATACTTTGGTGGATGCCGTGTCTGGTTATGTATCACAAGGGTGTGAACGTATTAAACTGAAAGTATCCCCCAAGGATGGCTATGAACGTGTGAAACGAGTGCGTGCAGCCTATCCGGGCCTTATGTTAGCAGTGGATGCGAATCAAAGTTATAGCTACCAAGAGATGGACAAAGTACGGGCTTTGAATGCATTTGATTTAGCATGTATAGAAGAGCCCTTTCAGATAGATAGTTTAGCAACCTATCAACAATATAGGTCAACACATGATTGGGGAATTACGACGCCTATATGTTTAGATGAATCAATTTTGAGTTATGACGATTTGGTCTATGCCCATAGCCATGAATTATTGGATGTGCTGAATGTAAAGGTAGGGCGTTTAGGTGGTCTTCGAGAAGCGGCTAAGGTCATTCAGTATTGTCGTGACCATGGAATCCAGTACTGGATTGGGTCCATGGTGGAATCGAGCATTTCTAAATGGATGCATGTGCAATTAGCGGCTTTAGGCGATGCTTATATGCCGGGAGATTTGTCAGGTTCACTACGTTATTTTAATCGAGATTTGACTAAGCCACCCATTGTTAGTAGAATACAAGACTGCGGTACAAAGGGACTTTCACAATTTGTAGAGGTACCTAACCGTGCTGGATTGGGTGTAGATGTTGATATAGAAGCGATAACATCATATTGTATACATAAGAAATTATGGCAGCTATAACTGATTTGTATACTTTCACAGGACATGGATGTGGTATGATACAATAAGTAGGTAGCATTTGAAAGTCTACAACTTATACGGTGCTAGTAGTTGGTGAAGTATAGCACTGTTACGATAGAGTAAGTAGGAGGTTTGTATGAAAGAGTACATAGATTTATTAAAACGTGAGGTAAAACCTGCCTTCGGTTGTACAGAGCCAATTGCCTTGGCGTTTGCAGCGGCGAAAGCGGCAGAACTGTTGGGAGTTCGACCAGATCATATTCACGGCCGTTTAAGCGGTAATATTATTAAAAATGCGAAAAGTGTGACCATCCCAAATTCAGAGGGGCGTACTGGCATTTACTATAGTCTTATTTTAGGCACCTTAGTAGGCACAGCGGCAAAAGAATTAGAAGTGTTAGAGGACCTTACGCATGAACAAGTAGTAGAGGCAGACCGTTTATTTGAAGCGGATTACTGTGACATCGAGTTAGCAGAAGGGGTAGAAAATCTATTCATCGAAGTCACTGCCGTTGCTGGTGAGCATACGTCTAAGGTGATTGTACAAAATACGCATACCACGATTTCTTATGCAGAAAAAGATGGGGAAGTGTTGATTGCTTTATCTGCAGAAGAAGTGGCAAAGCATTCTATGGAATTATGTTTTGACTCTTGCTATGAATTTGCTAGTACGGTAGATGCAAAGGAATTAGAAGACATTTTAGGACCACAATTAGATTTGAATATGGCCATAGCCGAAGAAGGCATGAAAAATAATTATGGTTCTAACATTGGTAAATTGATTATTTCCAACTCTTCCTCTATTGCAGATAAAGCGCGTGCCTATGCTGCAGCTGGCTCTGATGCTCGTATGGACGGCTGTTCTATGCCTGTTATGATTAACTGCGGTAGTGGTAACCAAGGTATTACATTGTCTGTACCTATTATGATGTATGCCAAAGAATATGGTATCGATCGTGACCATACGTTACGCTCCTTAGCCTTAGCCAATGTGCTAGCTCTATACATTAAACAATATATTGGTCGTTTGAGTGCTTACTGTGGTGTGGTGAGTGCAGCCTCTGCCACAGCCGCTGGTGTAGCATTCTTGCTCAATGAATCTAAGGAAGTAGTTTGGGAAACATTATCAAATGCATTAGCAGGCACATCTGGTGTAGTTTGTGATGGAGCGAAAGCATCGTGTGCTATGAAAATTGGTATGTCCCTTGGTAATTCCTTATTGGCATATACTCAAGCAAAGACGGATAATAGCTTTAAAGCAGGCCAAGGTATCGTCAAAGAAGACATTGACCATACAGTGCAAACGGTAGCGACCATCGCCCGTGAGGGAATGAAGCAAACCGATGTTGTTATCTTAGAAACGATGTTAGAAAAGTAATCTATGCATTATTGGTATAGAGAATGAGAACAATTCTATATTGATTTTTATAAAAGTATAGTGTATGATAGATACATAGATTGATTAGATAGTCACATACTTAGTATGTGCTATGCATAGGTTGTTGCATTAAAGGAGATATTAGAATGGCAATCATCGGTAAACAACTACCAGCGTTTGAATTAGACGCATTCCGTAAACCTGAAATTATTAAAGTAAGCAATAAAGATATCGAAGGTAAATGGAGCGTATTTGTATTCTATCCAGCAGACTTCACATTTGTGTGCCCAACAGAATTGGCAGACTTACAAGATCAATACGCAGAATTGAAAGATTTGGGCGTAGAAGTGTTCTCCGTGTCTGTTGACTCTGCATTCGTTCACAAAGCGTGGTCCGATGCATCTCCTACAATCAATAAAATCGAATACACTATGTTATCCGATATTAAACATGAATTAGCTGACTTCTTCGATACATTCTCTGAAGAATCTGGCCAAGCCTATCGTGGTTCTTTCGTAGTAGACCCAGAAGGCATCGTTCGTGCCGCAGAAATTTGCGACATGGGCGTAGGTCGTTCCGCTGCTGAGTTAGTACGTAAAGTACAAGCTTGCCAATTTGTTGCAAAACATGGCGAAGTATGCCCAGCAAAATGGACTCCTGGTGAAAAAACATTGAACCCAGCAGACCTTGGCTTAGTTGGCAAAATCTAATGTAAATAAACAGCCCTTTTAGACTTTGTGGTTCGAGATTCTTCTCCCTCTCTCTATCGAGTCTCGAACAACACAAGGTGTACTAAATGAGCATGTTGACTATATTTGTAAACTTTCCTAAGAACACATCTTAGATCCTTTACTTCCCATAAAAACGGCAAAGCTATGCTTTGCCGTTTTTATCTTTCAGAAATTATATAGTGCTATTACTAAAAGGTATCCTTTATTCATTTAAATTATTAGATTTAGTTTAAAAATTTGTATATAATAAGGGGGTAAGGTTACACTAGAATACATATAGGAGAATGAGAATGTTAGAAGTTACATACGAACGATTGGCAGCGATTTTTAAAGCCCTTAGCGATGAAACAAGATTGCACATTGTAGACATGTTGTCTTGTAATGAATTATGTGCTTGTGATATTTTGGCTAGTTTTGAGTTATCTCAATCTACCCTTAGTTATCATATGAAAATTTTAATTGATGCAGGTATTGTGAATTCTGTGCGTAGCGGTTTGTGGACTCGCTATTCCATTAATGAAGAAGCATTTGATGAATTTGTTAAATTCTTGCCTGAATTATATAAAACAAAAGATGAGTGCATTTGCGCACAAATTAAATACTGTCGCATCGAAGACGCTCCTCAAGCGGCGGCAGAATAATATGAAACGTTGGATTATGCATGTAGACATGGATGCTTTCTTTGCATCTGTAGAACAACATGATCGTCCAGAATTACAAGGTCACCCTGTTATCGTGGGTGGCCTTTCTTCACGTGGTGTGGTGGCTACATGCAGCTATGAAGCGAGAAAGTTTGGCGTGCGTTCTGCTATGCCCATTGGGAAGGCTAGAAAATTATGTCCAGATGGTATCTATCTATTGCCAAGGATAGAACGGTATCACGAAATCTCTGATCAAATTCATGAGGTATTGCATCGGTTTAGTCCCTATTTAGAGCCCATTTCTATGGATGAGGCGTTTTTAGATATTTCAGGGCTAGGAAAACTCTATGAATCGCCTATGGCAGTAGGACGTGCTGTGAAAGAACAAATTAGGTCTTTAACCGGTCTAGTCGCCTCTGTCGGGATTGGACCGAATAAGTTTTTAGCGAAGCTTGCATCGGATTTGAAAAAACCGGATGGCTTATATATTATTCCTCATGGGCAAGAGGTAGCACATATTGGGCGCTTACCAGTGCGTAGATTGTGGGGCGTAGGGGTCCATATGGAACAAGCTTTACAACGAGGGGGCTTTCATCAGATTCAAGATATTGCGCGCCTAGAGTCCTATCACGAGTTAGAACCTTATTGCGGACATCAAAGTGAACGCATCTATTTGTTGTCTAAAGGTATTGATCATCGTCCCATTGAGTGGAATCGTGAATTGCAATCCGTAGGCAATGAACTGACCTATGAAAGAGATTTAATAGATACAGAGGAAATCGACCATGAATGGCGATACTTTGCACACCATGTAGCGAAACGATTGCGCCAGAAAGGGCTCAAAGGTCATACGATAGCCATCAAAGTGCGATTGCCAGATTTTACCACTAAAACACGGCAAAAACGATTATCCTATCAGACGGACCGAGAAGATGTATTGTATGAGACGGCGTGTGTATTATATAATAAACTTAATGTACAGGGACCGTTTCGCTTGTTAGGAATTACGGTCAGTGGCTTTCACCAGCAGGTGGAACAAGAGTCGCTTTTTCATAGTGAAGAAACAGAGCCAGATCGGTTAGCGCAAGTGCTAGATACCTTGGAAGAACGGTTTGGAGAAGATATTGTCACCACGGGAGCCCTGTGGAAACGAAAGTTGAAGGATGACACGACATCGTCTTAGGAGGATAGTATGCAACAATATGTATTGGATCAGGAACAGATTGAGGAATTGTTACAAGGATTGCAGACAGCCTATGGTCATTGCAAGGAAGTGCAACAGCAATATGTGGCGAATTTAGAGACGCAACATATGGAATCACCTGAAATGGCTATGGAAGTGGTAGAAGATTTAGAAAACTTTGCTCATATGTTGGCGCTACTAGGAAAACAATGGGAAGAATTGCGTAGTCTCCAAAGTATGGTAAGGGAGCACTATCTGTGTGATATGATATCTTCCTTAGAAGAGCCAACAGAAGTAGAATCTATGGCTGAGGAAGGTGTGGAAGGCTATGATGTAGGTGTTGCTTTAGGTGTAGACTTTGTGATGGCTGACCGCTGGCAAGGGGAAGAATCTGTCGAAGAAGTTGTGGAAACCGTTGAACTAAAGCCAGTATCAAGTTCGTTTATGGATTTATTTAGCAGTGCTAGCGAAACGATGCGTATCCATGAGTATGACTATGATGACTGGGAGTTGGCAGATGAGGACCGTGCGGATGTTAGTCAAGAGGAGACTGTGATAGACTTAACAAAACAAACTAGTACAGAGTCTCACTTGTATGATACCTTCAAGATGGGAAAACCGAAAAAAGAACATAAAAAACGTTGTAAACATTGCACAGAAGATTCTCCCATCCCAGAAGAACGCGAGAAATGTTGCATTGTGAAACAAGAAAAAAAGAAAAAGAAGGAGAAAAGCAAGGATAAGTCGAAACATAAAAAAGAGAGCCCTTCTGTAGACAAGTGGGCGAAAAAGCTATCTAAATGGGAACGCTATGCAGAAGAGCATGGTGACGCATGGACGGAAAAAGTCTTACAAAAAGTAGCCAAAAAAGCAGAGAAAAAGGCAGAGAAAAAAGCGGAAAAGCGTGGGATGAAAGCGATCTTTAAGAAGCATAAGTTAGATCGGTTTGCGAAGCTAACTAAGGAGGACTAAGATATGGATGTCGTCAGTATATTAGGATTTATTTTGTTAGGCGTTGCTGTGGCTGCTCTAGGAACCATCATTGGTGCTGGCGGTGGTATTATCTTTGTACCGGTGTTTTTATATTTCTTTCCAGAGTGGACACCAGCCATGGTGGTAGGTACTTCTTTGTTTACAGTAACTTGTAATGCTATTTCCGGAACCATTGCCTATGTGAAACAGAAAAAAATACTCTACAGCGCAGCGATTTTATTTAGCATTGCTACCTTCCCTGGGTCCATCATTGGCGCTCATGTGGCGGAATACTTTGATGGTAGCGGATTCCGATTCTGGTTTGGTTCTTTCTTGCTTATCATGTCCGGGTTTATTGGCTACAAAAACATGCGAAAAGGAGAGCGTAAAGAAGAATCCTTGCAGTTAGAAGAATTGACCTATAATAAAACAGTTGGTGTATTGGTGAGTGTTGTGGTAGGCTTCTTATCCAGTTTATTTGGCATCGGTGGTGGATTGATTCACGTGCCAGCCTTAATTTATATGATGGGATTCCCTACGCATATGGCAACGGCTACGAGTCATTTTATCCTAGCTACCTCCACATCGGTTGGCACACTGACCCACTTTTTGAACGGACATATCCATTTTGAGGTGGCCATCCCTTGCGGTATTGGCGCTTTATTAGGTGGGCAACTAGGTGCCTATATTGCCAAACGATTACGAGCAAAAACAATCCTGATTGGTTTATCTATTGGGGTTGGCATCTTAGCGTTGCGATTGATTTACACATCTCATGTATTGTTCTAAGATATAGAGAACAGATTAAATAGAGAGGATACTATGGGAAAAGGAAAGAAAAAGAAGCAACACCAATCACAGCCACAGCAAACGATTACAACAGCCCGTTTGACGACGATGATCAAATGGATGCTGTTCATCAATCATTTGGCGTTGTGCTGGTTCTTTAATGGCAGGGCAGACATGAGTTTACTAGCTACTAATATGTTGGGCGGCTTAGTTCTTTGTGGGATTTACTGGATGCGTTTCAAGAAAGAAATGTTCATGGATGCAGAGGTAGAGCGTGGTATGCGCTACGTATTATCCTATATTCTGATGACCATGACTGCCTTCTTTTACACCTTGGCGATGTATCGTTCGGGTGAGTTAACAGACACCATGTATTTGATTATTACAGGGGCTAGTTTCTTTGTATGGTTCTGCTTGTACAGCGCTACACAAGGATTGATTAAGAAAAGTGAATAATATGTGATATAAGTTCTCGTTATGTTATAGGTAACGGGAACTTTTTACATCCAAATATTTCGATAAACTATATGAAAAACTATTGCATTTTCTAATTTACTATGCTAAGATATGTACATAACAAATAATAATTATTAATTGCTAATTATACTAATTAGCAAAAACTAAGAAAAGGAGAACAAGTTATGAAAAACTTACAAGCAGTTAACCAATATATTGCAAACTTAGCGATTTGGAACATTAAACTTCACAATTTCCATTTTAATGTAGTAGGATCTCAATTTGTGCCAGCTCACAAATATTTAGAAGAAGTCTACGATGTAGCATTCGACTATTATGATGCAGTGGCTGAACATGTAAAAATGCAAGGTGAAGAACCTGTAGTACATGTGGCAAAATATTTAGAAATTGCATCTTTGAAAGAAGAACCAGGGAACAAATTCTCCGTAGAACAAGTGTATAAATTCTTAGTAGGAGACTTTGAATTGTTGAATAAAGAAGCTCGTGCTATTCGTGAATCTGCTGATGAAGAAGGCAACTTTGGATTAGTAGCTATCATGGAAGACCACATCGCTTACTATGAAAAACAATTATGGTTCTTACGTGCTACTTTAGGCTAACTCCTCCTGAAAGTAACATCGAACTAATCACATACACTCCCTTATATGTGATACTATTCTGAACATTACTAACACTATACAACTATACTATACAACTATACATGAGGACCCCTGCTCAGGGGTCCTTTTAGTATATAGGGGATACCTTTACAAGGTGATAGATAAGGGGATATAGTGAAAATCTAGCTATAGGTGGTATAATACATATAATAGTTGAGAGATGGTGAAAGGGGCGACAGAGAATGAATCGATTTTTACAAAAAGGTCAATTACAAACCATAGAACCACAAAAGGATCCATCAGTGGTAGAAGATATGGATACCCTAGTAAGTGAAGTAAGTTCGGATGAGTTTTTGGATATGGTGCAACAAGAGGGAACGCCTAAAGATTTGAATCGAGCTATGGATATGGTAGAACTTGAAGATTCAGCGGAAAACAGTGGACCTGTGGACCCTTATGCATCCATGACGATTCGCGATTATAGACAATCAGATGTATTGTCAGAAGACTCTAATGAAGACTATGATTCTCCCGATGCAAACGAAACAGAACAGGACCGGTTTTTCCGTGACAACTACAATGATATTATGGAAGATGAGTTAGAATATGACGAGCGAGAGTCCGAAGACTCTGATCACTACAGTCATGATTCTGGAGATAGTTTTGACTTCGACTTTGACGTTGACTTTGACTTGTTTGATGACTTTGATGATGACTAGTAAGGAATGAATAATGACGAAGCCCATACAGATAAGGACATCAGTATGTCCCTATGATTGCCCAGATGCCTGTGGATTGACCTTGACCATTGAGGGAGACCAGTTGCAACAGGTACGAGGTATGAAAACGCATAGTTTCACACGAGGAACACTGTGCCAAAAAATGCAACATTATGAACGAACCGTCCACCATAGTGGACGTCTGACCACCCCTTTGCGCCGTACAGGCCCTAAGGGAAGCGGCCAATTTACACCTATCACATGGGACGAAGCATTACAAGAAATTGCAGAGCGATTTCAATATTGTATCGACACCTATGGTTCTGAAAGTATCATGCCTTATTCCTATGCAGGAACCATGGGAATTTTACAAAAAAGCGCAGGGGATCCGCTCTTTGCTATATTAGGTGCTACCCGTCAAGATAAGGGAATTTGTTCCCCCGCAAAGCGATATGGTTGGGCTAGCCTTATGGGAAACACTTTGGGGAATCGTCCACAAGATATACAACACAGTGATTGCGTGGTGCTGTGGAGCCTCAATGCAGTGGCGACGGATGTACATGTCTTATACGATGTGACCATAGCTCGTCAACAAGGTGCTAAGCTGTGGGTAATTGATACCCACCACACAGAGACAACAAAATTAGCGGATGAAGTCATTATTTTGCGACCGGGCACAGATGGAGCTTTCGCTTTGGGTGTGGCTCATGTGTTAGCCAAAGAAGGACTAGTAAATGAGGAGTTTATCGCTCGTTATGTACAAGGTTATGAAGGATTCCAGGATACTGTCATTTCTCAGTATCCTCCATCAAAAGTAGCACAGATTACAGGTGTGCCAGAAGAGCGGATTATTCAGTTTGCTCGTGCTTATGGACAGGCAATGGCGCCATTTATCCGCTTAGGCAGTGGACTATCTCGCTATGGGAATGGAGCAAATACGGTGCGATGTGTGGTAGCACTACCTGCCTTGGTGGGCGCATATCTACACAAAGGAGGGGGCTTGTTATCGAGTGCATCAGGTAGTCAATTTGTTGGAGGTAAGCGTGTCAGCTGGGAGCGCTTTCAGACGAAAGAAACCCGATTAAATCCTATGATTCATTTAGGGCCCATGTTAACAGAATCAGCTAACCCACCGATTAAAGCCCTCTATGTATACTCTAGTAATCCAGCGGTGACATCGCCGGACCAAACAGTGGTGCGCAAAGGATTGGCACGAGAAGACCTGTTCACGGTGGTACACGAACGATTTATGACGGATACGGCGAAATATGCAGATATTGTGCTCCCTGCAACGACGTCTGTAGAGCATAATGATATCTATAATTCCTATGGACATTACACTATCGGTTGTGGTTATCAAGCCATTCCTCCAGTTGGTGAAAGTCGTTCTAACTGGAACACTATCTGTAGCATTGCCAAAGCGATGGAGATCGACGATCCCGTGTTTGCTATGTCAGAATTGGAAATGATTGAAGATATTGTGCGATATGCTCCGATTGCAAGAGAAGTGCAAGATAGAATCTTGGCAGGGGAGCTAGTGGAGATGGAGTTACCAGATACATATAAACTGGAGTACGGTACACCATCAGGTAAAATCGAGTTATACAATCCAGTAGAAGCTGATCCATATCCTGTATATCGTGAAGCTCATGGGGATATAGCGGAGTTTTTCCTCATTAATGGGGCTGATCCACGCATACTAGATTCGTCCTTTTGTGAACTACAAGCGGATGTGCCACAGATGGTCGCTCGTATGCATCCAGAGGATGCTCTCAGCAAAGGGGTATTACACAGTGAGTTTGTGCGTATGTATAATGAACGTGGTTCTTTGCGGATTGCTTTAGTCATCGATGATACGGTGCCAAAGGGGACTATTGTGAGCAGTGGTGTCTGGTGGCAATCTCAGTCTCATGATACAGAGCATACAATGAATGTATTGACTGCCTCACGACCTACCGATTATGGTTGGGGTAGTACATTTTACGATGTAAAAGTGGATGTAGAACCATGCGATTAAAAGGATGGGTTATAGTTAATCAATGTAATTTATCTATCAATCATAGCTCGCCTGTATATGCATAATCAGTATAGACAAAGCCATTTCCGACGAGGGAAATGGCTTTTTATTTCGTCTATAATTAGATATAATAAGACAATGAGCATAAAAATTGTTTTTATACAGTGTATATTTGTTAGTGTAGAATGTATTTGAAAGGAGAGCGTATGTCAGATCATACTCAACTATCGGGGCGAGCCTATATTGCTATCGGCCTGATGCTGTTCGCTTTATTCTTTGGGGCAGGTAATTTAATCTTCCCTGCGACCTTAGGTCAACATGCAGGTATTAATGTGTGGTGGGCCATCTTAGGGTTTATCGTAACTGGTGTAGGTTTACCATTGTTAGGGGTTATGGCCATGGGATACTCTGGCAGTCGTAATGTACAAAGTTTGGCAAGCCGTGTGCATCCAGTGTTTGGAGTCCTATTTACATTGGCATTATACGTATCCATTGGCCCTGCTTTTGCAATCCCTCGTACGGGCACAGTATCTTATGAAATTGCAGTGAAACCATTCTTAGGCGGAGTTGCCTCAGATACAGCACTATCCTTGTTTCTTGTAGGGTTCTTCGTAGTCACATTGTGGCTCTCCATTAATCCTCAAAAATTGGTGAATCGCATTGGTAAAATCTTAACACCAGCCTTGCTACTGACCATCGTGGTATTGATTATTAAATCTTTAATTACTCCATTAGGCAGCTACGGCACACCGACAGAGGCCTACGCTACTAGTGGTACGGCATTCCTACAAGGCTTCCTAGATGGATATAACACATTAGATGCCTTAGCATCCTTCGTGTTTGGTATTTTGGTTATCGAATTTGTCACACTTTCAGGGGCACAAACACGTGATGAAATTACACGCGCCACTATGAAAGCTGGGTTAATCGCTGTAGGTTGCTTAGGCGTGGTGTACATCTTCATTGCTAGCTTAGGAGCTACCAGCGTAGAACAGTTAGGCATCTTAGATACAGGGGCGCCTGTATTGGCAGAATCTGCTCGTTTGTTATTTGGTGACTTAGGAGCTATGATCTTGGCAGTCATTGTATTGTTGGCGTGTTTGACGACGAGTATCGGACTTGTTACCTCTTGTGCGCAGTACTTTAGCACACAATTTGGTGGCTTATCCTATAAAGCTTATGCAGTGCTATTCGTGTTGATTTCTTTCGGCGTAGGCATGTTTGGATTGAAAACCATCATTACCGCAGCCATTCCTGTGTTGATGTTTCTTTACCCATTATCCATCGCACTGATTGTATTGGCATTTTTACATCCGTTGTTCAACGGTCGCCAATGCGTATATGCATGGACAGTAGGGGCAACCTTCATCACAGCCCTTGTGTCTGGCTTAGAAACAGCGAGCGTAGACTTAGGTAGTGTAGGGCAATTCTTCTCTACACAAGTACCGATGCATGGCATCGGTATGGATTGGATCGTATTCGGCGGCGTAGGATTCGTGATTGGATTGATCCATCGGGCATTGGTGAAAGCTAACTAAAAGATTATTTTATATATGTTGGGACTACTCATATACGAGTGGTTCCAACATTTTTTTGTATCTTGAATTGTCAAGTCAAATGCAACTCTACTGAATGATAAACCTCGTATGGGGTTTTCCAATTTAAGCATTTGCGCG
>NZ_RQVE01000016.1 GCF_003992315.1 Veillonella sp. 3891
TTTAGATGTCTTTGCAAACACTATTTTATCAGAAAGCTATGAATCTTTTTTAGTTGCACTTAGATCATAAATTCAAGCCATAAAAAAGGGCGACCCCTCTGGAATCGCCTTTTAGTATATATGTATGTACGTTAATCAAATAGACTACAACAACTTAGATTCCTTATGCTGTATACAAAGAAACCTAAGATGGTAACTCTACCAAAGAAAAGGCGACCTCTATGGAATTGTTAGTTCTAATGACGTTCACGACTAGGAACAGGACGAGCACGAGAATTGCTAACAATACCATGATAATCTCCTTTCTGTACGATATGCGTACGAATCTTAACTATAAGTGTAATACTTTAAAAATTTAATAACTGTCTACTATTGTAACACCTTTGTCCACTGTGTGCAAGGGTATTCCAGTATTTTTTACAAGATATATATGTCTTATTTTCCACAATCTGTTATACTATAAGTGTTACTTCCCCTATACTGGTAACAGAAAGGGGGTGAGATTTATGGAATTAATACTCCTTACTCTTTTTATCTCGATTACGGCAAATGTCCTCGCTTACTACATTTGTAAATGGCTAGATCGAGTATTTAAGAAGTAACTAGCCTAGCCTTGTCAGCTATATAGACAAATAAAAACACCCAGGTCTCGCCACCTGGGTGTTTTTTTTGTGAGCTTTATGGAATCACCATTACTCTTTTTCGCTTGTCTAAATTGTATCATAAATTGTAAAAAAATAAAACCCCACGGTTGGCCGACCGTGGGGTTTCTTTTGCTTGTAAATGGAAATCATCAACTTTTCCATTCCAATTATATCACAGGTTAATAAAAATTTAAATCTTATTCCCCTAAGAAACGTTTTGCCTCGCAATAGTTCACGATACCTTCTACTACTTTTTTAGCTTCTCGCATAGCCAATACTACAGTAGCTGGTTTATGCACTACATCACCGCCTGCGAATACACCTTGACGGCTTGTCATACCATATGGCATATCTCGTGTTACTACATAGCCAGCTTCGTTCACTTCGATGCCATTACCAGGACCTACTAGACGAGCATTCGGTTTATGACCAATGGCCACAATGATTTTATCTGCTGGTAAGGTAAAGTCTTCGCCAGTGCTTTTCACAGATCCATCTTCTTGTAATTCTTGGCGTGTTAATGTCAACCCTTCTACGATATCTGAACCAGTTACTTCTTTTGGAGCGGCTAAAAATTCAAAACGAATACCTTCTTCTTTCGCTTCTTCAAACTCGGTTGGGTTCGCTGGCATTTGTTCTTCCCCGCGGCGGTACGTCACAGTGACACTTTCAGCACCAAGACGAACACAAGTACGAGCCGCATCCATCGCCACATTACCAGCACCGATGATGACAACTTTATCGCCTTTATATACAGGGATCAATTCTTCTTCGGCTCTACCATTTTGTACTAATTGTACCGATGTTAATAATGCCATCGCTTGTAACATACCGGCTTTGTCATCGCCAGGCAAAGAAATTTCCGCTGGTACATGAGTTCCTGTAGCAATAAAGATGGCATCGAAACCTTCTTCAAAAAGAGCATCTAAGTTACGATCTGGACCGATTGTGACATTGCATTCAAAAGTAACACCTAATGTTTGTAATCGTTTTACTTCACGGCGCACAATTCGTTTTCCCAACCGGAACTCTGGAATCCCAAATAACAGAATACCACCCGGTTCATCTTGGCGTTCAAACACAGTCACATCATAGCCTAATTTTGCCATATCACCAGCTACAGTTAATCCAGCAGGACCAGATCCGATAATAGCAATTTTACCTTGGTCTTTACGATTTGGTTTCACCTTACGAAGATTATTATCGCTTTCAAAATCAGCTGCAAAGCGTTCTAATTTACCGATATTGATAGGTTTATTCGCACGATTTAAAATACATGCCCCTTCACATTGTTTTTCACGAGCACACACTCGACCACACACAGCTGGTAAACTACTACGCTCAGCAATAATATCATTAGCTAATCCAAAATTACCATGCGCAATAGCTTGAATAAAACGAGGAATTTCATTTTCAATAGGACAACCTGTACGGCACAATGGTTTCGCACAATTCAAACAACGCTTCGCCTCAATAAATGCTTCTTCCATCGTATAATCTTTATCAAATTCTATCTCTTGTCGCAGCTCCATAAAGACCTCCTTGCACCACTCTGGTGACACACTTTTCCTTTACATACTTTATTTATAGGTTCTTACTTATTTCGATATAATACGTATAGTATACCATAGACTAGTCCTCTCCACTGTAACAATGGCTACACCCTTACTGTATCCATGGAATTAGCCATCCCTTTTCTTAGTGAAAGTACTAAAAGATATATCCTATAGTATACCATATGTGCGCACTGTGTGTAACTATGTATTTTTATATATTATGCAACGATACCCCCTATCGTTTCAACAATACAAAAAAGAGGCCCACCACATGGGTAGACCTCTGTAGTAATTGTGATTAATTTGCAGATGTAATAGTTCCTTTGAAAGTTTCTGCAATGAATTGTTTGATTGCTTCAGACTGATAAATCTCTGCAATTTTTTTGTAAGTTTCATTGTCTTTATCTTGTTCACGTGTGGCCAAGATCATCACCGCTAATGGCTCATCTTTTGGTTCTAAGTACAATCCTTTTTCACCTACGTTGATGCCTGCGCTTTGCACATAGTTCATCGGAATCGTCGCCAATGTCACATCATCTAAGCTACGAGGTAATTGTGCTGCCTCAAGTTCTTGGATTTTTAGGTTCTTAGGATTTTCCACAATGTCTGCTACTGTGGCTTTGAAACCAACGCCTTCTTTCAATTTGATAAGACCTGCTCGTTGTAATAAGGCTAAGGCACGTCCACCATTCGTTGGATCATTTGGAATTGCTACCGTGTCGCCATCTTTTACATCGATAGGAGATTTCACAGAATTACTGTAGATACCCATTGGCATTAAAATCGTTTTTCCGATTGGCACGAGTTTAGAATTGTTTTGCTTGTTAAAATTTTCCAAGAACGGCACATGTTGATACGCATTCAATTGGATATCTCCATCTGCCAAGGCCTTGTCTGGTGTGATGTAATCGGAAAATTCCACCACTTTCAACTGGATACCTTGTTTTTGTGCTTCCTTCGCTACCGCCTCAGCCACTTGTGCATGAGGACCTGCCGTAGCACCAATTTTAATTTCCTTCGGCGTGTCCTGCGTCGTTGTGGATGTGCCACAGCCCGCAATGCCTAACGCTAATATGCCCACTAATAAGGGCGTGAATAATGATTTTAATTTCATAACTGAATCCTTTCATAACTACAAATACTACTAATAAAAATTATATTTCAATTCTGAGTATACAGAATATCATAAGAATCTTCTCTTGCCCAATATAAATTTTATTACACTATTAATAGGTAAAAACTATAATTTATATACATTGAAACTTTTTTTCATAGTCACAAATAATTGAATTTCTAAAATATTTAAGTTATTATAATCATGTTTTTATATGAAGGGAGTAACTATATGTCAACTTTTTACAAATGGCATAAGAGAATATCTATCTTTTCTATTATATTTTTTCTTATGTTTTGCATTACCGGTTTATTATTATTATTTAGAAATGAATTAAATGCTTGGTCTTTAGGACAACCCTCTCATAGTACATCTACTATGACAATGAGTCCATCCTCATCCTCTATATTTGATGCAGCAGATGCGGGTGCTGCATTAGTAAAACAACAATATCCATCCAAAGATATTTTGAATATTTCTCCAACCATGAATAGATCTAACCTATTACGCTATAGAATTATTGATTCATCAGCCACATCTGCCCCACCTGCACGAATGGGTATGGGAGGAGACTATACCTTATATAACCCAAATTCTAATACACTTGTTGAATCTCATCGTGTCACCCCTGCGCATCCATGGGTACGAAGTGCACTACATACAATTCATGAATTACATACTCGATTAGCCTTAGGAAAATTTGGTATTTATCTTGTAACTATTCTATCTATGATATGCTTCTTATCCATCCTTAGTGGTATCTTTTTATACGGCCCTTTCAGTTCCGCCTATAAACGAAGCACTCAAACATCAACCCGATTACATATGAGTGCTCTTCATCGTGAATTTTCTATGATTGCTTCTGTTTGGGGAATTATATTATCACTTACAGGTGTATGGATTGGAGGTTTTTTTATTGTTAATGATTATTACACAACAAGTGTATCCTCTATGGCAACACAAGAATTAGCTAATCATACATCCGAAATTTTATCTCCTTCTAAAGCGATTCAACGAATTCTATCAACCTATCCTAATCGTCAACTTATTTCTATGGATTATCCTTCAAGATTTAATAATTATCACTATGCCTTTTATTTAGGTAGCCAAAATGATGACGATCCTGCCATGTTTTTAGGACAGCCTGTATACGCCAATTTATATACTGATTCAACTCTCGATCAGTATGCAACGAAAGAAATTCCTTGGTATTTTACCGGAATGAAAACTATGATAAACTTACATATTCATAATCATAATTCCATGGCATTAAAAATATTATGGGCTATTTGGGATATTATCCTCATCATTGGTATGGTATTAGGAATCATCTTAACGATTATGAAACGATATCATATACCTATGAAAACTACACCTATCAAACCTATTTTATCCCCTACTCATATATGGAGAATTCCTACCATATCTAGTGCATTCATCGCTTGTGGTTTAATCATTCCAATGTGGCCTAATTCTATGACAGAAACAATTGGTGCTATCTGCTTATTGATTCCTTTAGTACTCTTTATATACTCTTTATATCAGTACTATACTCGAATCAAAGAAACTCTATAATATATCTATGGTAATCTTTCTCATAGCCTTATGAAAAGAAAAATAGAGGTCATTGTTACATTGTATAACTATGACCTCTATTGTTATGTTATTTCCCTTGCATCACCAATAACTGATTCAATTTTTGTTCTAATTCAGCATTTTTCTCTTCTAACTGTTGGATGCGCATCTCATAATCGTTGGAAATCATAGGTTTCTTTTCATCTTTACCGATTCTGAAAGAAGCTCCTGCATTCCAAGATAGGGTATGTCCCGCAAGGCTAAGTCCAAAATTATAGAATCTATCTTTATTTGTATAATGACCTATTCCTAATGCCACACCTTTTGTACCTTTAAATTGGCCTACACCAGCCATGACTTGTGTCCGATCTGTACCATCATATGGCAGAGGTTTTAAAGCACCTAAGGCAATAGCAGAGGCCCCTGCGATTTTTGCTGTATCATTGGCCTCTTCTGCCATGGCTTTCACAGTATGAACTTGGCTGACGATGCTTTCTGGTTTTGATCCCGTACCAGCATTCATTTTCTCGATTTCTTCAGGTGTATATCCTAGGGCATTTGTGATGGCTTTCAACTGTTTCACATTCACTGCATCTGTATCTTTAATACCACCAGCTACATTGACAATTCTTCGTTTTACCTCTGGAATATCTAAAGTGTCATTATCAAATTGCATAGTGTATCCCTCTGTACCTACAGAGACAACACCTTCAGCTGCTTTCACCGTATCTCCTGAGAAAGCAGATGTGCCATCTATGGCAGCACCACGTCCTTCTGTAGAAGAATACACACCAATAGATACACTATTCTTATCTTTCACGCGCGACCAAGCACCCAAAGCCATACTACTATCTGCTTTAGAAGATATTTCTGAGCGATTACCAAAGGCTATACTATCTTCTGATAAAGTAGTAGCAAACCTTCCTAGAGCAATACTTCTTTTCTTTGCTGTCACAGCTTGGGACCCCATGGCAATGGACTCATCTAGCCAAGCTCGGCTGGCTTTACCAATAGCGATGGAATCCGTTCCGTTTGCCCGAACAGCATTACCAATTCCTACGGCATCAAATCCATAGACCCTAGTATCATTACCAATTGCCATCGATTGGAAGGCTACTTTCTCTTCAAATCCTTTTGGAATCATTGGCGTATCTTTTTTATCTTTTGACTCATCTAATGGTTTATAATCATCCACATGCATCACATGTTCTGATTGATTCCCCACCTTTGTAGGCGTATCATGTGGTACTTCACCTAATTCTTCTGTATCCGTTAATTTACCCACATAGGAACTAGTACCGATGACAATTCCTTGTTCTCCATTTTGTTCAATAGTAGCTCCATAGCCTAAGGCAATCCCAAAATTAGCATTAATATTATGATTATATCCAATCCCAATAGGAGCACTAATCCGCTTATCCTTCGATCCAATTGTACCCTTACCAATTGATACACCACCAGCTGTATAGGCTGTGCTCATATCTCCATTCTTACCTAGATTTACTTCTTCTGCGAATACTGTTGATGTACACAGTAAGGCAACCAATGTCGCTAATACTACGTTCTTTCTCATCATGTTACAACTTCTCCTTAGTATATGAATTACATATGAATTATATTATAACATGCTTAGTATCATTCTCATACTATAATATTTTCATCTCTTACATCTTACATGTAATGTTATATTACCTCATGCATCTAGTATCTGATGCGTAATATATTTTGTACATCCTTATATCGTCATTTCTATTCTTATGATAGCATTTATAGTTCTGCAAAGAATTATATTGATGAACAAAGTAAATTATACATAAAGGCACTGTTTCTTTGATCAAAATGCCATAATCCAATGGTAAAACTAGTTGGCGAGGTCTCGCCAATTTTGGTATAACTATATGCATTGGTATTAGTTTTTTTCATAATTACGTTATACCAATGAAAAGGGTCTTTCGGGACCCTTTTGCTCATTAAACATATAAAAAATAGAGGAAAGTTGATACTTTTTGATCAACTTTCCTCTATTTTATTTGTGGGCTATTTTCTTACAGCCCCTTTATATCTGGTGCGCCCAGAGGGAATTGAACCCCCGACCTGCAGTTTAGGAAACTGTCGCTCTATCCTACTGAGCTATGAACGCAAGTATACATCTATTATAGTCTAACTATACTGTACCTAGCAATATAAAATCTAAAATAAGATTCGATCTGTATCCTATGTTCATATCCACAATACAGAACATTCTTTCTTACCCAATACGATTCAATGAAGCCTTATAGTACAAGGGTTATTCACTTTTTGTGTATAAGATGTGTATAACTACGGAGTTATTAACAGTAAATACACAAGGTATTAACAAGCTACTCACAACCTATACCCATAGTTATACACTAAGTTATCCACAGTTAGGTGGATAACTGTTCCATATGTACGATAAAAGTGTTTAATTTTCTTTCGAAATGTTCGATCCATACACACATATACTAGTTTTTTTAGACACTTAGATCTCAGCACATTTATAATCTATTTACTATATACATAACAAGCCTATAGAACAACTTTCAACTGTTCTATAGGCTTTCGTATACTGCTATTTATCAGATATGCTCTTACAATCATACTTTCATCGGTACTATGCATCACATCGTACCTTACAAGTGTTAAATATCCACCATATGATCTTGCTTATTCAGCAAAATATAATTGGCCATCTACTTCTACTGGAATGCCCCAATCAACTTGCACCCCATTTTTGTTCCACATACGAGTTAATGCTAATTTTAAATTGTCATAGGAATCCAATGGTTGTACTGTCAACTCATCGTATGTATTTAATCCTGTGGCATGCATTACTATTTGTTCTGCTTGCAAATAAGATTCTACTTTTTCTTTCCAAGCCGCATCTTCTAATACCACTTGGCATTCTTTTGTTTCTTTGTTATACGCAATATAACCGCGCTCATTATCTCCATAATGAATTGCTAAATATACCCATTCCATGGTGTACCCTCTTTCATGACTAACATAAGTTACGACGTATACTATACTTATACTCTGATGTATTCTGTTCCTATTATATCGTATCTTTCCAAATGGTGGCAATATATATACCATTGCTTTTTATAATTACGTACACTATAATGTGCGTAAAGAGGTGATACACATAGAAATTATTGATATTACAAATTCTAGAGAAAATATTTTTAATTTTTTAACACAAATCATCAAATATAAAGAACTCTTACTAGAAGGAAAAAATACTTTACTATCCGAATGTATTCTAGAGGAAGAGGTTATTTGGTAATGAATAGAATATATAAAAAATAGAGGAAAGTTGATAAAAAGTATCAACTTTCCTCTATTTTTTATATTTTATTATTTTCCATTACTACTTTCCGTGTCACCATCACTTTATCTACTCGTGTGTTATCCATATCCATCACTTCAAATTGCAATGGTCCGTAGTGACAGCGATTGGCTTCTTTTGGAATACGACCAATTAAGTATGTCACGAATCCCCCTAATGTTTTGTACAGATCATCTTCTTCGCCTGGTAATAGTTCGTCCACTTCGAAGTATTCTTTCAGTTCTTCAATACTGATGAGCCCATCCACAAGATACGTTCCATCTTCTCGTTGAACGATACGATTTTCTTCTTCTTTCTTTTCCTCTTCCCCAGATGGCATCAAGCCTACAATTTCTTCCATAATATCGTGGAACGTAATCATCCCGCTCATGCCACCATATTCGTCTAGCACAATGGCTTCGTGGGTACCTTCTTCTCTGAAAGTAGATAATACTTTCATCAAGGACAGAGATTCTGGTACGAGCACAGGTTTACGCATACAATAGGCTAAGATATCTTTCATCGGACGATGGCTTTCTTTCATTTGTTGTGCCAACACATCTACGGAAGAGACTAAACCTTTCAAGTCATCCAAGGAATCGTCGCCTACTGGAATACGATGTTCGTTACATTCCATAATAGTTTCTAAGATTTCATCATCACTAGCGTTGATATCGATCCACGTCAACTGTGTACGAGGTGTCATAATATCGCTGGCATCGAGATCAGCTAAGCGGAAAATATTTTCTACCAGCACCGGCTCTTCTTCTTCATAGGCGCCCAGCTCCACACCTTGCACAAGCATTTTATTAATTTCCGATTCCGTTACTGGTGCTTCTTCCTTGTGTTTCACACCTAATACTTTCAGTAACATAGTCGTAGACACACTGAGGAGTGCCACCAATGGTTTTGTTACAGTGGCGAAGTATTTCATAGGAATAGCCATCATGATGGCGATAGATTCTGGCGAGTTATAAGCCAACCGTTTCGGCACCAATTCTCCTATGACCAAGGATAAATAGGTCGTTAAAGATACGATAAAAATAGGGCTTATCGTGTCCGCATAATCAGCTAGCCACAATATATGTTCTTTAATATATGTCGCCATAGGATCAGAAAAAGTAGCACCTGAGTACAAACCAGTGACAATACTAATTAGAGTAATACCAATTTGTATAGTAGAAAACATTTCATTTGGATCCTCCGCTAGCTTGATAGCCATGCGGGCTCCTCGATTACCTGCTTCCGCCTTTTCTTCTAATAACCCTTTACGAGCATTGATAATGGCCAATTCCGTCATGGAAAATAGACCATTTAAAATGATGAGTATGACTACAATTAAAATTTCTATACCTATGTCACTGCCCACTGATTCTATCTCTCCTTATCGATTCCTATATATAAAACTACACTATATATATATATCAAATCATCTATTAATTTTGAATAGTTTTATATTATATACTAACACAATACTTACCGTGCATTTTTACTAAATATATTGGAATACTTCTGCATTCTTATATAATACTTGTTTACTATTTATAAAAATAACCCAAATATATTTTAAATCACAACAGCTGTTCCTGTGCATGTCACCATGAGCATGCCATTAGTTTCACCCAATGTTTCATAACTTACGGATACGCCTACAATGGCATTGGCTCCCATAGCTTTTGCACGTTTGCTCATTTCTTTCAAAGACGCTTCACGAGCGCTGGCCAAAGATGATTCATAACTATTGCTACGGCCACCTACAACATCTCGAATGGAAGAAAAAAAGTCTTTTACAAAGTTACGACCTTCCACAACTTCTCCAAATACAATTCCTTTATATTCTTTAATTAGTTGACCTTCAATTTGCATGGTTGTTGTAATAATCATAGTATCTCCTTTATTCTCATATTGGTATGTTACAAACCTTATGATTCGTATTATATCATATTTAGAATAGTTCCTTCTATGCGAGCATTATGCCATACAATAATTATAACAAAAATAGCCTATATACTCGTTTGCTTATTAACATATAAAAATAGAGTAAAGTTGATGTTTTTGATCAACTTTACTCTATTTTATTTGGAGCCATTTTATTACAGCCCCTTCAATTTAAGTTATTTTTATAAATTTCATTTGCATACTATATTGATGATACCATACTCATATAGCAATACTGCCTAAATATTAGAATAATTCCAACTAATAGTATCTCTGATAAGACATAAGTAATATTAAATAAACACTTGTTGCACCAGCACCATGTATAAAATTGTTCCACCCCCAATGGATAGGAACATATTTCCCTTCCACAAATGGAGTAGCACTGTCACAGCCACGGCAATCATGTCTGGCATTCCATGATACACACCGGATAGGTCCACATGTCGCAAGGAAAATACGACCAATAAACTCATCGTCGCCGACGGCAATACTTTCCCTAAATACTGCACATAAGCGGGTGTTTTCGTTTTCGAGTTAAATATGACAAATGGTAAAAATCGTGTTGCCATAGTGCCTAGCACAACAATGGCAATGGTTATCATCTGTTCTATGAAAGTCATTGCTACCCCTCCATTGTGTTACGTAATAGACTTAATATCACCACGATACCAATCATAGCAGGAATCATAAAGTGTTCACTACCAAATATCCACAAGGCAATTCCAGGAATCACTAATCCTATACTAGAACTAATCAAATTCCGTTGAATTTTATATTGTTCTATAGCCAACACAATAAAGAGTGCGGTGAGTACAAATTCCAAACCTTTTCCATCAAAGGAGATTACCGATGCAAATAGATTACCTATGATAGAACCGACCACCCAGTATAACTGATTCAATAAGGTTACAAAAAAATAAATCCAACCCTTAGACACTCCTAAAGGAATTTGTGATGTGTAGTTGATAGAAAAACTCTCATCACACATGCCAAATATTAAATATGGTTTTAACCAACCTGTATTTCGATATACTTCTAGCATGGACAATCCATAAAATATATGACGACCATTCACCATGAGTGTAATTAAGAATGCACTCACTGGATCAAAAGGAGATAGCAACATAGCTACTGTTACAAATTCCATAGACCCTGCATAAATGAGAGCACTCAATGCCAATGTATAGCCCCAGGAAAATCCCATAGAGTACATATAAATACCATAGGATAGTCCTAAAAATAAAAATCCAAATAAGATGGGCGTTGTTTTAGGAAAGGCATATCTAAAAGCAGAGCTTATTTTGTTTTTTGTTGGTTCATGTTCCATATATACCGTCTCTTCTTTCATCATGTATCATTAATATTACTAGATTATCAAGTTTTATAAAATACTGACAATAATTTTATATAAACTATTAAATACATATATATTCAAAATATGTACATAGATGCAAATAATTTAGTGTCACTTTTACTATACTATCATATTATCAATTTCTAGAATACTCATATATTCATAAAATATATAAGAGGTCAACAAAAAATTATCTTATAACCTATTTCCTATAGTATCCTATCTTACTTATAAATTTACTTAGCAAGAACAAAACAGCCTACGGGACAACTTCCCATAGGCTGTTTCTATTAGTCCTCAAAATCGCGAGATAAATCGACTTCTTTTAGAGGAACTACTTTTGTTTTATATTTTGCTTTATACCATAAGTACACGGCGAAGAATACTGGAAGACCAATATACGCAACGGACACTCCGTACCAATCAATACTTTCACCCATGAAGGCTGTATAGTTTTGACCAGCAATGATGATCAAGCACAATGCCAAAGCAAACAATGGACCAAATGGGAACCAAGATGCTTTGTAAGGCAATTTAGATACATCATGACCTTGTGCCACATAAGCACGACGGAAACGATAATGTGCAATTGCAATGCCCACCCATGTGATGAATCCACTCATACCGCTGATGTTAATCAACCAAGTATAGGCTTGACCTTCTCCAATTAAGGATGTTAAGAAGGCAAACAAACCAAAGGCTGCTGTTGCCAATAATGCTGGAACTGGTACACCTCGTTTGTTAATGGAACCAAATACATTTGGTGCATCTCCTGATTTAGACAATGCATAAAGCATGCGTGTGGAGGAGAATAAACCAGAATTACCAGCAGATAATACGGCAATCAATAAGATAGCATTGATGAAATGAGCCGCCCAGTCAAATCCGAAACGATCAAATACTAATGTAAATGGACTGATAGATACATTTTCTACAGAACTATTCAATAAGTTTGGATCATTATAAGGAATTAAGAAACCGATGACAATGAATGAACCAATATAGAACAGTAAAATACGCCAGAAAATAGAGTTGATGGCTTTTGGAATATTTTTCTCTGGATCTTCCGATTCACCAGCAGCAGTACCAATTAATTCTACCCCTTGGAAAGAAAAACCAGCAATCATAAAAATAGCCAAGATAGAGGAGAATCCCCCTACAAATGGTGCCTCACCTAAGGTCCAATTATGGAATCCTGGAGATGGAGTTCCTACACCTAAGATCAATAATGTACCTAATAGTAAAAATACGATAACAGTGATGACCTTAATGCTAGAGAATATATATTCACTTTCACCAAAGGAACGAGCTGAAAAATAGTTCAATACAAATAGAATCAGTAAGAACAAAGCAGACCAAATGATAGCTGGCACATCAGGGAACCAGTATTTCATAATAAACGCACTCGCTACGAGTTCCGCCGCTAATGTAATGGCCCAGTTGAACCAAAAGTTCCAACCCAAGGCAAAGCCTAAAGCTTTATCTACATAGCGAGAAGCATGGGTACCAAAGGAACCAGATACTGGTAAATAAGTGGTCATTTCCCCTAAACTAGTCATCAAGAAATATACCATGATACCGATGAAACTATAGGCAATTAAAGCACCACCAGGACCTGCTGTACTCACTACTTCACCACCGGCTACGAATAAACCTGTACCGATGGCACCGCCCAATGCAATCATATTCATATGGCGGGATTTTAAACTTCTTTTTAATTTATTATTTTCCATAGGACTTCTCCTTATAAGTCAAGATTTCGTACATATTCAGCATTATCTTCGATAAACTTTCGACGAGGTTCAACCTTATCCCCCATCAAAACACTAAATATCTTATCTGCTGCAATACTGTCTTCCATGCTGACTTGTAGGATTGTTCGATGTTCAGGGTTCATCGTTGTATCCCATAATTGTTCTGCATTCATTTCACCAAGACCTTTGTAACGTTGGATGGTAATATTTTCACGTCCAATTTCGTCCAATCTATCTGAAAGTTCTTGGTCACTGTAGGCATACCACTGTTTTTGACCTTTTTTAATTTGGTACAACGGTGGTTGTGCAATGAATACATGACCTTCTTCAATCAATGGTCGCATATAGCGATAGAAGAATGTTAATAATAAAGTACGAATATGCGCGCCGTCCACGTCCGCATCGGTCATGATAATGATTTTATTGTAACGGCTCTTCGTAATATCAAAGTCTTGTCCGATACCTGTACCAAAGGCAGTAATCATAGAACGAATTTCTGCATTGGCTAAGATTTTATCAAGACGAGCTTTTTCTACATTTAGAATTTTACCGCGCAATGGCAAAATCGCTTGGTAACGACGATCACGGCCTTGTTTTGCGGTACCACCCGCAGAATCACCTTCGACAAGGTAAATTTCTGTCATAGTTGTATCTTTTTCAGAACAATCTGCCAATTTACCAGGTAAAGAGCTCACTTCCAAAGCATTTTTACGGCGTGTCAATTCACGAGCTTTACGGGCTGCTTCACGAGCACGACTCGCATTGGTTGCTTTTTCGATGATTTTCTTCGCTTCTGCTGGATGTTCTTCTAAGAAGACACGCAATCCATCAGATACGATGGTATCTGTAATACCTTTGACTTCGCTGTTGCCTAATTTACCTTTTGTTTGGCCTTCAAATTGTGGTTCCAATACTTTTACGCTTACTACAGCTGTTAAGCCTTCTCGCACGTCTTCCCCAGTCAAGTTGCTTTCATTTTCTTTCAAAATGCCAGCTTTGCGACCATAGTCATTCAAGGTCCGTGTTAAAGCAGTACGGAAACCACTGAGGTGCGTACCACCATCGATGGTATTAATGTTGTTAACGAAGGATAAAATCGTTTCACTATAGCTATCGTTATATTGTAACGCCACATCTACCACCACATCATCACGGGTATTATCAATAGAGATAACGCTCGGTGTGATGGCTTCCTTCGCTTCATTTAAATACTCAATGAATTGTACTAAGCCACCTTCGTAGTGGAAACTTTCACTGCGACCTTCCCCACGTTTGTCGGACAAGGTAATGCGTAATCCTTTATTCAAGAACGCCAATTCTTGTAAACGAGTTTTTAATACATCAAACTCAAAAATGGTAGTTTCAAAAATTTGTGCATCTGGTTTGAATCGTACTGTCGTACCTGTGCGATCCGTCGTACCGATTTCTTTCAAATCAGACGTTTTATTACCACGCTCAAAAGAAATTTCTTGAATTTTTCCATGTTGGTATACATCTACGATAGTCCATTCACTTAAGGCATTCACTACAGAAATACCTACCCCATGAAGACCACCAGACACTTTATATCCACCACCGCCAAATTTACCACCTGCGTGAAGTTTAGATAATACGAGTTCTACCGCAGGCATACCTGTTTCATGCATCCCTGTTGGAATCCCACGACCATCATCGATAACTTCGATACTATTATCTTCACAAATAGTCACTTCAATATGCGTGGCATACCCAGCTAAGGCCTCATCCACACTATTATCTACAACTTCATACACCAAGTGATGTAATCCACGGGCAGATGTGCTACCAATATACATACCAGGTCGCATACGAACGGCTTCTAAGCCTTCGAGGACCTGTATATTACCGGCATCATAATTCGTTTGTTCTGCCATCTGACATCCTCCTACTATTTATATAATGACATCCCATACTGGTCACCATATTCTATATAATACATTCTATTATACAATACTTTACTATCTCTGTGAAAGTCTCAGCCTTTATTTCACTTGCATTTTGTCTGCTTCGTTCCAACGATACTTATTAGTAATATTCACAACTTGTTCATAAGACAATTCATCTTGCGGTTTTGATGTAATTAACATCGTCGCCCAATACATATCGTTAGCATCCGTAGAGCCTTGAAACAAGCGAGTTAAATAATAATAAATACTTTCTTCTTTCGCCACTTCATACCATTCATAAGTACACCAAGGAGCAATTGCTTTCATTTGGTCATATTTATAATGAGGATAATACTTCAATAAACCTTTCACCGTACGAATGATATGTCGATACTTTTTATATTCACACTGAGGACATACCTTTGCAGATCCTTCCGATTGCCAACGACCACAGGTAGGACATTGATGAAAGTGCTCTTTTTGCAGTACAAACTCTTTTTTCGCTTGTTCCATACGTGTTTGCAATACTTTTTGTCGGAGTTCCTCATGACGGATCACACGAACAGACTCTTCTATACTTTGTACAATCTCAGGAGGCAACACAATTTGATGAAAGTCTATACTTTCCTCATAGACAGGAGTCATATCTAAGGCATCCCCTGATATAATTTGTTCTTGCAAAGCGCGTCGTGGCAGTTGTACTTTGATATCTGTAATAATGGATTCTCCATAATACTCACGCAATGCTTCCAATATTTGTGGTTTGCGCATAGTCATCTCTTGCATCCATACAGTATGACCAATTTCCACTACGATAACTGGTGGCTTAATTTGCACTAATTTTGCTTGTCCACTCACCATAGGTCCTACGACAGATTCCCAATCATGATAGAGTTTCATAAGTCGATACATTTCATAAATGCCTAGTTCTTGCAACATAGCATCACGAAGATTTGCCCCTCCTGCAAAGGATTCTAACTTATTCTCCATGTGGTATTTCCTCCGTCAAGTCTATATACTGCACCTTGTCTAAGTCCATTGTATCTGTTGTATCCGTAGTAGTAATGATTGTCTGCACACGTTTATGAATGAATTTGATTAAATTAGAACGACGTTCCTGATCCAACTCACTGAGTACATCGTCTAATAGTAAAATAGGATATTCTCCTACTTCTGATTTAATATATTCTAATTCACTTAACTTAACTGACAATATAGCTGTCCGTTGTTGCCCTTGTGAGCCAAATCGTTTTAAATCCATAGTCCCCGAGTAAAAGATAATATCATCACGATGGGGTCCCACTGATGTTTGTAACCGTCGCCGATCCTCTGGTAATTGTTCTTGCAAAGCTTGTAATAAAGCCTCCTTAGTCACCAACAATTGTTTCTCACTATAAGGCTGGCTATATTGCAATCGTAAATCTTCTTTACCATTAGTGAGTTTCCGATTCATTAAATCCATCAATTGATTTAATTTTTTTAAACTTTCCAATCGCTTTTGAATAATTTGAGACCCTAACGTAGCAATTTGTTCATCCCAATCTTGCACTGGTACCTTACTGGTATGACTATATTCTTTGAGTATCCGATTTCTCTGTTGTACAGCCCTCTGATACATCGTAAGTTGGTGATAATATTGAGGACTAGTCTGACTAATTTCCATATTCAAAAAACGACGCCGTAAGGAAGGTGTTCCTTTGATTAAATCTAAATCTTCCGGAGAAAAAATAACTGTATTCAAAGTGCCTACTAATTCTTTTTGCGATAAGGGATTATCATGCAAACGAATGACTTTTTTTCCTTGACGTCCCCATTTAATCTGCAACGTATGTGGTGTATCAGCTTTCATAAAGTGAACGATAATACTAGCCTCATCTTCATTCCAAGAAATAACATCTTTCATATCCGATGTACGATGACTATGTCCCATCGTGGCAATATAAGCAGATTCTAAGATATTTGTTTTCCCTTTTCCATTAGGACCATGGATGACAATGATTTCTGGTGTGAAAGTAATAGTTCTATGACGATGATTGCGAACATGTATCAGTTCCAATTCTGTCACATGCACAATTAAGCCTCCTTCACCACAGTGATTGTTACTTCATTAGAAATGGTTACCACATCATTAGGATAGATTTTTTTACGTTTTTCTGTAACTAATACGCCATTTAAGGTGATTTGTTTTTCTTCTAATAATACTTTAACTTGACCACCTGTAGCTAAGACATTAGCATATTTCAATAGTTGGTCTAATTGAATATACTCTGTATGAATGGATACAGTTTCTTGATTCATAATTTCCTCTTTTCTCTTAATTATGTGTATGAACTGGTGTTACCACATAGGTGTAATGGTCATTATTATCTTGACGAATTACCATAGCCCCTTGTTCTTGTAAATACATATGGATTCTTTCACCTGTGCTATGTTTCAATAATTCATCTATATATTTACCATTAAAATTAATAGTGAAAGGATTGCCTTCAAAGGTACATAGAACAATATCTTTTACCATACCAATATCAGCACTTTGAGAACTTAATGTAACTTGATTTTCTTCCCAATCATAACGAATGGCAGAATAACTCATATCTTTCGCCATAAAATATACACGATCTAAAGAACTAGCAAATTCACGACGATTTAAAATAGCACTAGCATCGAATTTAGCAGGAATAACACGTTTATAATCAGGATATGTACCTTCAATCAATCTTGAAATAATATATACAGTATCAAATACAATAGCTATTTGATTTCTATTCCAAATTAATTTAACCATAACAGGTTGATCTGATGGTAATACTCTGGAAACTTCTTCTACAGTACGTTTTGGAATGACAATACGCATTGGATTTTCAAGTGCTGTATCTAAGGTAACTTTTTTAACAGCCATACGATGTGTATCAGTACCGACCATAGTAAGCTCATTACCTTCAATTTCTACTAAGGTACCACAGAAAATAGGACGATCTGTATCTGTAGAAGTAGCATATACAGTTAAATCGATTAATTGTTTTAACTGTTCTCCGTCAATCATAATGCTATTATCATCTTGGATTTGCTCTACTAAGGAGAAATCTTCTACTTGCATAGTCACTAATTTAAATTCAGAATGATCTGATTTAATTTGTAATTGATTGGAATTGTCTGGTTTATATAATTCTACTTGTTCACCTGGTAATTTTTTTAGAATTTCTTGAAAGTATTTAGAACCCACTACAATCGTACCTGGTTCAAGGATGGTAGCATCTACTTGGGATCTCATTCCAATTTCAAAGTCATTAGCTTGTAATTCTACATAGTTATCTTTTGTAGAAATGTAAATAGATCCTGGTAAATTAGAGCTTGTTTTATTGCTTGCTACACGTTGGAATAGTGACATAGCTTTCACTAATTCAGTTTTGTTAAATTGAAGTTTCATCATTAACTCCTTGTGACTAATATAACTATGTTAGAGTGTTTTTGTTTAAATTAGTAGCCGTAGTAGTAGGGCGCGTGCACAAGTGGATAGGTGTATAAAGTCCTTGTACATCAATGTTTTACACATGTTTACAACATTGGGAATAGAAAATTGCATCTATCCACATAGTAACAGGTTTGAAATTACCTTGTGTGTAAGTCAATTTTTGTTAACAGCCTAGGCACAAAGTGTACACAGGTTACGCACATACTTATCCACAATCTGGGGATTATTTAGCTGCTTCTAATTCTTCACGAATACGCTCAATGGTATATCGTAAATCTTGATCCTTTTCTATTTCTCTGGAAATTTTTTCATACGCATGCAATGCCGTTGTATGGTCTTTTTTACCAAAAGCAAAGGAAATTTGTGGGTAACTTTCATTGATTAATTCACGAGCTAAATACATAGCAATTTGGCGTGGATGGGCATATTGCTTATTCCGTTTTTGGCTAATTAAATGTTCTAGTTTAATTTTGAAATAATCTGCTACAAATTCTTGAATGTATTTAATGGATAATACGATTTTTTCTGTATGAATGATAAAGTCTTTGATTGCTTTATTGGTAAATTCTACATCAATCGTTTCTAATCGGTTTGTAATAGCCGCTTGTGTAATCAATGTTTCAAAGGCACCTTTTAATTCACGAATATTTCGCTTATTAAAATACTGTGCAAATAGGTGAATCACCTCTTTTGGAACATATAAAGTTGGGTATTCGCTGCGACGATGATAGATTTCCTCATGGATGATGGCTTCAATCATTTCTGGATTTGGTGCCTCAATTTCTACAGTAAGACCACTATTAAATCGTGTGATTAAACGCTCTTCCATTTCCTTGTAATCCTTTGGCGGCTTATCACTGGATAAAATTACTGCTTTATTGTGGCTCAATAAATGGTTGAAAGTATTGAAAAATTCTTCCTGTGTAGTTTTCTTATTTTTTTCTTCTAAGAATTGTACATCGTCAATGATGAGTACATCGATATCTCGGAAGTTACGGCGGAATTGATCCGGTGTTTTTGTTCGCAAAGATTCAATAAAACTATTCATAAAATCTTCACTGGTAATAGACATAATTTTAGCGGATGGATTATGTACTAAAATTTCATTGCCGATGGCATGCATTAAATGAGTTTTACCAAGACCAGATTGACCGTGAATATATAGTGGATTGTAACGAAGTCCTGGATTTTCCGCCACTGCTTTTGCAGCACTGAAAGCAAGGCGGTTAGAATTAGATTCGATGTAATTATCAAAAGTAAAAGCACGATTTAGATGTGATTTTGAAGAGCTATTCATATCCCGTTGCACAGATGGTGCTGTTGGTAATGGTGTGGAAGTAGTTGTTTTAGTTGCAAATAAATCAGCAGGCACTGGTTTTTGGATACCTTGTGAAGGAGAAGTATTTCTTTGAATGATGACAGGAGAATCATAGCTAGGACGACTCACACCTTCTGGTAATACTTCGTCATACTCTTCTGTATTCCAAGGGGGAGGGATGATAGGAGAGGGAGAACTTTCCATCGTTGTATCTTCAATAGAAGGCATATCGATAGGCGGCATAGGAGGAATATCCGAAGGAGATGTGTGTATTGTTTCCAATGAAGATGCATCTGATGTAGCAGTATCCGTTAGATAGTCAATAGTTTGTAAGGTAGGAAGTAAACTTTTTGCTGCCTCTACAATTTGGTTATGGACCAATGGGGTTTGAATGTATTTTAATTTGCTAGGATCCATAACGAATAAGGTTAGGATGGTAGATGTCATAGAATAGGGCATCAAGGAATTCACGACCAAGGAGTCCCACATTTGCTGGGGCATTTTTGTTTTTGTTTTTTGCATCACTTGGTCCCATAGGGAGTAGAGATCTAAGTCACTCATAATAAACCTTCCTGTATGTGTATAAAAATTATTTGTCCACATCATGATGAATGTGGATAACTAAAAATTAGACAAAGAAAAAGAGTTCATAAACAAGATAATAGGTAGAATTGTTTCTATCCACAATATTGTGAATAAGTCAGTGGATAAGATGTAAAAAATGTGGAAAACTTGTTTATAACCCTTTGTTGGTGTATAGCTTTATTATACCAAAAACTTTTTTGCTTTACTATGCATTCTATTGGTTATTTTTATAGAAAAAGGCGTAGTATATTTTTTGTTTAGGAATATAGCACACCTTTTTACTTTTATAGTATGATTCTAATCTAGAAATAGCATAGACTTAATTGAATTAAATTGAAATATGAAAGTATGTTAATAAATGTTTCATCGTATCTTGACCATCGTAACATGTGTTAATGAGATATCCAGGTTCATATAAATATTCTTTTAATCCTCGATAGTAATAATATTTTTTTGTATCTTCAATGATAAATGGAATAACTCCATGGTTTAAACATTCTTTAAAGGCAATGAGTCTACCGACACGACCATTTCCATCTTGAAAGGGATGGATACGTTCAAATTGGAAATGAAATTCCACAATATCTTCAAAAGAAATTTCTGATTTTTTATGATAAGAAGTGAGTAATTGTTTCATGTCATGGGCTACATCTTTAGGAGCCGATGTTTCGATGCCACCTACAACATTAGGTCGAGTTTTATATTCTCCCACATTAAACCAAGGAAGGGTTTCATCTTTTGTTCTACTTTTTAATATATAGTGAAGGTGCTTAATCATTTCTTCTGTTATAGGTTCCTCTGCCATATCAATACAGTAATCAATTGCTCTAAAATGATTGACGGTTTCAATAATATCATCTACAGGAAGAGCATCTTTACTGTCAATGGTATTGGTTTCAAAAATACGTCTAGTTTGATCTTCATTTAGAGCACTACCTTCTATGTGATTTGAGTTATAAGTCATACGAATTTGTAGTTCATGATATAATCCACCTGAGATATGATGAGACTTCTCCTCTTGCAATTGTCTAAGAATAGGGTTGTCAGATATAATACGATATATATCATTTTCAGAACAAAGGAAAAAATTACATAATTTATGTATCACTGAGGAGGAAAGTTTTTCACCTTTACCAATCTTTGCAATCGTTCTTGAAGAGATATGTAGCACTTGTGTTAAGTCGGATTTTTTTAGGTTATGTTGTTTTAGTAATTGTAGTAAACCATGATAATTATACATATTTTACCTCCATAATCTTTACTTATCGTACTGTAAATTATAATAAAAGTAAAGATTTTAAAATAAGGAAGTAAAGATTACTATGAATGATAAGAGATATCTATAAATGTATGTAGAGTTCTATTATGACAATATTACAAATCGTTTATATATATACTATTAAAAACAAGGTTTATATTGACAGAATTAGGGTTTATACATATAATTACTATGTTATGGTATACGAAAAAATAAACCTATCATGAGGAGGTGTTGTTGTAATGAAACGTACTTACCAACCAAATACACTTTGGAGAAAACGTACTCATGGTTTCCGTGAACGTATGAAAACCATCGGTGGCCGTCTAGTATTAAAACGTCGACGCGCTAAAGGCAGAAAACGCTTATCTGCATAATCAAATATACAGCAAGAGAACTTGGCCGCAGAGCCAAGTTTTTCTGTATGTACGGTATTAAAGGATAACTATGAATAGTTTAACAAAAGATAGAAGAATTCGGAAAAACAATGAATATCAATTAGTGTATAAGCACGGTCGCTATGAAGTGGGACGTCTTTGTGTGGTCTATCATATGCCAGTGGCAAAGCAAAAAAGTAAAATTGGTTTCGTCACGGGTAAAAAAGTAGGTGGCGCAGTACAGCGCAACAGAGCACGACGTTTGATGAAAGAAGTGTATCGTTTGCATCAACATGAATTGCGTGAAGGTCATCATATCGTAGTAGTCGGTCGAGGTTATTTAGCCAATGCTACCTACGAACAGGCAGAACGTGAAATGATGCGTCTATTCAAAAAATGTAAATTATTAAAGGATAGAAACTAATGGGTATTAGTAAACTTGTAAATTACTTGTTAATTGGATTAGTTCAGTTCTATCGATATGCTCTATCTCCTTTAAAGCCAAGTACTTGTCGTTTTTATCCCACCTGTTCGATGTATATGTTGCAAGCATTGCGACGATATGGACCTTTAAAAGGTAGCTATTTAGGCATTAAACGGATTTTAAAATGCCATCCCTTTCACAAGGGTGGATATGATCCTTTGCCATAGCACAGTTTTGGAAATACCTGAGTACCTGTATGGATGAAATATAGACCATACCATAACGTATATGGGTACACAAAGGTTATACTACAAAGAACAAGAAAAGGAGTAGGCATGGAAATCTTTCAATATTTAGTAGATTTTATGAGAAGTCTTGTGGAATATTCGTTTTTGGCCACAAAATCGATGGGCTTCCCAAGCTATGGTATCGCGATTATTTTGCTTACCATTGTTATTAAACTTATATTAGCACCGTTGACACAAAAACAAGTGCAGTCTATGAAAGGCATGGCTGATTTACAACCTAAAATGAAAGCCATTCAAGACAAATATAAGGACAATCCACAAAAAGCACAGCAAGAAATTATGAAAATGTATAAAGAATTAGGCATCAATCCATTAGCTGGTTGTTTACCACTTCTTGTACAAATGCCATTCTTGATTGCTATTTTCTATGCATTGCAAGGATATCCATATGATCCTCAATATGCGCAATTCTTATGGTTACCAAATTTGAGTGATCCAGATCCAATCTATGTATTACCAGTATTGTCTGCGTTGTCTACGTATATTATGAGTAAACAAACATCTGCTAGTGGTAATAATCAACAAGCAAAGATTATGAACATCTTTATGCCACTATTCATTGGCTATATCAGTTTAAACTTTGCTAGTGGATTGGTAATTTACTGGGTAGTTTCAAATCTATTCCAATTAGCACAACAAACATTAATTTATCGTAATAACAAATAGGAGGCTAGGCATGGATTACATTGAAGTGTCAGCAAAAACGATTGAAGAGGCAACTTCACAAGCAACAGCGCAAATTGAATCTCAAGGTCGTGTTGTTACGTCTGTGAAAGTGTTAGAAGAACCATCAAAAGGTTTCTTAGGATTTGGTAAAAAAGATGCTCTTGTTCGCGTATACTTTGAAGAAGGAACAGCAGAAAATATTGCTGTTGCAGAAGAAGTAGTATCAGTTGTGGAAACTGTTACAGAAACAACAGTAGATACTGTGGAAACAGAAGCTACTGAAATTCCTGTGGTAGTTGAGGATGGTATTACAAAAGCAGAACAAGATTTCATTGCCGATACAGGTAAAGAATTTTTATTAGGTATGTTTGGAAAGATGGGCTTATCTGTACAGATTGAAAAATTGACTACTAAAGATAAGATTACATTCCAAGTACATGGGGAAGACTTAGGTATTTTAATTGGTAAACATGGTCAAACATTAGATGCTATCCAATACTTAACAAACCTTGTGGCTAATAAAGAAGTTCGCCGTCGTTGCCAAATTGTTGTGGACGTGGAAAATTATCGTTCCCGTCGAGAAGAAACTTTAGTTCAATTGGCACATCGATTAGGAGCTAAAGTACGACGTACACGTCAAAAAATTGCGTTAGAACCAATGAATGCATTTGAACGCAAAATCATTCACTTAGCTTTGCAAAACGAAAAAAATATCAAAACAGATAGCGAAGGACAAGAACCATATCGTCATATTGTAATTTATTACAAACGATAGACTTCTACTATATATCATCAACTTTTATATTGATGTATATGCATATCTGTAGAGATGACAATAGATGATTTGTGGCATATAGTAACAGATTATCTATAACTATGAAGAGGGCCCTTCGGGGTCCTTTTTCTTAGAAATATAGAAAAAAGCTATGAGTTGATTTTATATATTCAACTCATAGCTTTTTTAGTTTAAGGGGCTGTTTTGTTACAGCCCCTTTTTATATGGTGTATATATTAAAAAGAAATAATATAGTTATTAGGTTTTATATAGCTATTTAGTGGTTCAGTTATATCCACGGTTATTAATTTCCCATAGGGTGATACTGATATTGTCAAGATCAGTTCCTACTGTCTACAGACTCTTTACGGCTCGATGGGGAAATAATCCGCAGGGACGGGGGCAAGGATGCCAACAAAGACAAAGTCCTTCGTGCCTGTATTTTTCATCCCGTGGCACATGCCCTTCGCTGAGACGATGACATCGCCCTTCGCGATGGGGTGCTCCTCTCCGGGGGTAGGGTAAAAGACGCCCTCTCCCTCAATGCAAATCCATATATCATCTGCATTGGCGTGACCGTGCGGCTGAATCGTCTGTCCAGGCTTTATGACCCAGACGACACCGCTCGTTGACTCCGTGCTGTAGATTGGCGTGCGCGTTGCGACATTGCCCGCCTTTGCCACATTTGCCACGCGAAAACGTCGCGTTGCAAAATCGTTTGTGATTTCATTTACCATGATGTTTGCTCCTTTCAAAAATTCGTATTTTATATCGTTTTAGGGTGCTCAGTTAAAGTAATCATCGTCATATCCTTCGCTATTCAACTTCATTTTACAACAAACCAATCCTTATGACAACAATGGGATTTGATATTGTCAAGATCAGTTGACAAATTTTCTTTAGAAGAATACAAATGCTGTAACTCTTTATAGTCTAATTCCTTCAATACAGCATCGAGTAACCGCATAGGAGCTGTTTCTTTTATCATCAACATGCCATAATCCAATGGTAAAACTAGTTGGCGAGGCATTACTAGTTTAGTATAATTAAATTCATTGGTATATTATTTCTTCACATAAAAGGTGGCTTTCCCTTTTCCGTGTCGTTCAATGTACTTTTCTTCTACTAATTGTTTCAACATATTTTCTATGGTGGATTTACTTAGGATTGGAACTGCATTCAATACTTTGAATCTTAGCAATTTCCACTAGTTTATCTAGCACAGCAGGTTTTTGTTGTATGAAAAGTTCTTGTTTTCCCTTATGTTCATGGATTTGTGCTAATAAATTAATAATTTCGCTATCTCACATAGTACTTTCATAGAGTGAATAATTAAAAGTTTTCATTTGCCTACTCCTTTCTGCATTCACCTAATGATATCATATTTTAGGCGATTAAATATCACAGTAGACGATTTAATACTAAACTTTAATACCTTTAAACTATTATTATTTCTTATTAAGAGTACAAAAAAGCACGGTATAAACCGTGCTTTTTTTGTATAAGATTTAATTATACATTCATGTTAGCTGCTTTACGAACATAGAACCAGTAACATACAAATACTGTTACAATGTTGAAAGCAAGTAATACTGCGAATGCTGGGTGGATGCTTCCAAATGTTGTGTATACATAACCAAAGATTTTTGGTGTAATGAAGGCACCATACGCCGCTACAGCCGCTACGAAACCAGCAATCAAGGAAGATTGTAATCCATCTGTGAAGATGTGAGGAATCATACGGAATGTAGAACCTGTTACGAAACCGCAAGATACGAACATCAACACAGTCATTCCAAAGAAAAAGTCGAAGTTATGCATATCTACGCCTACTGCAATTAATACAGTAGTGATACATAAACCAATCAATCCGACGAAAGTAATTTTTGTACCGCTGTTAATTTTATCAGCTAACCAACCACCTACTGGGCGAAGACTGGCAGATACTAGTGGTCCTACGAATGCGATGTGAGCAAATGGAATTTCAGGGAATTCTTTATTTACTAGAAGACCAAGTGCGGCCGCATATCCGGAGAAAGCACCGAAGGCACATGTATATAACAATGTCATAGCCCACGTGTGTTTGTTGCTAAAAATTTGAGCCAGCGCTTTAGGATTTGGTTTTGCTGATGGCAAGTTATCCATGTAACGAGTCATGCAAGCTAAGATGATGATCAATGGAACAATCCACATGAAAGCTGCATTGGCTAAGTATACAGCGTTACCTTTAATCATAGCAGGTGTGACACCGAAGATATTACCTAATGTAGCAGAACCCATTGCGAATGGAGCTAAAAAATAGATAACGGAAATACCAAGGTTACCAATACCACCATTGATACCGAGAGCGGTACCTTTTTCAGATTTAGGGAAGAAGTTACCGATGTTCGCCATGGAGGAGGAGAAGTTACCACCGGCTAAGCCGATCAATGCTGTTAAGATCATGAACGTTTCGTAAGAAGTTGTTGTATCTTGTACAGCATACCCTAACCATACTACAGGTACTAATAAGATGATTGTAGAAATGAAAGTCCAGTTTCTACCACCAATTAAAGCTGGCATGTAAGTGTAGATAAAACGGAACGTAGCACCTACTAAACCTGGGAAGGCAGCCAGTGTAAATAATTGTTCTGTTGTAAAATGGAATCCAGCTCCATTGAGTTGGGCTGCGATGGTGGACCATAAATACCAAACGCAAAATGATAACGTTAATGCAATGGTAGAAACTACCAAGTTTTGTTTAGCAATTTTTTTGCCAAACTTTTCCCAAAATTCGGGATTTTCTGGTTGCCAGTTCGCAATAATTTCTTTGCGGCTCGCACCCACTTGAGGCATTTTCATCTCTGACATGAGAACACTCCTTTAATCCTTTCAACGTACAACTTGTGATACTTTTTGTATCACAGTAAATCGAAGACACAAATTAGTATAAAAAAATATTGACTTATGCCATACTTTCATTATAATATGTGCCTAAAATCACACACTTATTATATAAGATATAATATAATGTGAATGTGATAAAAAGCACAACTTATATAATTATTAATAAGTTATAATAGTAACATACGCAAAATTTAAAATGTAATTGAGAAATTGATATAGCTAAGTTTATATCAACTTCATAAGTATGGGATGTTACTGAAAGATGTATGGTGACAGTATGGAACAGGAGTTAATCAATCAATTGCTAGCATTGCCAGGTGAAGTAATTCATCTGAAAAAAGGAGAATTTTTATTTCACGAAGGCGATAAGGCAGAACATTTTTATATCGTTCAGAGAGGGCGCCTCAGTATTAAGAAATTTGAATCCACAGGACATATTTTTGCATTACGATTAGTAGGTAAGAATAATGTGCTTGGGGAAATTCCTTTGTATGAGACGAATACGAGATCGTATGTATTTAATGCCATTGCAAGAGAAGATTGCTCAGTCTATTGTATACGTTACGACGTATTAGAACCTGCCATTGCTAAGGATCATTCCTTAGCCATTGCGATGATGAAGATTTATACGCTTCATATGCGTCGACAACAAGCTAAGTATAGAGACTTATTATTATACGGTAAGAAAGGTGCATTTTATTCTACATTATTGCGTTTAGCTAATAGTTATGGTATTAAGCGGGATGACGGTATTTATATCGACATTGCATTAAGCAACCAAGAGTTAGCTGAATTTACTGCCACATCACGGGAAGGTTTAAACCGCATGCTAAGTGAGTTACGAAAGTTAGGCTATGTAGCCTATGATAAACACCATCTGGTAATCTGTGACTTTGATGCATTAATCGATTTGCTAGATTTAGATATAGAAACTATCGATCCTAATATTAGCAATATTGAATGATTAAGGTTATCCCCCCTTGCTGTGAGCACTACGAAGGCAAGGGTTTTTTTGTATTTTTAAGGAGGACATGAGATGAGTCTTTTATCTCAAAAATTTAAGTTTCTTCGCAAGAAGGACGTATCTCCAACAGGCCATCAAATCACAGAAGAAGGTGGTCGTGAATGGGAAAATTTTTATCGTGACCGTTGGTCCTACGATAAAGTAGTCCGCACCACACATGGCGTAAACTGTACTGGTTCTTGTAGCTGGAATATTTACGTAAAAAATGGTGTTGTTGCGTGGGAAAATCAAGCAACTGATTATCCTAAAACACCAGATGATATGCCAGATTACGAACCACGTGGATGCCCTCGAGGATCTACGTTCTCTTGGTATTTATACAGCCCATTACGCGTAAAATATCCATATGTACGTGGTGAATTGATCGAGCTTTGGAGAGAAGCGAAGAAAACTGCTAAAAATCCTATCGAAGCATGGAAATCTATTGTAGAAGATCCTGAAAAAGCAAAACGTTATAAATCTGCTCGTGGTATGGGTGGCTTTGTACGTTCTACTTGGGATGAATCTACAGAAATCGTAGCAGCTTCCTTATTATATACAGCAAAAACATATGGTCCAGACCGCAATGCAGGGTTCTCCGTAATCCCAGCTATGTCCATGTTGTCCTATGCAGGTGGTGCGCGTTTCTTGAACCTTATGGGTGGTACTCCACTTTCCTTCTATGACTGGTATGCTGACTTGCCTCCATCAAGTCCACAAGTTTGGGGTGAACAAACAGATACTCCAGAATCTGGTGACTGGTACAATGCAGGTTATATCATTACATGGGGCTCCAACGTACCATTGACTCGTACTCCAGATGCCCACTTCTTGGCAGAAGTACGTTATAAAGGTACAAAAGTAGTCTCTGTGTCTCCTGACTATGCAGAATCCACTACATTCTCCGATACTTGGTTGAATGTAAAAGCTGGTACAGACGCAGCAATGGCCATGGCGATGGGTCATGTCATTCTGAAAGAATACTATGTAGATAAAGAAACTCCATATTTTAAAGAATATGCGAAAGAGTTCACTGACTTACCATTCTTAGTACGTGTAGAAGAAATCAATGGTGCTATTCAAGCAGGTCGCTTCTTGAATAATCAAGATTTAGGTAGCACAGAAGAGGGTGCTGATTTCCATACAGTAGTGATCGATGAAATCACAAATACATTGGTAGCACCAAATGGTACATTAGGTGATCGTCATACAAATCCTAAAAAATGGAATTTACGTCTTGAAAACCGTGCAACAGGCGAGACAATCTCCCCTCGTTTATCTGTCATTGACCAACGTGATTCCGTTGCATTAGTAAAATTACCATACTTCGGCGACGAAGCTCATGAAGGTATTATTGAACGTGCTATCCCTGTGATCACAGTAAAAACTAAAGAAGGTCCTGTACAAGTGACAACTGTTTACGACTTGATTCTTGCTAACTACGGTATCGATCGTGGTTTAGGTGGTGAAGTGGCTACTAGCTATGAAGAAGACACTCCATATACTCCAGCATGGCAAGAAAAAATCACTGGCGTAAAAGCAGATGTAGTGATTCGTACGGCTCGTGAGTTTGCTGACAATGCAGAAAAAACAAAAGGTCGTTCCATGATTATCATGGGTGCTGGTATCAACCACTGGTATCATGCAGACGTAATTTACCGTACTATCCTTAACTTGATCATGTTCTGTGGTACAGAAGGCGTTAACGGCGGTGGCTGGGCTCACTATGTAGGACAAGAAAAATTACGTCCAGTAGAAGGTTGGGCTGGCATTATGACAGCGAACGACTGGAGTAAAGCACCTCGTTTACAAAATGGTACATCTTGGTTCTACTTTGCTACAGAACAATATCGTTCTGACTGCATAGACTTAGCGGACCGTGTATCTAAATTGGCTACACCTCGTTACAGACACCCTGGTGACTATAACGTGTTGGCAGCTCGTTTAGGTTGGTTGCCGTCTTACCCTACTTTCAACCGTAACTATCAAGATTTAATCAACGATGCTCGTGCTACAGGCGCAGGTACTGAGGCAGAAATTAACCAATACATCGTACAAGCTTTGAAAAATAAAGAGTTGAAATTCTGCGTAGAAGATCCTTCTGCGAAAGAAAATCATCCACGTAACTTGTTCGTATGGCGTTCTAACTTAATTGGTTCCTCCTCTAAAGGCCATGAGTATTTCTTGAAATACTTATTAGGCACGAAAAATGGTGTCATTGAAGATGAAGATGCACCAGTACGTCCAGAAGAAATCAACTGGCGTGAAGCTCCAGAAACAGGTAAATTAGACTTATTGATCGATATTGACTTCCGTATGGCTTCTACTGCGTTATACTCTGACATCGTGTTCCCTGCAGCTACATGGTATGAAAAACAAGATTTATCTTCTACAGATATGCATCCATATGTACACGTATTCCAAGCGGCAGTTGATTGCGCATGGGACACTAAATCTGACTGGGATACATTCCGTACGTTGGCAGAAACAGTTTCTCGCGTAGCAAAAGAATCTGGATTTACTGAATACGAAGATATCGTAGCGCAACCATTAGGTCATGACAGCCCAGGCGAAGTAGCTCAACCATTGGGTAAAGTATTAGACTGGAGCAAAGGTGAATGTGAACCTATTCCAGGTAAAACAATGCCAAATCTTGTACACGTAAAACGTGACTACAGTAAAATCTTTGAAAAATTCATTGGCTTAGGTCCTAATATTGAAAATAAAGTGGGCGCTCATGGTTTATCATGGGATGTATCTGATGCTTACCAATCCTTATATGAACAAAATGGTACTATCAATCAACCAGGTTTCGTATCTCATGGTCGTCCAAGCATCTATGAAGCGCGTGAAGCTTGTAATGTTGTATTAACATTGTCTTCTTGTACGAATGGTAAATTGGCAGTTCGTTCCTGGCAAGCAATGGAAGAAAAAACAGGCTTAACAGATCTTCAAAAGAATGCAAAAGGTCGTGAAGAAGAACGCATTACCTTTGAAGATATGGTTCGTCAACCACGCTTTATTATTCCATCTGTAACAAGTACAGGTAAAAATAATAAAGACCGTCGTTACTCTCCATTTACAACATCTACTGAGGATAAAGTTCCATTCCGTACTATCACAGGTCGTCAATCCTTCTATTGTGATCATGAAATGATGCGTGATTATGGCGAGGCTATGGCTCTTTATAAACCAGTCTTGTCCTATGCACCAGTGAAAGGTGATTACGCACAAGAAGGTGTTCCTCAAATTACATTGAAATACTTAACACCACATAATAAATGGTCTACTCATAGTATGTACTTCGATAGCCAACAATTATTAACATTGTTCCGTGGTGGACAAACAATTTGGTTGAACGAAGATGATGCGAAGGAAATCAATGTCCAAGATAATGATTGGGTAGAAGCTTTCAATAAAAACGGTATCGTTGCAGCTCGTGCAGTAGTATCCCCACGTATTCCTCGTGGTATTTCTTACATGCACCATGCTCAAGATCGTCACATCAACGTACCTGCTGCGCAAATAAAAAAACAACGCGGTGGTACACACAATGCACCAACTCACATTCATTTGAAACCAACGCATATGATTGGTGGTTATGGTCAATTAAGTTATGGATTCAATTATTATGGCCCAACTGGCAATCAACGGGATATGACTATTGTGGCTCGTAAAATGAAGGAGGTAGATTGGCTTGAAGATTAAGGCTCAAGTATCTATGGTCCTAAATTTAGACAAGTGTCTAGGCTGTCACACATGTTCTGTCACTTGTAAAAATACATGGACAAACCGCGAAGGTGCGGAATATATGTACTTTAATAACGTAGAAACTCGTCCAGGTGTTGGTTATCCACGTCATTGGGAAGACCAAGAAAAATGGAAAGGCGGTTGGACTGTTGATAGCGATGGAAAATTAGCATTAGCGACAGGTTCCAAAACAAATCGTCTGATGAAATTGTTCTATCATCCAGAACAACCTGAGTTGAAAGACTACTTTGAACCATGGACATATGATTATGAAACATTGATTCATTCTGGTCGTAAAAATAACCAACCAGTAGCACGTCCACGCTCTTTAGTAACTAAAGAACGCATGGAAATCAAATGGGGTCCTAACTGGGATGACGATTTGGCTGGTGGTGAGCACGCTCGCTCTGATGTTAACTTAGCTAAAATGGGCGAAGATATCGTGTTTGACTATGAAAAAGTATTCATGCGCTACTTACCTCGTCTATGTAATCATTGCTTGAATCCAGCATGTGTGGCAGCGTGCCCATCTGGTGCGATTTACAAACGTGATGAAGACGGTGTAGTTCTTGTGTCTCAAGATGTATGTCGTGGCTGGCGCCATTGCGTACCATCTTGCCCATACAAAAAAATCTTCTACAACTGGGAAACAAATAAAGCTGAAAAATGCGTATTCTGTTACCCACGTTTGGAAAATGGTTTACCACAAATCTGTGCGGAAACTTGCGTAGGTAGAATGCGTTATGTAGGCGTTGTTTTCTATGATATGGATAAAGTAGAAGCAGCTGCGGCTACAAAAGATGATGCGAATATCTATGAAAATACAGTGGACTTGATTTTAGACCCTCATGATCCAGAAGTAGTGAAAGCGGCTCGTGCTGAAGGTATTGGTGAAGCTTGGATTAAAGCAGCGCAAAAATCTCCAGTCTACAAATTAATCAAGGAATGGAAAGTGGGCTTACCATTACATCCAGAATATCGTACATTACCAATGGTTTGGTATGTACCACCATTGAGCCCAATCGTACAACGTATTACATCTGAAGTATACTTACCAGATGCAAATGAAATGCGTGTGCCTGTGCAATATCTTGCAAATCTATTTACAGCAGGTAATGCAGATGCCTTAGCTCGTGTATTACAACGTGTATTAGATATGCGTGAATATATGCGTCGTCGTGATGTAGGCGGTGAAGCTCCTGAGCATCCAATCGATTTAACAGAAGATCAAATGTATGAAATGTACAAATTATTAGCCTTGTCTAAATACAATGATCGTTTCGTGATTCCTACAGATATCAAAGCGTCTCGTGAAGGTCGTGCAGATATGCAACATAAACGTGGTTTTGCCTGTCCTACAGGGGGATGCCAATAATGAATGATGCTCAGAAAATAGCGCTTATCGCGTCATTTCTGCTTCGTTATCCTGATGCCACTTGGTACGATGAATTACAAGAATGGAAGGGGGACGCAACATCTGTTGCGCACCCTCAACTCCGTCAAGCCTTGATAGAATTCTTCGACTATGTGGAAGAAACACCTCGTAAAGAGTTTGAAGATCAATATGTACGTACCTTTGACTTTAGTCAAAATACAAATATGTATTTATCTACCTATGAATTACAAGGTACAGGGGAACAAGCAGAAGAACTTGTTAAATACAAAGCATTTTTCCTTGAAAATGGCTATGACTTACCAAAAGAAATGCCAGACTTTGTCCCAGCTATTCTTGAGTTATGTGCACTTATCGAAGAAGATAAAGCGCAAGAAATTTATGAATACTGTAAACCAAAATTAGAATATATTCGGGAACGTTTCATCGAGGCGAAACTGCCGTATGCATTCTTATTTGATATTATTTTATCTGTTGCAAATGGATTGGAGGACGGTGTACGATGAATTTATTCTTATGGGGCGCCCTGCCTTATATCGCTTTCACCTTCTTTGTCGTAGGGACTCTTGTTCGTTTCTTTTACTTTGAAAGAAACTGGACTACTAAATCAAGTCAATTCTTAGAAAAGAAACAATTGCGTATTGCGAACCCATTGTTCCACTTTGGTTTGCTTTGCGTTATCGGCGGCCATGTGGTAGGGGTATTGATTCCTAAAACTTGGACTGCTATGATCGGTGTGGATGACCATATGTATCATGCTGGTGCCTTGTATATGGGTGCTGTAGCTGGTTTCCTATTTATCGTAGGCTTCTTGATGTTGATGAAACGTCGTTTCACAACACCTACATTACGTGCGAACACATCTAAAATGGATGTATGGTTATATGTATTCTTTACACTAGCTATCTTTAGTGGTATGGCTGGTACTTTATTGAATGCATCTGGATTCTTTGACTATCGTGTGTCCATTGGACCTTGGTTCCGTAGCGTATTGATGGCTATGCCAGATCCATCCTTAATGGAAAACGTTCCTGGTATCTTTAAGTTCCATATGCTATCCTGGATGATTGTGGCTATCGTATTCCCATTCAGCCGTTTAGTACATTGCTTAAGCGTACCATTTAACTACTTAGCACGACCATTTATTGTGTATCGTAAACGAGACCGTCGCTAGTTTTCTCTATGAAAGTCTGTGGCGTTCCTGTCTGACATAATAAAAATAAAGACCGCAATACACCCCCTCAGAAACGGCATTTCATGATGTTTCTTCGGAGGTATATTGTGGGCTTTTTGTGTTTGTGTGATTCGGGTAGTAAGGAAACGCCACAAGGCTACTACTCGTAACGGCGTTCCTCGGGTGTTAGTGCGGTATTATCTGTAAACTTGCGCGTTGCTTAGTTTGCTAGTTGAAATAGCATTAAAATTAAGTAAACATTACGAATACATTATGCTATAATGAAAACATAAGAGTTATCAACGTGAGTTGGGCTCGTTTCTTCCTACTATAGGAGGAGGTGATACTATGACTACATATGAAAAGTTATCTTTATTGATTCAATTTTCTATGTTAATCGTAGAAGTTATTCGTTGCTTTTTTAATCTTGAATTGTCAAGTCAAATGCAACTCTACTGAATGATAAACCTCGTATGGGGTTTTCCAATTTAAGCATTTGCGCG
>NZ_RQVE01000017.1 GCF_003992315.1 Veillonella sp. 3891
CATATGATTCAGTCCTTTCTTATTTGTGTGGTTACTTATATTGTAAAGCAAACTGAATGATATGCCTATTTTTATGCATGAAAAAAATATCTTGGGGGGATAGCTTTTGCTGTCCCCCCAAAATATATTATAGAACCAAATATATTATAAAACCAGTATATTTATATGTTATTACAGTTCTTATATGAAAGAAACTGAACAGATTAATTGCTGTCTTCAAAACTTAGGAAAGAGCCAAAATATTATACAAGGTATACTAAAAGGACTGGAATATGTTGTGCCAGTCCTTGTTAGCGCTTACTTTTATAAGCTATATTGTATTGTATATTCTATTGGGCGTCCCATACCAAAGAACAAGTAGACCTTTCAAACGCTATGTATGAATTGTTTTCTTATACTTTGTCTGCTGGATAGCCATTGCGTGCGTAATCTACAGCAGCTGTAAATAAGATATCTGTAGAAGAGTTTAAGGCTGTTTCAGTGGAGTCTTGGATCACACCAATGATGAAACCAACACCTACCACTTGCATAGCTACGTCGTTGGAAATGCCGAATAGGGAACAAGCTAATGGAATCAATAATAGGGAACCACCAGCTACACCAGAGGCACCGCAAGCGGAGATAGTAGCAATAATGCTAAGCAAGATAGCAGTAGCTAGGTCTACTTGAATCCCCAATGTAGATACAGCAGCCAATGCCATTACTGTGATCGTGATGGCTGCACCCCCCATGTTGATAGTAGCTCCAAGTGGAATGGAAATGGAATACGTATCTGGTGTAATGCCTAAACGTTTTGCTAAATCCATGTTCACTGGAATGTTCGCAGCGGAACTACGAGTGAAGAAGGCTGTCACACCAGATTCACGAAGACAACGGAATACCAATGGATATGGATTGCGTTTCATCACGATAGCTACGATTAATGGGTTGATGATGAGTGCTACCGCAAACATACAGCCTAATAATACTAATAATAATTTACCGTATGTCAGTAAAGCACCTAATCCATTTTCGCCGATGGATTGAGCCACTAAACCCATGATACCAAGGGGAGCAAATTTGATGATCCATTGTACAGCTAGTGTGATTGCATCAGAGATAGAAGACATCACATCTTTTGTTTCATTTGCTGCATGGCGAAGAGCGAAACCAAATAATAAAGCCCAACCAAGAATACCGATGTAGTTACCACCTAAGATGGCTTTCACAGGATTTTCTACGATATTTGTTAATAAGGTAGAAAGTACAGCGGTGATACCGCTAGGAGGTGCTGTATCGGCTGGAGATGCGGATAATAACAAGGTAGTTGGGAATAAGAAACTGCCTACTACAGCGATAGCTGCGGATGCAAATGTACCGATTAAATACAAGACGATAATGGAACGCATGCCTGTTTTTTGACCAGATCGATGGCGGCTAACTGCTGCGATGACCAAGAAAAATACTAATACCGGTGCCACACCTTTTAATGCACCTACGAAGATGGTACCTAATAAAGATAACTTCACAGCGTTTTCTGGTGACCATACGGCAATACCGGTACCGATTAAGAGGCCTATGCAGATCTGCTGGATAAGGCTAAATTTATTGATAAATTGAAATAATGCCCTCATAGAAAACTCCTTATACTTATAAATACTTAAAATCGAGTACAAATATCTACTCATAAAAGACATAAGCACATTATAAACGGAATAGATTCTTTTGGCAAGAGAAAAAAATCACAAATTATGGAATATCCTTAGCCATTCGTGTATAATGGATAACGGTATAATTAACTGGAGGTATATTGTGGAATTTAAAACACATGAAGATAAAAAAGCCTATGTGCAAGATGTATTTTCTCATATTGCGAAACATTACGATATGATGAATACCTTATTGAGCTTTAACCAAGATGCACGGTGGCGTAAATTTGCTATCGAGCAATTAGAACTGACAGAAGGTATGCGACTAGCTGATATTGCATGTGGTACCTGTATGTTGACAAAAACTGCATTACAAGAGATTCCGTCCTTACATGTAGAAGGACTTGACTTTAGTCCTGAGATGCTTGCAGTTGGACAAAATCGGTTAGAGAAAGAAGGATATACAGATCGTGTGACCTTAACCCAAGGGGATGCGATGGATTTACCTTATGAAAGCAATTCTTTTGATGGAGCCGTATCTGGTTTTGCCTTGCGCAATGTGCCAAGCATTGAACAAACGATTCGAGAAATGAAACGTGTTGTTAAACCAGGTGGCAAAGTAGTTACTTTGGAATTAGCAAAGCCAACTATGTTTGGATTTAAACAAGCCTATTATTTATATTTTGAAAAGATTTTGCCTGTGCTGGGTAAATTGAGTCGTGATCAATCATCCTATGCGTGGCTCCCAGAATCCTTGCGCCGGTATGTGGGGCAAGAAGGTGTGCTTCAAATTTTTAAAGATGTGGGACTACAAGATGCTAAGTATTTTGAACTTACAGGGGGTATTGTAGCAGTTCATGTGGGCACTGTGCCAAAAGAATAGAAAAAAGCTGTCATCCACGGCGATGTGATGACAGCTTTTATTTGTTTTATTCATGTCCAAAGCGATTTGGATTTTTTAATGTTTCTTCATAGATATGATTTACAATCTTCCAGTTCACAATGGTGAAGAAGTTGTTAATATATTCTTCACGGCTGGAATGGGAATACATATACTCCCATAGATTGATACCTAATATTGCAGTTTGCATATCCATAACTGGATTATCCTGTTCTTTGGTGGAAGTAATGGAAAGGGTATTATCAGGGTTGATGACAAGCCAAGTCCATCCATTACCAATATGAGCGAGAGCCTCGTCAGTAAACTGTTTTTGGAATGTTTCCAAGGAACCAAAGCATCGATTGATAGCATCTTTGATTGCTCCGTCGATAGTACTTGTATTCGGGCTTGTTAAGGTGTGCAAAAATAAGGTTAGATTCTTATAGGTACCACCATAGACCTGAATGTCTTGACGAATTTCTTGTGGTACATGGCTTAGACCACCTAGTAGACAATCGATATGGCCGAAACGAAGGTCTGGAAAGTCTTCTACTAGTTCATTAAGTTGAGATATGGCATGGCTGTATACATTAGTATACAAAGACGTGAGTATTTCTCTGTCGATGATTGGCTCTAAGGCACGGTCAGAATAAAGCAGTGGTTCTAATTCAAAATATTTCATGGACACCTCCGTTGCAAAGACTTGATAATGATATGTATTATCATAGTTAACTATATGGTAATAGATAGGGAATTAAAAGTCAAGAAGCAAAGGATGTTTAAAAGATGCTTTCTATATACAATTGCACATTGAATAAACAATACAAAATCGGTATAATAAGAGATAATCAAAATACATGGAGTTACATCAATGGTTGAAAGGAGTTTTGTATGAAAACACAAAGTAAACATTGGATACTAGGCGCTGCCATTGTTGGTGTGATAGCTTTAAGTCAAACGGCGTATGCGGCACAAGATCCGTTAATGTTACCAGAGCAAGAAGGCTTACAAGTCATTTCAGAAATACAAGCTAAGATTACAGTGGAGAGTCCCAACTGGGAAGTAAAGCAAGTGGTGGATACCTTTGCTAACTATGGGCAAGATCATAGTAAACAATTATATGAATTGCAAACACATCAAGTTATTTCTGCAGGGCAATTGGACGTCATTAATGCATTGTATTATATGAATGTGCGGAAAAACTTTTACATTGAAAGCCATCGCTGGAAAAAAGATAGCTATGGAAGAAAAGTGTTAAATAGTTTATACGCAGATTATCAAAACTATCTGAATAGTCATCGCTATGTACCAGCCAATGAAGTAGATGCCTATAAGGAAGAATTTTTAGGGATTTTGGCACGTCATGCAGAGAAAGTGCACAATGATGAATTGCGTACATATATGAACGAAATGGTCATCTTTGGTTTAGAACAAGCTATGAAAGATCATAACCCTTCCGTAAAAGAATACAAAGGAAAATAAGCCTTAGCCTACTCGTCATAGAGTAGGCTAATTTTTTGACAAATTATATAAGTTATGGTTTAATGTAATGGTGTTGTAATTAGTACAACTTCTTAATAATGTAGAAACGAATGGAGAGATGACATGAGTGAAATCGCGAAACAGGTCCATCCTGTTGACGAAATGTTACCCCTATCTAAGTTGTTTTCCTATGGACTACAACACGTATTGGCTATGTATGCTGGTGCAGTAGCGGTGCCTATTATTTTGGCGAATGCATTGGGACTATCAACACAGGATTTAATACGCCTCATTAATGCGGATTTATTTGCCTGTGGTATTGCCACATTGATTCAAACCTTAGGAATAGGACCAGTAGGTGCACGCATTCCTATGATTCAAGGCGTTACTTTTGCATCGGTAGCACCTATGATTATTATCGGAACAGAGCATGGTTTACCAGCTGTATATGGTGCCATCATTGTGGCAGGATTATTTACCTTTTTGATTGCTCCTTATTTTAGTCGTCTCATTCGATTATTTCCGCCTGTAGTAACGGGGACGATAGTTACTATTATCGGTATTAGCTTGATGCCTGTAGCCATCATGTGGATTGCCGGCGTATCTCCGGAAGATCCGAACTATGCTAGCTCCACGAATCTATGGTTAGCAGGATTAACATTACTCATTGTAGTATTAGTCAATCGATTTGCAAAAGGTTTTCTCAGCAATTTATCTGTTCTCATCGGATTATTGGGGGGGACTATCATCGCCTATTTCTTAGGCGTTGTCAACTTTACAGAAGTTGGCCAATCAGATTGGTTTGGTATTGTGACACCATTAGCGTTTGGTATACCTACCTTTGATGTGAGTTCTATCATCGCTATGCTTGTGGTCATGTCTGTCTGTATGGTAGAGACCACGGGAGATGCCATTGCTATAGGTGAAATTGTGGATAAAAAAGTGGACAAGAAAACATTGAGCTCTTGTTTACAAGCGGATGGATTGTCTACTTGTATTGGAGGGTTTTTAAATAGTTTTCCTTATACGGCATTTGCACAAAACATTGGCTTGATTGCAGTAACGAATGTGAAAAGCCGTTTCGTGGTGGCTACATCTGGTGTAATCTTGATGGTGTTAGGATTGTTCCCTAAATTGGCTGCTGTAGTAGCATCCATTCCGAGTCCTGTATTGGGTGGTGCAGGGATCGCTATGTTTGGTATGATTATTGCTAGTGGTATCCGTTCCTTAGGAAAGGTTGAGTATGAGGATAATCATAACTTAGTGATTGTGGCTTTAAGCATTGGTGTGGCTATGATTCCTATCGGAGCCCCTCAGTTTTATCATAATTTTCCACCTGCTGCAAAAATTATTTTTGAAAGTGGGATTACCTTTGGCAGCATCTTAGCTGTCGTGTTAAACATGGTCTTTAACGGACTAGGCCATACAGATACAAAAGAATAATTGCTTTTACCTGTAAACGTTGATGAAAGAATGAGCACGTCTCTAAAGAAATACATTTATTGTGTTTCAAGATGACGTGCTTTTTATTATAGATTTACTGTGTAAACGTGATATAATAAGGATTATATAGGTAATTTTAAATATAATAATCTAAGGAGATATAATGGACGCAAAAATTATTGCTATTTCAATTAGCAGAGCAAAAGGACAAAAGAAAACAAACATCCCAGAAGCGGAGTTAGTCGTAAATCATGGTATTGAAGGCGATGCTCATGCAGGTCCATGGCACCGTCAATTGAGCTTGCTTGGCATTGAAAGTATCGAGTTAATGCGTAAAAGTGGGGCTGATGTAAACCCTGGAGATTTTGCAGAAAACATTACGGTAGAAGGTTTGACTTTATTCCAATTACCAGTGGGAACTAAATTAGCCTTAGGCAAAACGATTGTAGAAGTTACGCAAATCGGTAAAGAGTGCCATCAAGGTTGCGAAATTATGCAACAAGTAGGAAGTTGCATTATGCCTACACAAGGGATTTTTGGCCGTGTTTTAGAAGGCGGAAAGATTCAAGTAGGCGATGCAGTGTGTATTGTTGAGGAGCCAGTCAATGCGTGATAGCCAAGGGCGTGTCATTGAGTATGCCCGTATATCCTTAACGGAGGCGTGTAATTTTTGTTGTGCCTATTGTCGGCCACAGGAGATTACAGAGGCTATGGCGCCAGTCTTGCCACCAAGCTTTTGGTTGCCACTCTTAGAGTCACTGCACTTATGTGGCGTTAAAGCTTTGCGCTTAACTGGGGGCGAGCCCTTGTTGTATCCACATTTATATGAGCTGTTAGAGCATATACGTGAGGGCCAATGGTTTACCGATATTTCTATGACGACCAATGGTAGCCTATTAGAAACACAGGCAGAACGCTTGTTTACAGCTGGGGTACAACGACTGAATATTAGTTTAGACTCTGTGGAAGAAGAAGGCTTTGCCAAGGCGGTAGGTCGCAATGGACAATTAGCTGGCGTACTTCGCGGTATAGAAGCTGCAAAGACGGCGGGCTTTCAAAGTATAAAAATCAATACTGTAGTGCAGGCGCCATTTTCTGACAAAGAAGTGGAAACCTTATTGCACTATGGAAAAGAATGGGATGTGGTATGGCGATTTATTGAATATATGCCATTCCAAGGAAAACAAAGTCATGTGCCCACCTTTGGAGAATGGAAGGTGCAGATTGAACGCATTGTGGGATCTGAGCTAAAGCCTGTTACAGACCGATTGGGATTTGGCCCAGCTCAATACTTCCAATTACCAGATGGACAACGAATTGGCTTTATTTTTCCTTTGTCCAATCAATATTGCTCTTCTTGTAATCGCATTCGTTTCACTGCAGATGGATCGTTACGCTTATGTTTGTTACGTGATGATGATCTAGATTTGCGTGGACTTATACAAAATGGTGGAACGCCACAGACTATATTGCATTGCATTGAAGAGGCATTACAGGGTCGGTATGCGAGTCATGATGGAAATTCCATTGAAAAAGTGGAACGTCCTATGTGGCGTATCGGCGGTTAGGAGTTATGATGAAAGTAGAATCTTTTGGACGATTACAAACAGGCCAAGAGGCTCATGTATATACAATAGAAAATGACGCACTGCGAGTACAAATTAGTAATTATGGTGCCACCATTGTCGCTGTCTATGACAAAGTGTTGCAGCGTCATTTAGCATTGGGTTATGATTCTGTACAAGACTATGAAATAAAGCATGGACAACTAGGAGCTACTGTAGGGCGTGTGGCAAACCGTATTGCCAATGCAACCTATACGTGGAATGGCACAGTTCATCAACTAACAGCGAATAATGGACCCAACTTACTACATAGTGGTAAAGGAAACATTGGGCATCGTTTATGGGATGTAGTGGAGGAGAATTGTTCTGATACAGTGGTACATCTATCTCATTCCATTACATCTGAAGAAGATGGATTTCCAGGCGATGTATATGTAGAAGCAGTGTTTAGATTGGTAGAACAGACCTTAGTAGTTACATATGCTTACACAACCTCAGAAGATTCCTTTGTCAATTTGACGAATCATGTATACTTTAATTTACATGGAGAAGGTGACTTATCGAACCATGTATTAGAATTAGGATCTCATCAGTATATGCCATTTGGAGACCATCAAATTCCCCAATCAGAACCAGCATCTGTAGAAGGAACACCGTTTGATTTTAGAAAAGGCATGGATCTACAAAAAGCATTGGACTATTATGCTGATGCCTTGAGCCAATATAAAGGATATGACCATGATTTTGTAACAGCTCCGGTAGATGGAAGTAATGCAGCAGATTCTGTAGTGCCTTTTGCGGTGTTACAAGGTAAAGATGTGACAGCCGTATTCCATACGGATGCACCACATTTTCAGGTATATACAGGAAATTGGTTAAACGAGGATGGTCGAGATCGCTATTATGGCAGTCATGCAGGGATTGCCATTGAGCCACAATTTGTGCCGAATGATATCAATATGAATGGTGAAAGTAAGACCAAAGCAGATACTGTCTATGAAAGAACAATTGCCTATTCATTTTATCATCGGTAAGCGTATCTACTAGCAAGGAGATAAGAGGCTAATGAAATCATTTACTTATTATAATCCAACCAAAATTGTATTTGGTAAAGATTGCGTGAAAGAATCATTAGTTGCTGAATTAAGCAACTATGGAACCCGAGTACTACTCACCTATGGTGGAGGTAGTATTAAAAAGAATGGCATTTATCACGCGGTAAAAGAAGCCTTAGAACAAGCGGGTAAAGAAGTGTTTGAGCTAAGTGGTATTATGTCAAATCCACGGACTACGAAAGTACGGGAAGGTATTGCTTTATGCAAAGAGCATAACATTGACTTTATCTTAGCTGTTGGTGGTGGATCTGTGATTGATTGCACTAAATTCATTGCAGGCGGAGCTAAGTTACCAGATACGGTTGATTTTTGGCAAACCTTCTTTTTAGACCATCAACCTGTAACGGAAGCATTGCCATTTGGGGTGGTCTTAACCATGGCAGCCACTGGCAGCGAAATGAATAATGGTGGTGTGATTACAGACTGGGAAACACAGAAAAAATTAAGCGCTTATGGACCTGTGTTGTTCCCTCAATTTTCTATGTTAGACCCTACCTATACTTATACGTTACCGAGAGAACAAGTTGCTTATGGTATCGTAGATATGTTGTCTCATCTATTGGAACAATATGTGTCTACACCAGATGACGATAATGTGACAGATTCTGCTATTGAGGGAATCTTTAAAAATATAGTGCGCAATGGTCGGAAATCTATGAAAAACTTAGAAGACTACGAAGCCCGTTCTAATATTATGTGGGGTGCTACCTTAGCCTTGAATCGTTCCTTAGGATTAGGAAAAGATCAAGACTGGATGACCCATGCCTTAGAACATGCTCTATCAGCTTTTTATGATATTCCTCATGGGGCAGGCTTAGCGATTATGCATCCAGCGTATTTGCGATGGATTTTGCCTAAGGCTACAGCACGGTTGATGCGGTTTGCTAAGGAAGTGTGGGACATTGAACAAGGTACGTTGAGTGATGCTGACTATGCCTTAGCAGGTATTGAAGCTTTAGAAACATACTTCAAAGAAATAGGGGCTCCATCTACCTTGGAAGAAGTAGGTATTCCGAAAGAATCCTTACCACATATTGCGAATAGTTGCGTCCGCTATCCGACTGCATACAGCAATCTAACAGCGGAGGATGCCTTAGCTATCTATGAAAGTGTTTATAAAAAATAGTATAAGATCTCATGTGTGTCTTGCTAAGATAGGCTTTCAGATTGACATTTATAAGAGAAGTCAGTATAATTATAGCTATTGTTAATAAGAAATTTAAGTAACTTTTTCATAAGGGAGGCAGTGTCGTGTGGCACTGTTTTCTGTATATGAGGAATAGAAACGGAGAGACATACATGGCAGAGGTAAAAGAAACCTTACTTACAGCCGAAGGGTTGAAGAAGCTAGAAGAAGAATTAAATCATTATAAATCTGTACGTCGTATCGAAGTGGCTGAACGTATTAAAATTGCTATTTCTTATGGTGATATTTCAGAAAACTCTGAATATGATGATGCGAAAAACGAGCAAGCTTTCATCGAAGGTCATATCATCGAGTTGGAAAATAAAATTAATACGGCTAAAATCATCGATGAAAATGTAACAGGTGATACAGTAACGGTAGGTAGCAAAGTGACTTTGTTGGACGAAGAGTTTAATGAAGAATTAGAATATACTATCGTAGGTTCTTCTGAAGCGGATCCTTTCAATAATCGTATTTCTAACGAATCCCCTGTGGGCGTAGCGATTTTAGGAAAAGCGAAAGGTGACAAAGTAGAAGTGAACACACCAGATGGTATGGTGAGTTTTAAAATATTAAGCATTCAATAAGGGTAAAGAAGTATAAGGAGGCCCCTCATGAGCGAAGAAAAACATGTGCCGGAACAATTGGATTTAAACGATCAAATGTTGGTACGCCGCGAAAAGTTGGCGCAATATGAAGAGGATAATATCTATCCATTTGGACAACGATTTGTTGTTCAACATAAGGCACTCCAAATTAAGGATGAGTTCCATGATTTTGATGGTCAACCAGTTGTGATTGCTGGTCGATTGATGACAATTCGTTCTCATGGTAAAACAGCCTTCGCTAATTTGCGCGATTTATCTGGCGACATTCAAGTATACTTCCGTAAAGATGTGATGGGAGAAGAAGATTACAAATATGTAAAAATGCTTGATATGGGCGATATTGTAGGTATCGAGGGTCATGTGTTTAAAACACAAAAAGGTGAAATTACTGTTAAAGTTAATAAATTGACTTTATTGTCTAAATCCCTTCGTCCATTACCAGAGAAATGGCATGGTTTGAAAGATACAGAACTTCGCTATCGTCAACGCTATGTGGATTTAATTGTAAATCCAAGTGTTCGTGATACATTTGTAAAACGTACGAAAATCGTAGCAAAAATTAGAGAGTATTTAAACAGCAAGCAATTCATGGAAGTAGAAACTCCTATGATGCATGCTATCCCAGGTGGTGCGGCGGCACGCCCATTTATTACGCATCACAATGCCTTAGACATTGATATCTATATGCGTATTTCCCCTGAATTATACTTAAAACGTTTAATCGTTGGTGGTTTAGAGCGTGTGTATGAAATTAACCGTTCTTTCCGTAATGAAGGTGTATCTATCCGTCATAATCCAGAATTTACTATGATGGAATCCTACCAGGCCTATGGTAACTTTGAAGATGCTATTGCATTGACAGAAGGGGTTGTTTCCTACTGTGCACAAGAAGTACTTGGTACAACAAAAATTAACTACCAAGGCATGGATATTGATTTGACTCCACCATGGAATCGCATCACTATGCAAGAAGGTATTAAACAATACACTGGGGAAGACTTTGATGCTATTGAAACCTTGAGTGAAGCACGTGCAATTGCAGATCGCTTAAATGTAGAATATGGTGAAGCCGATGGTATTGGTAAAATCATGAATTTGTGTTTTGAAGAATATGTAGAAGAAAACTTGATGCAACCAACTGTAGTATATGGACATCCAGTTGAAATTTCCCCACTAGCAAAACAAAATCGTGAGAAACCATTGACTACAGAACGTTTTGAAATCTTTATTTATGGTCGTGAATTGGCAAATGGCTATTCCGAGTTAAATGACCCAATCGATCAAAAACAACGTTTTGAAAATCAATTAAAAGAACGTGAAGCGGGTGATGATGAAGCCCATCGTATGGATGAAGACTTTGTCACAGCTTTGGAATACGGTTTGCCGCCAACTGCAGGTTTGGGTATCGGTATCGACCGTCTAGTCATGTTCTTAACGGACTCTGCATCCATTCGTGATGTATTGTTATTCCCTCTCATGAAACCAGAAGCGGTGAAAGTAGAAGAGGAAGAAACAGCAGAAGAATAATATATGTATACGCACAGGATGTTGTGAGGTGCGTAGATGGACAGCGACTAAACAGAAATGAGTTTGGTCGCTGTTTTGTTATCCTTTCAGAGATGGAGAAAGGGTAAGGGGAAATTGCCCAAGTAAATGCCTATTAAGGTAGAAAAGTAATAGCAAATGTGCTAATATTAAAGGTAGATTAATTAAGTACTTAAATGAATTCTATGAGGTCATGATTATGTTGGATTTAAAATTTGTCCGTGAGAATATTGAAACGGTACAAGAAAACTTAGATCGTCGTCATACAACAGGCGACCTAGCTAGCTTTGTGAAGTTCTACGATGAAAGACGCGCTATCATCCAAGAAGTAGAACAATTGAAAGCAGTGCGTAATGCAGTAACGGCAGAAATCAGCCAATTAAAACGCAATAAAGAAAATGCAGATGATAAAATTGCAGAAATGCAACGTGTAGGTGATGAAATCGGTGCATTGGATACTAAATTGCGTGACGTGGAAACAGAATTACAACAAGTGGCTTTGATGTTACCTAATATGTGTGATGCTTCTGTACCAGTAGGGGCTGATGAAAACGAAAATATCGAACAACGCCGTTGGGGTACGCCTCGCTCTTTTGACTTTGACGTAAAAGCGCATTGGGACCTAGGAGAATCCTTAGGAATTTTAGATTTTGAAAGAGCTGCTAAAGAAAGTGGTGCTCGTTTCACTATTTACAAAGGGATTGGTGCACGATTAGAACGTGCATTGATTAACTTTATGTTAGATATGCATGGTAGTGCTGGCTTCACAGAGATGATGACGCCTTACATTGTCACTCGTGAAACTTTGACGAATACAGGTCAGTTGCCAAAATTTGCTGAAGATATGTATAAAGTGGAAGGGGAAAATTACTTCCTCATTCCGACCGCAGAAGTTACATTGACAAACTATCATGCCAATGAAATTTTGTCAGCTGATGAATTGCCTAAATATTATACAGCATTTACAGCTTGTTTCCGTGCCGAAGCAGGGTCTGCTGGCCGTGATACACGTGGCTTAATCCGCCAGCATCAATTTAATAAAGTAGAATTAGTGAAATTTGCAAAACCAGAAGAATCTTTTGCAGAATTAGAAACGTTAACAGCGCAAGCAGAAAGTATTTTGCAAGTGTTAGAATTACCACATCGTGTTATTACATTGTGCACAGGTGATATGGGATTTGGTTCTGCTAAAACGTACGATATCGAAGTTTGGATGCCAAGCCAAGGGGTATATCGTGAAATTTCTTCTTGCTCAAACATGACGGATTTTCAAGCACGTCGTGGTAATATTAAATTCCGTCGTGAACAAAAAGGTAAACCAGAATTTGTACATACATTAAATGGATCTGGTTTAGCTGTAGGTCGTACAGTGGCTGCGATTTTGGAAAATAATCAAGAAGCAGATGGCTCTGTACGCATTCCAACAGCGCTTCAACCATATATGGGTGGTTTAACTCATATTCATCCAGAGGCTTAGAAAGGAGTCCGCTATGAAATTCTTCATTGATACAGCTAATTTTGATGATATTAAAGCAGCCTATGAAATGGGCTTTATTGCAGGGGTAACAACAAACCCGTCTTTAATCGTGAAAGAAAAACGTGACTTACACGAAGTGATTCAACAAATTGCTGATCTTGTAGAGGGACCAGTGAGTGCAGAGGTCATTGCTACAACAGCACCAGAAATGGTGAAAGAAGCCCATGAATTAATTAAGTTGGGTGATAATGTAGTGATTAAAGTGCCAATGACAGCAGAGGGCTTAAAAGCAGTAGCTGTGCTTTCTAAAGAGGGGATTAAAACGAATGTAACTTTAATTTTCTCTGCCAACCAAGCATTATTGGCAGCCCGTGCAGGTGCTACGTATGTAAGTCCTTTCGTTGGTCGAGTAGATGATATTTCTATGGACGGAATCCAATTAATCGAAGACATTGCTGAAATTTTTATGATTCATAATATTTCAACAGAAATCATTGCAGCTAGCGTTCGTACGCCAATGCATATGACACAATGTGCCAAAGCAGGTGCACATATTGCTACAGTGCCGTTTAATGTGTTACAACAATCCTTGAAACATCCATTAACAGATGCAGGATTAGCACGTTTTCTAGCGGATTGGGAAGCAGCCAATAAATAGTAGACATAAGTGGGAGGATCAAAATGGATCGCACATTAGCCTTAGAGTTTGTTCGTGTTACAGAAGCAGCGGCATTAAAAAGTGGTCGTTTATGTGGTCGTGGAGCCAAAGATGCAGCGGATCAATTAGCTGTTGATGGTATGCGCCAAACCTTCGATACAGTACCAATTTCTGGTACCGTTGTGATTGGAGAAGGTGAAATTGATGAAGCGCCAATGTTGTACATTGGTGAACGTGTTGGGGCAGGCGGAGAAGAAGTAGATATCGCCGTAGACCCTATTGAAGGCACGAATCTAATTGCAAAAGGTCAAAATGGTGCCATTGCTGTATTGGCCATTGCACCAAAAGGCGGTTTATTGCATGCTCCAGATATGTATATGGAAAAATTGTGTGTAGGACCACGCGCCAAAGGTGTGATCGACTTGAATGAATCCATGACTGAAAACTTGCGCCGTGTTGCCGCAAAAATGGAACGTGCTATCGATGATTTAACAGTCGTTATGTTGGATCGTGAACGTCACCAAGGGTTGATGGATGAATGTCGTGCTGTCGGAGCTCGTATTCGTTTAATTACAGACGGTGATGTAAACCCAGCTATGGAATGTGGTTTAGAAGGCTCTGGTATTCACATGGTTGTAGGTACTGGTGGAGCTCCAGAAGGGGTACTGGCAGCGGCTGCTTTAAAATGTACAGGTGGGGACATGCAAGCTCGTTTAAAACCAGCTACAGATGAAGAAATTCGTCGTTGTCATGAAATGGGTATTACTGACCTTAACAAAGTATTGACCATCGATGATTTAGTAAGTGGTGATGATGTTATCTTCTCTGCCACAGCCATTACAGAAGGCAATGTATTATCTTCTATTAAATACTTCCCTGGTGGTGCTCGTACTCACTCCGTAGTGATGCGGTATAAAACGGGAACCGTTCGTTTTGTAGATACTATCCATCGATTGGATAAAAAATTATCTATGAAAGTAAAATAAATAGAATACACATAACTGTTATAGAAAGGACCGTCTAAAGGCGGTCTTTTTCTTGCGTATAGAGGAAAGATTTAGTATACTAGAGTATGAATGTTTGTCAGTCAAAACATGTTTGAAAGGTGATAGGGTATCACCGTTAAACGATAACTATAAATAAGATTAGGAGGAATTCAGTTGGAAAAGCTTATTATTCAAGGAGGTACACCTTTAGAAGGTCGTATTCGAGTAAGTAGTGCAAAAAATGCGGTACTACCAATTATTGCAGCGACTTTATTGGCGTCTACTCCAAGCACCCTGCTTGAAATTCCAGATTTGGAAGATGTTCATACTATTTGTGATGTGATTGCATCCCTTGGTGTGAAAGTAACAAAAGATGGAGAAAATATTACCTTTGATGCGTCTACAATTTCTGCTACTGAGGCGCCTTATGATCTAGTGCGTCGTATGCGTGCTTCCTTTTTAGTGATGGGACCTTTATTGGCGCGCAAAGGAGAAGCTCGTATTGCCTTACCAGGTGGTTGTGCGATTGGTAGTCGTCCAATCGATTTGCATTTAAAAGCTTTTGAAGCACTAGGTGCGACTATCACTATGGGAGAAGGTTTTGTAGAAGCAAAGGCTCCAGAAGGATTAAAAGGTAATTTAATTTATTTAGACTTCCCAAGTGTGGGGGCCACTGAAAATGTAATTATGGCAGCAACCTTTGCAGATGGCAAAACAATCATTGAAAATGCTGCAGAAGAACCAGAAATTGTTGATTTAGCTACATTCTTAAATAGTATGGGTGCTAATATTCGCGGTGCTGGTACGGATGTGATTCGTATTGAAGGCGTCAAAGAATTAAAAGGTGCTGTGCATACAGTGATTCCAGACCGCATTGAAGCGGGTACCTATTTAATTGCTGCAGCTATGGCTGGTGGCGACGTATATGTAGAAAATGCCCTTTCAGAGCATTTAAAGCCTGTGGTAGCTAAGTTAAAAGAAGCTGGTGTTACAGTAGAAGAAGATATTGATGGTATTCGTGTTATCAGTAATGGACAGTTGAAAGCAACATCTATTAAAACCTTGCCATACCCTGGATTCCCTACAGATATGCAGGCTCAATTTATGGCTATGACGACGATTGCCAAAGGTACAAGTACTGTGATGGAAACAGTCTTTGAAAATCGTTTTATGCATGTGGATGAGTTGAAAAAAATGGGTGCTTCCATTGAGGTAGATGATCGTAAAGCTATCGTAACCGGTGTTGAACAATTGGTAGGTGCTGAAGTAGAAGCGACTGATTTACGTTGTGGTGCGGCTCTTGTGTGCGCAGGCTTAGCTGCTTCTGGGGTGACCAAAGTGGGGCAATTGACTCATATTGATCGTGGCTATGATAATTTAGTTACAAAATTAAAAGGAATAGGTGCTAACATTGTTCGGGTGGACGAGTAAGCCAAAACAACCTCAAACTAGAGAGGATAGACGGAAACAACGTCGTGTACGTAGAAAACCAATAGGAACGACTACCAAGCAAACATCCTTTAAGCGCGAAAGTCGCTCCCTATCATTTCTTGAAAAAATGAGCCTTTTATGGACTACAGATATTGGCATCGATTTGGGAACTACCAATGTAGTCATGTATGTCAAAGGTCGAGGTATTGTCTTAGATGAGCCAGGATTTGTGGCTTGCGATACAAAGACTAGAGAAGTGATTGCCGTAGGTCATGAAGCACGAGCGATTTTAGGTAGAACCCCAGAGGGCATCGAAGTGATTCAGCCTTTGAAAGGTGGTGTCATTGCCGATTATGATACAACGGCTTATATGTTGCGTCATTTTATCCGCCGTGTAGTACCTGTATCGGGAATCATTCGTTCTCGCATCATAGCCTGTGTGCCATCTAGTATTACGCCAGTAGAAAAACGGGCTGTCTTAGAAGTATTATTACAAGCTGGGGCTCGTAAAATAGTTCTCATGGAAGAACCGTTAGCAGCAGCTATTGGGACAGGTTTGGATAAAGCGGAGCAAGTAGGTGCTATGGTGGTTGATATCGGTGGTGGGACTACGGATATTGCTGTGATTTGTGATTCTGGTGTGGTAGTCAGTGAGAGTTTGCGCATCGGTAGTGATACCTTTGATGAAGCATTACTACAATATATGAAGCGGAAGAAAAAATTACTGATAGGGCCACTCACTGCGGAAGATTTAAAAATCGAAGTGGGAACTGTAGATCCTAGGTCGGATGAGGAACGAGCTATCGTGCGAGGTCGACACAGTGTGACAGGCTTGCCACGGGCGGTGGAAATTACTTCAAAAGATATGAAGTTTGCTCTAGAAAGACCAGTGCAACATATCATTGAAGGAATCATTAGCATTTTAGAAAAAACACCTCCAGAATTATTGGCGCAAATTAATGACCATGGTATTATTTTGACTGGTGGAGGCTCTCAGCTTCGTGGTTTAGACCGAATGATTACAGAAAAAACGGGTCGTCCTGCTTATGTAGTGGAACATCCTAGGTATTCTGTTATCTTGGGCACAGGAAAAGCGCTATCAGAGTTGAATCAATTGCGCGATACCTTGGAAGAACTACGATAAGTGGTACTTGACTTCATGATTTTTTCATATACAAAGTTTATGATAAGGGAAGTAAGATAGTGTATGAAAAGATAGACTATTTTACTAGGAATTGATTGTTCTGACTCTTGAAAATATGATATACTGTACATGGAAGAAAATTGTAGGAGGTGTATATATATGAAAAAAGTTTTTCTATATAGTTTGGGGGCATTGTTAGCAGCATTTTTAGTGACATCTACGGCAGAGGCTGCACCAGTAAATCATGAAACTGTGTTATCTGGTGAAGTCGTATCTGTGGTTAGTGTAGGAACTTCTGTCAAAGAAGGGGACCCATTGCTAACAGTACAAACATTAGGGGGACCTATGGTAGCATCCCGTGCCACTGTGAACGGTGTGGTACAAACAGTCTCTGTGGAGCCAGGTGCTACAGTGGAACGAGGTCAAATTATAACAGTGATCAATAACTAATTATTAATAATCAATAAGAAGAGGCGATATAGATGCAATTACATCGTTTTTGGCGTCGGTACACTAAGGGTGTGCTGGCGCTCTTATTGTGTGGGGCTACTTTTACAAGTGCTCATGCAATAGAATTTATGAAAGTAGAGGATTTACACCGTGGCATGGTAGGTCATGCGGATACAGTAGTACAAGGGGATAAAATTGATTCTTTCAAAGTGGAAGTCCTAGGCGTTATGAAACAACGTGGCCCATCGGGGGATTTGATTTTAGTGAAAGTATCAGGTCCCATCATTGATGCATCGGGGGGGATTGTTCATGGTATGAGTGGTAGCCCCGTATACATTGATGGAAAATTGGTAGGTGCTGTTGCCTATGGCTGGGGATTTACAGACGGTACTTTGGGCATGGTAACACCTATCGATCAAATGGTGAAACTGTGGGATGAGAAATACCAAAAAGATTTACCGAATCCATGGAAAGATACACAATTGATTCCGTTGGGCACACCATTGATGGCAGATGGTTATGATGAAACATCCTTAGCATATTTGGGAACAAAATTTAAGGACTTTGGTTATAAAGGATATGCTACGGCTAGTGACAGCACGGATGATATTGTGAAACCAATGGTGCCTGGTGGCTCTATTGCGGCGTTACTGGTAAAAGGTGATTTGAAGATGGGCGCCGTGGGGACTGTTACCTATGTAGATAAGGATAAAGTAGTTGCCTTTGGACACCCATTTGATAAACGTGGCTCTACAGGTTATTTCATGAATAACTCCAGTATTTTTACAGTAGTAAAAAGTATAGATTCTGGTTTTAAATTGGGGTCCTTAGGGCGAGAAGTAGGTGTTATCACAGAAGACCGTGGAGCAGGTATTGCTGGTACCGTTGGGGTATTTGGAAAAGGTGTTCCTGTGCGCATGCAACTTCGTGATTTAGATCGTGGAGTAGAGAGAAATGCGGCAGTCACTGTCGTGGAATCCTCTAAACTGACTCCGACCTTGGTGGCAACCTCGGTATATAGCTTGCTGAATAAAACACTAGACCGTGTAGGCGGTGGTACAGCTAAGATCAATATTAAGATTACACCTGTAGATCCTAAGTTGCCTACGTTAGAACGACGGAATATGGTGTACTCTAGTAGCTCGGTATCTGAAAAATCCATCGATGAATTGTTTGATATTGTGGAAAGTTTAATGAATAATGCTTTCAAAGACTATGAAATCCGTGATATTCAAGTAGATGTACAAGTGGAAGAAGCAAAACGTACAGCTACGATCATCGATGCTAGTGCAGACCAAGTCATTGTATCTCCTGGGGACAACATTGTGATTACTGCCAATTTACAAGCCTACCGCGAAGGAAAGATTCAACGAGAAATTATCTTTAAAGTGCCAGAAGATCAAAAGCTAGGAACCTATACACTTGAAGTGCGTGGTGGTGGCGTGATTCCATTGCCATACTTGTTTGAAAAACAAAAATATAATTTGACAGATGAAATTGTAGAGCGATTGAAAGTGCATAAAAACTTTGATGAATATTTCAAAGATCTCAGTGAAGATGATCAGAACAACCAAATTGTAGCAGAGTTTTTAGCCGATGATATCAGTATGGTGGAAGAGTCTGGGGACAAGGCGAAAAAGCAACGATTAGAAGCAGACGAGGAAGATGTGGACGATGATGAGTTGCCAAATGGAGGCAAACATAAAAAAGGTTTGAAAGCCTCTGATGATGACGAAAAAGAAAACAATGAAGCATCACGAGTGGTAGTAGATTATGTTGTCTTAGGTGATGGACAGTTTACGGTACAAGTGGTAGATAAAAAAGATCGAGACCATTTGCGTAAACAGCGGATCAAAGAAAAACTTTCAAATTTAAAAGAGAAAGTAAAAGCAGAAGAGTCAGACCAAAAGAAAAATAAATAGTCTTATCCGAAGAGAGCAGGAAGTGATATAGCATCATTTCCTGCTTTTATTTTGAAAACTCCGATGGTACTACTGCACATTCAAAGAGTTTTGTGATATACTGAAGATTGATACAAATACTCAGGAGGAACTATGATTTGGTTAACATGGATTGGTAAGCAAATGATCTTTTTCCTATCCCAGATAGGTGAGGCCATGTTGTTACTATGGAGGACTATAGGGCAATTACCAAAAATAAATTGGAAACTCACAATCGAACAAATGGCACACTTAGGGGTGTATTCCTTGCCGATTTTATCATTAACTATGTTTTTTGCAGGCGCTGTGATGACATTGCAAATGGCAGATGTATTGATACACTATGGTGCACAGGGAACTGTGGGTGGTATTATGGCCATTGCTATGGGGCGCGAATTAGGCCCAGTTTTAGTTGGCGTTGTATTAGCAGGTCGTGTGGGTGCAGCTATTACGGCAGAGTTAGGAACTATGAAAGTAACAGAGCAAATCGATGCCTTAAAGGTCATGGCGGTTAACCCCATTGGGTATCTTGTAGTACCTCGTGTTGTAGCATGTATGATTATGGTGCCAATCTTGACATTTTATGGTGTTCTTATCGGTACAGGTGGGGGATACTTGGTAGCTACCATAGTGAAAGGACTAGCCGGTTCTACCTATTTAGACTCCATTCAAATTTTTGCGATCCTATCTGATTTGACGTACGGACTCATTAAATCTTGTGTGTTCGGAGCGGTTATTGCCCTAGTTGGATCTTATAAAGGCATGTACACAGATATGGGGGCAACTGCTGTTGGCTATGCTACTACTAGCTCTGTAGTAACCAGTATCATTTTAGTCTTTATATTAAATTACTTTTTATCAGTCTTATTATTCTAGGAGGACCTATGATTGAATTACAAAACGTGGTCCTAGCCTATGAGAATAGAATTATTTTAGACCATGTAGATTTAACTATCCATGATGGAGAAACTCTAGCTATTTTAGGAGGCTCTGGAGCGGGCAAAAGTACTTTGCTTAAATTGATTATCGGTCTTTTACGGCCTACCAGTGGTACTATTTTAGTAGATGATGTAGATATTACGAAAATCGATGAGAATGAATTCGATCGGTTGCGACAAACTATGGGGATGGTCTTTCAATACTCTGCGTTATTTGATTCTATGAGTGTAGGAGAGAATGTAGCCTTTGGACTACGCCAACATACGACGATGAGCGAAGAGGAGATTCAACGTACTGTAGCTAGAAAGCTACGTATGGTAGGATTGCCAAAGACTGAACAGTACATGCCTAGTGAACTATCAGGGGGGATGAAAAAACGGATTAGCTTGGCTCGTGCTATTGCTTTAGATCCTAAAATCATTCTATATGATGAACCGACATCAGGATTGGATCCGATTACATCGGGCACCATTAGTCGTTTAATACGGAGCATGCAATCTCATTTGCAATGTAGTTCTATCGTGGTCACTCACGATATGAACTCAGCCTTTTTTGTGGCAGACCGCATTGCCTTACTAGATAAAGGAAAGTTTATTGAAGTATCACCAACAGAAGAGTTTAGACATTCTAAGAATCCGAAGGTACAACAATTTATAGAGGGTCGTAAATCTGTGAAAACAGAGATACAAGAAGAAGGAGATATACCATGAAGTGGACAACAGAGGCGAAGGTAGGTCTATTTACCGTAGTGGGGGTAGTCCTATTTGCTGTGTGTATTGTATTTTTAGGACGATTTGATATATTTGCAGCTCCTACTATGCATATTGCTGGGAATTTTCAATCTGTAACGGGGTTGAAAGAAGGCAATACTGTGCGCTTTTCAGGGGTGAAAGTAGGGAAAGTCAAATCTATGCAAGTCACTGACAAAGGGATTACGGTGGCTATGGACATCGACAAGGATGTAAAAATTCCGACAGACTCTGCTTTTACCATGGAAAGTGATGGTATTTTAGGGGATAAATTCATCCAAATTACGCCAGGCCGTAGTACTTTGTATTTAGATGATGGTGCTTTCATTACAGGGGATGGAAAAAGTGAAATCGATAAAACCATGGCGCAAGCTACGAAATTGATGGAAGCGGCCACCACTACATTGCAATCCATGAATGGCATCATTGGTGATGAAAAAACACAAAGCGCTTTACGCAATGCCTTACAATCGACAGAGTTAATTGCTCAAAATACAGCAAATTTGACGGCTCAAATGAATGCTATGTTAGCGAATAATAGTGACAATATTTCAGCTTTAACAGCGAATATGGTAGGCATTACACGAAATATGGAATCCTTGACAAATCAAATGGATACGAATATGAAACAATTTAATGCAGATGGTCAAGCAGGAACAGAAATGCGTCAAATTGTGAATAATTTGAAAACTACTACAGATAGTATTTCAAAAATGGCAGGCGCTATGGAAGGAGTTGTAACAGACCCTAAGAGCGCTGCGGATATTAAGGAAACTTTGCATAATACAGCACAATTAACGACTAAGCTAAATCGTCTTACCGGTGGGGACGTGAAAGCAGGTTCGGATGGAAAAAAGTCGGATCTTAAGACGCAGATAGGAGCAGAGGTATTGTACAATCCAGAGGATAAAAAAGCTCGTACTGATGCAGATGTGCGCCTTATGACGAAGGATTCTATCTATACCTTAGGGATTTCCAATATAGGTAATGGTTCGAATGTGGACCTTACCTATGGAAAACGAGTGCTAGATCAAGTATACCTACGAGGTGGTTTATTTGATGGAAAACTAGGCGTAGGAGCCGATGTGGGATTTGGAAAACCAGTTTCACTATCTGGAGCTCTATTCGATATCCGCCATGGTTCCTATCGGATTCGTTCAGATGTTCAATTATGGAAAGATACTTATGTGGTAGGTCAATGGACTTGGTATGGACATGACCATAACCGTGTGAATTATTTTGGGCTAAGAAAGACATTTTAGGAGGACCCAATGAATACAAAAATAATGACAGTAGCAGCGATGTTAGCAGCCTATGCATGTACAGTAGGAGCAGCGGCACCGCAAACAGATACAGTAAAATTAGTACATTTTCAAGAAAAAGCAACTGCGCAAGCAGCAATGATGACAAAGGCATATAAAAACCAAGCACAGACAAACAGTCAATCTGTGTCTATTACATTGCCACAATCCATTGCATTAGCATTGCAAAATAATAGAACCTTACATCAATCTCAATGGGATTATGAAGCGGCAATAGCACAAGTAGGAGTTGCGACTAGCGGTAGGAATCCAGTAGTGACGTATAATTATAGCGCTAACCATACAGGAAATGAAGTGAACGGTGTTAGTAAAACTGGAAATGCCTTTTCGCATCAATTAGGTGTGGGAGTATCTGTATTTAATCGTGCTTTGGATGCACAAATTGAAGCAGCTAAATATAGTCGTGATGGCAGTGGCGCAGCATTAACGGAAGCCGCACAAACAGCTAAATTAACGGCAGCAACTAATTATTTGTCCCTTATCATGTCTCGTAATAAGGTAAATGTAGCAGAACAAACTGTGCGTGATTACGAAGAACATTTAAAAAATGCTAACTTACAATATCAAGTAGGTATTGTATCTAAATCTGATGTACTGGCTACGAATACACGATTAGCGAATGCAAAAACTGCTTTAGTAGAAGCGAAAAACGCTGCTAATTTAGCAGAGGCAAAGTTCAATAATCATGTAGGATTGCCTGTATCTACACCAATCGTAACAGCAGACAAAGAATTAAGCTATGCACCATATGGTATTTCATTAGAATCAGCTAAATCCTATGGGGTTCTACATCGCGGTACAATTGTACAAGCAGCGATGCTAGTAAAAGGGGCGGAAGAAAATCTAAGACGTGCTGATGCATCAGATATTCCAGTGGTCAAAGCAAATGCTAGTCGTGGTATGAATGGTACACATTGGGCTGGCAATGACACTAAAAACTGGGCTGTAGGGGCCACACTATCTTGGAATGTATGGGATGGGGGCCAATCAAAAGCGAATGTGACAGCAGCAAAAGCTAATGTAGAAAAAGCAAAAGAAGCCTATGCTCAAACTATTGAAACTGTACAACTGCAAATCCAAGAAGGATACTTAAATTTAAAAGCGGCAGAGCAAAAAATTCAAAGCACTCATGCAGCAGTAGAAGCAGGACAGGAAGATTTCCGTATTAAGACACTACGATATCGTTCTGGAGTGGGTACAAATGTGGATGTATTAGACGCAGAAACTTCGTTAGCAACGGCACGTAATAATTATGTAGATGCACTATATAACTACAATTTAAGTATTGCTACTTTAGAAAAAGCGATGGGTATTCCGGTTGACTCTGCTGTGGGTACTGGGGTAAATATCGTGAATCAGGGATAGTCATCTTAGTAATATGAGGTAAATTATGAAGGGGAAACATTGGCTACTAGGTATTGTACTTAGTGGATGTGTAGCAGGCGTTGGATTCGGCTTACAACCATTAAGTGAAACTTATGTAGGACCTTATGTGCAAGAACAATTACATACAGCACTGAATGGAACTGTTTCCTATTCATCATTTCACATTGGTTGGGATGGTTCTGTTCAAATGAAAGATCTCAGTGTAGAAGATGCTAAGGGGCAATCTGTACTTACTGCGGACGCTTTGACCGTGTCTATACAATGGTTAAAGGTATTGCAATATCCTTTTGGACAGATATCACCAGATGCTTTGGTGGGAACGATTACTGTCTCCTCACCTCATGTGAATGTAGTACAAGATGAAACTGGACAATGGAATATACTGCAGTTGGTAAAAGAACGGGACTCAGAAGAACCTAGTCAATTTAGTGGATTGCTACGTGTAGAAAATGGAACGATTTCACTATTCTTGCCACAGGCAACGCCTTTATTGCTATCAGATGTGAATGGTACTGTCTTGGGTGATGGTGGTCATATGCTGGAGGGAGTCGTGGATGCCCAATTAGGAAAGGATCATATTCATTCCAACATACAATGGGCGTTGGATGACAGTGGTAATCGATCATTCTATGTGGAAACACCACATTTAGATATAGCTCCTATTATAAATCGAATCTCTTTACCAACTGCAGTAAGTCCTATCAGTGGTGAGCTGACAGATGTAGCATTGACAGTCACACAACGTGGTGGTTTCTGGTATGGGGAAGGGGGACTTTCCTTCCAAAATGTAGGAACGACGCTTCAAGGTTATCGGTTAACATCTGGGAAGGGGACACTTCAAATCCATGGAGATGTGCTGTTCTTGGATGGAATTGAAGCGAATGTGAATGACGAGCACCTTCGTGTGAGTGGCACTGTACACCATGTCTTTGATGAGGATCCTACATTACATGTCAACGTAGGATTGAAAGAGTGGAATCTAGCCTCGTTTGGTCAATTGCCACTGACAGGGACTATTACGGCAGAGGCATTGTTAACAGGACCTGTATCGAATGTAAAAGCTAGTGGCGATGTAGAGGTACGAGATCTTGCCTATGAAGGAATCACAGTCAATCGTGGAAAAGCTCATCTTTCCTATGGAGATCAAGTGATTCATGTAGGAGATGCAGAACTGAGTACGCAAGGTGGAACTGTAACTGGTACTGGCTCGTATCATATAGATACAAAAGATTTCTTTGCACAGCTAAACTTACAAAATGTATCTTTATATGGGCTGCCTCTTGGAGGACAATCCTCTGTGCAGGGATCTGTCAGCGGTGATTTGACTGTGGAAGGACAGGGAGGTGCTATTTCAAATGTAGTGGGCTCTGTAAGGGGACGTCAAATTGGGTATAAATCTATCTTAGTGGATACTTTGGATGCTAGTGTATCTTGGGATGGTACACAACTAGTAGTACCTTATATGAATGGTAACTGGAGTAGGGGGACATTCACCGGTAGTGGTCGCTTAGGAAATGGAACATTTGGACTTAGCCTATACGGTACTCATATCGGACTAGAACAATTTAATGGATGGTCACCTAAACCTTTGGGAGGCACTGTATCCATGGAAGCAAACTTGCAGGGATCCCTAGAGAACCCTACAGGGACTGTTACCATTGCGGGAGATACACTTTCTTATGGTGTAACACAGTTTGACCGTATGTTTGTGAAAGCAAATATAGAGGATAAAAAACTGCATATCCTTGACGGTGATTTAGAATATAAAAAAAGTATCTATGATGTGCGAGGAACTATCAATTTAGATGGAGGCCAAGATGTGGATATCAAAGGCTCTGCGAAGGATGTACGTATTGAAGACATATTGCCAAACTTTACAGATATTCCTATGACGGGATGGATTTACACAGATGTACATATAGAAGGTACCTTACAGCGTCCTAAAGTAAATGGATATGTGAAAGCCTGGGATGGCTCTATATATGGAAAACTGTTTGAATCTATTGAAGGATATTATGCATATAAGGATGGGCACTTACATTTACCAAGGTTGGACATTACTAGCTATGGTTCCTCTATTGTGGTGGATGGGGATATACAAAACAAACAGTTAGATATTAATTTTGTAGGTGATGCGGTGCCAATTGAACCCTTTATTCGGGATGCGGGTCTCAACATGGTTGGCTATGTAGGCGCAGAAGGACATCTAGGTGGAACTGTGGATGCACCTATCTTTGAGGGCGTGGTACAGTCAGATGTTATGCAGGTGAAGGATACTACATTGCATGATATTACGGGTGCTGTGTACATTACGCCGAAAGTGGTACATCTGCAAGAGTTGACTTTCACGGGCAGCGGCACTAGTCAATATGAAGTAAAAGGTGGAGTTCAACTGGATGAATCGAAACGCTTATTTGGTTATGTTCGTGTACGAGATGGAGAATTGCAACAGTTATTAGCATTAAGTAATGCAAATGTACCAGATGTAAATGGCAAGTTGCAGGCGACCATTGATTTAGGTGGTACTAGTGACAGCCCAAGGTTAGATGTAAAAGGATCTCTCGAAAATACAACTATTCGTGATGAAGTAGTGGGAACTGCTACACTGGATGTGGGCTATGGTGGACGTACCATTGATATCCGTACGTTTAATTTACCTATTAAAGAAGGGCTTATTGCTGGTAAGGGTAAAGCTGATTTAGATGGGATTACAGATATTCAGTTAGTAGCATCAAAAGTGCCTGTTGGAACTATCTTGCCTTTAGTAACATCAGATATCAATGGACAAGGGAACTGGAACTTTATTATTAATGTACAGGGCCCTACGAAATCTCCAAAGGTAGAGTTTTCTAGTGAAATAGAACAAGCTGTCATCAATGGTATCAGCTTGGATCAGTTAAGCATCTTAGGCAATATGGAAGACCAAGTGGTATCGATTCAACAAGGGATGATTAAGAAAGCGGATTCTTCTATTAAAGTGCGTGGTAAATTACCTTTAAGTGCATTGGTAACCAATGAATATGTGTCTAATGATGCGAGTAAGCAATTTGATGTTTATGTGGATATGAATGAAGCAAACTTGTCAGTACTTCCATTGATGTTTAAAGAGGTACAGTCTGGAGAAGGGGCTATTCGTGGTATTGTTCATGTAACAGGAAACTCTGCAAATGTATTAGCTGATGGTACGATAGAATTAGCGAACGGATCTATGCAGCTCAAATCCTTAAAGAAACCATTGACGCAATTAAAGGGACAGCTATTATTCCGTGGTAATCATGTTGATATTACAGGAAGTACTACCATGGGGAAAGGTAATGCTGGCGTATCTGGAAATATAGGATGGACAGGTTCTCGAATTACTTCTTATGATGGTGCATTACAAATGAAAGGTATAGAAATTGGTCATGAATTTTATACCGGCCCATTGGAAGGCGAATTGTATATGATCAATAGAAATGATTTGCCAACCTTAGTAGGCGTCATCAACCTTCATGATGTGGTAGGATCTATACCTTTATCCTTTAGTAGTTCAGAGACATCGATTCCATTGGGACTAGATGTAACTATCAATGCTAAAAACAATGTGAGATTATATAATCCATTGCTTTATGATATGTACTTACAAGGGCAGGTAAAATTTGAAGGTACCTTAGGAGAACCAAAGGCAAGCGGCAAGTTATCTGTGAATAAAGGGCATGTAAAATATTTGAAAAATCGCTTTAAAATTACTGAAGGGCAAGCTAAGTTTGTCACAGGTAGTGTGATTCCTGAACTGAATGTACGAAGTATGGCGAATGTAAAGAACTATCGTGTATCCTTGCAAGCAGAAGGACCTGCTACACAGATGAGATTAAAACTGACTTCGGAACCTAATTTATCGGAACGTCAAATTATTTCTTTGTTGACTTTTGGACGTAATGTAGGTAATGCCAGTGGTGTTACATCGGATGATGCGAATGCATTGCTTACCTCTAGTTTACAGTCCTTGGCTTTTGGGTATATTGAAGATGTGTTGCAAGATACATTGGGCTTAGATTTGGTGAATATTACTACAGGCTCTTTGGATGGAAAAGACTCTCGTGATTTCCAAGAGAAAAATAACTTTAATGTGACCATAGGTAAATATGTAGTTCCAGATTTGATGGTTACCTTAACTAGAGGGCTAAAAAACGATCATGTATCATATGGTTTTCAGTATGATATCAATCGTAATGTCAGTGCTACAGGGTGGTTTAATAATGAAAATAAACGCTATTTAGGGGCGCAGTGGCGCTATCGATTCTAAAGGAGGTGAAGGTATGCTTAATGATTATATTGCCAGTGTGGATAAAATTGAATTATTGTCATGGGAAGAAGAACAACAGCTTTGGAAATCCTATGAAGAACATGAAGATATGCAGGCTCGCATGACGATCATAGAGCATTACCAACCATTAGTATTGAAAGAAGCCAATGTATATCAATCCTCTAAGATAGATATGATGGATTGCATTCAAGAGGGCACGATTGGCCTAATTGAGGCAGTAGAGCGCTATGACTCCCAAAAAGGAGTAGCTTTTTCCCTCTATGCAGTGCATCGTATTCGTGGACGCATATTAGACTATCTTCGCAAAGAAGGTAAGGAAGGCATTGTGTTACAAACTGAATCAGAAGATGGAGAAACTTGGTGGGAACAACTGCCTGCAGAGGGACCTTCTACAGAAATTGTTTGCGAGGAACGCATGTATGGGGATATGGTAACCTCTGCCATGAAACAGTTGCCTTTAGCGGAGCAACATGTAGTGGAAGAAGTGTATTACAAAGATCACAGTGTAGCATCTATTGCAGACACAATGGAGTGCAGTCATAGTTATATTCATCGATTGCGAAGAAAAGGATTAGCCCGGCTCAAAGGTTTGTTAGAAACGGCTAAAGAGACATGGGATAAAAGTTGATTCTATTGTTCAAGTCTTAAGAGTATATACATAGTACTACTCAATGGCCAGTTCTCGGACAGGGTGCAGAGAGTAGTACTTTTTTATAGGGAATTAATTACATCGAAAAAAATCGCTTGACAGATATATAGTTTGGAGTTACTATATTTGTATTATACATATAGAACAGTGATGCGAAGGACATGACCCTAACCATCTATACTTTCAGAGAAAGATACCTTGGCTGTGAGTATCTAGTGTAGACTTAGACGTTACCACCTTCAAACTGGTTTGGTGAAGGCTTAGCTTGTAATCAAATCCGTGTGGACCCGTTATCGTCCGTAAGAGTGAGTCCTATCAATAGGGACTAACTAGGGTGGAACCGCGAAGATCTTCGTCCCTTGTGTGGGAGAAGGTCTTTTTTTGTTGGTAAAAAGTATTGCCATCCCCAATGGCATAGTAGTATTAGACCTAGGGAGGTAACCTATGAGTGAAGTAAATATCATTTTACCTGATGGAAGTTCTAAAGCTTTTGCAGCTGGAACTACATTGGGTGAAGCAGTAAAACAACTATCAAACAGCTTAGCAAAAAAAGTACTAGCCGCTGATGTAAATGGAGAATTAACAGACCTTCGTGAAGTATTGGTGGAAGGTTCTAAGGTAAGCTTTTTAACATTTGCAGAAGATGGTGGTAAACATGCATTCCGTCATACTGCATCTCATGTGATGGCGCAAGCAGTAAAACGTTTGTGGCCTGATGCGCAATTGGCCATTGGACCAGCTATCGAGAACGGTTTCTACTATGACATCGATATGGAACATAAATTAGTGCCAGAAGATTTACCGAAAATCGAAGCGGAAATGAGCCGTATTGTAAAAGAAAACTTACCTATCGAAAAAGTATTGATGGAACGCCAAGAGGCACTAGATTTCTTCGCAGCTAAACATGAAAATTATAAAGTAGAGTTAATCAATGATTTGCCTGCTGATGCAGTGATTTCTGCGTACAAACAAGGTGAGTTCACTGACCTTTGCGCAGGTCCACACTTAGCAAGCACTGGTAAAGTAAAGGCTTTCAAATTACAAAGTATTGCAGGTGCATACTGGCGTGGCGATGAAAAAAATAAAATGTTGCAACGTATTTATGGTACTGCTTTTGAAAAGAAAGAAGAACTAGAGGAATACTTACACTTATTAGAAGAAGCAGCTCGTCGTGATCATCGTAAATTAGGCAAAGAGCTTGGCTTATTCGTTATCAAAGAAGAAGGACCAGGATTCCCATTCTTCTTGCCAAAAGGTATGGCAGTACGAAATGCCTTAGAAGATTTCTGGCGTGAAGTACATCATGACTATGATTATGAAGAGGTTCGTACTCCAATTATTTTGAGCCAACATTTGTGGGAAACATCTGGTCACTGGTTCCATTACCGTGAAAATATGTACACTACACAAATTGATGACGCAGAATATGCAATCAAACCAATGAACTGCCCAGGTGGTATCTTGGTATATGCAAATGAAATGCATTCCTACCGTGATTTGCCAATTCGTATGGCAGAACTTGGTTTAGTACATCGCCATGAATTGAGCGGTGCTTTGCATGGTCTATTCCGTGTACGTAGCTTTACACAAGATGATGCGCATGTATTCATGACACCATCTCAAATTAAAGAAGAGTTAATGAGCGTTATCGATCTATTCGGTCGTATCTACTCTCAATTCGGGTTGTCCTATCATGTAGAATTGAGTACAAAACCTGAAGGCGCTATCGGCGACGATGCGATTTGGGAATTGGCAACTGAAGCATTGCGTGAAGCGATCGAAGCAAAAGGTATCCCATACCGTATCAACGAAGGTGATGGTGCGTTCTATGGTCCTAAATTAGACTTCCATATTCGTGACTCCATCGGCCGTACATGGCAATGTGGAACTATCCAATTGGATATGAATTTGCCAGAACGTTTCAACTTGGAATACATCGCAGAAGATGGTCAAAAACATCGTCCAATTATGATTCACCGTGCATGCTTCGGTTCCATGGAACGTTTCATAGGTATCTTGATTGAACACTTTGCAGGAGCATTCCCAACTTGGATGGCACCAGTACAAGTGAAAATCCTTCCAATCAGTGAAAAACATGTAGAATATGCTGAAAAATTGCGTAAAGCATTTAAAGATGCTTATGTGCGTGTGGAACTAGATGATCGTAGCGAAAAAATTGGTTACAAAATCCGTCAAGCACAAATGGAAAAAGTATCCTACATGCTTGTGGTGGGTGACAAAGAAGTGGAAGAAGGAAAAGTGGCAGTTCGTAAACGTGGCGTAGGTGAACAAGGGGCAATTCCTTGGGAAGAATTCTTAGCCAATATCCAACAAGAAATTAAAGATCGTGCATAATATTAGTAATCCATAAGATATCTAAAAGTATTTGGAGTGTTAACGGCGATACTTGTTCTAATACAAGTATTGCCGATAGATTCAAGAGTGTAATCCTACTTAGGATATGTACGATACAAGTATTGTGTATACATAGGAAAAGCATCTTCACAAGAAGATGCTTTTCGTCTTATAATAGGGGCAGAAAGAAATTTGTCTTTCCTTTTCTAGTATTCCGAGTAGAGGTGATGGAATCATGATTACATTCGATGATGCGGAAAAACAAAAATTAAGTCCAGAGGATTTGAAAAAGCTGAAAAAGCATAATGATATCAATGAATGGCCTTGCCCGTTAACAGATGATATGAAACAACAAATGCATGATAGCTTTAAAGTAGTGCCTAAAAAGAAATAAGAAAAACCGTAGCTACCGATGATGAGGTTCGCTACGGTTTTTTATGTATCAAAAAGAACCGTCAACTCGTTGGTGACGGTTCTCTTATGTGGTGCTGTTGGATTGTGACTAATGTTTACAACATCTATCAATAGTGTGTTAGTAAATGTGTATACCAATGTACATATTTGTTTGATTATATTTCCGTATAGATGTGTATATATCTTATTGTAAATAGAATACTACACTTGCTGTTTTATTAGCAGACATATCACCATTTTCTACAGGCGTGGAAGTAGATATATCTGCAGATTTTACAGCCAACATAGCATATCGTGGATTTACTTCCATCGTATGAGTTCGAGTAGTTCCTAAGCTAATCGATTTTACAGGGCCTACAGTATGGCCTAAAGCGCGAGCGATAACTTCCGCTTGGTGGCGTGCATCGCTAATGGCAAAGGTAGATAATTGATCTTCTATCTCTTGCGATACATCGGTTTGGAAGGTAAGGGAATTAATATCAGAAGCACCACTAGTGATAGCAGCATCGATAGCTTTTCCAATTGAGGATGTATCATATACTCTAACAACGACAGTGTTATTTACATTATAACCATTTAATTTTGAGTTTCCATCGATATAATCGTAATTAGGATTGATGGTAATGTTAGATGTTTGAATATTATTTCTAGAAACTCCTACATGTTGTAAAGAGGAGATGAGTTTAGACATAACAGCATCATTTTGTGCTTTGGCAGCTTGTACGGAGGTGTTTTTGTTGGATACCCCTAAATTAAGAAGTGCATAGGATGGCGCCACTTGGCGAACGGCTTGGCCAGTAACGGAAATTTCACCTGGCGTCATATCTGCTGCCATAGATCCGATTGTAGCAGATGCCATGAATGCACCGATAGTGAAGGCTTTCAAAAGAAATGAATGTTTCATAGGTTCTTCCTTTCTATGTGGTGTACATATTGACAAATAAAAAATGAGTGCCCTACAATAATATAGACGCAGTACACCTTGTATTGTTATTATACTACACAATCTATATGAAAGTATGATGAAAGTTAGGAGTGAAATTATGAACCCTATTGATATTATGTTAGATCATAAAAGTATTCGCCAATATAAACCGATGCGTGTATCTCCGCAACATTTGAGTATTTTACTAGATGTAGCGAAGCGGACTGCTACCAGTATGGGTATGCAAACGTTCAGTATCATCCGTATTGTGAACCCAGAAATAAAAGCGGCCATTGCAGAGGTGTGTAAACAAGACTATGTGAAAGATATGCCTGAACTATTTATATTTGTAGTAGATGCGTATCGTAATGCACAGATTATGAAAGAAAAAGGTCTAGATTTGGATACGGCAAGTGATACAGATCGATTTTTTCAAGGTTGGACAGATGCCTGTCTTGCAGCACAAAATATGGTGACTGCAGCAGAACTGGCAGGATATGGTACAGTATATTTAGGCAGTGTGCTAAATGATGCAGAAAAAATAATCGAAATTTTGAAATTGCCTGAATTAACATTCCCGGTGGTAGGACTTGGCTTAGGTATGGCAGATCAGAAACCGGCGTTGAAACCACGCATGCCAAGAGAGGCAAATGTGTTTGATGATGCGTACAGCACATTTGATAACTACCATGAATTGTTGGAAGATTACGACGAAGAGATGAACCAATACTACGACCTTCGCAGTCCAAATTACCCATTGCCTAAATTTACAGACCAAGTAGTGGGTCGATTGAAAATGAAAGATGAGAAGAGAAGTGCGTTGATTAGAATAGCGGAAAAACAAGGGTTTCACTTTTGATACTATTCTGCCTTGTGGCGTTTTTGCGATGTAGTGAAAGAAAAGACCGCAATACACCTTCTCAGAAACGGTATTTCATAATGTATCGTCATTTGTAATGCTATGTAGCCTGTGGCTAATTAAACTTAATAAGATAAATTGAAGAGCACGGTATACTCCTCACAAACGGTATTACATAATGTTTGTTCGGAGCACACCGTGCTCTTCTTGTATATGTGTAATTTAGATAGTAAAAACGCCACAAAGCTACTACACATAACTGCGTTCCTCTAGGAAAGGTTTGTGAGTGGTTATTTGGAGGCTTACCGTGCTCTTCTTACATTTGTATAATTAAGTTAATAACACTGCCACAAGGCGTTCTACGCATAACTGCGTTCTAGGGTGGGGGTGCTGTGCTCTTATGATGTTTGGGGAATTTATGTAGTAAGGAACTTCACAAACTATTCTATGTATAACTACGTTACTCAGAAGAAATATAAGTATTGCTGGCACATGGCGTTATAAATCTGATTATAATTACAAGCAAAAGGTGTACCTTTAGCTTAGGTACACTTAATTTAGATGTTTTAAGTAGGGCTAGATTATATAGGGTGCATTCTATAGAAAACATATATGAAAAATACTAAAAAGTAGGGTTGCAAATTATTTAAAAATATCATATAATACATTCAGTGCTTGAGACACAAGCACTTTTAATTTTCTAATAATTCATTGACCTGGAAAATTAAAAAAGATTAAAAATAACTGTTGACATAAAATTATGAATCTGTTATTATAATCTAGTCGCTACAACACAGGTTGTGAACGACGAAGTTGATCTTTGAAAACTGAATAATGTAAGGTAATTACTTCGAAAGAAGTAAACATAAGCCAGAGTGCGGGTTTCACATAGTTGAAACCAACCAAATAAATTCTAGCCAAGTAATTGGCAACAACGAAAATGAATGAGCTATCAAATAGCTTCAAG
>NZ_RQVE01000018.1 GCF_003992315.1 Veillonella sp. 3891
GTAACGTTCACATTTTTACCAGCAGCTACTTTTACAGCGCCTGCTGCTAAGTCTTTGACTGCATTTTTGCCATCATCACTTAGGTTACTTAAGTTTTTGTTAGCTGCATTATCAATAGCATTACGAGTCGCTTCATTTAAGCCAAATGTTACTTTACCATCGTCACCAGCTACAATTTCGATACCAGCTTTTGCTGATGCTGCCGTGTTAGCTGTACCATCACCTTGAACAAAGTTTAAGCCTGTGCCAACCGCCACTTGTTTAGCAGTTCCGCCATTCGCTTTGTAGCCCAAATTAGACACTGTGCCAATTTGAGTATCTACATAGGATTTATCTGCTTTACCTGCTAATGTAGTGTTGATATTGGTAATATCATCACCTGTAGCAATATTTTTAATCTTGAATCCTTTGCCACTATTTTGCGTGCCACTCGCATCTTCTTGAATTAAAGATACTTCGCCATTTCTTACAGTATAGTCTCCTGCTCTTACATGAAGTTCTGCTGTTTTATCTAATTTAGCCGCAAGGTCAGATACATTTGCTTTCGCATTTAATGCTGTATTCACAACGCCAGCTGTCACCAATTTATTCGCATCATTACCTGTGCCAGTAACGGATCCTGCCAAGTTAGGTGTAATCGTAACCGCACCGTTAGTAGTCGATACGCTCAATGCATTGGTATTGCCACTTGATACAGATTGAATGCCTGTAGCATTAATTGTCACCACCCCATTTGCATTGTCGATGGTCACATTATTACCTGCTTTTAAGGTTACTTTACCATTTGCATCAGGTGTTACATCAGCTGCAGCTGCTGTACCGCTTTGCGTTTTTAATCCCCATGCAGCTGCTCTCAACTGTTTCACGTTAACTGCATCGTTATCGTTCACACCGCCTGCTACGTTTAAGATACGACGATATTTACCAGATTGACCGACGGATACAACGCCATTGTCTGGATCATTGTTACTTTCACCGCTGAAAGCAGCTGTTGTTTTTGTAGCTGTATCAGCAGCATTTACTCTAGAGTTCAAGCCTAATGCCACAGAGTATTTAGCACCTGTTACCTTAGCACCCGCGCCAATCGCCACGGAAGATTCTGCATCCTTAGTTCCATCACGTTGTACTTTTGCATTACCACCGATAGCGATGGCATAGTTGCTTTCAACAACAGCTTCTTTACCGACCGCAATACCTTCTGTAGCACCATTATATACCTTTCTTGTGGTAGGTCCACCTGCCGGTGGATTCGCAATGTTTTCTGTTGTCGTATATCCTGTGTTCGCACCATAACCTAATGCGATAGATTGATTACCTAATGCATTAGTACTGGAACCAATACCGATTGCATCATTCGCTCGAGTCTCAACTTTTTTACCAATACCTACAGATCCATATCCAGTGACATTGACTTCAGAACCGCCTGCAAATGTATCAGACTCATTGACATTTACCTTATACCCCACGGCAATACCACGAGCATGGTCCGACTTAGCCTCTAAACCAATCGCTACAGCGCTATGATTGCTAACTTCCACATTATTACCAATACCTACAGATTTTTCACCACTGACAGTGACATTCGTACCGATACCTGTAGATAATTGAGCCGAAGTAATGACATCACGGCCTAGCGCTGTAGAGTAGTTTCCACTAGCTTTCGTATAAGAACCAACGGCTAGCGCCCCTGTACCTGTAGCACCATCATTATTGATATTAGATTTTACATCAGCCACACCATTGACAGTTCGATTATCAGTTTCCGTTGTGTTCACAGAATAGTACTTCGGAGCTACGGCTCTCAACTGTTTTACAGTGACTGCATCATTATCATTAACACCGCTAGCTACATTGATAATACGACGTTTTACAGTGCTGTTATTACCAACGGATACAACGCCATTACCCGGATCGTTGATCTCCTCACCAGTGAAAGCGGCTGTCGTTTTCGCTTTTGTATCGTTATATTCAACAGCAGAGTTTAAACCCAAGGCTACAGAATATTTCGACCCTGTAACATTAGCGTTAGAACCTAATGCCACTGCTCCTGTCGCTGCTGCTGCATTATTATTAGCATCTTTTCCTTCTAGTACTTGTGCACCAGGACCAATGGCCACTGCATTAGTAGCTGTCGTAATCTTTGTGGCTGCCCCCAATGCGATAGAGCTACCTCCATCGACTTCGGCAGCACGACCGATAGCCACACCATCATTTACCCTCGTACCTGCATTCGTGACATTACCTGTTGTAGGGTCTACTGTTTTCACAACGCCCACACGTGCATTCGGACCAAACGCTAAAGAGTTCCAACCACTTACGTTGGAATTCGTACCCAATGCTAACGCATTCCAATAGTATGCTTTGGCATCTTTACCGATTGCTACCCCAGCATTACCGTTATCGCCCTCACTCCAAGCTTGTGCATTATCACCGATGGCTACACCGTGGTCAACGTTTGCATAGGCATTAGGACCCATAGCTACCGATTTTTGACCATTCGCATAGGCATATACACCTAACGCTAATGCATTGGTACCTGTGGCTGTATCATTATCGAAGTTGGATTTAATTTTAACAACTTTATTGTTACTTTTTGTGCCTAATGGATCGTTGATATCCGGATAATCTTTGGCCTCTTTATTAGAAGCCCCTGCAATGGAAAGGAAATGGGCTGATTTATCTGTCCAGTCACGTAACTGTGCTACTGTAACCGCATCGGTGTCCAACGCACCTGGCGCTACGTTGACGATACGACGAAGACCACGCACTTGGGCGCCAGCCTTATCAATCCAACCACCGACAGATACATAACCAGCCGTAACACCATCTAATTTATCTAGCTTATCCCCCAGCTTAGATCCTTGTGGTAAGTATGGTTTGATAGATAAACCATGTACATTGCTACTAGATGCATTTGCACTAGCACTTGCCTCCCGTGTATTTGGATTCCCCCAATAATGGGTAGTAGAACGGTAACCTAAGGCAACAGAATTTTCAAAATCTGCTGTCGCCAAACGGCCCAATGCTGTGGAAGATGCTTTTGTAACTGCTGCCGAATCACCTACTGCCAAAGAACTGGTAGCACCTTCTGCAATGCTAGCCCGTGTACCAAAGGCAATACTGTTCGTTGTATTTTGTGCAACATTCGCATTATAGCCGACCGCCATAGAGTTCAAGGAATTGTCCCCAATTCTTGCACTACTACCAAGAGCTACGGTGTTACCCGCATCGGAGCCGATGTTAACATTCGCACCTAACCCAGTGGCATTCATGGAACCATAGCCTACCTTAGCACGTACCCCTAACCCGATAGAGGAAACACTTCGGATATCCGTACCATAACCCATGGCAACACTGTTATCACCCATAACACGGCTACCAGGACCCATGCCAATAGCACCTGCCCCAAATACTTGGGACTGCGTACCAATAGCAATGGAGTTTTCTTTCCGTACTTGTGCCCCTACACCGACAGCAATAGAGTTGGCAGAGTTCTCACTTACATAGGATAGGGAACCGATACCGATACCACTTAAGGAGTCTACGACAGAACCAGAACCTTGGGCAATGGCTGATGTCCCTTTGGCAGACGCATAGTAACCGATCGCAATGGCGTTATCACCACTACTTTTAGACTTCTGTACTTTTTGTATATTCCCCTGCGTATCTTTTATCGTTAGATGTACACCATCTAGTTTTTCAACCGTTAACGGATTTGTTGTGTTAGCTTCCACTGTGTCTACGACATTTTTGATGGTATTACCCACTGTATTCCAACTTTGATGCGATACTTGTCCACCATCTACAAGAGCCATGGCATTCACATCTGTCAACGTAATAGCATCCACGTCTGCTTTTGCGTTATCCATAGCTGTTTTTGCAGCAGCAATAGCCGCCTCTGAAGCTCTAGCATCGATTTTTGCATAATACTCACGTGCTTTATTTTGATACGCCTCTAATGCCGCTAATTGTGTTTCTGAATAATTTCCTAGTTTGCTACGCACCGCTTGACGCAATGGGTTCGTTGCACTATGGCCATCTGCTGCAGCGATGTTATCTGCAATGCTCGCATTGGCATAGGTTTTGTAACCGAACGCCAAAGAACCTTTACCTACGGCCTTCGCACTATAACCATAGGACATGGCACCAACACTGGTTGATTCATTTCGGTTACCTACCGCCAGAGATTGAGCTGCAAAAGAACGGCTCTGCTCACCAATCGCAACGGCACCAGTAGCCCCACTTGCCGTATAGGCACGAAGACCCATGGCTGTAGAACCTTCCCCTAAGGCATACGCCAAAGTACCCATCGCTGTGGAACCATCTTTGGCAGAAATAGAACGAGAACCGATGGCAATGGACCCGATACCTGCCGCTACGGTAGGACTGAAGATACGTTCTTCATCCTTAGATTGCCCATACCGTTCAGCAAATGTAGACCAAGGCATAATCGGTCTACTACCTTTATTATCCTTTTCAGAAGAAACCCAATTCTCACTTCTGAACATCTTTTTAGCTGCATTATTGGCACCATTTGGGTCACCATATAATTCTTTAATGGTTGCAATGTCCAAGGAATCTCGATATTTTGTGGCAATATCGTCATTACCAATGGCAATAGAAGAGGCACCAGCTGCATACACGTCATTACCAATAGCTGTCGCTTGCTCTGCCGCTAAAGTATTACTACCTACAGCCGTACCTTGTCCACCAAATACATGCGCTGCATTACCTACAGCTGTAAACTTTCTTTCAACATTACTAGAATCTGTAGACGTACCATGAGCTACAGCCCCCGCACCAATAATAACAGCATCAATAGCAGTACGGTTCAAATCACCATATAGATCACCATTCTTAATAGGTGCCAATACTACAGATTTACGTGGTAAATGAATACTGCCACCGCCATTATAATAACTGGAAGCCCCCGTAGCACCTGACTCAAGATCCGTTTCCACATAAATAATCGCCTGTGCTGGTGGCGCAAAAAATCCAATACCCCCAGTGATCAAGAACGCAATAACTGCCCCCTTGCTGTACATCCCTTTGTCTTTTAATACGCGTTTTAGAAAACGCTCGCACTCTTTAAATTCAAAGCTTTTTCCCATAAGCCCTATCCTTTCTGCTTTCACAAGCAAACCATTCATCACTACCCTACTCTATCGTTACAGCGTACTCCTTGGTACCGCTGTTATGTATGGTGTAATAGTAAACAACATGTATACACATAGATATGGATACAGACACCAACAAGACCTCCTTGTACTCACTATTTTAAATATCAGCTAATAAATAATCGTACATGTAAAAGGTCTCATGCTATACATCACCCTCTATGTTATTTTGAATCTTGAAATAAATATGCAAAAAGAGCAATATTTTCAAATTGAGTAATTTGAATTGATGTATCCATATCTTTATGTATACACATTCACTATATATTATACTAGTTTGCTAGACTTTATACAACGCATAAAACCTACATTTTTGATAAATAAATGCCTTACCCCCCCCCATTTTACACAGATTGAATACAAATTGTTTAATGGTGTTATATGATATTTTATATTAATCAATTAGAGTTGCAAAAATCACTTTATTACGGCAAAGAACTACAGTGATACTTGATTGATGCTTGGCATAGCTTATAATGTTTTGCGCTGTCTAAATCAGACAAGCATAAAATACATGACAGGCTCTTTTTCCTGAGGAACGCCGTTGTACGTAGCACATCTTGTGGTGCTCCTAACTATCTAACTCACACAAACACAAAAGCCCGTAACATGCTCCTGAACAAACCTACCGTAGGATCAGTTTGAGAAGGAGTATGTTACGGGCTTATTTATGCTAATTTAGACATCGCCACAAGATTGCCTAGAGCAACAAGAGACGACCCACAGGCTACATAACGTAATAAGAGACATTGCTATTGCATAGTAAACTGTGCTATACTTAACTTACAAATAAGAAGAGCCATCAACGTGCGCAGGCGTTAGGCTCATCTCGAAAGAATAAAAGATTGATGAAGCCTAACGTGTATAAGTGCTAGGAACACTTATCTTTTACGTTAGGCTCATCTCAAAAGTGTTGAAACGAATTTGCCTAACGTGTAGAGGGTCCGAACCTCTTATCGTTAGGCTTTTTCATTAATTAGTTAAACCAATCAATGAGTCGTACTATTAATTTTAGAAGTAAAATCAATCGATCATAGTTCTTAAACTTTTACTTCTAATGTAGTTAATTCCATAGTATTTTTCCTAAAAATGCTAAATAAATGTCAAATAAAATTATCGCTGAATGGACTTATTATCACATTCTTTATATATACTACAAAAGAATTGGCCTTAAAATGTTAAATAAATGTTCAATAAAAAAGCGTTTGCTATACTACATATTAATAACAAGCTAACAACGTGTACAGCCCCGTAACTTTTCTATATTTTCATTATAGCATACTCTATTCGTACTGTTTATATGAACTTACTACCATCTGACTAGCAAACTCAGCAATGCGCAAGTTTACAAACGACACCGTCACAAGAATCTTTCCTCTGAGGAACACAGTTGTACGTAGCACATCTTGTGGCACCTTTTATTGGCCAAATTAAACAAATACAAAAAGGCATGGCATGTTCCTGAGCAAATATTATGAAACACCGTTTGCTCAGGAATGTGCCACGCCTTTCTATTTTGTTAATCCATGTTCGCCACAAGATTGCCTAGAGCAACAAGAGACGACTCACAGGCTACATAACGTAATAAGAGACGTTGCTATTGTATAGTAAACTGTGCTATACTTAACTTACAAATAAGAAGAGCCATCAACGTGCGCAGGCGTTAGGCTCATCTCAAGATAGTTAATTGAAATTGCCTAACGTATTAAGGTGTGCAATACCTTATTCGTTAGGCTTTTCATTTCTAATTAAAGAAATGGTAAAGATCTATAAATATTTTTAAAAGTTTTATCAGTAAAGATAACTTCTTAAAAAATTTCATAGAACCACCTCCTCCCCTTAAGGAAGAGATAAGCCTAACGACACGTTAATAGCTCTTATAATTTCATTATAGCATAATCTATTCGCACTGTTTATATAAACTTACTACATCAAAACATCAAACTAAGCAATGCGCAAGTTTTAAAACAACACCATCACAAGTGTTTTTCCTCTGAGGAACGCAATTAGGTATAGTATCCTTGTGGCGTTCCTTTACTATCTAAATAACACAAATACAAGAAGAGCACGACATGTTCCGGAGCAAACCACCGTAGGATCAGTTTGTGGAGGAATGTGTCGTGCTCTTTTGTCTGAGGAACGCCGTTGTACGTAGCACATCTTGTGGCGCTTTTTATTGGCCAAATTAAACAAATACAAAAAAGGCGTGGCATGTTCCTGAGCAAACATTATGAAATACCGTTTGCGAAGGAATGTGCCACGCCTTTCTATTTTATTAATCCATATCCACCACAAGATTGCCTAGGGCAACAAGAGACGATCCACAGGCTACATAACATAGCACAAAAAGTATTGGGATTTAAATCACCCAATGAATATATATCAGAGTACTTCTTAAATAAATCTAGTGGGATTTTATTTATTAATTTTTGCTGATAGTTTATTTATATATTTTATTTTATCGGATTCGAAAGGTTCAAGATCCCAAAGAATAATAGTTATAATTTCAGTTAGATCTTCTCTTGAAATAATTCCACTTACAGCAAATGGTACTGCATTTTCCATAATTTTTGTAAATTTACTTATGGTTGGTTTATCATAATCATTTATAAGTAAAAAATACATGCCTGTTGCGATAGCGGTGCGTTTATTTCCATCAAGGAAACAGTGATTAGATGCTATAGAGTATACTAAATAAGATAATTTCTCAGTAAAAGATGGGTAGTAATCATCATTTTGGAGGAACTCTAAAATACCTTTTATATAATCTTCATTAATAGTCCCTGGAGCCCCACCACTTTCTTTTAGCACCGTATCATGGATTCTGAAGACGTACTCAAAGTCAATGTAATATATCATTGTTATTTATCCTTAAGTCGTAAAAAGATGTCGCGATGCTCTTTTATTTGCTCTTCTAAGCTTTTGCTTTTTTCTCCTAGAAAACGCTCGTATTCTTCAGATGATACAGAAGAGATATACTCACTTAAATTACCATGATATGCATCGCGTAGGCCTTTATCTAATGTAGCCATTGTTCTTCTAGCACTTTCAAAATAAATAGACATCATAGGGTTTTTAGCGATATCATCAATGATTATATCTACAGCCTCTTTAGTTAATTGTTGTCCGCTTGATTCATATTGCTTGGCGATTTCAGTGGCAATACATGTTTCTACTGCAGCAATATTAGTTAATACTTCGCTATACATGGTATCGCGTAGATTAGCTTTACTTTTTAAGCGTAGTATTTTTTGATAAGTTGTTGCATTTTCCAAAAATATACATTTATAGACTCTATTGGTAAAATATTCATATTTGTAAGGTCCCATATTTACATATTGACTCAATGCTTGTGTGAAGCTTTTTCTTACTTTTTCTGTAGTAAATGCTGCAGGCAAAAAATTTGGATCCCGTTGATTTATATAGGCACGATGCCCACCAGCTTTTTCTGTTAATACATCAATGACAATATCTAAAATTTGTGATCGTAATTCTTTTGCAACAGGACTATTTTGTAGAAGCATAGCAACATTTAAGAAACTACGAAAGCTGAATATAGCTAGGTTTCTGCTTGTCTGACCGACATTTATGTCGGTCAGTTTATATGAGGACAACTCTTCACCTGTTAAAATTTTATATCCATTTAATGTTAGTTCTTGGTAATGGGATTCAACTATTCTTTCTATTGTTCTAATATCAACCTTAAAGAAGTTAGCTAGATACTCTTTGGTAAACCAAGTTTGATTCTTCCAAATAGTACCACTAGTATAATTGCTTAATTCACGCTCTATTTCTTTTAATGCAATAGAATTATTTAGAATGTTTTGCCGATCTAATCGAGATGTTGTTAAATCATTCATTAGTAGCACCTTTTCTATTTAATAAAAATAATTTGACTTGTTCGTATGTCATACCTATTTAAATTTTATTGTATTTCTTTCATCGATACCCATAATATTTCTCCAAATAAGAATCGCCCTTACAAACATATATTACAATAAACTTGCATAAAATTCAAAAAATTTATAAAGCTCTTATAAAATCTTGCATAGCATGATTGCCCTGTAACCGCTTGTAATTAGTCTTTCTACTCATAGATAACTCTTACCCTTTCTAAATTAGATCTAGCTTTTTCTTTCACCTCATCAACAGACAAATACGGAATTGTTTTCTGTAATTGTGCTTTATAATGAGAGGGTAAGTAATTAAACTTTTGTAGAATGTCTTTTGACAACAAAGTTTCAATAATGTCATAAAAACTATCAGTCTGAGATTGTCTTTTTCGTTCTTTACTAGGCTCCCCCTTTTCATAATATGTCTTTACTGTACGTCTATCGCATCCTAATTGGCAACTTAATTCATTATAATTAGAGTTCAGATGTAACACCTCCAGTACTTGTTTTAATCTCGGTAAGTCTAATACCGTATTTACTGTTATCGATTCATTTCTATCTAATATATATTGCATGTTATATCACCGATATGTAATGAAATTTGTACATCCTTATATCGTCATTTCTGTACATTCTTATGATAGCATTTATACTCTGAGGAACGCAGTTGTACGTAGCACATCTTGTGGCACTTTTTATTGGCCAAATTAAACAAATACAAAAAAGGCGTGGCATGTTCCTGAGCAAATATTATGAAATACCGTTTGCGAAGGAATGTGCCACGCCTTTCTATTTTGTTAATCTATGTTCGCCACAAGATTGCCTAGGGCAATAAGAGACGTTGTTATTATCTAATAAACTGTGCTATACTTAACTTACAAATAAGAAGAGCCATCAACGTCCGTAGGCGTTAGGCTCATCTCAAGATAGTTAATTGAAATTGCCTAACGTATTAAGGTGTGCAATACCTTATTCGTTAGGCTTTTCATTTCTAATTAAAGAAATGGTAAAGATCTATAAATAATTTTAAAAGTTTTATCAGTAAAGGTAACTTCTTAAAAAATTTCATAGAACCACCTCCTCCCCTTAAGGAAGAGATAAGACTGAGGAACGCAGTTAGGTGTAGTAGCCTTGTGGCGTTCCTTTACTGAAAACATCGCACAAACGCAAGAAGCCCATGGCGTGCTCCTGAAGAAACATTATGAAATACCGTTTCAGAAGGAGTATGCCATGGGCTTCCCTTTATCGTATGTAATTATGAACGCCAGAGGCTACATAACGTAGCAAGAGACGACTTAGTTGGCTTCCACAGCAGCAATTGCGCAAAGGTCAACGATATCGCTTACAGAGCAACCACGACTAAGGTCATGGATTGGTTTTGCCAAGCCTTGGATGATTGGTCCAATCGCAGTAGCGCCAGCAAAGCGTTGTACTAATTTGTAACCAATGTTCGCAGCTTGTAAGTCAGGGAAAATCAAGATGTTAGCTTTACCAGCTACTTGAGATCCTGGAGCTTTACGTTCTGCTACGGATGGAACGATGGACGCATCTAATTGCAATTCTCCATCGAATGCGAAGTCTACGTTACGGCCTTTCAAGTCTTCTACAGCTGCCACAACTTTATCAACTTCTGGAGAAGAAGCAGATCCTTTTGTGGAGAAGGACAAGAAGGATACGCGAGGTTCTTTCATACCTGCTACGGAGCGAGCTTTACCAACGCTGGATTCAGCAATATCAGCTAATTGTTCAGATGTTGGGTTAGGGATAACGCCGCAATCGGAGAAGATCAACAATCCGTCATCGCCGTACTCTTTTTTATCAGTGATAACAAGCATAGAGCTGGATACAGTTTTCAAACCAGCTTGTGTACCTACCACTTGGATAGCTGCACGAAGTACGTTTGCTGTAGGGCTAGCAGAACCTGCTACCATGCCGTCAGCCAAACCTAAACGCACTAACATAGCACCGAAGAACAATGCATCGCCAGTCATAGTAGCGTGTGCTTTTTCAGGTGTCATGCCTTTTTTCGCGCGCAATTCTACAAATGTATCTACCATTTTGTTTAATTCGCCGAATGTAGCTGGGTTGATGATTTCAGCACCTTCCAAAGATACACCAGCTGCTGTAGCTGCCGCTTGAATTTTATCTTCTGCACCAACCAATACAGGCACGCAGAAACCTTCTTTCAAAATCGCAGCCGCTGCTTCGATGACACGGCTATCTTCAAATTCTGGCAATACAATTTTTTTACCCAAGCCTTTTGCTTGCTCTTTTAAACTTTGAATCAAATCCATGGTATGTCCTCCTTTTAAGACCCATTTCGATATATCTACGCTTATTATACTATAACTGATTTTGATGTTCAAACCGCTTCATATAGTTATGCTGAAAGTATAGTATCTACTTCATTCATAATGAATCGTTGCTAACTGAAAGCTACCGTTCCATCCACCAATATGGGCACATCTTTTTTCATAAGCACCTTCCATAAAAAAGCCCTATGCTTCAGCTTTCCCCATATACCGGGAAACCTACAACAAAGGGCCCTATGTACTAAAACTGCTTCGGTATAAATCCAAAATGTTGCAATGCTTTATAAATTCCGTCGTCATGGCAAGATGCTGTGACGTAGTCAGCTTTTTCTTTCAGGGCATCACGGCCGTTCCCCATAGCAATATTCAGCCAATCTGGTCGGAACATGGATAGGTCGTTATAGCCATCACCGAATACGATGACATCTTGGTAGGATGCCCCAAAGCCATCGATCATTTTCCGAATCCCATAAGCTTTGTCCATTGGCTCAAACAACACACATCCCTCTCCATAGCGGATGAGGTCCTTCGTCATGTGCACGATGCCACGGCGCTGTTCCTCTTCTTCCGTGATGAATGCATAGACCTTGTAAAAGTGTTCAATATCTTCCGGCATTAATTCCGGCACTACCTGCGTTTTCATCATATCCCATTGCACATCCCAGGTTAGGACACTTTCATAGGGAGTAATGCGGACAAAGTCATTTTTGTGGGTCACACCCCAAGGCACATTGTGCTTTGTTAAATAGTTGAGATACTGCACGCAGCGATCCCGATCCATGCCCTGCATCCATTGTACTTCGTAACCTTCTGTAATGCTATAGCCCCCATCAGCCACAAAGTTCGGTGTCTTCGCCATCTTCGCAAAGCGCATGGCATCCGCCTGTAAACGGCCTGTAGCGAGCGCCACATGATGTCCTTTGTTCTGCAAATAGTCCAAGGAGTACTGGGCGCTCTCAGGAATCACCCCATCCGGCCAGACCGCTAGGGTATTATCGATATCAAAGAAAAAATATTTCTTGTCCATCTGGTCCTCCTCAGCGCAAATGCTGCTCTTCATCCCAACCGTTCACCAACTGAAAGCGGTCTTTCTGTTCCACATTTGGATATTTTTCATGGTCCACCTCGCTGGCGAACATCGCCAAAGGGCGTACGAAGGTTTTGCGCTCTCCATACAGCTGTTGATACACCACATGGGGTTCATCCGTCTCGGAATGGATGGCAATGTCGATGACATAGTATAACATGCCTTTAAAATGACGATATAAACCTCCTACTACAATTTCTTGCATAGTCATCGTCCTTTCTGGTAACAATTATTTACCTAGTTGTTTCGTCGTCTCTGTCACAGAGTACCACACAAGTTCATTGATGTAATAACGAAGCTCTTCGCTCTTCACATATTTCGCATTGCTGTCTGCTGCACTGGAAATCGCCATCGCAATATCTTCACCTGTTAAAGCATTACCTTTCGCTTGGATGGCTTGCTCAACATTTGCCAAAATATCATGGCGCAAGTCTTTCAACACATACCAGGCATAGCTACCTTTTTCTGCCTTTTCATTACTAGCCAATGCTACTACTTCTTCGTGACGATTGGAACGATCTAATTGATTGTCTCCATGCCAGTTATGAATCCGTTTAAAGAATCGTAAGCGTTTTGTAAGCTTCGTATCTAAAATAGATAACACTTGAGCTCCATCATAGACAGTTACTTTGTCTTGGCTTTTTTTCTGCAACGCTGTCAATAACTCATCCATGGTAATGCCATGAACTGGTTTTGCTGTAATGTGTGACACCACCGCAGTAGGAGTCACAGAATCATAACCTTTCACAGACTTCTCTAACTCGTCTATTGTCATTCCTTTGATAGATTCCTTCGTCACCGTTGGCGCTTGTTCCCCATCAATAGTACGAACCAAGCCGTCAATGGCTTCCTTCGTTTCTGGCATAGTCGCTAATAAATGGTAGCCCTTCGCTACTTCTGTTACCTCGGATGGATGTTGGCGAGCGAAAATGTCTTCACTCATACCAAAACTTGTGCCTACTGTCAGCAGTAATGCTGTTGATAATACTAAACGTTTCAAAATTCTATCTCCTATATAAATTACTGAATCATATTCTACTCAATCTATCTTTTATTATATCATACCTTATGGCCCTAGCAGTATAGTACCTTTACAAAATGCCTATCTTAGTGCATATCGTAAATACTATCTCAAACAAGTTACTATCGACAAGAATTTAAGACTCTATTCGATGCCCCACTCGAGACTGGGCACGCATCAGTACAACTCAAAATACACCTAAATGCAATACCCATCATCATAGACTAGGGCACGCAATCCCTATAAGCGTACACAGCAAAGGAGCCCTAACGCCCCCTCAGGTTTGTTATGGCTCCTTTTGTATCGAGCATAGTATGCTCTACACTAGTTCCTCTTATTTTAAGACATGATCTAGTTCTTTATTTGTTTCTTTCGCTGTTTGTTTTGCTGTATACCAAACTAGCTCATTGATGTAGAAACGAAGTTCTTCGCTATTGACAGTTACTGCATTTTTTTCTGCCGCTTGTTTCATAGCTTGTACAATATCTTCACCACGTGTGTTTTCACCTTTTTCGTCAAACACAGCTTTCACATTGTCTAAGGCATCTTGGCGGACAGCACGCAATACATTCCAGCCATAGCTGTTGCTGTAACCTTTTACCGCTTCTTTCGCATCTGTATTGTTCTTGTTCAAGAACACTTGATAGTTCGCAGTATGTTCGTATTTATTGTCCCCATTCCAATTATGAGCACGTTTAAAGAACTCCACGCGGTTCGTCAAGTTGCGATCTAACACGCGTAAGAACTCATGGTTCACATCATGTTCTGCATAGCGATGTTGACGGTCTGTCAAACGCTCGCCACGCTCATGACGATACATTAAATCTTTGTGTACTCCGTACACACGCTCTAAGGTAGCGCCTAATTCTTCTAAGGCTTCCACCGTTTCTGGTGTAGCCACTTCAATTTCGTAGCCTGCTGCTGGCGTTACGATATGAGCTGGGTTCTTTTGATCGAACAGGGCATCTCCCATCGCAAATCCAGACGTTGCTGTTGCCAGCAAGGCCGCTGTTAATACTAACTTTTTCATGGTCAATCTCCTATACATGTAGTATCTTTCATAGAACTATCTCAACAAAACAGTTCGTCTATATCATCTCTAACACATTATACAATATAACTTTCGTTTCGCATACCATAGGTCCTGTGAAAGCCGAAGCTTTCACAGGATGTATGGGTATGTATCAAAGATTAGCCTCTTTTAATATATTGAAGTACTTCTGCCAATTGTGCTTTCAACTCATTAATTTCATCTTTTTGCATTTGGTTTTGTGCTTCTAAGGCGGACACTTTGTCTTGTAATGTATAAGACGCACTGATAGGTCCTTGACGGTATGTGTCTTTCACTGCTGTTTCATCAGCACGAGATCCGAACTTCCAGCTCACACCTGCGTTGGCCATCAATTCATCATGATTGCTACCGATAGATGCGCCTGCATGGAATAATAGAGACTCGTTTTTATAGTGTGCAATACCTAATGCCAATGCAGTTTGACCTTTGTAAGTACCTACGCCAGCCATCAATGTAGTTGGTTCCAATGGATCATATTGTAAGTGACGCAATCCAGCCAACGCAGCAGATTGAGCGCCTAGACGATTCATTCGACTTTCCACATTCGCTGTAGCATTTGCCACACCCTTCAACTGTGATACATTCACTGCATCAGTATCGTTCACACCAGCTGCCACGTTAGTAATTGTGTTACCACCATTATCAAGGCCTGTAGATGTTAGACTCACAGAGGCTCCGCCTTGAGTGGCTGGTGCAAAGGTGATACCTTTCATATTTGTTAAGGTATCTGATAATTTAAGTTCAATGCCTTTCTCTGTCGCTTTCGCTTGAATATTGATGCCAGCCTTCTGCGCTGCTTCATCTGGTGTAAAGTTAGAAGATCCTTTAATGGAGATACCATCTTTTAATGTAGTTGTGTGCGTGGAATTATCATCACCGGCAATATGTAATTCTTTATTCTCTAATGTTTCAGAAAGAACTGCATGCGTTACGATACCAGAAATTGTTACATTCTTACCAGTAGCCGTATCTGCATCGCCTTTCACAAGAGGTAACGCAACAGTACCTGTTTTATCATCCACCTTGTATGTACCAGCTTTTACATGTACATCGTCAGTTTTGTCCAACTTAGTTTCTTCTAAATTAGAAACTTTTACGTTAGTAGCATGTAATTGTTTACCTGTTACGGCATCAGTAGACTTGTCTGACAGGTCTGCATCTGCCAAGTTAGTGATTTTTGTACCATCAGCATTGATACCATCTTTGCCAATAGTGATTGTTTTTGTTGTACCATCAGCTTGTTTGTTGGCAATGGATACTTTATCTCCATCAATTGTTAGTTTTGTACCTGCACCATCTGCTGTTGTAGCGTTAGTAATAGATGTAATACCTGTTAGATCTTTTACTATACCAATTTCTAGCTTGCCATCAACATTTTTAGTACGGATGTTGTTTGCTGCTGTTGTTGCATCAGCTGCTACAGTGCCTTCACCTACGATATCAAGTTTTTCACCTAAGTTTTTATGAATCTCATCGCCTGCATTGCCTTTGAAAGTCAAGCCTTTTTCAACGATCGCATTCGCAGTGTTATGTAAATCTGTTACGTTAGTAGCTGCATTTTTAACTGGGCTATTATCTTTAGCCGCTTCTTTTAATTTTTCTAATGTATCTGTACCTGTTAATGGTGTCACTACAGAAGAAATATTATTTAATACAGTTGTACCATTTGTTACAGTACCATCTGGGCTTACTAGACGTGCTTCTGGTGTCACTGCTACAGGAGCTTTACCACCATTTTCAGCTTCAGTTTTTACATTGCCATCTGGTTTTACTTCATCAGCTTTATAGTAGTTGCCATCGTTAGCTTTCACTACACGGTCGCCGGCTGCATTTGTATACACTACTGTACCAGCTTCGCCGTTACGAAGGGCATTCACTTTAGATGTTAAGTCTTTACCGTTTAAGCCATCTTTACCTGTCGGGCCTTGTGCACCTGCAGAACCAGCCACCGCTGCACCATCTGTACCTACACCGGCTTTACCATCTCGACCGTCAGAGGCTGTATTACCTACATTCGCTGCATTGTCTAATGTTTTACGTGCTGTTTCCTCTAAACCAATCGTAATCGTACCGTTTTTATCAGTTTCAACAACCACACCTGTTTTAGGTCTTAATCCATCAGTATCTTTGCTAGGGCTATCTTGACCTGCTGGTAAATCAGTTGGTGCTATTGTACCAGTACCGGCTTTGAAAGTAATCACTTTATTTTTTGGCACTACTGTAGAGCCCGTTCCAGTACCATCATCAACATGTAAATCCCAGGCGTGATCATCTACATATTTTTTAGTAGCTACATCTGAATTGTCTGTTGGTTCTGCCACGTTTGTGATTTTTTTATTACCAGCATCAATACCATCTTTGCCGATTTTCACTGTTGATGTTGCACCATCAGCTTGTTTGTTTTCTACCGTTAATGCATTACCATCGATTGTCAATGTAGTACTTGCTACTTTTGCATCAGGTTGTGCTGGATCTACTGGAGCTGCATTTGTAATAGATGTAATATTTTTTAAATCTTTTACTAAACCAATTTCTAGTTTACCATCAACATTTTTAGTACGGATGTTGTTGGCTGCTGTTGTTGCATCAGCTGCTACTGTACCTTCACCTACGATGTCAAGTTGATCACCTAAGTTTTTATGAATTGCATCGCCTTCATTGCCTTTGAAAGTCAAGCCTTTTTCAACGATCGCATTCGCAGTGTTATGTAAATCTGTTACATTAGTAGCTGCATTTTTAACTGGGCTATCATCTTTAGCTGCTTTTTCTAATTTTTCTAATGTATTTGTACCTGCTAATGGTGTCACTACAGAAGAAATATTATTTAATACAGTTGTACCATTTGTTACAGTGCCATCTGGGCTTACTAGACGTGCTTCTGGTGTCACTGCTACAGGAGCTGTACCACCATTTTCATCAGGAGTTTTTACATTGCCATCTGGTTTTACTTCATCAGTTTTATAGTAGTTGCCATCGTTAGCTTTCACTACACGGTCGCCTGCTGCATTTGTGTACACTACTGTACCAGCTTCGCCGTTACGAAGGGCATTCACTTTATTCGTTAAGTCTTTGCCATTCAAGCCATCTTTACCAGTTGGGCCTTGTGCACCTGCAGAACCAGCTACGGTTGCACCATCTTTACCAGCACCTGCTTGACCATCACGTCCGTCAGAAGCCGTATTACCAATGTTTGCTGCATGGTCTAGTGTTGTACGGTCTGCTTTTTCTAAGCCAAGTGTGATGTTACCTTCACCATCTTTAGCAATGACAATACCTTTTTTAGGTGTGTCTGTAGCATCACTTGTGTCTGCACTAGCTTTTAATGTAATCGCTTTATCTTTCGCTGTTACAGCTTCCGCTGGATTATCACCATTTTGAACTTTTAAACCCCATTTTTGAGCATCTACATATTCTTTATTAGCTGCATCTTTTTCAGCTTCCGGTGTTGCCACGTTAGTGATTTTTTTATTACCAGCATCAATTCCATCTTTACCGATTGTCACTGTTGCTTTCGTGCCATCAGCTTGTTTGTTTTCTACTGTTAATGCATCACCATTGATTGTTAATGTAGTGCTCGCTACTTTCGCTGCATCAGGTTGTGTTGGATCTACTGGAGCTGCATTTGTAATCGACGTAATACCTGTCAATGCTGGGTTTACGTTATATTTGTAAGGATTACCTACTGTGCCATCACCTGCAACAGTTGTGTTTGTACCATCTGCAAAATTTGGTTTTACCGCAGAAATAGTATATGTTTTCTTACCTGTTCCATCTTCAGTGTGAGTAACAGTAACGCCCTCACCTTGTACTACTTCTGTGCCTAATGCAGTAATTACTTTTTTACCATCATTTGTAATGTTGGATAAATTTTTATCAGCCAATGGATCTACTGCCTTATTAATAGCTGTATTGACTACACCTGCTGTCGCAAGTTTCTTTGCATCGTCAGCTTTTGTAATATCAGTAGCCACTACAGGTGTTACTGTAATATCACCATTGTTGTCAGTAACAGTTAATGTATTCGCATCACCAGAAGTAACAGATTTCACTGGATTTAAACCAGAAATTGTGGCTTCTTCTCCTGTTTCTGTGCCATCAGCATCTACATACTTTAATGTAACAGTTCCATTATTCACAGTATACGCTTCTGGTTTAATATGACGTTCTTTTGTTTTATCTAATTTAGCTTCTATTTTTTTATTAGTAGCATCTAACTGTTTACCTGTTACAGCATCAGTAGAATTTTCTGATACATCACCTTCTTTTAGGTTAGTGATTTTTTTACCACCTACATCAACACCATTATCACCAATCGTAACAGCCGTTGTACCACCATGTAATGTCAATGTATCACCAGTGATAGACGTAATACCTGTCAACGCAGGGTTTACGTTATATTTGTAAGGTTTATCTTTTGTACCATCACCATCAACAGTTGTATTCGTACCATTTGCAAAGTTCAGTTTTGCTGCAGAAATAGTGTATGTTTTCTTACCTGTTGTTGCATCTTCAGCAGGAGTAACAGTAATACCATCACCTTGTACTACTTCTGTGCCTAATGCAGTAATTACTTTTTTACCATCATTTGTAATGTTGGATAAATTTTTATCAGCCAATGGATCTACTGCCTTATTAATAGCTGTATTGACTACACCTGCTGTCGCAAGTTTCTTTGCATCGTCAGCTTTTGTAATATCAGTAGCCACTACAGGTGTTACTGTAATATCACCATTGTTGTCAGTAACAGTTAATGTATTCGCATCACCAGAAGTAACAGATTTCACTGGATTTAAACCAGAAATTGTGGCTTCTTCTCCTGTTTCTGTGCCATCAGCATCTACATACTTTAATGTAACAGTTCCATTATTCACAGTATACGCTTCTGGTTTAATATGACGTTCTTTTGTTTTATCTAATTTAGCTTCTATTTTTTTATTAGTAGCATCTAACTGTTTACCTGTTACAGCATCAGTAGAATTTTCTGATACATCACCTTCTTTTAGGTTAGTGATTTTTTTACCACCTACATTAACACCATTATCGTTGATCGCAATGGTTGTTGTGCCACCATTCAATGTCAATGTATCACCAGTAATAGACGTAATGCCTGTTAACTTTGGCTTTATGTTTACTTTATATTTATTACCCTCTGTACCATCGCCCTCAACAGTTGTATTCGTACCTTCCTCAAGTTTAGACGGAGCCGCTCCGCCACCGCCGCCAGCAGCAGCTTTGTCAATTTTGTCTTTTAATTCCTTACTTAAGGTTAACTTATACTTACGAGTAACGCCGTTTTCATTACCTTTTTCAGCATGTTCACTATTACCTTGATCAACAACGATATCATCGCTATCCTCAACAAGAGTATCATTGGCTTTTACAATAAAATTATTAAACTTTACCTTGTCCCCAGTAAAATTTTCTGCTTCAAAAGTATTCTTCTCAACAGTGATATTATCACCTGCTTGTACATTATACCAAACACTCTCCGGATCAACACCAGAATTTATTTCTGGAGGATTAAAGTCAGGTGGTAAAAAAGGATCCGTATCAGATGCCCCTCCACTAGCCATCACCCATGGTGCACTAGGGCTGAATGACGTCGCTACTGTCGCTGCCGTTGCAGCTAACAATGCAACAGCGTATTTTTTACGTTTTTTTGAAACATTATCTTTCATAAATTCTATCCCTTTCTTCTTACATTACATATTGCCACTACTACACGTTCCATGTAATAATATCCATACTTTGTAAACATTCATTAGATCCTATCGGTAAATACATTAAACTGTGTTTAGATTTAAGGTCTATATTGTAAGAAACAAGACCATCTGTGGTCCCATACTTCTAAAAGTAATACAACATCAATGTGGCATGTATCATTTACAATAACACACGCCTATTTCAATTTAATTGTATTAAATTGTATTTAAAATTTTCGATTCCTCATCATCATACTATATATTTTGAATATATACAACAAAAATGTTGATAAAATTACTTATTTTATGCTCGGCAGGGGGGGGGGTGAGTGGTGGCCGGATGGGTAAGGGACTTTTCGGATGACAGTTAAATTTATATAAATGAATATTATTAATAATATGATTAAAAATAAAAGACATAATAAATATATTTGTAGATTTATAGAATTACTTAAACATGATACCCATCAATAGGGTATAGCCATATCTGCTCTCCCCACTCCCTGAGGAACGCCATTACGAGTAGTAGTCTTTGTGGAGTTCCCTTTACTACCTAAATAAAACAAATGCAAGAAGAGCACGGCGTGCCCCGAACAAACATTATGAAATACCGTTTGTGAGGGGTATGCCGTGCTCTTCCCTTCATCTTATTAAGTTACAAACGCCACAAGGTTACATAGCGTCACAAGTGACGACTCATAGCGGAACAAGAGACGATTGTATTACACCTACAACCTGTGCTATAATTAAGTCAACAAAAGAAGAGCCATCAACGTGTAGCTGGCGTTAGGCTCATCTCAAAGAAAAGTATAAAACTTAGATGCGCCTAACGTGTGAGGTCCGGTAAACCTCATTTCGTTAGGCGTTTTCGTTAGCTATAAAAACAACGAATAACTTCTACGATTAACATAGAAAATTGAATCAATAAAGATAATTTTTCATATGTAGTCATAGCAATCACCTCCTCCCATACTAGGAAGAGATGAGCCTAACAACACGTCAATGACTCTTACTGAGGAACGCTGTTACGAGTAGTAGCCTTTGTGGCGTTCCTTACTACCTAACTCACACAAACGAAAAAGACCGCAACGTGCTCCTGAACAAACCTACCGTAGGATCAGTTTGAGAAGGAGTATGTTGCGGTCTTTCCCTTATCTTATTTAGTTACGAACGCCACAAGGCTACATAGCGTCACAAGTGACGACACATAGCGAAACAAAAAACAATTGTATTACCTCTATAACCTATGCTATAAGTTACTTATTTAATAACAAAAGTCGTTCAATTTCCAATACATTAGGGAAAATTAATCGTATCCCTTTTCTTTGTAAAGCTAAAACTTTACGAGCTTTCTTTTGTAATTCTCTTTCAAATCTACCGTCAACTCTGACAGGTTTTTTATAAATTCCATCTACGTATTCATTTTTAATATATAAGATACTAACTGGACACATATTCTGAATTAGAAAAGCCTTCTCATATCCAAGAACTTCCCCAAATAAAATAGTGTCACATTTTCCATATTTATCAATCTTTGTATTATATATTTTCTGAAATTTATCTACTTGCGATGAAAAAGGTATCATCCAATATAGTTTAGTTGCTGTCTCTAAAAAAGCATAAAAACATGGTCTATCATGTGGCTGACCATCTATAGTTTCTTTATTTTTCATTAAGTGTGGATCTGGAAAATCTATAAAATATTGATCTTTTATATAATAAAAATGACCTGTATTCATAAACTCCTCCCTAAAAAATAGACCCCATTCTTTTGAATGGAGTCTAACTATTTGAGCTCGAACACTTATTGAGTCGCATATCGAGTAGCGACAACTATTTGAACTTAATCTTATTTTAGTTGCTTATTAAGTAACAACAAATATTAGAGATACTAGTATCTCTAATAACAGTATACGCATTGAAAAAGATAAAGTCAATAATAAAATCTATATCCTTCCCCTGAGGAACACCATTACGAGTAGTAGCCTTTGTAGCGTTCCTTACTACCTAACTCACACAAACGCAAGAAGAGCACGGTGTGTCCCGAACAAACATTATGAAATACCGTTTGTGAGGGGTATGCCGTGCTCTTCCCTTTGCTTCTATTTAGTTACGAACGCCACAAGGCTACATATCGTCACAAGTGACGATTGTATTGCACCTACAACTTGTGCTATAATTAAGTCAACAAAAGAAGAGCCATCGACGTGTAGCTGGCGTTAGGCTCATCTCAGAAATTCTAAAAGTGAAATTTGCCTAACGTGTTAAGGTGTGCTAGACCTTATACGTTAGGCTTTTTCATTGTCTACTTAAGTAGATCAATGAGCTGAATTGCTAAACTAGCAATAGAAATCATCAAAGAGATTTTTTCATATTTAGTCATAGCAACCACCTCCTCCCATACTAGGAAGAGATGAGCCTAACAACACGTCAATAGCTCTTACATTTTTATTATAGCACAATCTATACGTACTGTTTATATAAATTTAATGCCTCTATACTCAGCAAACTAAGCAAAGCGCAAGTTTGCAAATGATGCCGCCGCGAACACAAAAAGACCGCAACACACTCTTAAACAAACTTACCATAGGCTTAGTTTAAGAAGAATTACGTTGCGGTCTTTCCATCCCCTGAGGAACGCCGTTACGAGTAGTAGCCTTTGTGGCGTTCCTTTACTACCTAACTCACACAAACACAAGAAGAGCACGACATGTTCCGGAGCAAACCTAACCACTGTATCAGTTTGCGTAGGAATATGTCGTGCTCTTCCCTTTGCACAAGTTAGCTATACGAACGCCACAAGACAACATATCGTCACAAGTGACGATTGTATTGCACCTACAACTTGTGCTATAATTAAGTCAACAAAAGAAGAGCCATCGACGTGTAGCTGGCGTTAGGCTCATCTCAAAACTTTCAAAATGGATAGCCTAACGTGTATAAGTATTAGCAGTACTTATCTTTTACGTTAGGCTTTTTCATTAATCGATTTATTTAAACCAATCAATGAGATGTACTAGTAATTTTAGAGTTAAAATCAATAGATCGATTTTTCTAAATTTTTTCATAGTACCACCTCCTCCCATATTAGGAAGAGATGAGCCTAACAACACGTCAATAGCTCTTACATTTTTTATTATAACATAATTTATTCGTACTGTTTATATAAATTTAATGCCTCTATACTCAGCAAACTAAGCAAAGCGCAAGTTTGCAAATGATGCCGCCGCAAACACAAAAAGACCGCAACACACTCTTAAACAAACTTACCATAGGCTTAGTTTAAGAAGAATTACGTTGCGGTCTTTCCATCCTCTGAGGAACACCGTTACGAGTAGTAGCCTTTGTGGCGTTCCTTTACTACCTAAATCAAACAAACACAAGAAGAGCACGGTGTGCCCCGAACAAACATTATGAAATACCGTTTGCGAGGGGTATACCGTGCTCTTCCCTTTGCTTCTATTTAGTTACGAACGCCACAAGGCTACATAGCGAAACAAGTGACGACTTACTTTTTGATCCAAGGCATCAATTTACGTAATTCGCCGCCCACTTCTTCTACTTGATGTGCTGCTGCTTGTTTACGTTGTTCTTGTAAGTAAGGGTAACCTGCTGCATAGTCACCAAGGAATTGATCAGCAAATTTGCCGTCTTGGATATCTTTCAATACACCACGCATAGCTTCTTTCGCTGCTGCTGGGATTACTTTTGGTCCTGTAATATAGTCACCGAACTCAGCTGTGTTGGAGATGGATTTACGCATTGTTTCGAAACCACCTTCGTAGATCAAGTCGATGATTAATTTCATTTCATGAACACATTCAAAGTATGCATTAACTGGATTGTAACCAGCTTCTACCAATACTTCGAAACCAGTTTGCATCAATGCACATACGCCGCCACAAAGTACTGCTTGTTCACCGAATAAGTCAGTTTCAGTTTCTTGACGGAAGTCAGTTTCCAAGATACCGGAACGGCCACCGCCTACACCAGACGCCCATGCCAATGCTACTTCTTTAGTGTCTCCACTTGGATCTGCGTATACAGCGTACAAGCAAGGAACGCCAGAACCTTCTTGGAATGTACGACGTACTAAGTGACCAGGTCCTTTAGGAGCTACCATGAATACGTTTACGTCAGCAGATGGTTTAATTTTACCGAAATGAATGTTGAAACCATGAGCAAATGCCAAGTACGCGCCTTTTTTAAGGTTAGGAGCGATGGATTTTTCGTAAGTTTCTGCTTGTAATTCATCTGGAATCAAGATCATCACAACGTCTGCACCTTTTACAGCCTCGCCTGTTTCTTTTACTACGAAACCAGCTTCTTCTGCTTCTTTCCAAGATTTGGAACCTTCACGAAGACCGATTTGTACGTCCATACCGCTTTCTTTTAAGTTCAACGCATGCGCATGACCTTGGGAACCGTAGCCAAGAACTGTAATTTTTTTACCTACTAATGCTTGTAGATTGCAATCTGCATCATAAAATACTTGTGTGCCTAAAATGTTACCTGCCATTGTGATAACCTCCTACTTTGTAATACATAATGATGTTTATAATTTACTAGATTTTCTAGTGAAATTCAACTGATTTTAAGCCATTCGGCTTACGGATTTACCATACTTAGTATGATAATTTGGTATAAATAAAAATATCTTTGTACACTCTATAAAAACATTTTATGAAAGTACTTGCAACCAAGGTCGATCTTGGACCCAAGTTACTTTCACTGAAAGTCCATAGAGTGCTGATAATATCTCATCGGTAATAACCTCATGTTTCGGTCCCGCTTGGAAGATTTTACCTTCTTTCAAGAGTGCCACATGAGTGACGTTGGGAAGGATTTCCTCGATTTGGTGCGTCACATAGATGAACGGACAATGAGTATCCTGCGCCCCTTGTCGATTGAGATGGCGGAGCAATTGCTCTCGGCTCGGTACATCCAACCCATTGCATGGTTCGTCCAAGATAAGTAAGTCTGGACTCGTCATCAGTGCTCTCCCGATGAGGGCTCGTCGTTGTTCTCCTGTGGACAATACTCCAAAGTGACGATGTTGTAACTGTTGCAAGCCCATACTGGCTAGGACCGCATCACAGCGTTGTTCTTCTTCCTCTGTCACATCATGGTATATACCAATTGTTCCATGTGCTCCAGAGAGTAAAATTTGTCGCACTGTTTCGTCTCGCATGGTTCGCTCAAATTGCCCCAATGTAGAGCTGACGAATCCGATACGATCTTTTACGTCTTTCCACACGCATTGTCCAAAGGTATGTCCCAACACACGAACCTCACCACGGGTAGCGCAGGTGTAGGCCATAATCATGCCCAACAAGGTGGACTTGCCTGCCCCATTGAGGCCCAACAATGCCCAGTTTTCCCCTGCTTTCACATGCCAGTCGACACCTTGTAAAATCGCCTCTCCATTGCGGACGAAGGTAACCCCTTCATAATGTAACAATTCACCTTGTTTCGGTTCTGGTACCGCCATTACATTTTTTCTCCACGGCTCATAGCGGTGCAACCTGTTTTTGCAATTTCCAGAATGCCATATTCTTTCATAATTTCTATGAAAGCATCCAGCTTCTGCGTTTCTCCTGTAATTTCTATGACGATGGAGCTAGGTCCTACATCGAGTACATTGCCACGGTACACATCCGCTAATTGGATGATTTGTGGTCGTACAGACACGTCGGCTTTTACCTTGATGAGCATCAATTCACGACGCACCACTTGTTCTGGAGAGAATACTTTTACTTTGATGGCATCTACTAATTTGTAGATTTGTTTTTGGATTTGGTCCAATTGCACTTCATCTGTTTCCACCGTTAAGGTAATCCGCGCTTGATCCTTAGGAATGGAAATGCCCGATGTCATTTGTGTCACCGAGTAGCCACGACGATTGAACAAGGAAAGGATTCTTGCCCCGATACCTGGTTTGTTTTTTGTAATCACTAACACTTGGTGTTGTTGTACTTTACTCATTGTCAGGGCCTCCTTTCAATCCCATCATATCTTTCGCTGTGCAACCGGCTGGGATCATTGGGAATACATTTTCTTCTCGTTCTACCACGCAGTTAATTACCACTGGTTCATCAGATAAGATGAGGTCTCGTAATTGGCTGCGCAAGTCTTCGATGGTGGATAGTGTCACCCCTTGTACACCATAGGCTTTTGCCAAGGTTTCAAAGTCTGGATTCACTTCTAAATCTACGAAGGAATAGCGACGTTGATTGAACAACTCTTGCCATTGACGAACCATGCCTAAGAAACCATTGTTGATAATCACAACTTTCACAGGGATATTATAGGCTTTCAATAAGAGCAATTCTTGGCTGTTCATTTGTAAGCCTCCATCACCTGTGATGAGAACTACTTTTTTATCTGGCTGTGCCACTTGTGCACCGATAGCTGCTGGCAAACCAAAGCCCATAGTACCGGCACCACCGGATGTGATGATCGTATTCGGCTTGGAGAAAGTAATGAATTGAGACGTCCACATTTGGTGTTGTCCCACGTCGGTCACAACGATGGCATTGCCTTTCACGATATTGTCGATTTCTTGAATCACCTTTTGTGGTAATAAGGAAGTTCCCTCATGAGGACGCACGCGAATTGGATACTCTTCACGCCATTCACGGATACGTTCCAACCAACTTTCATGAGTTTGTGGAGTCAATTCATGATTCATTTCGTTCAATACATGTTTCAAGTCACCTACAATTGGCACATCGATGAGCTTATTTTTACCAATTTCTGCTGGGTCAATATCTACGTGGATGATGGTAGCCTCTTTGCAGAACTCCTTCGGTACCCCCGCAATACGATCGTCGAAACGAATGCCTAAGGCAATTACTACATCTGCTTCATTGACAGCATAGTTGGCATACACCGTACCATGCATGCCTAGCATACCTAGCGATAATTGGTGTTCTCCTGGAAAGGACCCTAAGCCCAATAAGGTATTCACTACTGGAACTTGGCATGTAGTAGCTAATTTGTAAAGTTCTTCTGTAGCATTCGATAAGAGTACCCCATGGCCTGCTATAATAAGAGGTCGTTTCGCACCTTTCAACAGATCGATAGCTTTTTTGATTTGTTTTGGATGTCCGATATAATTCGGGTCATAGCCTTCGATAGAAATTGGTTCATTGAAGATAGCTTCAAATTCTTCATAGGAAATGACATCTAATTGTGCATCTCGTGTGATATCTACGAGCACCGGACCTGGACGACCTGTAGTAGCTAAGTAGTAGGCTTCTTTCACAGTGCGAATCATATCTCGGATATCTTTCACCAAGTAGTTATTTTTCGTCACCGGCATGGTAATGCCCACGATGTCCGATTCTTGGAACGCATCTTTTCCCAGCAAGTGGCTGCATACCTGACCAGTAATGGCCAAGAGAGGAATGGAATCCATATGAGCCGTCATAATGCCTGTCACAAGGTTCGTCGCCCCTGGACCAGACGTAGCTAAACAGACCCCACATTTGCCAGACGCACGGGCATAGCCGTCCGCTTCATGAGCCGCCCCTTGTTCATGACGTGCCAAGTAATGGTTGATACCTTCAAAATCATAAATTTCATTATATATAGGAATTACGGCGCCGCCAGGATAGCCAAATATATCGGTCACTCCCAAGCGCTTCAATGTTTCTAGGAGTATGCGGGCTCCTCGAATCATTTTCTGTTCACTCATAGTGTATCCCTTTCTATATCTATCGTATTCATTAGTCATGTTCATTAAATTCATTAGAACTGATACGGTGAATCGTGTATCCACGGTCCGCCATGGCCGCCGTGATTTTCTTGATATGCTCTTCTCCGTTCGTTTCTACGGTTACCACCAATTCCACTTCATGGAATCGGTCTAAGTTTTTAAACTGATTATGTTCTAGTTTGATAACATTCGCATTTTGTTCTGCTAAGATTTCAGACACCGCCACTAATTGGCCTGGTTTATCTGATAAATTCACAGCAAATGTGAAAATACGGCCCCGTACAACTAAGCCTTTAGTAATCATGGAAGCAATGGTCAATACGTCGATGTTACCACCGCTCAAGATGCTGACTACCGTTTTGCCACGTACTCGTAATTTTTTCAACCCTGCCACTGAAAGTAAGCCAGCATTTTCACCGATGATTTTATGTTTTTCCGCCAATAATAGAAAGGCTTCCATCAATTCATAGTCGGATACGGTGACGATTTCATCTACATAGGTTTGAATATATTCTAAGTCTCTTGTACCAATTAATTTTACAGCTGCCCCATCGGCAATGGTACTCACGGATGATAAATTCACTGGTTTTCCTTCTGCTACGGCCGCTTTCGCACTAGCTGCGCCTTCTGGTTCTACACCAATGATCTTCACTTGTGGATTTTTCAGCTTCGCTGCTGCTGCCACACCGGAAATCAATCCGCCACCACCAATTGGCACTAAGATAATATCTGCATTTGGCAATTCTTCTAAAATCTCTAGGGCAATCGTTCCTTGCCCTTCAATGACATCTTCATCATCGAAAGGATGGACAAATACATATCCATGTTTTTCTTGTAGTTCGCAAGCTTTTTCATAGGCTTCGTCATAGACTTCGCCAGCCAGCACCACTTCTGCACCATATTGACGTGTGGCCTCTACTTTAATAAGTGGTGTATGACGTGGCATGACAATGACTGCTTTAATACCTAAGCGTTGGGCTGCTAGCGCCACCCCTTGTGCATGGTTGCCTGCGGATGCCGCAATAACGCCACAGGCTTTTTCTTCTTCTGTTAATTTGGAAATTTTATTGTAAGCGCCCCGCAATTTGAAAGACCCTGTACGTTGTAAATTTTCCGGTTTGATATATACATCATTGCCTGTTTCTTGGGAGTACACAGAGCTATGAATTAATTTTGTTTTCACCGCGATCGTAGCGAGTCGCTCTCTAGCCTCCATGAAATCGTATAATTTATGCATATAAATATCCTTTCCTAAGTATGTATTCTATGTATAGAACTGTACTTCCCTCATAGACATGTCTATCCCGACTGCGTTCCCTCATAGATAATTCTATATCCTAACTACATTCCCTCTTATGCTTCGTCTAGGATTTCGATGGCACCTTGTGCAGCAGAGGATACGTGCATAGCATATTTTTTCAAGTATCCTGTCACATCTGATTTGTGCGGTGCTAAGTTTGCTTTTCTTCGTGCAATTTCTTCCTCTGAAAGTTTTACATTCAAAGAACGATTCGGAATGTCGATTTCGATAATATCACCATCTTCTACGATAGCGATAGTGCCGCCAGAGGCTGCTTCTGGAGATACGTGACCAATAGATGCGCCACGGGTAGCACCAGAGAAACGACCATCTGTAATCAAGGCTACGTCTTTACCAAGACCCATGCCTGTAATTGTCGCAGTTGGTGTCAACATTTCACGCATACCTGGACCACCTTTTGGACCTTCATAGCGAATGATAACTACATCACCTTTCACAATTTTATGACCCATGATTGCTTCTACCGCTTCTTCTTCGCTGTTGAAGACTTTCGCTGGACCGGAGTGCACTAGCATTTCTGGGTCTACAGCGCCTTCTTTGACAACGGAACCGTCTGGAGCCAAGTTACCTTTCAATACAGCGATACCACCTGTAGTATATACTGGATCGCTCCAAGGATGGATCACATCTTCGTCTAGGACTTTCACAGTTTTAGCAATCGTACCTTGGTCCACCAAGCTCACAGATTTCGCACCTTCATGCAAGTGACCTTGTTCTTGTAAACGATGCATTACTGCATACACGCCACCTGCGGCATGTAAGTCTTCGATGAAATATTTACCAGATGGAGATAGTTTCGCCAATTGTGGTGTATCTCCTGCAATGCGGTTGAAATCGTCCAATGTTAAGGACACGCCTGCTTCATGAGCGATAGCTGGTAAATGTAAGGCTGTGTTGGAAGAACCGCCCAATGCCATATCCACGGCTACCGCATTTTCAAAAGCTTCTTTCGTCAATACATCTTTTGGACGTAAGCCTTCTTGTAACACTTCCATCACTTGCATACCCGCACGTTTTGCTAGACGCAAACGCTCGGAGTAAACAGCAGGGATGGTACCATTACCTGGTAATGCCATACCCAATGCTTCTGTTAAGCAGTTCATAGTATTCGCTGTGTACATACCGGAGCAAGATCCGCATGTAGGACAAGCTACGTTTTCAATATGTTCTAATTCTTCTTCGGAAATCAGACCTGCTTCAAATTTACCTACCGCTTCAAACACGTCGGATAAACCAATTTTTTTGCCATTGTGCACGCCTGCTAGCATAGCGCCACCAGATACGAACACAGATGGTAAATTCAAACGAGCTGCTGCGATCAACATACCTGGTACTACTTTATCACAGTTAGGAATGAACACCATCGCATCGAATGGTGTGGCCATAGCAGAGGCCTCGATGGAATCAGCAATAATATTACGTGTAACCAAGGAATATTTCATACCGATGTGGTTCATTGCCAATCCATCACAAATACCAATGGTATTAAATTCCATAGGAATACCGCCCGCCTCACGGATGCCATCTTTCACAGATTGTACTAGATTTTTTAAATGCACATGACCTGGAATGATTTCGTTGAAAGAATTGGCAATCCCAATGATTGGTTTTCCAATTTCCTCGTTGATGAATCCTAATGATTTTAATAATGAACGATGAGGAGCTCGTGTAGCCCCTTTTGCTACTCTATCACTGCGTACCATATGATGATCCTTTCTACTCTTGATACTATACTGGTTATAACACTTGTTATAGTTACATATTGCTGTCTAAGTACTATATCCATACACTAAAATACTAGTATATGATTTCTATTTGATACTTCTATAATTTTGTATCTATCTAATAGATTCCAAATCCGCATCTAATATTATGGTATAGTTTTTAGCCCTTGAATTGTCAAGTCAAATGCAACTCTACTGAATGATAAACCTCGTATGGGGTTTTCCAATTTAAGCATTTGCGC
>NZ_RQVE01000019.1 GCF_003992315.1 Veillonella sp. 3891
GCCTATTTTTATGCATGAAAAAAATATCTTGGGGGGATAGCTTTTGCTGTCCCCCCAAAATATATTATAGAACCAAAAAAAATAATATGGATATCTAAAAAAGGATAGCTGAGATTGACTCGGCTATCCTTTTCTTATGTCGATACTAGTATGAATTTATAAGTCTTTAGCAGAACTTGAGTATACCCACATTTAATTTAAAATGTAGCACTTTTCCTACTTTGGTAACCACTAAATGGTCAGATGGTATTTCTTTTAATTTACTATCTAGAGTTCGTTTACTCTTACCAATTACTGCTACAATTTCATCCTTGGTAGCGCCTGAAAAAAGAGAAAACATACTCGCTTGTAATGCTACAAAATAAATATCTTGTATCACTTGGTCTGTAATTTGGTTCTTTTCTACAAATCTTTCTAACTTTTTTTCCGCTTCACGTAAACGCTTCACTCTCGTTACTAATAACTCTTTTGCATTTTTTATCGTTGCTTCTAACAGAGTTAAAAACTCAATAATAAAATATGTTAAATCTCCACGGTTATATTCTGAATTAGTGATGATAAATGCATCATAATATTTCTTCTGATTATCTTTTATCACCTTGGAAAGTCTAAGTCCAATCAACGGATGGTATTCCCGTGAAATATATTGGGAGGAAATAATCCTAGATGTGCGCCCATTCCCATCATAAAAAGGGTGAATATATCCAAACAAATAATGGTAAATAGCGACACGAATTGGCACCTCAATAGTATCATCATTAAGTATACGAAGCGCTTCTGTCATCGTATCAATGATAGTCGACTCTGGAAACAGTCCTTGATGAATAATCTTATCGGTTCCCGTCTTTACATCTACACTATCTGCTCGGAATAACCGCCCATCAGGACGATCCTTCTCTTCAATTTCCGACCACAAAAAAGATTCATAAAACGTACGTAACTCTTCGCAAGTCCTTATCGATACACCTTCATCAGTGACATGTAATACTTGTTTATACTTTTCAATAATACTGTGAAAACGCAAAGGTCGATTACTATCAAACTGTTCCAAAGACTCTTTGATTTCACGCCGACTACTACGTACCCCCTCGATATCATTACTGGATTTTATCTCATCTACTAAAAAACTATTCATAAGATGATTCAGTAATACATTAGGCATCGGTTGAAGTTCTTTAATAAACTCTGCCGTTTCCTTATAAATGCGCAATACTAAACTCATCATTTCAGGGGCATAACAATAAAACGCTGGAAATGATACTTTTCGATTATATTCTTTGATAGCGATTGGCAAATGTACCGTAAACTCATGTTGGAAGCGTTCTTCATATCGTTTCTTCCAATCTGCCTCAGATTTTCTATATAGTTTATACAGCGATTCATATTTCATAGGACCCTCACTACTGAAAGAAACATAACGTTCTACATTTCAATGGAAATTTTCATATTTTTTGCAAATGAAATTTTCTTCAATGGAAAAAATCGCCATTTTTGCAAATGAAAGTATTCCCTTTATATTAGATAGTACTATATTTTGGATGTTCCAACAAGAAGCAGTTTGGCTAAGCATTACAGATGTGATAGTATACTAGTGATAACTAACCATTTCCATTTACGTTTTATTTACGAGGTACCACCATGGCTTGGCTTGAAATTACATTGACCACGACGCACGAAGCGTCTGAACTTATCACGGATACTCTGCTCGCTCTAGGAGCAGAAGGTGTCTACACAGAAGATCCTTACGAATTTGACCAACTCACAGATGATGGATTTGGAATTATCAAACCCGAACGAGAGGAACTGTATGATTCCTCTGATGTTACTGTGAAAGCCTATATAGATCCCGATCTATATGGGATTGACGAGTTAGAGACTCTCATCAAAACCGAACTACAGCAGTTGCAAAGTACTTTCACCATGGATTTCGGCCCCCTCAATCTATCTATTACCATAGCTGACGAGTCTGGTTGGGACGATTGGAAAATGCAATATCCTCCAATTTCGATGACGGAACATTTGACGATTATTCCTGATTGGGCGGAATATAGCCCGCATGAAGAGGAGCGAGTGATCCGCATAGAACCTGGCATTGCCTTTGGCACTGGCGACCATCCAACCACACGATTGGCTATTCAGGCTATGTCTCAATATTTGACCCCTGAAAGCATAGTCTTCGATGTGGGCACAGGATCCGGCATCATCGCCTTATCCGCAGGAGCCCTAGGCGCTCAATCTGTCACAGCCTTCGATCTAGATGAAACAGCCACTGCTAATGCACAACACCACGTTGATATGAACCAGCTAGGATCCGTGGTACAAGTACAAACGAATAATTTACTGGAAGGCATTAGTGCCACCGCCTCTATTATCGTGGCTAATATTATTACCCCTATCTTGTTACGCTTATTGGAGGATGCCTATCGCTGTCTAGAACCGAAGGGAGTCTTCATCATGAGCGGCATCCAAGAAGGAGAAGAGCAAGAGCTAATCACTGCCGCTACTACTATTGGTTTTGTAAATATCTCCACTACCTCTGAAAATAGCTGGATCTGCATCACCTGTCATAAATAATGGTTTGCACTATGGCCATCTCATACAATAAGAAACTGATAGATTGTTATATCATGCATAGAATCTAACTACAGTATAGAAACTAAATACGACGCAAAAGCACGATTTTGAAATTTGTGCACATAAAAAACGCGATTTTGAGCACGATTTTAATTTTTGTGCTTTTTCGCGTTTTTTATCATTTATAGTATTGGGAAGAATTAGATTGGAAGAGATTAAATTAGATTAGCCATCGTTTATCCACGGATTTTATAGTGTACCGCTCTGCCTTTGGCCTACCAATAGTACCTACAGTTATAACAAATACACTGCTGTTATATTTCTATTATTATTTGCGCACCTGTTCGCATATGGTAGTACACTAAACGATAGGCTCTAAGAGCAAACGTCTTATCTATATCTTTTACCTGCCCTTTTGCTGTATTTATTACCTCTTGTTGTAAGCCTTTATGACATTCTGCATCATCTATCCCACATGGACTCTGTTTGCGTTTCAACACTCCCTCATCAGCATACAACGGGTCATGTGCCAACGGATGTCCTATATGTGCCATGGTCACTCGAATTTGGTGAGTCTTACCCGTCCACAAGCGAATGCGCACGTCTGTTGTATCTTGTGCCGCATCATAGTGTAGCACTTCATATTCCGTTTTGGTCATGACCCCCTCTGGGTGTATCTCTTGGTGGATTCCATCTGCACTTTTGTGGATGGCTACTTCTAGTACCTCATGCGGTTGTTCCAATCGCCCTTGTACTGTCGCTCGGTACCACTTCTCTAACCGATTGTCATCCATCTGCAGTTGGTAAAAATGTTGAGCCAAGCCATGCTTTGCTACTATCACCAGTCCAGCCGTATCTCGATCTAACCGATTTAGGAAGCGTACTTTTCCATATATATTTTGCACTTTAAAATAGTGAGCTACCCCATTTGCTAAGGACACTTGCCCTTTCGAGTTCATCGTGATTCCCGATGGTTTATCTACGATAAGAATATCTTCATCTTCATAGGCAATGACTAGTGGCATCTCTATTGGGTCGTGGTCAATGCGCTCTTTTAGAGGCATAACTTCTAGCACCATTCCCTGTGAAAGTCTCGTTTTTGCTGTACAAATTTGTCCATCCAGTCGAACACCTTTTGCCGAAAAGAGGTCTTTCATCGTTTTTCGTGGGAATTGATGGGTATCTAGCCATTCTCCTACCGTCGTCTCTATTGAATTTTCAATTGTAAATGTTAACGTTCGTTTGTCTTTCATTGGTTTTCCATTTCATTAAATTTTACATACTCTCAACATATCTATCTATAATTTCCCAACTCCTATGTAGCAAAAATTTTTTTACTTTTACCCCACACTTATCTATATATATTTTACCACATCATTACATGTACCTTTTTGGCAAAATATGCCATTACCACCATACTTGTTCATTTGCTTTGATATTTTTATTCACTATGAATAATCCATTAAAATTCTAATATATTGAAAATAACAATCTTCCTCTAACTTAACAAAGAGCGCTAACTATTATGAGAAATATGTTTAATTTATAAGTACTTCGTACCAAAAAAGAGACTATAGATCATGCAAATGCATAAGCTTCTAGTCTCCTTTTTCTCACAAACGATATATCTAAAGTATGCACCAACGCCCGAGTAGTATCCACTCTAAGGATTCAGTACATCCATTAATTCCAGTAAACGCCCTTACAACACTACACATTCCGAAGCAAACTACGCACGGCGCAAATATACAAGTAACACCGCACAAGCAATTCCCTGAGGAACGCCGTTACGAGTAGTAGCCTTGCGGCGTTCCTTACTATCTAAATCGCGCAAACTCAAAAGACCGCAACATGCTCCTGAACAAACCTACCGTAGGATCAGTTTGAGAAGGAGTATGTTGCGGTCTTTCCTTTATCACAGTAAGACACGAACGCCGCAGTCTACATAGCAAAACAAGTGACGACACAAAGTCTACATAAAAGAAAAAGAACCATCCAAAGGATGATCCTTATCTATGGTGGACGATGACAGGATCGAACTGCCGACATCCTGCTTGTAAGGCAGGCGCTCTCCCAGCTGAGCTAATCGTCCATATGGTGACCCGTGGGGGAATCGAACCCCCGATACCGCCGTGAAAGGGCGGTGTCTTAACCGCTTGACCAACGGGCCTTGTATGGCTCCTCGAGTAGGACTCGAACCTACGACCGATCGGTTAACAGCCGATTGCTCTACCTGCTGAGCTATCGAGGAATAATACAAGAGTTATTATATAGTACTTTCATATAAAATGCAAGTATTTTTTATATATTTTAAATTTTCACTTCGTGTAAATCAATTATATTCGCTAAAAACTCAGAATGATCTACCCTACTAGCTTGCATAGCATCTTCGATGGCATCGCTCATTAACTCTGCTGCCAAAGTGCCTACCACATTTACGTCAGCTACTACCTCTTTTTCTATATTACAAGTAGACTGACTTTCAGCTATTCTCCTCAAACCATTCTGTCTTTCAAAATGATGGTCATCGTTGTTCCCATTAACCCCTTTATTAGCATCATACTCTACTAATGTATCTGACTCAGATACAGAGAACGCATAGATTGTATCTCCATCAGACAGGGTCCCCACAGGGCGAATAGACCGCGCATATCCATTAGTAGCCATCATAGCAATTTTCGTTAACTCCCCTTTAGTAAACTTAGCATTTGTCACAACAGCTCCAATGGTAGTATTTCCCTTTTCCAAACCTAGAACTGCTTCACCTCGAGCATTGCTATCCTTTAGCGGAGCATCCTCCATGCTACCTATTACAGATTTCCCTACCAACGGCTTACTTTCAATTACACCTACGTATTGATCAAACATCAGCTGACAAGCATCCAATATGTGCTGACGTTCTTCATCCATGACACCTCCTAAAGCATGTCCATGACGATCGTACACATTACCAAAGGCATTCACTACCACAACAGCACCTACCACAAGGTCCCCTAGCTTTGCAGCAGCATACCCGATGCCACCCTTCATGGCCCGTTCCATGCCACATACCTTACCTACGGTAGCTCCTGTACCAGCCCCTATGTTACCAGAGATCGGTTCCGTGCTTATGAAAGTCCTTTCACAAGCATCATACGCCATCTGTACTGTGGGACGTGCCTTCGGGTTTCCGTAGGATAAGTCGTAAATATCGCTTTGGCAAACAATGGGCACCACCCCATAGGCTGTAGGAAAGCCAATATTCCGTACTTCTAAAGATTGCATGACCCCATCGCTAGCGCAGAGGCCAAAGGCGGATCCACCGCCTAAGACCAAAGCATTCACCGGCGTTGGTGCTGTCGTTGGATCTAGAACGCCACTTTCACGGGCGGCAGGACCGCCTCCACTAATATGCACCCCCCCTTGGGCACCACGAGGAAAGCGTAATACGGTCAACCCCGTTTTACCTACCGCATCCGTAGCATTCCCTACCTTTACAAAATCTATTTCATTCCATGATATTCTTTCCATAGCCACCTTCTACTCCGACTTCCTTTATTAAGCATTATCCTACTCATGCACAAACTATCTATCTCATTTTATAAACAATTAGCTATACTAGATGCTATCTCTATGAATTCAGACAATTCTATAAACAACCATCCCTGTTATATCTAATGCTGTCATTTGATAAGCACAAATTTTGACTCATATCCCTAGCATATGCCATGCCTATCCAATTCATAATATAATACCCCCATCATAGCACAAACAGGTATCTCTTTCTACTAGAGATACCTGTCGATTACTGATATACGAACTATGTTCATACAGATTTAACTGTATACTATGCAACCTAGCGCCACACAGATTAGTTATGCGCTTCTACTTTCAAAATCGCTTCGGTCAATAATTCTTCTGTCACCACATAAGGGCTAATCACTACATCACGAACGGAAGCCGCTTTTTTCACGATCATTGGGATATGTTCTTTTGTTAATCCCATGTCGGAAAGTTTCGTAGGCCATCCAATTTGGCGATACACTGGCAACCACCGACTTAACTCGTCATCTTGCTTGTCTGCTGCAAATAACACCAATAAACCATAGGCTACCATTTCACCGTGAAGGTGGTGTTCTTCCGTATGAGGGTCTTCGGCACAGCCGTAGCAAACAGCATGCGCAATGGTACTATTGAAATCTCCTGGCATGCAACCAGATACAATACCTGTGGTCAGTACAACGGCCATCACCAATTCATCAAAAAGGCGGTTACGTTCTCCCTTTTCATTAGCCGTAAGGGCTTCACGACCATGTGCGAAAATTGGTTCCGCACACATCTTGGATAAAGATAAGCCTACTTGTACATTATAGGACAAATCTCGGCCACGCGTAGCCATATGCGTTTCATAATGTTTCGCAATGGTGTCACCCATACCTGCCCAGAAATATTGACTTGGGGCTTTCACCAAAATATCTGCATCAATGAATGTATGCACGGCAGGACGTTTTAGGAAAGCTACGCTGTCAAAGGTATGGTCCAAGGTATAAATGGCAATAGCCTCAGATGTAGCTGCACAGGTAGCCGCAATAGTAGGCACTGTGATGACAGGAATATCCCCTAATTCAATACTCGTTAATTTCGTCGTATCTAGGGCTTTACCGCCGCCCACACCGATAAGAAAATCAGCAGCTTGCAAGGCTTCCTTTTTTGCCAGTTCATTTGTTACAGCATAGGCACATTCACCACCAAAATGTACCACTTCTAGCACTTCAACCCCCGCTTTTTCTAGGGCTGGTTGCAACAAAGGTAATGCTACAGATAACGATGTATCTCCACCGATAATGACAGTTTTCTTACCTAACTGTTTTGTATAATCCCCGATAGTATCAAAAATTTCATGTCCCCCAAAGCTATAGCTTGGTAATGTATGTACAGGTCTCATCCAATCATCCTTTCTGCGAGTCCACTTAGGGCGTACCATTGTATGTTAAAACGTAATACAAAGTATTATAGGACGATTGTATGGAAAATGCAATCACTATAGGATATACATATACATAGGGGCTTTGTTATATATACTTTCTATGAAAGTCTTAACACACTCGATTGACAGGCTCCCCTTGTAAAAATGCCAAAATATTATCTGTCACAATGTGAGCTCGCGTAACAAAAGCTTCTTGGCTCGCAAAGGCAATATGTGGTGTTAACACGGTGCGAGGTGCATCACATAATGGATGATCTGTTGGGATTGGCGGTTCTACTTCAAATACATCGATGCCAGCTCCTCGTAATTTGCCTGCTTTCAAGGCCTTAGCCAGTGCTTCGTTATCCACCACAGGTCCCCGTGCTGTATTGATCAATATCGCTGTATCTTTCATGCTATCAATACGCTTTGCATCGATTAAATAACGTGTAGCATCATTCAATGGTACATGCAAGGATAGAATATCTGAATCTCGTACTACTGTATCTAAGTCAGCAAAGGCAAAGCCTTCTGCTAGTAATTCTGGTTTTTCCGAACGATTGTAAGCAAGCACGTGGCAACCAAAGGCCTTGGCAATACGAGCTACAGCCACACCGATAGCCCCCATACCTACAACACCAAAGGTTTTGCCGTGCAGTTCAAATCCAGGCAGTCCATCTTTAGTGCCACCTGTGCGTGTACGTCCATCGCAAGGCAATACATTGCGCATGACAGAAATAGCAAGACCAAACACTAACTCTGCTACGGCTTTCGTAGAATAACCTGCTGCATTGCTCACAACGATACCTTTCTCACGGCATGCATCCAAATCCACATGGTCCACCCCTGTGAAAGCCACAGATATAAACTCTAAGTTTGGACATTGACGAATGATTTCACCGGACAATGGTTGGTTCGCCAAGATAATGATAGACGCTTCACGAACACGGTCCAACAACTTTACTTGATCCGTTTCCTTCGTACCATGCACAACCAGTTCATAGCCTTGCACTTTAAATGGCTCCGCTAAGGATTGTAATAATTCTCCGGATACACCTAATGGTTCCATGACAACAATTTGTTTCATAGTATGTCCTCCTTTTACAACTATACAAGACAACACCATGTTGTACTACGCTTTAAACGCCTACCTGTCATACTTCAGGGACAGCAACTTTCATTACCTATCTACTACGCATTCATTTTAGTTTCATTATAAATTATAGTCATTCAAATTTCAACGAATATATAAAGTTCTTGACTTTCACTATAAACTATGAAATAATAGTACGATTTGTGAAACAAGGAGGTTCCTATGGCAGATGATCGTTTAATTGTAGCCTTAGATGTGTCCTCACTGGAGGCGATGCAATCCATCGTAACATCCTTAGGCGATTCCGTCAGCTATTATAAAGTTGGCATGGAATTATTTTATGCAGCAGGTGAACAAACTGTAGCATATTTACGGGACCACAATAAATCCGTATTTCTTGATTTGAAATTACATGACATTCCTAATACGGTAGCCCATGGTATTAAATCATTAACTCGTTTGGGGGCCAAATTAATCACTATCCACAGTCAAGGTGGCAAAGTGATGATGGAAGCGGCTATGAAAGCAGCCAAAGAACAAGCTGCTGAACTAGGCATTGAGCGCCCAAAGCTATTGGCGATTACAGCCCTAACTAGCTTTGATGATGAAAATTGGTCCGCTATTGGTGGGTCTTTACCTATTTCAGACCATGTCGTAAAATTAGCAAAGCTAGCCAAAGAAGCTGTCGTAGATGGCGTTGTGGCTTCTCCATTGGAAGCAAAACTCATTCGTGAAGCTTGCGGAGAAGATTTCTTAATCGTCACACCAGGCATCCGTCCATCGTTTGCGGCTACTAATGATCAAAAGCGTATTGCTACACCAAGCAGCGCTTTACAAGATGGGGCGTCTCGCATTGTGGTAGGACGACCAATTACACAAGCAGAAAATCCACAAGAAGCAGTTCGTTTAATTGTTGAGGAAATGGAGACAGTTCAAAAATGATGACAGAAGAGAATGTAAAACAATTATTAATCGACACACAAGCTATTTTAGAAGGACATTTCTTGTTAACATCTGGCCTTCACAGCCCAATGTATGTGGAAAAGTTCAACGTCTTATCCCATCCAAAATATACAGAACAATTATGCCAAGAATTAGCTCGTCGTTTTGAAGACCAAAGCGTAGAACTTGTCATCGGACCTATGACTGGCGGTATCTTATTAGCTCACGAAGTTGGTAAAGCTCTTGGCACTCGTGCTATTTTTACAGAACGAGAAAAAGGTAAAATGACATTGCGCCGTGGATTCCGCATTGAAAAAGGACAACGTGTTCTCATCGTAGAAGACATCGTAACCACAGGCGGATCCGTACGTGAAGTAGTAGATGTAGTGAACGAAGCTGGTGGCGAAATCGTTGGTGTAGGTCTTCTTGTCAACCGCAGCGGTGGTAAAGCAGACTTTGGCGTACCAAACGAAAAAGTACAAGCCTTGTTAAACCTAACAGTGCCAACATTTGAAGCTAGTGACTGCCCACTTTGCCAAAATGGCACACCAATGACAGAACGTGGTAGTAAACATATTAAATAAAACTTTGCTGTATACCTAATAGGTCCCCCGTCTATTGTAAAATAACGGAGGACCTTTCTTCTTTAGTAAAACCTATGCAAAGCACAAAAAAGGAACTACGCAAAAATCATTCGATCTTGTATAGTTCCTTTTCTTATATACCGTTACAATCTATGTTTCCATCTGACTATCTAGTGATTATCATAGCATCTAACTCTCTAGCAAGTATGACATCATTTAAGATACATAGACAAGAAATACATTAGCCGTTATATCCTTTAATTTTTAATGCTTCTACTAAACGACGCAATGCCACCATGTACGCAGCCAATCTTGGGTATACTTTAAATTCTTCTTGCATAGCCCATACTTCTTCAAAGCTTTTCTTCATGTTCTTTGCTAATTTTTCGTTTACTTCTTCTTCCGACCAATAGAAGCCAGCTTTGTTTTGTACCCATTCATAGTAGGATACAACTACGCCACCGCCATTAGCTAATACGTCTGGCAATACAGGAATGCCTTTTTCAAAGAAGTATAAATCTGCATCTTTGGTTAATGGTCCGTTAGCACCTTCCAAGATTAATTTTGCTTTTACTTCTTTCATATTGGCTTCGTTCACTTGATTTTCCAAAGCTGCCAAGTATAGCACATCTACATCTAACAACAATAGCTCTGGATTTAGAATGCGTGTCATACCTGGCTCTTCGTAGCCTTCTAAAGAACGGCCATGAGAATTTGCATATTCGTAAGCTTTTTCTACATCGATACCATTGGCATTGTACAGAGAACCGTGTACGTCACCGATGGCAACGATTTTAGCTCCTTCACGGTGCATCAACAAAGCACCAACGGAACCTACATTACCAAAGCCTTGTACAGCAATAGTCAAATCTTTGATAGATTTATTTTGTTTTTCCAAGTAGGAAAGTAATGTAAACATACAGCCACGGCCTGTTGCTTCATTACGACCTAAGGAACCGCCAATAGCTAGTGGCTTACCTGTTACGATGCCTGGTGTCCATTGACCTGTTAAGGCGCTGTATTCATCGACGATCCAAGACATAATTTGTGGGTTTGTATTTACATCTGGAGCTGGCACATCTCGTTCTACCCCAATGATAGGAGCAATTTTACGAACGAAACCACGTGTTAAACGTTCTAACTCTCTTTCACTTAGTTTTCTAGGATCTACTTTGATACCGCCTTTACCACCACCATATGGTAAATGAGCGATCGCATTTTTGATGGTCATCCACGCACCTAAGGCGCGCACTTCATTTTCGTCTGCATCAGGGTGAAAGCGTAATCCACCTTTAGAAGCACCGAGAACAGAGCTATGTTGGCAACGGTAACCAGTGAATACTTCCACATGTCCATCATCCATTTGCACTGGAATAGCCACGTTCATTTCACGTTCAGGGTGACGCAATACTTCATAGTCATTGCGAGGGATACCTAATGTATCCGCTGCTAAATCTAAGGTTTGCAACATATTTTCATAAGGGTTGTAATTTGCCATAATACCACCTCGTTTTGAATATAAAAAGAATATGTATACCCTAATAGTATCACAACTATTCCCATATGACTATAGGCTTTCAAAAAATCCTATTTAATTAATAGGTTTATAAATAGTAAATAAATAGTATGCATATAAAAAGCTGATTCTATCACAAATCAGATAGAATCAGCTGTTCTTTTGCATTGAAAAATTGTCGGCAACTCAAGTATCCTGCTATGGCAATAGCAATGGATATAGTGGAAAAAGACATAAAGATAACAATGATTTGGTATTTAATAGCCTCCATAGGGCTCATGCCTGCCAAGATTAAGCCTGTCATCATTCCCGGCAAGGATACAATCCCCAATGTTTTCGCACTATCGATAGTCGGTTGCAAGCTAAAAATAAGGGCTGCTCGCAAGATCGCTTTACAGGCTTGCATAGGTGTAGCGCCTAAAGCTAACTTAATCTGAATCTCTTGTTGACGGCTCTTAAAGCTAGTCATAATTTGTCGGAAACAGAGTCCCACTGCGACCATCGCCCCAGACATCACCATGCCACCTACGGGAATCATTTGGTACGGAGTAAAAGATAACACATTTGCCCCTAATAAGATAGCAAGGGTAATCACAGCACCAATACCGATGCTAACACCCGCAATCCACGGGGCATGTATAATTCCTTCTCCTCGTTTACCCCCATTGACAGCAGCACTAATAAGCATCACTAGCAATACGCCGCCCGTAAAGAGCGGATGATCGGCACCAAAGATAAAATGTAATACATAGCCTACCACCACTAGTTGCACTACCGCTCGCAATGCACTATGTAAGATTTCTAGTTCTAATCGCATTTTCTGCTGATAAGACACGATACCAGCCATGGCGATAAGTACCGTTGCCATCAGCAAGGACTCATTCGATAAAGCATTAAAGCTCCCCATGTAGCACCTCACAATCTGTAATAAGGCCGTCTTTCACAGTCATCCGCCGTTGCCCCATACGGACACTTTGTTCTGGATTATGGGTCACCTGTAACAAGGTTAATCCTTCCTTGTGCAGTTGCATAAGGCCTTCTTCCACCCACTCCGTATTTTCTGTGTCCAAGGCAGATGTTACCTCATCTAATAACAACACTTCTGGGGCAAACAACAAACTGCGAATCAAACAAATCCGTTGCATTTCTCCTCCCGATAGTTCTGTATTAGACTTTTCCAATAGGTCTAAATTCATATGAAACAAATCAAATAACTCTTTGATCCTTTTTGTATCCACAGAACGACCTCTCATGGTAAAAGGAAAGGCTAGATTTCCTCGCACGGTTTGTCCAAGTAAATAAGGTTGCTGGAAACAATACGCCACTCGTTGTCGATACTCCGTCGGCACATAGCTTTCGATAGGCCTACCACGAAAGGAAATCGTACCTCCCGTAGGAGATACCAAGGAGCTAGCCAATTTTAGAATTGTGCTTTTACCACTCCCAGAAGGGCCTACGATGGTGATACTTTCACCTTCCTCAACAGAGAAGGATATATCCCGCAAGATTTGACGGTCTCCCACTGTTAAAGAAATATGTTCAAAACTTACATGTGATGCCATACACAATTCCCTATATTATAAATCAATTATCAATTCCACCGGACAATGGTCACTACCAAAAATATCAGCATGGATCTTCGCCTCTTGGATTTTATCAGCAATGCTGTTGGATACTAAAAAGTAGTCAATTCTCCATCCTACGTTCCGCTCACGAGCTTTTCCCATGTAGGACCACCAGCTGTAGGCATCTACTGCATCAGGATATAAATAACGGAACGTATCCGTGAAGCCTGCTGCGAGTAGTTCTGTCATTTTTTCACGTTCCTCATCACTAAAGCCAGCGTTTTTGCGGTTAGTTTTCGGATTTTTCAAATCAATTTCTTGATGCGCTACGTTAAGGTCACCACATAGGATGACTGGTTTTTTCGCATCTAGTGCTAATAAGTATTCACGGAATGCAACTTCCCATTCCATACGGTACGCCAAACGGGCCAATTCACGTTGGCTATTTGGTGTATAGCATGTGACTAAGTAGAATTTTTCGTATTCTGCCGTAATCACTCGACCTTCTTGGTCATGTTCCTCAATGCCGATGCCATTCACTACGGAAATTGGTTTTTCTTTTGTGAAAATAGCCGTACCGCTATAGCCTTTTTTTACCGCACTATTCCAATATTGTTCATGATTTGGCAAGACCATTTCAATTTGCTCTGGTTGCAATTTTGTTTCTTGTAAACAGAACATATCCGCATCTAATGCATCGAATGCATCCATAAATCCTTTTGTCATGGCTGCACGCAAACCATTGACATTCCAAGATATTAATTTCATTGTTAGTACCTCATATTGTCTATTAATAAAAAATATATATTGATTATATCACAAACTTTCAATATACATGTATGCACATTAAGAATCATTCTATATAAGAAATAGGGGCAATACGACATATGTCGATTTGCCCCTTAATGCATCTATTTATTGTAAATGAATTTTTTCTTTCCAATTCGTAATGTGTGCCAATTCTTCTGAAAGCACCTCTTTACCCACACGGATTTGACGTGCTACACACTCTGGTGCTGTACCGCTGTAGTTGCTACGTCCCGCTACGCAAGCCTCGATAGTGATAGCATCTAGGATATCCGCTTCAAAATGATATGAAATAGCTTTGAAATCATCCACGGATAGATCCAGCAACACGCACCCTTTTTCGATACAATGTTGTACCGCTGCCCCTACGATGGCATGGGCTTCACGGAACGGTACACCTTTTTTCGCCAAGTAGTCCGCCATATCTGTAGCGTTAGAGAAATCATCGTCCAACACCGCTTTTGTATGGTCTCCATTGACTTTCATATGGCGTAACATATCCGCCGTAATCGAGATGGCGAAATGCAAAGTATCAATAGTATCGAAAACCCCTTCTTTATCTTCTTGCATATCTTTATTGTACGTCATTGGTAGGCCTTTCATGGTTGTAAGAAGTCCCATTAAATGACCGTAAATACGACCTGTTTTACCACGTACGAGTTCGCACACGTCTGGATTTTTCTTTTGTGGCATAATGCTAGAACCTGTGCAATGTGCATCGTCTAGTTCGATGAACCCAAATTCTGTGCTAGACCAAAGGATTAACTCTTCACTTAAACGGCTTAAATGCATCATCACTTTTGCCCCAAAGCTGAGGAACTCTAGCACATAGTCACGATCGCTGACAGCATCCATACTATTTTCATAAATCGCATCGAAGTGCAATAATTCCTTCGTCATGTTTTGATCGATAGGATACGTAGTACCCGCCAAAGCGCCTGCCCCTAATGGCATCACATTGGCATGTTTAAAGATCAACGGCAAATTATCGAAGTCACGGCTCAACATAGAGAAGTATGCCATCATGTGATGACTAAATAATACTGGTTGCGCCCTTTGTAAATGAGTGTAACCAGGGATAATTACATCTTTGTATTTCTCTGCCACTTCTAAGAAAGCTTGTTGTAAGTTCACAAGCTCCTCACCTATATGTACCACTGCCTTGCGGATGTACATGTGTAAATCCACTGCTACTTGGTCATTACGGCTACGGCCTGTATGCAGACGTCCACCCGCTTCACCAATCGCATCAGTTAAGCGTTTTTCGATATTCATATGGATGTCTTCTAATGCCACAGAGAATTCAAAGTTTCCTGCATCAATTTGCTTTTCAATAGCCTGTAAACCTGCTACGATAGCATCTTTATCTTCCTGAGAAATGATGTGTTGCTCTGCTAGCATCGTTGCATGAGCAATACTGCCTGCCACATCTTCTTTATACATACGGGAATCAAAGGAAATAGAGGACGTGAAGTCCTCTACTGCCTTATCCGTCCCTTTGGTAAAGCGTCCGCCCCAAAGTTTCGCCATTATTTTAAACCTGCTTTCTCTTTCATTAATGCATTGATTGTCAAAGGCAATCCGAATAAGTTGATGAAACCTTCTGCATCGGCTTGGTTATATACATCATCTTCTTCAAATGTTACAAATTCTTGGTTGTACAAGGAGTATGGAGATGTAGAGCCTGCACTGATGATATTACCTTTGTACAATTTCAATGTGACTTGACCTGTTACTGTTTGTTGTGTGCTGTCCACGAAGGCTTGTAAAGCGCTCATCAATGGAGCAAACCACATGCCATCATACACAAGTTCTCCATATTTGTTCGCTACTAATTCTTTATAATGATATGTCGCTCTGTCTAGGCAAAGGTATTCCAATTCTCTGTGCGCATACATGATGATAGCTCCTCCAGGATTTTCATAGACACCACGAGATTTCATACCCACTAACCGATTTTCTACGATATCTACAATACCGATACCATTAGCAGCACCGATTTCGTTCAAAGTTTGTAAGATGGTAAGTGGAGACATAGCTTGACCATTTACTGCCACTGGTACGCCTTCTTTGAAGTCGATAGTCACCATAGTTGGCGCATCTGGTGCTTCTTCTGGAGATTTGCTAACTAAATATACATCATTTTTAGGGGCATTCTTAGGATCTTCTAAATCGCCACCTTCATGGGATAAATGCCATACGTTTTGGTCCATAGAGTAGGGGTGTTTTTTTGTTGCCACTACTGGAATGTCGTGTTTCGCTGCGTATTCCATGCAATCTTCCCGGGATTTCAATTCCCATTCACGCCATGGAGCAATGATTTTTGTATTTGGTGAAAGTGCTTTAATTGTCAATTCGAAACGCACTTGGTCATTCCCTTTACCTGTAGCACCGTGAGCGATGGCATCCGCTCCTTCTTGTGCAGCAATTTCTACTAATTTTTTCGCGATTAATGGTCTTGCAAAGGAAGTACCTAATAAGTATTTACCTTCATACACAGCACCTGCTTTTACAACTGGCCAAATGTAGTCGGACACAAATTCTTCTTGCGCATCGATGATGTACGCTTTCGTAGCACCAGATTTGATAGCTTTTTTCTCTACTGCATCATAATCTTCTGGTTGACCTAAGTTCACGCATACAGCGATAACTTCTGCGCCATAATTTTCTTTTAACCAAGGAATGATAACAGATGTGTCCAAACCGCCGGAGTAAGCTAATACTACTTTGTTAATGTTGCTCATAATTGACCTCTTTCTTTGTGTAATTCACTGCTGTGCAGCACTTGTTTCTATCTTATGAACGTATTATACAACCATCTGTATAATAATGCAAGTATTTTTTATAAAAATTCTTTTATATGCATTTTTATTCTATCTTATGCCATTTTATAGGAAATACCTATAACCTGTGACCGCATCATTCTTCTATGACTACATTATACTTTCCACTACTATACATTACCAAATGAACACACTCTGCTCGAGTCTAGTCGGATGATTCAATATTCTTACGCATTGTTAATAGCAAACAAATCTTTCTACTGTTATAATCCATTCCTCCTATTGTTGATACCCCCTAGATATGATATGATGAACCCATGAAAACACTTTTTAAACTCATCCTTGTGCTCACCATTGCAGCTGGTGGTTTATATTGGTTCGCTGGGTATACCCCAGAGGATGCTAAAACCACTACGCAACATGTAGCACATACGATAAAAGAACAAACCATTGAACAAGGGGAAGATCAGCTTTCTAGAATCGACCGCATTAAACGTCTCTTTCATTTCAAAGAAGCTGTAGAGGAGGCCATGGATAAACGGGTGCCACTAGAGCATCGCGTTCGCAGCGAAGACATTAGCCCTATAGTAAAACAAGCTTTAGTGGCTACGGAAGATAAACGTTTTTATGAGCATGGAGCGGTAGACTTCTTTAGCATTGGTCGCGCCTTATATACAAATACCATAGCCGGGCAAACCGTAGAAGGTGGTAGTACCATTACCCAACAATTGGTAAAAAATTTATTCTTATCCTCCAAGCGTATCATGTCTCGTAAGGTGGAAGAAGTATTTCTTGCCTATTTGATGGAGCATTATTACAGCAAAGATGAAATCATCACCATGTATTTGAATACCATTTATTATGGTACCGATTACTATGGTATTAAAGCAGCCTCTGAAGGATACTTTAAGACAGAACCAAAGGACCTTAACTTAAGTCAAGCTGCTGTGCTCGCAGGCATTCCACAAGCGCCGTCCTACTTTAACCCAGTAAGCAACATAGATGCTACAAAACAACGACAACGGACAGTATTAACCTTAATGGCACAACAAGGGATTATCTCCTATGCAGATATCGATAAAGCCTATTATAAGAGACTTGATGCTCCGAAGAAACAACAGGATCACTAAACAAACTATCTAGTATAAGTTACTTATGCTAGTATAAGGGGCTTCACTCATATCTTATTCATACACAAAGTAAAGTTACAACAAACTGCGCCACAAACAAACATAGAGGAAAGTTGAACAAAACGTATCAACTTTCCTCTATTTCATTTCATAGCTATTGTTACACTCTTGAGCTACAACTATACTATCTATATTTGATACCACTAGGCATGACTACTTAACAGCTGCAAAGTTCTCTTATTATTTTCCTAAGTTTCCTACTGGCACATAAATGCTACCACTAGACATAGGTGCGATGGTGCCTTGATCATAAATCAACACGATGTCATGATTTTCACGGGCAAAGAAACTATTTGGCTTACCTGCTGTGGCATCCGCATAGATAGCTTTTTTACCTTCTTTCGGCAATTGTTGTAATCCTGCTGTAATCGTTTCTTGTGGGAGTCCACCAAAATCACTTAAGGACAAGCTGCGACCTGTGGTGGTATTAAAAGTAAATCCTTTTTCCACATTTATTCCATGAGACGCATTGTCCTCAATGGTATAGGATGTAATGGTGACAGAGAAAATCCCATTTCCATCAGCTTTGATATCATAGCTCATGTATAAATTTTGCTTTTCTCCATCTACTGCTTTTTCATTCATCTTGTGCACTTGCTTACGAAGCTTTTCTACATAATCTGTAATCGTCTTATTTATCGCTTTCGTCACGTAAGGGCTAACAGATTGCACTCGTGGGTACGTCAGGTCCATATGGTTTTCTTTCACTGTCTCTGGTTTAACTGTTACTTGCAAACGATCTGTAAACGCTTTTGCCGCTGGCGCTACAATTTGTTTTTTATCTTGTCTAGCTTTCATCGTTTCCTCGCGGATGATACGATTGGTTTCTGGCGATGCCGTCGTAGAGATACGCTCGCCTACCGCAATGGGTGTTTCTTTCACCACCGTAATATCTGCTGCCTGCAATGCTATTGGTAAACAAGCGGCCATGAGTACCGCACCAAATATTTTTCTTCTCATAGTCTGTCTCCTTATCACATAGGGTATAATTATATCTCTATTATATACACCAACTACATGAACCGTATATGAAAATTTTTAATATACTTTCCTAAATAGACGTATGTATACAAAATTTACTATATTTTTTATTGAAAGTCCTTGAGAATACTGATACAATGAGTAAGATAGTAGTGTATTTTAAGGAGGTATAACTATGAAGCATGATTTTATGAGTCATGATATTAGCTTACCGGAATTAACAGTCAGAGGGATGTTACTAGGTGCGATTATTACATTAATTTTCACTGCCTCTAACGTATACCTAGGTCTGAAAGTAGGTTTGACGTTCTCATCCTCCATTCCGGCTGCTGTAATATCTATGGCAATCTTACGCTTCTTCAAGGATTCCAATGTTCTTGAAAACAACATGGTACAAACGCAAGCATCTGCTGCTGGTACCTTATCTGCAGTCATCTTCGTATTGCCAGGTCTATTGATGATCGGTTATTGGCAAAACTTTGACTTATTGGAAACATTGTTATTATGTGCCTGCGGTGGCTGTCTTGGGGTATTATTTACCATTCCATTACGTCGCGCTATGGTTATGAATAGTGACTTACCATATCCAGAAGGTCGCGCTGCTGCTGAAATTTTGAAAGTAGGTTCTACTGTTCCAGGAGAAACTACAAAACAATCCGGCGGTATGAAAGAAATCGTATCCGGCGGTGCATTAGCTGGTATTATCAGCTTTGTCACACAAGGTTTCCGCGTATTTGGTGAATCTAAATCTTTCTGGTTCCCTGTTGGTGCTGGAGCTACACAAATTCCATTTGGTTTCTCCTCCGCTTTATTAGGTGCCGGTTTCTTAATTGGTATTGCCAGTGGTATCGCAATCTTAATCGGTATGATTATTGCTTGGGGTGGTTTCGTACCATACTTAACCAACCATCTACCAAATCCAGATAACTTAGAAGCTATCAAATTCTCTAACACGGTATGGAAAACTAAAGTTCGTTTCATCGGTGCTGGTACAATCGGCGTAGCTGCCATCTGGACATTATTGACATTGATCAAACCAATTATTGAAGGTATCAAATTATCTATCAAATCCATGACGGCTAGCGCAGAATATCGCGATACACACCGTATGGATACAGATATGAAACCATCTACTATCGCTATCGTATTTGCATTAATTATTATTGGTTTAATCATTTGCTTCTACTCTTTCGTATCTGCTCTTCCAATGTCCGCAGGTCTTGCTTGGACACTTGTGATTGCAGGTATCGTAGTGGCATTGTTAATCGGCTTCTTCGTAGCTGCTGCTTGTGGTTACATGGCGGGCTTAATTGGTACTTCCGCAAGTCCAATTTCTGGTATCGGTATCATCGGTATCATCGTGTCTTCCTTGGTAGTGCTTACTATCGCATCTGCAAACAACTTATTAGCTACACCAGAAGGTATCAAATTCTCTACTGCCTTGGCGATTTTCATGACTTCCGTGGTTATCTCCATTGCAGCGATTTCCAACGATAACTTACAAGACTTAAAAACTGGTCAATTAGTAGGTGCTACACCTTGGAAACAACAGGTAGCTCTATTAATCGGTTCCTTAGCTGGTGCCGTAGCGATTGCTCCAGTACTTGACTTGTTATACCATGCTTACGGTTTCACTGGCGCTATGCCTCGTGAAGGAATGGATCCTGCCCAAGCATTATCCGCTCCACAAGCTACATTAATGCGTCAAATCGCAGAAGGTATTTTCAATGCTAATATGGATTGGACTTATATCTTCTACGGTATCCTTGTTGGTATTGCCGCTATCGTTGTTAACTTAATTTTAAAATCTACAACAAAATCCTTAACATTACCACCACTTGCAATTGGTATGGGTATCTACTTACCTCCAACTTTGGAAATGCCTCTTGTAATGGGTGCCATCATCGGTTACTTCGTAAATCGTTACATCACAAAACGTGCGAAAGAACGTGCTGGTGCTTATGCAGATGCTGACGTAGAACAATCTAACCGCCGTGGCGTATTGTTCGCTTCTGGTTTGATTGTTGGTGAAAGTATCATCGGCGTTATCATCGCTGGTATCATCGCCTTCTCCGTAAGTACAGGTGGTAGCGAAGCTCCACTTCAATTGGCTTTCACTGAAGCAAAATCCTATGGTGATACAGCTGAATGGCTAGGCTTTGCAGCATACATCTTTGTTGCACTTTGCTTAATTCGCATCGTAATCGCTTCTAAATTCAACAAAGCAGAAGCAGAAGCAATCGAAAATATGAATAAATAAAACACTACACATATCACAAAAGAGGCTGTAACCATTTGGTTGCAGCCTTTTTATTTCGCTTGAATTGTCAAGTCAAATGCAACTCTACTGAATGATAAACCTCGTATGGGGTTTTCCAATTTAAGCATTTGCGCG
>NZ_RQVE01000020.1 GCF_003992315.1 Veillonella sp. 3891
CGCGCAAATGCTTAAATTGGAAAACCCCATACGAGGTTTATCATTCAGTAGAGTTGCATTTGACTTGACAATTCAAGATATAAATTCCTTTCTAAAGTACCTCGTTAGAAATACTCTATCTTAAAAAATATATACAAAATGTCCCCCCCCGAGTACATCGTACGCGAGAGAGGGACATTACATATACTATGTATATGCCTAATATTATTTTTTACAATCTATCATAAAATCCTTGAGTAAAGTATTTCTCTCCAAAAAATTTTTTACCTGTCATAATATAATATACCGCTTCTGCTGGCTCCATAGCTCCACGAACCTGATATTCTGGTCCTCTAGGATTAACATAACGAACATCTCCTGCCTGATTCATAGAGTATAAATCACCATTCTCACGATCAAATATAAACCTATGGGTATTATATCTAAATATCTTCGGATGATTAGTATCAGCCGCACTCACTACAAATGTATTTACAGCAATAGATAAACGACTTCCTTGCTCTTTTAAAATAACTGCAGAGGTTTTATCCAAGTACATTGCTGTGCTCATTCGATAATATACTTCTGGAAAATTAATATTAAAATCATAATAGGCTGGTGTTCCATTACTTAAATAGGTGGTGGGCGGTACTGTAGCCTCGGCTGAATACATTGTTCCAAGTGCCAACATAATTGCAATTATTGCGCCTTTAAACATAATAATTCCTTTCTGTATTTAAAATTAATTTATATACTTATTAAGTCGTACTGAAACCTTATATCTCCTCAACTTTCACATCCGTCACAGCATCCCCCTGGCTCCGTATCCACCGCCAGATGCCTGTTCCATACACTTCTGCACGGATATGGTAGGTATGTGTTTCTTCTTCGTACCAGGTAATGGTAGCCGTTGGTAAGCGGTCTAGTATGGCATCGATATCATGCCCCATATAGGTAAAGGTAACTCGTTGTAATCTACCGCCGTACATAAACTGTATGCGTTTACGAAACTCCGCTTCTTGGTACCGTGATGTATAAGATGGCACTTGGTAGTGCTCCTCTTCAACGGTCAAACTATGGATACGATCTAAGCGATAAATAGTTGGAAAGTCCTGTAATTCCTTAGGAATTTTACTCCGTTCTTCCCGGTCCATATAGGCAGTTAAGTAGAAATAGTATTCTGAAAAACAGATGCCCAGTGGCGATAACTTCCGTGTGACCACTTCTTTGTTCGTACTTTTTTCATAGGAAATCGTAATATATCGTTGCTCTTGTATAGCTCTTGATAAGTCTTGCAGCAGAGACAACACATTTTTCTTATGTCTCAATTCTACATAATGGTGTAATTCATTGCGAATCAAATTCTCTACCAGTTTTACCTCTTCATGGGGTAAAAATGTTTTCAGCAGTTTATTCAATATACGCCCCATATCGTCTCGTAATAGGGAACGACTATCTAGCATTACCTTCGCAATAGCCACTAGTTCGTTGACGGATAAGCAAGCCGATTCTCCATGGCTGAGTACATAGCCTTTCCGCTTTTGATCATACACGATAAGCTGTTCATTCCCATACAGGGTACTTTCATCATGCAAATAGGCTCGTAAATCATCGATATCTCGTTGTACGGAACGTTCATTAATTCCGAACTCTTTTGCCAATTCTGGTTTACACAGCACTTCCCCTTGTAATAGGCGACGTTGCATCGTCAAAATTCGCTGTGTCTTGTCTATCTTGTCCCCCATTTTATCGCTCCACGGTAGCAATAATTTTCACAATACGACCACAACCTGCCTCACGGGCTTTCACCTTGTTCGCCGCCTCACTACGGGAATGGGCACTTTCATAGGCAGTATGTACCGTCGTGCTATTAGGATAGTGAAATTTGACCATGTATCGTTTCATCTCTTTTGTCCTTTCTCTTATGAAAGTATTTACTCTCGAAATACCAATTACTTTAATTATAAAAAACTCTCTCAACTAAGGCAATAGTTTTTTGTGTATACATAAAGCCACCGTCTCACCATGAACTTTCATAGCCGAGATGGTGGCTTTCTCTGTCAGGGATTACCTGCTATACGTTATGCAATTTGTTCTACAATGGACTGACATTTTGTATCGATTAATGCTTTCACAGCCGTTACGTACTCTTTCATCAATAGCTGTACCTGCTCTTTTACATATAGGTTTAAATCGCTAAGTTCCACGGCACCAGCAAGGTCCCTCGACAATTCTTGCGCCGCATCTCCCATATCACCATAGATATAACAAGTATCAAAACCAAGTAGAGATAAAAATCCTTTATCGCGTATCATATCGTGTACTTCAATATAGTCGATATATCGCTCAGGTTTATGATAATACCCCTTTTCAAAGTCTTGCACGATGGTGTTTACCCAATAGGCATTCGTATCCAATCCATTCAAATTATCCAACACATCTTGTAAGGACGGTACCACAAAGCATTGTGTGAACTGACTATCCAATGAAATAGTATCACCGCAAGTAGCCACGATGGTGTCCTGTAACTCTTGTAAAATTTGGCGAATCTGTTCGTTACATTGTTGGTAAATACCATCCGATTCTAAGGAAAGATAATTGCGTACAGGAAAGTTTGTTTCTCGTATGATTTCTTGATATGCTTCTGTATCCTCATCCTGTCCTAATGGGTCCGCTACATATTCCACTTCATAGGTCCAGTCATATCGTTTTAACGTCCGATCTACATAGGTAGCAATCATCTCTTTCACAGCTTCTTTTCGTTGGCTATACACTTTGTTTATGAAATATGTTAGACCAGCTTTACTGGCACCACTTTCAGTACTATGCTCGTCCTCTCTGGAATCCAATGCGGCAATTACATCTACGCCAAAAAAGTACTGTAAATCCTTATTGCCTGCATCGAATTGACCACGTTCAAAACGGCTCACATCGTCTAGCAGCACATTCAGTTTTTCTTTTGTCTGTTCCACAGCAGACAACACTGTTTCTTGTTGTGTCATGTTTCCTCCTTAAATGATTCACAATATTCTAATTAGATATCACATGTTCTCTCTCTTCTATGTCCCCAAGTATTAGAACTATGTGCTCTATGCTATTAGTATGCCATATGAAAGTGACATATTTTGTCATTGGCAACACTTTTTTAAATAATATTTCGATTATTTTCCAATTCACTTTCTACTGTGAAAGTCCCCAACCACTGACCAGCTTGTAAGGATGATACCAAAGTAGACACTGCTTCTTTCACCATATCGCTAGTGATGACCAATGTTTTATCTGCTGCATGGTTGATATTGTTGCGAAGATGGCGAATGTAATGGAATTCCACCAAGAACTGTAGCGCCTCTACTTGTGGTAAATCTGTTTTCGCACTACCGTAGGCAAGCATAGCTTGGCAATCACGAATTAATTTAATACGCTGTTTTTGGAATGTTTCCACTGCTACCGATTCTAAGGATTCCTCATCCTCTTCATCAAAGCAAACGCCTTTATACAAATCAAATCGTTCTACCAATTCTGCTGTCGGTGCTTGTAAGAATTGACGGATGAAAGCGCCGTAATCGGATGCACTTTGTTGTAAGAATTGATAATATTGTTTATGGTAGCTCACGCTAGTGCATTGGATTTCATAGTATTCACGCAAGTAGCCTTCAATCTCTGGGTATTGTGCTTGAAAATACATAACATCCACAACAGAGCGTATATTTTGCTGTACATGTAAATAGGCTGGGTACAAATCGAGCATAAATGCTAGAATTTTTTCTTTGTTATAAGAGAAATTAGCAAAAGCTTTGGTCACTTGGTTTTTGTTAATAGCCCCACGCAATTCATCACGGATCACAGATAATTCTGCTCCTACTGTATCACCACCAGCCACACTGACTGCTTTATTCCCTGCATAATCACGGTAAGTAATGACAAAACACTCTTTCCAAGTACGCTGCATAGATTCAATTTCTTTTTTAAATAACACTTCCATGTCAGTACGATCGGTGTAGTAAACGCCTTTATTGAATAAGATCGTTGGCACCCACTCCGTACTTAAGGTCACCGATTGCTGGTATAAACCACATTGCAAGCACCATTGAATCATGGCTAATTGTAATTCTTGACTATGAACAGTCGTATCTAATAAGTTCCCTAAGCTTTCTTTTAACGTTGGCAAGTACTGCAAGAAAGCTGCATCTACTTCGCTATTGGCTGTAATAGCTTCACAATCTTTGATACCTTGACGAATGGCATGAACTGCAAAATCCATATCATCCCCTTTGCATAAATGGGCCGCCTCTGCAAAGTCGGATAGAGAGCCAACCAAGTACTCAATCTCTTTATGTACATCCTGTTCCTGCACTAATTGTGCTAACATATCTGCTCTGCCAAATCGTGCAAATGCTTCTACTGCACAATGAACTGATCCGGATAGAACCGAAATGGTGTTGCTTTGATCTGACTCTGATTTCACTAAGTCCTTAGCTTGTACAGATAATTGAGTTGTATCTATACCATCAAACTGCGTTTGAACCACCTCTTGACCTTCTACAGATACTTGCGTTTGAGCAATAGTATCACCTTGATCTACTTCTCCTTGCATGGATTCGCTAGATACTTTCATGATATCTTCTGCAACATGTCCTGTTGTTGGTACGCTAGACCCAAGCACTGCTTGGGAGTTGACTACCTCAGTCATTGTACTAACCGTAGGTTTTTCACGTACACTAACTTCCGTTCCAAGCTGACTAGGATGTGCCATCGGCACGACTACCTTTGATGTGTCTTGAGATACATCAAACCACTGTGTCCCCATGCGTCCATTCTGTCCCTTTTGTTGTTGCTTCGCTGTAATTGATTCCATTAATACTTTCCAAAAATTCATAATCATTTCCTTTCCGTGGTCTTATACCACTTTCAAAACACTAAGTATGAGTACAGTATACCCATCACAAATGACATATTTTGTCATTGGCAACATAAATTTAAAAATTTTTGCCTCTCTTAGTATATAGAAAAGTGAAATTTAAAAATTATAAAAGTCCCAATAGTTGCGGATCTAGAATATATTTTGAGCCCTATTTTTGGGGATAGCAAAAGCCCTGTTGCAAAATGTGAACTGCAACAGGGCTTATATCTATAATTTATGTAATTCATCTTCCAAGGATCTCAGTACAGCAATACTATCTTCTTATACTCAAACATGTTCTACCTCACATATTTTCATAATAATATAGTATACCCAAACACTTGTACTTTTAGCATTATATAATAGTTCTTCTTTATCTTGTGGTGATATTTTTGCCTTTAAAAAGTTAATCTCATTTTCCGTGACATTGTCTTTTCCAATGGCTTTGATGGCTTGTATAATCATAGCTGTCATAGTAGACATTTTTGAAATATCTCCATTCGTCCTACGTTTAAATTCTATCATCGTATTGCCAACCGTAAACTTTGCATATCTTCCATCAGATATATACGACCATGTGGCAGGAACCTGCGTAGATAGTCCTAATATATTTAATGCTGTATTTCCAGATGGTGCGATTGTCCAATTATATTTTCTAGCAATGGCGTTTGCCACTTCATCAATAGATGGCGTTGTGTATTCATCAATGATTTCAATGTATCTTGGTTTGAAATAGATTCCCTTCATAATACGGCTAATTTTATTACTCTCCACAAGACGATTTAAAGCACTACGAATTGTTTCATATCCAGCAATATCAAAAAAATCATTGGCAATAAAAACATGTCCATCCTTTAGAGTATTAATTCTATCTAAAATTTTCTCTTTATATGTCATTTTTCTCCCTCCTTGCACCAAATATTATATAATATTTGGTGCAAATTTACTACAATCTGTAAATCAAAACTACAATAAACACTAAAGATACACCCAAAAGTGTGTGGTTTTGGGTACAATCTTTATAATAAATATCAAATATCGTTACATAGCTTTTAGCTCACACTCTGCATCTACACCTTTCAACAAGCACACAAAAAAGCAACAGAACTTTCACATCCTGTTGCTCGTATCATATCTTATTCTTTTGTTTTCCGACTCGTATCGCCCATACGGGTTAATTTCACTTCCCCTAATGCTACCCCACGGGTATGTTGTGTATGGGACCATACTTTGTCATGGCGATTCAAATATCCTAAGAAGGTAACGGGTACCCAAGAATAGATGAATAGCGGATATAATAAATAATAGATCCAAACTTTTGGTGGCACTTTAATTTGAGCCAACACAATAAGTGGAAATAAATATTGTCCAATACCGATAATCTGCCATACTTGTACTGGCAAGATTTGGTAAATGATATTCGTATACAATGGCACAATGCCATTGATATAGGTCATAATAATATAAAAGGCTGACAATAACAAGAAATAGGGCTGTGTAATCTGCACAATCCCGTCTAGAATTGTCCATTTCCCTTTCTTAATACCTTGCACAAAGAGTTTCGGAATATACCGTTCTCCTGTATCAAAATGACCTTGGGCCCAGCGTTTTCGCTGATTCCAAGACTGCATAAAGGTCAATGGCTTTTCATCATACACAATAGCATTATGAGCCCACGTAGTTTTTACACCATGGATTAACAGTTTCAAGGAAAATTCCATATCTTCTGTCAAGCTATTACAAGACCAACCATAATCGCGGATGATATCTGTACGAATACACATACCTGTGCCGCCCAAGGCTGTGGAAAGTCCCAGGTTATATTTCGCCAAATGCCACATATGATTCACCATCCAAAAGGCAATAGCAAAGGTACCAGCCACCCATGTATCTGTTGGATTCTTCGCATTCAAGTATCCTTGGATTACAGGTTCCCCTTTTTCCAAATGACGATTCATTTCATAGAGGAAATGAGGATGCACTAAATTATCCGCATCAAAAATGACGAAGGCATCATATTGGCGTTCCATGTCGAATACTTTATCAAACATCCAGCCCATGGCATAGCCTTTACCCACTTCCTCAGTATTAAAGCGTTCATACACTTCAGCACCAGCTTCGCGAGCAATCTTAGCCGTATCATCTTTACAATTATCTGCTACCACAAAGATATCATATAAGTGACGAGGATAATCTAGGACTTGTAGATTATTCACCAATTGACCTATCACGGCACTTTCATTATGAGCGCATACAATGATGGCAAAGGAATGTTTCGGTGGGCATTCCGTTTTATCATTTTTATGCCACATACCACAGACCATCAACACGAAGTAATACAAGGTATAAAATACGATAATTACCTGTATAGGAATCATAATTAGGTCAAACCAAACGTAATTCATCCTAGTTCCTTCCTATTTACGAATGTTATTGATGATAGTATTACTAATACCATATACAGCATATAATACAAAAATCAATACCGGCCAGGAGCGATAGTCCATCAATAGGCAAAATACGCCACAGCCTACAGTAATCCCTACGGCAATGGGTTGCACTGGATCGCTACCTTTCCCTTTAAAATCTGGGTGATGTACATTGCTGACCATCAAATAGCCTACGAATATCATGGCTAACATCAGTGCCACATCAGGAATACGAACACCACTTAAGACATAAGTAGCTGCCATACAACCTGCTGCAGGAATCGGTAACCCTTGGAAGTAACCATGTACTTCTTCTGTCATAATATTAAATCGTGCCAATCTGAAAGCCCCTAGTACAGAGAATACCAACAATGGCACATAGCCCAACCAACCATAGTGATCTAAGCTCATCATGTACAGCATAAAAGCTGGAGATACACCAAAGCCGACTACGTCCGCTAATGAATCTAGCTCACGACCAAACTCTCCAGAAACTCCCAATGCACGAGCAATTCGTCCATCTAAGCCATCGGCTAATAAAGATAGTAGTACACAAATCGCAGCTCCTGTAAAATTACCTGTTGCAGATAAACTAATCCCTACAACACCAAAGGCTAAGTTAGCTGCTGTACATAGATTGGGAAATATAGACTTATTCATCTTTCACCCTCCCAATAATCGTCTCACCACCGACTACATGTTGTCCTTTTGTCACGCAAATTTCTACGTCTAATGGAACAAATAGTTCTGTGCAAGACCCGAATTTAATCATACCATATAAAGTACCTTGCTCTAAGGTATCTCCTACATCCGTCCAAGACACGATACGTCTAGCCAACAAGCCCGCAATCTGTGTCACCACAATTTCCATCTTCTCATTTTTAATACTAATCGTGTGACGTTCATTTTCATAACCTACTGAATCCTTATAGGCTGGTAAAAAGCGTCCTTCTGTATATTGGCGGAACGTAATTTCACCTGCCATGGGTGCCCGGTTCACATGGACATCAAAAACAGATAAAAAAATCGTTACTTTTTTACATTGTTGATGTAAATACGTGTCCTCAAAGACCTCTACTACTTCCATTACTTTCCCATCCGCAGGTGATACTAGAACCTTTGGATCATGAGGAATGCGGCGATTAGGATTTCTGAAAAAATAAGTAAAGAATAATGCCAGTACAAATGGTATAATTCCTAACCACCATGATAGAAAGTAGCCTACCAGTGCCGTCACAACAAGACAAGCACCAATTAAAGGATATCCTTCTTTAACAATCAAACCCATACTAAACCTCTCTTAACTAGTGATAGCTCCATCAAGATACGACTGCACTGTATCAAGATTTATGGCGCCATACCGTCCACATAAATTTAGGCAATGCTAACATACGAATGATACGTTTTGGTTGCAATGCCAATCGATATAACCACTCTAAGCGGTTTTCTTGCATCCATAGAGGAGCTCGTTTCAACATACCCGCTAATACATCAAAAGAACCGCCCACTCCCATGGCTACGACACCATCTAAATGGGACAATTTTTCTTGAATCCAAAACTCTTGTTTCGGCACCCCAAAGGCAACAAACACTAATTGAGCTCCACTACGTTGAATCTCATCAAGAATTTCTACTTCTTCTTCGGCTGTGAAATAACCAGAATGATATCCCACTACTGGCAATTCTCCAAGTTCTGCTGTCATATTTTCTAAGGCTTTTTTGACAACGCCCTCAGCTCCGCCTAAACAATAGACCTTAATATTATGTGCTTTAGCTGCTTTCAATAACTGTTGTAATAGATCACAACCTGTCACTCGCTCTGGAAACCGCTGTTTTTGTTGCTCAGCCGCCCATAAAGCACCTGCTCCATCAGGTACAACGAGATCAGCTTGTTGCAGAACCTCTAACAATCTTTGATTATCCTGTGCCATCATAATCATTTCTGCATTGGCCGTTGCCACCATATGTAATTTTGGCTGTCCCACTAATGAAAGCACTCTATCTACGGCTTCCGTCATCGTTACCACATCAATTGGAACGGATAGCACATGTATTTGATTCTGCACCATTCACCTCATCTACTCTAGTATGTAAACAAGAAGGACAGGACATATGAAAGAGATGCCTCCCTATCATAGACCTATCCTTCTGGTAGGTAATTTCCCTTATTATTTCTTTTCGCAGCGCATAACGCCAGCTTCCATATAGTTATCAGCTTTCATGTCTACGAAAATTACTTTAACTGCTTCTGCAGGCACTTTTACAGTTTCCACAGTTGCTTTTGTAATCGCTTCACCAAGAGCTTTCTTTTGTTCAAAAGTACGACCTTCAACAAGTTCTACATGAATAATAGGCATGAGTATATCCTCCCTCACCATTACGTATCCATAACACTGTGCTACAGATAAAATCTCACCTTATTGTATCATATTTAGCCCTTACTAAACAACTTTAACTATACAAAATACGCATATATTGTGGTCCAAAGCGTGCTTCCATTTGATGGCGCAACGTAGATTGTACATCTTCAAAACCATGAGCTAGTAAATAAGCTTTTGCATCCTCCCGGGCTTCCACAAGAATCGGAATATCTTTGATGATGTTCGCCACTTTCAAATCTGGTAGCCCTGATTGAGCCAATCCAAATAATTCTCCCGTACCACGGATAAGCAAGTCTTGCTCTGCTAGTTCAAATCCGTCTTGCGTTTGTTCCATCAGTGAAAGTCGAGTTTTACTATCAGGGTTTTTGCTATCGCTAATCAGGATACAGTAAGCTTGTGAAGATCCACGACCTACACGACCACGCAATTGATGTAACTGAGATAACCCAAAACGTTCTGCATTATGGATGCACATAATGGTCGCATTGGGCACATTCACACCTACCTCAATCACAGTAGTTGATACAAGAAGATGGATTTCCTTACGATAAAAGGCATCCATAATTTCTTCTTTTTCCTTTGGACGCATACGACCATGCACCAAACCTACACGATAGTGTGGTTCAAAATATTCTTTATATTCGTAATAAATTTGTTCTGCTGCTTGTAAATCCATTTTTTCAGACTCTTCTACTAATGGGCACACCGCATAGACTTGACGACCTGCTTGCATTTCTTTCTCAAAAAAATGTAGTAACCGCTCCTTGTAAGATAAATCCACAGCGTAGGTCTTCACCGGTTTACGACCTGGGGGCATTTCCTTAATCAAGGAAACTTCTAAGTCTCCATAAATAGATAAGGTCATAGTACGTGGTATAGGTGTGGCAGTCATAATTAGCACATGAGGGTGGTCTCCTTTTCGTTGCAATTTTGCCCGTTGCTCTACACCAAATCGATGCTGTTCATCTACTACAATCAGCCCTAATTGGTGAAATACCACCTTGTCTTGGATCAATGCATGCGTACCTACCAAGACATCAATATCTCCTTGTTCTAAAGCATCATAGAGATCTTGCTTTTTCTTCGTAGAGCCCGTCAGCAATGCCATTCGTATCGGTGCATCTTGAAAGAGTTCCTGAAAACTTTCAAAATGTTGGGTCGCCAAAATTTCTGTCGGCGCCATAATAGCCCCTTGAAATCCATTTTCTACTGCTTTCGCTAGAGCCAATGCAGCTACTACCGTTTTACCAGAACCAACATCACCTTGTACTAACCGCTGCATAGCTCGGGGCTGTTCCATATCGTGAGCAATCTCCCCTAAGGCTTTCTCTTGATCACCAGTCAATGTAAATGGCAAGCCTTGCCTAATTCGTTCCACCAACGATCCATTTTCGGTCATTGGGAATCCCCCTTGGTCCTGTTCATGAGAACGAAGGAGTAATAGTCCCATTTGCATAATCCATAGTTCTTCATAGGCTAATTGCTTACGTGCCTCTTGATACCGTTCCCAAGATGTAGGAAAATGCATCTCTCGAAAGGCATCATAGCGACTCATATTGAACTTATCGCCCATCACATCTTGAGGGACCACATCTTCTAAAGTACCATTATGTTCAAACCAGTTTTTTATGGCCAGTCTGATACCCCATTGTTTCATACCTTCCGTCAAACCATAAACAGGTACAATACCACGCTCTATGACTTGCCCTTCCTCTATCATTTCCACTTGAGGTGTATTCATTTGGTACGCACCATAGGCATGTTCTATCTTCCCATAGGCATATATATGTTGACCAGGTTTATAAAAGTTTTTCTTATACGCTTGGTTAAAAAATGTCAAATTCAATTGACGTATTCCATCAGATAGAGTAACTGTTAATATATGCATGCGTGGTCTTGGTCGCTTTTCACTAACCCGTACTACCTGTCCCGTCACACCTACCATTTCTCCCATAGGAGCTTCGCAGATCGTATACACCTGCCGTCTATCTTCAAAAGTACGAGGAAAATAATGCAACAAACCTGTTACCGTATAGATGCCTAATTTATTCAATTGTTTCACTCGTTGCGGTCCCACGCTCTTTATCGATTGCAATTGTTCATTCATATTCTATCCGCACTCTTTTCTATCCACGCCGTCTTAGTAACAATTTTTATTCTATCAATTCTGAAAGTTCACTACATGACGCATTCATATTAGCTAGTTAATACATAACGAATGCTATCCTGTAACTATGTAAGATGACGAGTTTATATCGACTGGTCAAAAGATAAGAAACGCCATACTGCCAGCACGTGCTAATACAATGTCATAACTAATATCACTGGATCTATCTGTGTATCTATGTATTATGACACGCTACTATGTGTAGTAGATACTTGATGCTTTCTATTATACCATAGAAAGACCATCTAATATGAATCCCACCTAAAAATGAACACAAAAAAGAAGGACACTTTTTTAAGAGTCACGTGTGTTAGGCGTTGTATCAAAGTGTCCTTCTTATATTTAATTATGTTTAAATTATACATCTTGTTAAAATTAAACGCAAGATGTTTTTTGTAAAATTTGACAGATTTTACAATTTTAGTATATAGTTAATAGGCTAGTATAATCTTATCTAAAAGGAAGAAATACACTTGCATTTCTCTGCCCTTTTATGATAAAATACATATGTTATATTAGTAGTAAACACTTTGGAGGTGGAAACAAATGGCAAACCTTTGCGAAGTATGTGGTAAATCCACTACTACGGGTATGAATGTTTCTCATTCCCATATCCGTTCCAAACGAACTTGGAAACCAAACATCCAAAGAGTACGAGCAATTGTAGACGGCGAAACTAAACGAGTTAACGTTTGCACACGCTGCCTTCGTTCTGATAAAATTACACGCGCGTAAGATTTTGAAGGTACATGTACTCAAAAAAGAGGCTATCAGTCAGGAAGAATTTTCTTCAATACTGATAGCCTCTTTTGCTATGCAACGATTTATTGCTATTCACAAATTCAATTATGTCAACAGTGTTGTCACTTTTTTATTGTCCTTATACAATTCATCATGTGTACTCCTTAAATACTTCTTGAATTGCATCATCGCCTGCATGAATATCATCTGTAGTTTTAAACAATCCTTTTCCCAAACCAAATTGTATCGGTTGTGGAATATCTTTTACTAGTTCACACAAGAAACTTTCTCCCACAAATGATTCGGTAATCCCAAAGTTTTCCAATACAGTTTGTCCAATGTCCGCAAAGCTCCGTCTATCACCTAGCTCAATAGGTCCTGTAAAAGCTGGTGAATATGCCAGAATTGGCACTAATTCCCGTGTATGGTCTGTTCCCTTCCAAGTCGGATCGTTACCATGGTCCGCTGTGATAAGTAGCAAATCATCTTTGGTCAATAGTTCCAGTAATCCCCCTAGTTGATAGTCAAACATTTCTATCTCACGGCCATACCCTTGTACATCACGACGATGACCATACAAGCTATCAAACTCTACTAGGTTCACCATTAGATACCCATGCGTAAATCTACCATCCACCGCAGTATTAGGTATAGTACCTGTATCAGGTGTACTATGAGTACTATGTGTATTATCCGTACTATCTGTATTATGTACACTATCTACACCATTTGCACTATGCCCCAACAAAGCAGCCACTACATTCATACCATGGGAATTAGATTTCGTTGGATAGGACTGATCCAAACCGATATGAGCGTAAATATCACCAATCTTTCCTACCCCGATGGTCGGCACGTTCACATCTTGTAAGGCTTGCAATACGAATCGCCCTTCTGGTAAGCGACTATAATCATGACGATTTGAGGTGCGTACAAAATGACCTAGTTCTCCCACAAAAGGACGAGCAATAATACGCCCTACATAATACTCCCCAATACACACACGTTCTCGTGTAATTTGGCACATTTTGTATAGGTCCTCTAAAGGTATGATACTTTCATGGGCGGCAATTTGAAACACCGAATCAGCAGACGTATACACAATGGGTTTCCCCGTTTTCATATGTTCTTCCCCTAGGCGCTCAATGATTTCCGTTCCTGATGCGGCTTCATTACCTAAAAATCCATAGCCGGTTTCCTTCGTGAAAGTATCCATCAACTCCTGTGGAAACCCGTCATAAAACGTTGGGAAAGGAACTTTCACAGGGTGTCCCATCATCTCCCAATGACCGCTGGTAGTATCTTTTCCCGTACTTTGTTCATGCATACGACCAAAAGCACCTATCACCGTATCTTGTTGCGGGGTTATATCTGCTATCTTACCGATACCCAATTTCCGTAAATTTGGAATCCGTAAAGGACCCACAGCCTCTTCAATATGGCCCAATGTATTGGCACCCATGTCCCCAAAGCGTTCTGCATCTGAACTATGACCAATACCTACACTATCTGTCACAATAGTTATGATTCGTTTAAACATAGAGACCTCCTCTCTATCGCCGTTCATATACAAGCTATGCCTAGGAAGTTACACTCCTAGGCATTCTTTCACTATTTTAAATACGGCATAGCTAATAATAACGCAGATAATGTTTTGCTATCTTTAATTTTTTCTTCACTAATGCGTTGTAACAATTCATCGAAAGTATAGCGCTCTACTTCCACATATTCATCTTCATCCCAATGGATTTCCCCTTTTGAAAGTCCTTTTGCCACATATAAATGAATAACTTCATTACAAAATCCAGGAGATGTAGCGATGGTACCAAGGCTAATCCATTCTGATGCAATAATACCAGTTTCTTCTTCTAACTCACGTTTGGCGCATACTAACGGATCTTCACCAGCATCTAATTTACCAGCTGGAACTTCTAGCAAATAATCGTTCAAAGCATAGCGGAACTGTTTTTCCATAATGATACGATTATCTTCATCAATAGCTACAATAGCACTCGCCCCTGGATGATGAACGACTTCACGCCACGCTTCCTTGCCATTGACCTCAGCTATATCATAAGTTACTTTAATTAATTTACCATCGAATTTCATCTCCGATGAAAGTTTACGCTCTTTCATAGGACCTCCTTATTCATCATATATAACGAACCCTTCATAAGATTCTTCTGTTAACTTGATAATTTCTCCGTATTTACGGCTTACACTCATATTCCAAACCACTGTTTTATCTATTGCTGCAAAGTATTCCTGTTTAGCGTAATTCTCGTCAAAGTTTACTGTCCAATCACCCAGTAAGTCCTGCAACTGTAGCAATACAGCATATTCATGCTTGCAATGTCCTTCACAATAGCAATTGCAAACTATGTCATGAATTTTCTCATCTATATAGGTGAAAGTGACCTCATAATATTCAGATCCTTGTACGATAGCATAGCCCTTGCCCTTATCTAAGCAAATGTAGACCACACGATGTTCCTCGTAGTAACTTTCACCACGCTCTGCACGAATATCTGAAATTTTGAAGTTATCTAAATTATGCAAAGCAAATGGTATAAACCCGCTAGAGTCCACGCATTCCCCATCCGTCAAAGGTGACAAGAACCAAAGACGCATCTTATCCTTGTCCATACAGTGACGGTCAAAAGTAACCCATAAATGCTCAAGAGGAATAAATTCACCATATAAATCGGTGTCAATCTTTGCCACTACACGCTCATATTTAGAAGGGCGAACTTTGCAATGATAGGTCACATCGATGATGGTCCCCACCTTCTCCTTCATAGGCCCCGTTACATACACTAAATCACCTTCATAGAGCTCCATGTGCTCAACAATGAAAGTCCCTCTCTCGTTATTTGTGCTAAAACGGACTTCTGCTAAGTACATATCTGGGATGGGAATGTGAATTGCGTCGGTTTGGAGTTGTTTCATGGGAGTCCTTTCTGGGGAAGATGACTATTCACCTTCATGTAAAATTATCTCTTTTAAATGAGGTTCTAGTCTACTTATTACACCTGTTACCAAGGCATTCCCCATCATAAAATATCTATTTCGCTTTGTCATTCCTGTATTAGTCCAATTAGGCGGAAACATCTGTAGCAGCTCTGCTTCAACTTCTGTAATAGTTCTATACTTTTGACTCTCTTCATCTAACACAATATGAGATGATCGATTAGCCGTTCCTTCACTAGTTAACATAGTTCGACCTGGTACATTCACATCATCTGGAAAATTCATACTTCCTTCTGAGTAATAGTAAATACCTCCATCAGGACGAACTCGTTCAATCCGCTTTCCACCTTTTAAATATTTCCATTTTTCCACTTTTTCATCACTAATGGTATAGGAACTATACGGTTGTGTTTCATGATTTCTTGCAATATCTATTACCTTTTTCAGTGGATATACATCTTCAACAATAGATTCTACATCACTATTATATATTTCACCATCCGCCATATAACCAGATAATAAAAATTTTCCTTGGTTATAACTATCACTAACTTCGACAATATCCTTATACTGTTGTATATCTTTTTGAACTAACTTTGTTGAAAGTTTTTGAACTGGAAATATACTATTAAAAAACTCATGTTGATAGAACCAATCTTCAAAACCTATTTCTTGAACCTTTTGTTGAATGGTATATGCATAAGAGGTATTTCTTTTATAGGCAAAAATAAAGACTCTTCTACGTTTTTGTGGCATCCCATAATCTGCGGCATTAATGACTCGCCAATGAACATGATACCCTAACTCATCGAATGTTTTTAACATAATAGCAAAGTCACGACCTCTTTGATTAGCTGGTGACTTAAGTAATCTATCTACATTTTCTAATACAACAAAGGATGGCTGTTTCTTTTCTATAACATCTTTTATATCCCAAAATAAAACGCCTTTTTTACCTTCAATACCTTTTTCCTTCGACAATGTTCTCGCTACAGAATAATCTTGACATGGAAATCCACCAACTAATAATGCATGGTCTGGTATAGTAGTTTTGTCTACTGTATTAATATCTTGATTACTATGATTTCCTACTCCAAATCGACTAGTGTAACAATTGAATGCTGGTTGTACTTTAGTAGATGGTTCCCACTGATTAGCCCATACAAAGTTCCAATCGCCTTGCTCAATAGCAAGACCTGTCTCGGAATCAACTTCCTTTACATGATTAAGACCAACCCGAAATCCACCAACTCCCGCAAAAAGTTCAACTACGGTCAGTTTCATTACCTTCTCCTTTTGAATTATCCTAATCACATACATTCATTAATAGATTAAGAAAATTATAATACATCTTTAATAACACTTAATACATACGAATTATTTAGCCAAAAACACTGTTTTGTCATAAAACGACCATCTGGCAACTCATCAGCATCCACCAATGACCCTTTACCATAGGTAACACCATTTTCTAATTGATAAAATGATCTAGATGCATGTGGTCTAATATGACTAATAGGATGGCTATTTTTACCAGGTAAGTTATTTTTAACTACATAATCACCCATTTTATTTTTTGTGGGAATAAGTTCTATACCATCCTTAATAATCTTTTGCACACCTTTCCAAAACTCTTCTAATAAAGCTATGTCCTTAGCTGGCATATTCCATAGTTTAACGCCCTTTAATACATATTCTCCTGCATCATTTTCAGTATATACCACAAAAAATAGTTTTGTTTCTTCAAAGTACTTACATAGATCAGAATCTTCCCACTCTTCTTCTACCAACTTCTTAAAACTAAACGCTGGAAAAGACATACTTTCTTTGATTTTATTATTTTTGTTGACACGAATCGTCTTAATAACAATGTTAGCTTTGATAAACTCCTCGGCTTGATTAGAGGATACTCCCAACATACGATACACTAACATACTCAATCGAGCTTTATTTGAGGAATCTACTAAATCAAACATTTGGCATAATTCTTCTTCTGATTTGCCTATATAAGGTTTAATTTTATCAGTTAGTACCTTACCTAGGTTTATTTCATCAGTATCGGATAAAATTGATTCTGCTACATCGTGCTTTCCTACATAATAATTATTCAGTACATAGGTCATATAGCTTTGTTTAAAAGCAAAAGCTCGACGCTTTGCAGGTACATCAGGATTATAATATTGTGTAGCCATACTTGATGCAGCAGTAGCCCCTTTAGTACATGCCCCTAAGTATAGTGTATCTCCTTCAGAGAGTTCATGAGCCTTTCCAGATTTTATTTTATCAATAATAACTTGGTAATCATTAATAATAATCTCTAAATCTTTATCAATCGGTTCAAATAGACCTACAAAGTTAATTCCATAATCTAGCTTATCAGATAACATTCTATCTCTTAGATAAAACATTAATAGCATAAGCCTACATTTTTGCCAAAGATGAGATTTATAGAAATCATCCTCTACTGGCTCAGTATTGGATATCATAGTTAATACTAATCGTTCACCAGCCTTATAAGTATTTCTTTTTGTCATTTCATAAGGTGTAACTTTTAGCTCAACCCCCGCCTTTTCAAAATCTGCTTCAGAGTTACTATTAATATCATACTGAAAGAAATGCTTCTCTACTAAATTTCCTAGGCCACCTTTTCTAGCAAAATTTGCAAAGCTAATAAATTCTTCATCATTCAATTCTTCGTTACAAATAATATCTTTAAAGGTTTTTCCTATTAATTGCTTCGCATAGCGTTCAATAGATTTTGGATCTGTTTCATCATATAGAATATTTGTATCGTCCATACTTCACCTATTACTTACACATTTATTAATTACAAGATATTAACAGTTTAAATTCACCTGTACAGAAAATATGTCAATATAAAAGGTATCAAAATTGTGGTCCTTTATATCAAAATTAAGAAACACTTGTTACCTAATTTACTATATTATATCACATTAGTTCAGTTTTAAATTAAAGTAATGAAACATTTATTAGTTAGAAAAGCTATACTCGAATTCATGATTCGAGTATAGCTTGTGATAGTTTAATATTTTTAATTAAAGCTGTACTATTACTGTTTATAGAAAAACTCGTTCACCAAAGTTACGTCATCATTTTCCATATATGAATCATATAGAGCTTGTAATTTATCTATCTTAGTTTCTCCTGTTTCGATACTAATTAGAGCTTTTATGAAAGAACTGTAGTCTGTGTCCATCATTTCTTGGATTTGTGTTTTAAATTTGTCGAGTGTGTTCATAATATAAACTCCCAGAATAAATGTAATCATGGATTCATAGTTACTAATCCGATCAGATTATATCATAAATAACTAAGTAAACTCTAGAAAAATATACAGGTATAAAAAGCATTTTAGTTACTACTATCCCACTGTAGACTGACATAACTTATAGATAAAGCTTTATCGTTTGCGACTTCCTATTCTGCCCTGTGGGTTTTCTCTCTCTCTTCGGTCGTAGAAAACCTTACGGGCCGAACTCCCCGATTCACACACTTTTATGCGTCACTATGCTCCTATGAAAGTGGTTCACTGGGGATCCCAGGCCTTATCATTTATACTATAAATATTACTTGTTCCATGTTGGCTGGAAACGGCTTAAGCAAAATAGTATATTACATTAGAAAATAAAAAGAGACACCTTTCGGTGTCTCCTTTTATTTTCTTAATCAGCGACTTCCTATCCTCCCAGGCCGTTTCCAGCCAAGTACTTTCGGCGTTTACGAGCTTAACTACTGTGTTCGGGATGGGA
>NZ_RQVE01000021.1 GCF_003992315.1 Veillonella sp. 3891
GCAACACCAGGTGTGAATATCCAAGTAGCATCCGACCCTACGAATGGTTTGACTGTGAGCTTAGCAGATACGTTAACAAACATGAAAGGTATCTCTGGTAATGGCACAGATCCATTGACAATTAAAAATGGTGACAATGCAGTTATCACAGTAAAACCAGGTGCTGATGGAGCTAAAGGTGAGGTAGACTTCGGTGGATCCAAATTAACGAATATTGGCGAACCAGGTGCTAATACAGATGCAGCGAATAAGGCTTATGTAGATAGTAAAGTTGGTGGCGTGTCTAACTTAGGCTATAAAGCAAATGGTGGCACAGCTAAAACCGTAGCAGTGACAACAGGTCTAGACTTTGTTCAAGGCGATGGTACAGCGAATACTGTAGAATCTGCCAAAGCTGGTATCGAAATCGTAGCTGGTGACGATGGTAAAGTAACATTTGGCTTAAACAAAGCGACTCGTAATGCTATTGATAATGCAGCGAATAAAGATTTGGGTAACCTAAGCGATGATGGCAAAAATGCTGTGAAAGACTTAGCAGCAGGTGCTGTAAAAGTAGCTGCTGGTAAAAATGTGAAGGTTACAGATGCTACGGTTGACCATGTAACAACATACACAGTGGATGCGATCGATACGAAAGTTATCAAAGGTGATGGCATTGAAGTCACTGGTGGCGATGAAGATACTGATAAAGTACGTACGTATACAGTAGCATTGTCTCAAGCGACAAAAGATACATTAGCGAAAGTAGCTGATATTGCTAAAGCAGTTGGCGGTGATGGTGCTAACGGTATCGATGGTCGTGATGGTAAATCTGGTACAGGCAACAATGCTGGTATGGGCAAAGACGGCTTAACTGGCGCAGATGGCTTGAACGGTAAAGACTTAACTACGAAAGTGAATGCGCTTCGTAACGGCGAAGCTGGTACCGTAGTGTACACAGATGACAAAGGCAATCGTCTTGTGAAAGCTAGCGATGGTAAATGGTATCCAGCTGACAAAGTAAAAGCAGATGGTACAAAAGCTGATGATGCTGTCGAAGTGAAAACTCCACAAGCTCGTCTAGTGAACCCAGATGGTTCTACAACAGGTGGTACTACAGTCATCAACAACGTAGCTTCTGCAATTCCGGCTGCACCAAAAGATAATGCTAATTCTCCATTCTTAGATCGTTTGAACACGGCAGCAGGTGATGTGAATACAAAACATGCAGCAGTGAATGTAAGTGACTTGAATAGCACAGCAACTGAAATCATTGCGAAAGGTTTAACGTTCCAAGGTGATGATGTAAAAGATGTAACACGTGCATTAGGTACTACATTAACTGTAAAAGGTGCGACGAACTTCACACCAGCCGCAGATGCAACAGCAGGTGTTAACATCCATGTAGAAAAAGATTCAACTGCAGGTGCGAACGGTTTAGTAGTGAAATTGGCAGATACCTTAACAGATATGAAAGGTATCTCTGGTAACGGTACAGATAATCTAGTGATTAAAAATGGTACGAATACAATCACTGTTACACCAGGTAAAGCAGCGGATGGAGCTACAAAAGCAGATCCAGGCAAAGTAAACTTCGGTGATGCTACTGTAACTATGAAAGACCTAGATGCTCCGATTACGTATCGTACAAATGGCGATGCCGATGAAAAAGCGAAAACAGTATCCTTGAAACAAGGCTTAGATTTCGTTACTGGTGATGGTACAACAAACACTGCTGAATCTGCTAAACCAGGTCTAAATATCGTAACTGGCGAAAATGGTAAAGTCATCATTGGCTTGTCTGACGATGCAGCAACGAAATTAGGAAAAGTAGATGGCATTGCTGCGAAGGTAGATGCTGTTGAAAAAGCCCTTGATAACAAAGCAGATAAGTCTACTGTTGAGGATCTTGCGAATAAGTTAGCTGATAAAGCTGATAAAGCAACTGTTAAAGACTTAGCGGACAAAGTAGATGGTAAAGCTGATAAATCCACTGTTGCAGACTTAGCGAAAACAGTAGAAGGCAAAGCTGACAAATCTGAGTTAGACAAAAAAGCAGATAAAGGTGAAGTGACAGCATTAGCTAATAAAGCAATGACTTTCACAGGCAACAATGCGGAAGCAAAAGTTGAACGTAAACTTGGCGAAACATTGCACTTAGTGGGAACTAACAATATCACTGTTGAGAAGGATGCGAATAAAGAAGATACATTAAATGTTGCGTTGGCATCTACATTGACTGGTATGGAATCTATTACTACAAAATCCATTACTACAGGAACTGTGGATGGTTTAAGTAATACAACTTGGGATCCTACAAAAGTTGCCTCTGCTGAGGAAGCAAAAGCTAACCCTACATCTGATGTAGCTAAAGAACGTTCCAAAGCAGCTACACAAGGTCAATTGAAAGATGTAGCAGATCGAGTAAGCAAAGGTCGTGTATTCACAGCGGATACAAAAGTTGGCGACAAACCACTAGCAGCTGAAGTTGGCTTAGGCGATACATTGGCTATCCAAGGTGGCGCAACATCTGGATTAACAAATAACAACATCGGTGTTGAGTTGGCCCCAGCGAAAGATGGAAAACCAGCTACGATGACTGTGAAATTGGCAAAAGACCTTAACATGGCTGATGGTAAATCTAAGTATGACCGTTACTTACCTGAGTTTGAAAAAGACGAAAAAGGTCTATTAAAATTAGATGCTAAGGGTAACCCTATCCCTAAAAAAGATAAAGATGGTAATGTAATCCTTCAAAAAGATGGTAACGGTAACCCAATTGTTAACTCTTCTACAGTGGTAAACGGTAATGGCACAACATACACGGTTAATAACTTACTCAGTGATGGAAAGGTTCAAGTAGACAATGCGAATAAACCTGTAGCAGGATTGGTAACGACTACAACAGCAGCAGGTACTCGTTATGAAGAACGGTTAACAACAGAAGATGGTCACGTTATCTTTAAACAAGATGACAATACAAAAGAGTTGAAACCAGTATTGAAAACAGTATCTGTAGTTGATAGTCGTGGTATCCGTATTGGAAGCAATGACAAACCAGTAGTAAGCTTAACAAAAGATGGCTTAGACAACGGTGGCAACACAATCAGTAACGTAGCACCTGGTGTATACGAATCTGATGCAGCGACAGTAGGTCAATTGAATGCTGCTACTAACACGATGACTCGTCAAACTAATGAAGTAGGCGCTCATGCAGCCGCATTAGCAGCGATGAATCCATTAAGCTATGATCCACTTAAAAAATCTCAAGTAATGGCTGGCGTTGGTAAATACAAAAACAGCAAAGCCCTTGCATTAGGGGTGGCTCATTATGCTAACGAAGATACTATGTTCAACATAGGTGTCAGCGTTGGCGGTGGCGAAAACATGATGAATGCAGGTGTGACATACCGATTCGGTGGTGAAGACAGCATGATTCCTGAACGCTACAAAGGTGGTCCAATTTCTTCCGTCTACATTTTACAAGATGAAGTATCTGCACTTAAGGCTGAAAATGCACAAGTGAAAGCAGATAACGAACAAGTAAAAGCAGACAATGCACGCATGAAAGAAAACTATGAAAAAGTAATGCAAGACAATGAAGAAATGAAAGCACAAATTAAAATGCTTATGGCTCACATGGGTATCAAATAATAGAAGTGATTCTATTTCCCCTGTCGAAAGGTCATAGACTTTCATAAGAAAACCCTCCTGAGGTACATACCTTGGGAGGGTTTTTGTGTTATAATAAAAGTAATCAATAAAATTATCAATTAGGAGTTAATATGAAAGTTACCTATTTAGAGCATAGCGGTTTTGTCATCGAAGATGGCAAGCGGGCCTATGTATTTGATTACTGGAAAGATCCAGTCGGCGTGGTGAATGCATTAGTGGAACAAGGCTATGAGTTACACTTCTTTGTATCCCATATCCATCATGATCATTATGTGAAATCAATTTTCAAATATTTACCATATATATATAGTGTTTGGTATCATGAGGATGTGCCAGCATTGCGAGATGTTCGTAAGCAAATACAGGATATAGCAACTGTTAAGGAAGATGCTGAGACAGCTAGTTTAGTATTAAAAAGAATCAACAACGAGTGCACTACTGATATTCAGACTCTGTCGGAGGAAAATTTAACAGACGAGTTGGTACAACAAGTATTTTCTTTGCACTCTATGAAAGTAGGCGATACGTTAGAGGCAGAAGGCCTTACTGTCACCATGTTTGGCTCCACGGATGAAGGTGGTTCGTTCTTGGTGGATACCGGCACACATCATATCTTTCACGCAGGAGATTTAAACTGGTGGCATTGGTCAGGAGATACGCCGGAAAATATTGCAGAGGCGAAGGCACTTAAAGAGAAGGAGTTTGCTCCTCTAGCCGGTGTGTCCGTAGATATTATGATGTTCCCAGTGGATGCTCGTTTGGAAGTGGCCCGTGAGTGGGGCGCTCTAGACATACTAAGCATAATGAATACCAAACTGTTTATCCCTATGCATGCGAATGGTCCTGTATGGGTTCCATCAGAGACGTTTAGAGAGTCCTATCCTACGCAACGGTGTTGGATTCCTACACAGTCAGGGGATGCGGTGGTAGAGGATGTGAAGTAAATGACACCATGGTTACAACGACATGGAGCGACTGCTCTATTAGTCTTGATGGCAGTCATATTCTTGGTGACCTATCCCTTTCATAGAGATTCTTTCTGGGGGCTTATCACGCATATTTCAGGGGCTGCCATGATTGGTGGCTTAGCCGACTGGTATGCGGTGACGGCATTGTTTACGAAGCCTTTGGGGATTCCTTTTAAAACGGCACTTATCCCTAGGAATAAGGAGCGGTTTGTGGAAATGGCACGACACATGATGGTAGATGAACTCCTTCGGGTGTCCCACATGTACGAGGTGCTGAAACAGGAACGTGTACCGCAGCGGATTGTATCATTTATGAATAGTACCACTGGTCGGGGGTATGTTCATGTGTGTTTTGAGGAATTGAAAGACCATGTATTGCCTCATGTAAAAGAAAATTTACTGCAAGAGCAATTGCTTGGGCACATCAAGAACGGTGTGGAGTCTTGGCGAGTGACGCCTTTCGTGGTTAGCTTGTGCCGTCAGCTCTTAGAACCAGAACGAGCAGCGGTGCTATGGATGCACATCAACCGCATGCTCCAACGATTGCTTGCAGCAGAGGGGATTCGCCCCTATGTATTAGGGATGGTGTCATCTGTGATGAACCGCTATGCAGACCATTCTTTCTTACGAGAATTGGCGCTGGCATTGGGCGGGGAATCGCTTTCGCCGGAATACATTACGCATATGATACAGGTGAAAGGCTGTGCCTATTTGATGAGTCAAGAGTCCTTGCAGTCGCCACTGGGAAACGCTGTGTATGAAAAAGCACGGTGGGCAGTGGATGAACTGGCACAAAATGGACAATGGCAACAGAAGCTAGAAGATAAAAAGAATGCTTGGTTCCGAGAGTTTATTGAGGACGGCTATGTGTTGGAAGATACCTTAGACCTAGCGCGCTATGTAGAGCAAGGGGAAACGGAATTGTACCATTTCTTTGAGCGTTTGGAAACGAATGCTATGAAAGGCCGTAAGGCAGAACGATTTATTTTATTCCAATTGTTACACGTCTTAAATTACGTGCGCCCTTGGATTGAACATATCGTCGTGCGCGAGATGAACCGATTCACGCCAGAGGAAATTACTCGTATTTTACAATCTAAATTGGGCTATGATTTGCAGATGATACGCATCAACGGATCCTTGGTGGGTGCCATCTTAGGCGGTCTCTTCTATGGATTGACCCTGCTGAAAGGAGGGATCCTATGAGCCCTCGCATCATGGAAACACAAAGAAATCCTTATACTACCTATGCGAATCGATTGCTTTTTACCATGGCGGTGCTGTTCGCTTTTGTGTGGTGGGGGCAGTGGTACATCACGGCTCCTTGGTATGATGGATTGTATTGGTTTGTTCAATCTGCTCTCATTGGTAGCGTAGCGGACTGGTTTGCAGTGACTGCGTTATTTCGCAAACCTTTGGGAGTGTCCTTTCATACAGAGCTGATTCCACGAAATAAGAATCGGCTCATTGAGGGGATTATCCGCATGGTGAATACGAAACTTCTCACCTACGACCAATGTAAAAGTGCCATTGAACGGGTGAAGTTTGTGCCCTTTGTAGACCAATATATCCGTAGTGATGTAGGGCGGAATACGGTGCGCCAAGGGATTGCCACGGTGTTGTCTGAATTGTGGGAGCGCCGCAGTGATCGGGAGTGGGCCCAATGGGGTGCACAGCGGTTACGAAAATTTTTGCATAATCAATCTTTTATCGGCCCTATGCAACAGACTTTGCTACATGTGTGTGAGCACAATCGCTATGAAAGTGTGGTCATTCGAGGGATTGACTATTTGCAGAGAGCATTGTATACGCCGAAGGCACAGCAATGGTTAGAAACGGTCATTGAGGAAGAAATTGAAAAGCGCAAGAAAGATGTAGTGTCTGCTATGCTCATTGGGCTTTCAGAAGGGTTGAACATTGTGAACGTCCAAGAAATGGCGGGTGCCATCATAGAAGAAGTACACCAAATGTTGGAGCGCTGGAAACAGCCGAATAGTACGGAGCGTTTGGTGTGGTTGCACCAATGGGTGGGACCGTTGCAGCAGATGGCGTCGAACCGAAGCATCACAAAGACATTGGATGATGCTATCCAACAGTGGATTGACGTGCAAGATTGGGAGCTCATGTTAGAAGCCTATGTATGCCCTCGTATTCGTGAGGGTATGGTTTCCAGCGATGGGTCATCACCGATGGCCATTGCGTTGGAATCGAGCTTTCAAGAGTTGTGGAATCATTACTGTGAAGAGCCGGGTATGGTAGAACGTCTAGAAGAAGCGTTGACGCATATTATGTTGCATATTGCATCGAAGAGCCATGGATTTATTGGCATTATCATCCGTGAAGTGCTACAAAGTTTGAGCACAGAACGGTTCATCCATTTTATTGAAAGCAAGGTGGAAGAAGACCTCGCTTGGATTCGTATTAACGGTGCCCTCGTAGGTGGCGTAGCAGGATTGGGGACATGGTTGTTCTTGTATTATGTGTATGAGCCGGTATTGCAGGGCTTGGGAATCATCTAGTTCTGTATATAGTTTTTAATGAGTTCAATGCTAGCGTGCCGATATATCGCTTTAGATAGATGCAGTATATTCTCATATCTTATGCATGGGGATGGGTAAGCAATGCTGAATGGAAACTTATAACTAATACTTTTAGGGGTTAGTGTTTGCTGTATCTAAGGAATTTATTATAAAAATCGTATATAGCAAAAAATAGGGGACCCAGATTCGTTGGAATCGGGTCCCCTATTTCTCATTTGAAAGTTCTATATGGTTGCAGCTCTCTAAGAGAGACATATAGGTAATGAAAAAGTTTCGTTGTTACAGGTATATGATTATGCTTGTTGTACAGTGTTAAGGCTTAGTTCTAGGTCTTTGATCATTTGTAGATCATCCATTGGAGAGCGACCAGCTGTTGTTAGGTAGCCACCTACCATGATACCGTTCAAGCCACCTTTTAATGCGTAAGCTTGTAAGTCACGAAGGTTGACTTCACGACCACCAGCGGTACGGATCAATGCATTCGGCAATACGAAGCGGAACACAGCGAAGGTACGAAGGATTTCCAATGGAGGAATTGGCTCGTTGTTTTCGAATGGTGTGTTCTTGATAGGGTTAAGAATATTCAATGGAACGGAGTCTACCCCTAATCGTTTTAATTCGAATGCCATTTCAACACGTTGCTCTTTGGTTTCGTTCAAGCCTAAGATACCACCGGAGCAAACGCGAATGCCAGCTTTTTGGGCATTGGAGATAGTGGACATTTTATCTTCATAAGAATGTGTGGTACAAATGTCTGGGAAATGGCTTGGTGCCGTTTCAATGTTGGAGTGATAGCGTGTCACACCAATTTCTTTCAATTGCACTGCTTGCTCATAAGTCAATAGACCAAGGGAGCAGCAAATTTCTAAGCCAGTTTCTTTACGAATACGAGTGAGAGCGCTCAAGATTTGCTCAAACTCTTTAGGATTGTTTGTGTTACGACCACTTGTTACGATGGAGAAGCGGATAGCACCGGCTTCTTTCGCCTTTTTAGCGGCGTTCACGATTTCTTCCTCTTCCATGAAAGGATACACAGTAACACCAGTGTCATGATGGGCGGATTGAGCACAGAATTTACAGTTTTCTGGGCATTTACCGGAACGGGCGTTCACGATGGCACATAGGTCTACTGTATCGTCATTGAATTTTTGGCGGATTTTGTCAGCCATAGCCAATAGTATCATAGTGTCTTCGTCAGATGTGTGAATGAGCTGTTCTGCTTCTTCACGAGTGATCTCGCCACCATCTAATACTTTTTGTGCGTAGGCTATGATTGTTTCATAGGAAATAGATTTTGATACAGTTTCCATAATTACACCTCGTAATTTTCATTTGATTTTAATGACTACATCATAATGACTACATTATATAATTATTGTTAACTTGAGTCAATAGTAGTGGCGTTAACATTTCAGGTCGGCACTTGTTCCGTTATGCAGCCTGTGGATTGTCTCTTTTTGCCCTATGCAATCTTGTGGCGAATCTTGATTAACTAAATAGAAAGGCGTGGCACATTCCTTCGCAAACGGTATTTCATAATGTTTGCTTAGGAACATGCCACGCCTTTTTTGTGTTTGCTTAATTTGGTCAGTACAGAGCGCCACAAGATGTGCTACGTACAACTGCGCTCCTCAGGGGATTAGAAGAGCACGGCATACCCTTATATAGCTTGTCACGTTCAGTTAATATTTTATAAAGCAAACAGAAGAGCAAGGCACATTCCTTCAGAAACGGTATTTCATAATGTTTCTTCAGGAACATGCCTTGCTCTTTTAGGGAATATGTGATTATGATATATATGAACGTGACTCTAGACTTATTATATTCAGGCACACTGTGCTCTTCTTGTGTTTGTGTGATTTAGGTAGTAAGGGACGCCACAAGGCTGCTACGTGTAACTGCGTTTCTCAGGGGACTGAAAGAGCACGGTATACCTTATATAGCTTGTCACGTTCAGTTAATATTTTATGAAGCAAATAGAAGAGCAGGGCACATTCCTGAAGAAACGGTATTTCATAATGTTTCTTCAGGAACATGCCCTGCTCTTTTAGGGAATATGTGATTATGATATATATGAACGTGACCCCAGACTTATTATATTCGGGGCACGCCGTGCTCTTCTTTGGGATTGTGTAATTTAGGCAGTAAGGGGCGCCACAAAGGCTGCTACGTGTAACTGCGTTTCTCATAGGACTGAAAGAAGGGGATAAGTACTTATCAAAGAAATTCTGAGGTTGCTTATTTAGGGGGATATTTTAAATTTCTGCGATTATATAATATTATTCTATATGTAGAATTTATGCTATAATAGGTTTGTAGAAGAGTTAATGACGTGATGTTAGGCTCATCTCTTCCTAATATGGGAGGAGGTGGTTGCTATGACTAAGTATGAAAAAATCTCCTTGATTATTTCTATTGCTAGTTTAGCAATTCAATTCATTGATCTAGTAAAATAGACAATGAAAAAGCCTAACGGATAAGGTCTCACACACCTTAGCACGTTAGGCAAATTCAGTTTCAGTATCTTTAAGATGAGCCTAACGCCAGCACACGTTATTAGCTCTTCTTTTTTATAAGATAAGTATAGCATTGTTTATTGCTAAATGCAAATATCGCTAGAGTTTACGTGAGTATATGGAGAAAAATTATTGAAATTATAAGTGATAGGTGATACAATAAGCGTAGCTAAAGATTTTATAAAGAAAAGTACACAAAAACTCCCTAGGGTGCCACCTAGGGAGTTTTACTTTGTATTATTTATAGATCAATACAAAATCTAGGATTGTTACAAGTGGAATAGCAATTCAATCCATTTGCGAATATAGTAGCCAATTACATTTGCCAAAATTGCCTTAAAAAGAGATTTTATAAAGAAAGTCACATTATCACCTCCTCCTGTTACGGAATCGGTTTCACCTGTAACGAGATTAGTATACCATAAACAGTTATTTAAATATATGCGTACTGTTGATAGTTAAGTCGAGTTTATAACGATAAAAATACTTTTGGTGTAGTCATTTTTCGTGTTTACTTTTATAATATAAGGTAAGAATATATCTTAGAAACGATGGTTCAGAATTTTGAAGGTAGCGGTGTAAGGAATGTAACTACTAAAGAAGCGAGAACAAAAAAGATATATACATTTAAGGACGTAAGGTTTGTTGTTTTGGAGGGTCTAGATGATTGTCCTAGATGCGAATGCAGGGGTTCCCATGTACGAGCAGGTATATGAGGCTGTAAAAGTGCATATTGAGCAGGGCTTGTTCCGTCCAGGGCAGCGTCTTCCTTCTATACGGGCTATGGCAGCGCAGTTGGGTGTCAGCAAGATTACGGTGGAGCAAGCGTATTTGCAGTTGGCAACGGAAGGATATATTCAAGCGCATAACAAGGCACCCTATGAGGTGCTGGAGATTCCTCTGCCTTTGGAGGGATATTATGACAGGATAACTCATACTGACACTTCGTCTAATCAAACATATGGAATCATAGGTGACAGAGTAGAATCTAGACAAGGTGTTTTTTCCTCAATGCAATCAAAGGGTATCTTTCAAAGTGTAAGCGGTGATATGAATCATAAGTCAGAAAAGCCAATATCGTATTGTGATAGGAGTACGGTTTGTACAGCAGCGCATACTTTGCATGAAGAAACGAATAGACAGCCCCCTCCCATCCTCTACAATTTCGCTACTGGCGCTATGGACCCGGAGGGATTCGATTTCAAACGGTGGAAACGCTTTATTGGCTACGCTTTACGAGATACGAAACGGCTTATGACGTATGGTCAGCTAGAGGGAGAAACTGAGCTGAGGTCAGCCTTGAATCAATATTTGCAACAGGCGCGAGGTGTTCGGGCTACAGCAGAGCGAGTGCTCGTGACCAGTGGTACCCTCAATTCGTTGCATATGATTGCGTCCTTGTTACAACGTCAAGGGAAATCCAAGGTAGCCATCGACCGCCAAAGCCCTAGTTTTGCCAAGGCTGTATGGAAAGACTATGGATTTTCTGTTGTAGAGGTGGATACAGGAGAGTCACAATGGATTCCCACGTTAGAAGCAGCCAATGTGGAAGTGGTATACTGTATGCCATCTCACGGCGATAGTATGGGCCGTATTATGACGATCCAAGAGCGGACAGAGTTATTGCGGTGGGCTCAGAGTCGAAATGCTTTCATCATAGAAGACGATTATGACAGTGAACTTCGCTATTATGGAAAGCCTGTGCTGTCGTTGCAGGGCATGGATTTGCAAGATTGTGTCATATACATGGGCACGCCGTCGAAGGTGTTACCACCATCCATTCGGTTGAGTTACCTAGTGTTGCCTGTGGTTCTCTATGAGGACTTTCACAAGCACCACAAGGCCTATGGGCAAAGTGCAGGCGTGTTAGAGCAGTTGGCATGGGCCATGTATATGGATGAAGGGGAGTGGCATAAGCAAATTCGCCGCCTTCGTAAACATTATTTAGAAAAAAGTAAGTATTTTACTAGCTTGTTGCGCCACTATTTGGACGATACCTATGAGGTCATCGATCCAGAGGGCGGTGTCTATGCGGGGATTCGTAAGGTGCACAATAAGGGCGATGTGTTTCGTCTGCGAGCGTTAAAGGCTGGTTGCGATATTAAGGTCATAGACAGAGATGAGACCGGTATTGTAGAGGTGTTGTTATCGTTCAGCGGAATACCGACCCGTGACTTAGAACGGGCGGTACAGGTATTAGCTGAGGCTTGGAAAGGGTTATAATATGGGTATACCATTTCGATTCATACAATGTGGGGATCTCCATTTAGGGGCACCCTTTCGCTATTTAAAATCTTTTGGCAGATCTTTAGATGAGGCCATGATGCGCGCCACCTATGGGTCCTTTCAGAATATCGTGAACCTAGCCATCCGTCAGCGTGTGGCAGCAGTGCTTATTACGGGGGACGTCTATGATGGAGCGGACCATCCCCTTGAGGCGGAGATGCACTTTGTGCGTGCCTGTGAAAGTCTTGCCAAGGAGCACATTCCTGTCTATGTAGTACAAGGTAATCATGACCCTTCTGAAAGTTGGAAACGGCATATGCCATTGCCCGATAATGTCCATATCTGTTCAGCGGACCGAGTGGATAGATTCTCTCTTATGGTGCGTGGTCAAGAGGTGGCTGGCATCTATGGTCGCAGTATTTCCAGTGATACCCAGTATGAGGACCTAGCGTCGGACATCCATCCTTTACGCAGTGATCCTTTTTCCATTGCCCTAGTACATGGAACGGTAGGCAGTCATGAGGGACATGACAAGACGGGTCCTTGTTCCCTCGATGCGTTGCGCCGGATTCCCATTCAATATTGGGCGTTTGGTCACATTCACAAGCGCCAGATTTTGAGTGAACAACCTCATATCGTTTATGCGGGGAATAGCCAAGGTCTGCACCGTGGTGAAAGTGGCCCGAAAGGGTGCTATGTGGTGGATGTATCTAGCCGTGGCACTGTGGAAGTACACTTTCACGAGACCAATGCGATCCGATTTGCAGAAGATACTATTGATTTAGGGCAAGTGCAATCGGTAGTAGAGATGCTGGAAATGTTGCGCCACAAAAAAGAAATGATCCGAAAACCGGGTATGTCTATTTTGTTGACACTTAGACTTATTGGAGAAGAACCTTTATCAGAAGTGGCGAGTGACAATGCAGTGCGTGCAGCTTGGATGGAGGAAGCCCAAGCGGAAGAAAGTGGCAAGCACGGCGTGTATATCATCGGCATAGAATGCGATACTTTCAGTACCGGTAAGCAAGGTGTTGCGCCAGGTATGGTCAGCGATTATGTGAAAGCCTTGGATGCGATGGATGCGGGTGCGGATTCGTTACTGAACATTGTGAAAGATCGTCCAGAGTGGAAACGCTTGTGCATGTATGGACAGTTAGTGACAGAGGACATGGTACAGGCTGCCTATGAGAAGGCACGACGGGAAGGAATCCGGCTATTACAGGGGAATGAGTATGAAGATTAAAGAAATATATATAGAACACTATGGCCCCTATGAACAGTGGACCTTTCAGCCTCATGAACGAGGACTGCATGTGCTATACGGGCCGAATGGAAGCGGAAAAACAACACTGCTCCAAGCCTTTCGTGGTATTTTGCTAGGTACGAAGCGGAAAGAAGAACCTGTAGAGGGGCATATTGTGGTGGAACGAGACGGTAAGACGTACCACATCGGTCGCAAAGGAAAAATGTTGGACTTTTACGAAGTGGGTGGCCAGCGGTATACGGTGGAACCGGCGGAATTGTGGTGGCAAGGACTAGACAAAAAGACCTATGATCGTATTTTTGCTATTACGCTGGATGACCTACAAGGGGTGGACATTATCCAAGAAGTGGACGTGCGCACACGGTTCTTTGGTGCCGAAGGTGGCGAATCCTTAGGAACCCTCGTGAAAGATGTGGATGAACTGGCCAGCCAACTGCTAGTGGCATCTCCTACGGGCAAGCGGACCATCAATGCGTTGTTGGACCAATTGCAAGAGGTGGAACGAGATATCCGTAAGTTACAACAAGGAGAGCAAGAGTATTATACGTGGCAAGCCTCCTTGGAAACGCTTGAAGAGAAAGAAGCCACCTTACAGGAACAACGACAAGAGCGAAAGGAATATCTACAAGATGTAGAGCGGGTTCTTCGTGCTTGGGATACGTATAAACGCGGGGAAGAAGCAAAACAAAAAATGCTCCAATTTCACGTAGAAGAGTCATTGGAGCGAGAGAAGTTTTTAGAGTTAGATGAAGAAATACGCCGTTGTCAGGAATACATGCGCGTGTGGCGTGGCAAAGAAGAAGGCTTGGTGCCGGATAATTTCGACCCAGAAGATAGACTGGGTATGTATGAACAAGAGATTGAAAGTTTGTACCAAGAAGTATCGAAATGGACGCAGTTAGAAAAAGAATGTCGTGAAGGAGATTTGTACTTAGAAAAAGTGAAAGCCCAATTGGCATTTATTCGTAAGTCCCATGTGTATTGGCGAGATGTGGAAGACTTCCCCAATGATGTGAATTGGTACGATGGGGAGCAAGTAGCGGGTCAGTTGCGCAGTGCCCGTGAGGCTTATGAGGCATGGCAACGACGAGAGCCGTTCCCGCAAGATGATCGAGCTCGTGAGGTAACGGAAACAGTAACAGCCCTAGAAACTAAGCATAGGAATCTAATAGCGTTGAAAGAGGCCTACTTAGCACAAGAACCTGTGGACTCCGTCGAGACAGTGCAATCTGGCCGCTCCTATTATCTAGGTTCCGCAGTGTTGGCTGTCCTAGGGCTGGTCTTATTGGCGTGGCACATGACCTATGCGGAGACGATTGATGTACAGGCTATAGGTGGAGCGGTAGGCATATTGCTAGGCATAGGTCTGGCCTACCAAGGGTATCGGACTGGAAACATAGTTCTAGAGGTTACGAACAAAACTACTAAGGATGTTTCTGACTTAGAAGCTAAAGCAGAACGATCCATGCCAGCTACAGAATCTGACTATGAAAGTTTACTTTCAGAGATACAGGCAGTAGCGGAGGAAATCAAAGGATACGGAGATGATGTGAGTCATTTCAAAGCCTACGAAGTGATGAAAGCACAGTGGGTGGTAGAAGGTAAAACCTTGGAAGCGGCAGGAACTGAAGCTATGGACGCATGGGAAGCGTGGTTGCCAAAGGCGGCTAAACAGACGAACCGAGATGATGCGTTCTACGGCATGAAGGAAGAATACCAAGCCTATCATGAGCGATTACGCGAATTTGAAGGATACCAAAAGCAAGTGCGGTTGCATCATGAACAACTAGAAGCCATCGTGAATCGATGCAGGAACTTGTGGGCGTCCTTGCAGATGAACACGGTGCCATCCATCGTAGAGCTACGAGTGGTATATAATCAGTTGCAATTGCACAAGCAAAATCGTGTGCGGTGGGAGCAAAAGGAAAGTCAACGCAAAAATTATCGCGAAGAGTATGCCGCATGGAGCAAGAAAGAAAAAGAATTATTCCTTGCCCAAGAAGAGCTAATTCAAAAAGGCGGCATGAAGAGTGCCGCAGAATACCGTCAGCGTTTGTTGCAACAAGATCAGCATAAGCAATGGGAGACCATTTATCGCCAAAGTCAACGGCAATTAGAATTGTTGGCACCGAAAGAGTTTCATAGAGATGTGTGGTACCGCCGTTTGCAGGGCAATGATAAAGGCAAATGGGAATTGGAGTACTCCCGCAGCGAAACGGAATTGGCGAATATTGAATCATCTCTACAGGCGTTGTATGAAGAGCGAGGCACTTTGCAAGAATCTATGCGCCACTTGAGTACATCCCATGCAGTGTCGGAAGCATTGCTGAAAAAAGAACAGCTAGAAGCGGAGCTCAGGGAAGCCTTGGAAGCGTGGATGACCTATGTGTTTATCAACCATGGTATGGAGCTGGCGCAACAAGAATACGAAACAGATCGGCAACCAGCTATGCTGGCGAGAGCGTCTGATTATGTGAAAGCCATGACGGGTGGCATCTATACATTGCACATGGATGACACACATAAGGGTGCCTATGTGAAAGACACTACAGGTCGGGAAATTCCCTTAGGAAAATGGAGCAGTGGCTTGGGCGATCAAGTATACTTGGCATTGCGACTAAGCCTAGCAGAATCCTTCGCGGAAAAGATAGAATCCATGCCGTTACTGTTGGATGACGTGTTGGTGCGCTTTGACTTAGAACGACAAAAACTAACATTACAGGTGATAGAAACATTAAGTGAACATAGGCAAGTGTTTTTGTTTACATGCCATGAGACGACTAGCCAACTGGCTAGTGAAAGGGTACATCGTTACGATCTCACTTGTGACGTTACTTGTAACGCTATGTAGGTTGTCACTTGTAACGTTATGTAGCCTGTGGCGGTTTTGACTGAATGGGACAAAGGGAAACGAGCAACACATTCCTTCACAAACGGTATTTCATAATGTTTGTTCAGGAACATGTTGCTCGTTTCTGTGTTTCGTATATTTAGTGAGTAAAGGCCGCCACAAGGCTACTACACGTGACGGCGTTCCTCTAGTGCTTCTTTTTTGCTTTAATTATAGTGATTTTTAAGATTTAGGTAGCAATAAAAGTTCACGTTGTGAGTAATTGTGTAGTATAATATAAATTGTAAGAGTCATCGACGCGATGTTGGGTTCATCTTCTTTACTTAGTAAAGGGGGTGGGTAATATGACAGTATTTGAAGCATTATCTTTGATGATTGGTTTCGGTATTTTATTATTAGCATTACTCACATACTTAAAGAAATAATTTATAGTATGTGAAAGGCCTAACGACTTAATAAGTATTCGCACTACTTATACACGTTAGGCCATCATTTTTAGTATTCCAGATGAGCCTAACGCCAATCACACGTTGATGGCTCTTCTTTTGTTACTTTCATTATAGCATGGTTTATAGATGCATTACAAGGTAAACATAAGTGATGGGGTTCATATGCTAGATATTCCTCTTTAAGAGTAGTATAATACTCTCTATATGAGAGGAGCGGATGATGAACTATTCTTGGATACGGAAATATTGGATATATATAACAGTGGTGATGGTGCTAATCATTGCCGGCGGTGTGTTCGCATGGATGCAACCCAAAACGGTGCAGGTGGTGAACCCCGTGGAACGTCAAATGCCGGTGCGCATCAGTCATGAGGCGAACATTACGGCGTTACATAAGGCGAGTGTGGAACCGACAGTGTCGGGGCCGGTGTCTACTTTCACGGTAAAAGTAGGTGACATGGTGAAAGCAGGTCAAGTGCTGGCTATGATTGATACCACATCACTACAACAACAGTTACAATCCCTATTAGGTCAGTTGCAGGAGGCGCGCAGTCGAGCGCCACAACAAAGTGCATCCACTATGGTAGTAGGTGGTAGTGTGTCATCGGCGGATGTAGAGCGGGCACGATATATGCGTGATGCTGGTATTATTACGAATCGAGAGTTTGAATCGATTGCGGCCAGGGCACAATCACAAGTGGTAACGGTTCCGTCCTATACGGGTGGTTCAGGGGTAGATACTTCTGGAATAGAGGCTGCTATTGCAAAAATACAAGCGCAGATGGCGGCGGCTCAAATACTTTCACCGATGGAAGGAAAGGTTGCGGCTATCTATAATGAAGATAGAAAAATTGCCATCGAGGGAAAACCGTTGTTACTAATACAACAAGATTCCCCAGTGGTGGCCACTTTGAGTGTACCGCAAAGCTTTGGTGCGATTTTGAAACAGCCTAATGTCACAGGTGGCGTGCAAGTCTATTTAGATATAAATGGGCAGCAAGTGCCAGGGCAAATTACATTTGTAGGAACCGAATCGGGACCGAGCATTACTGTGAAAGCAACTTTCAATGTGCAGCCGGGGCAAGTGACGATTGGTGAGTTCTACACATTAGTCATCGAAACAAAAGCGGAAGCACCGGCTCTTACGTTGCCTATGGAAGTCATTCATGATGGAGAAAATGGTAAGTTTGTATATGTAGTGACAGAAAATAATACGATTGATATACGGACCATCGAGACGGGATTAGAAATGGATGGTGTGGTGACCATATTGGATGGGTTATATCCAGAAGATCGAGTGGTGACAAATAAAGGGAAATACGAACTAGGCGAAAGCGTTCATTTGTGATGCTATGTAGCCTGTGGCGGTTATAACTGAATAAGATAAAAGGGAAGAGCACGGCATACTCCTCACAAACGGTATTTCATAATGTTTGTTCGGAGCACGCCGTGCTCTTCTTATGTTTATGTAATTTAACCTATAATACCGCCACAAGGCTACTATGCTTAACGGCGTTCTCTAAGCGAAAGGGATATATTGCTCGTTTCTATGTTTATATCGTGATTAACAAACTATAAGACCGCCACAAGGCTGCTATGCCTAAGTGATCTCTCTTCAGCGGGGTAAAAGAAATTTAAAATTGGGGGTTGCTTTTTATATGGAAATGGAATATACTATAAAACATGTTCGAGAGAACAAGGTGTTCACACTTCTGTAAGTGATGAGCAAAAAAGATTAAAAATAACTGTTGACACGAACTTGTGAATCTGTTATTATGATCTAGTCGCTACAACACAGGTTGTGAACGACGAAGTTGATCTTTGAAAACTGAATAATGTAAGGTAATTACTTCGAAAGAAGTAAACATAAGCCAGAGTGCGGGTTTCACATAGTTGAAACCAACCAAATAAATTCTAGCCAAGTAATTGGCAACAACGAAAATGAATGAGCTATCAAATAGCTTCAAG
>NZ_RQVE01000022.1 GCF_003992315.1 Veillonella sp. 3891
TTTAGATGTCTTTGCAAACACTATTTTATCAGAAAGCTATGAATCTTTTTTAGTTGCACTTAGATCATAAATTCAAGGTTAATGAAAACGCCTAACGAAATGAGGTTTCACGGATCTCACACGTTAGGCATAATCAATTTTGTTACATTTTGAGATGAGCCTAACGCCTCGAACACGTTGGTGGCTCTTCTTTTTACAAGTTAAGTATAGCATAGGAGAGTATTAAATACAATTGTCACTTGTTCCGCTATGTATCGTCACTTGTTTTGCTATGTAGCCTATGGCGTTCGTAATTGAATAAGCAAAGGGAAGAGCACGGTATACCCCTCACAAACGGTATTTCATAATGTTTGTTCGTGGCACACCGTGCTCTTCTTGTGTTTGTGTGATTCAGATAGCAAGGAAACGCCACAAGGCTACTACTCGTAACGGCGTTCCTCAGGGTTATTAATATGTAAATGATATGTCTTATCTAATATGAATGCGTAAAATGTCTGTATATTATGAGAAATTCATACTTATCTATTCTTTACAATGATAATTGATATTGTTATACTTTAACAGTATAAATTTTTATTTTGGTATTATTGGATAAGGAGTGTCATGTGACGATGGAAAGTTCAGGACAAAAGCAGTTTAAGAGCAAGTACCATATTTTAGTGTGGATTGCTTTGTTATCGTTAGCTTTAATAGGTATGGTTGAGTATGGCTATTATTTACAAAATAGACCTCCATTCAAATGGCAGATTTATTTAGGTTTGATTCCATTTTCATCTTGGGTGATATTAACGTATTTGACAACGAAACCAAAATGGTTTACTACACGTTATAATGTAGGTGAAATGTACAAGGTGCACCGTATTGTAGGGATTGTAGTAACGGCAATGCTAGGTATTCACTGGTATGAATATTTTGGTCATGCTAAAACAGCCTTAGGCTGGTGGGGCGGTTATGTATCTCTTGTAGGGATGTTTATTGCGTTCCTAGTGGGTATTTTATTCCTAACACCATGGTTTAAAGGTATTGCTACATCTATGCCTCGTAAAGCAGCTGTTTGGATTCATAGATTAAATTTGGTAGCGTTAATTGGTGCTAATATTCACGTACATGGATTTAAACGTCTATCTGCGATGGTTCCATTCTTACAAGTATATGATGTACTTACGTATGGATTGGTAATTTATTATATCTATTGGATGATTAAGAAAAGAAACTAGCTCCCCTATGCAATCTTGTGGTGAACCTCGATTCACAAAATAGAAAGGCGTGGCACATTCCTTCGCAAACGGTATTTCATAATGTTTGCTCAGGAACATGCCACGCCTTTTTGTGTTTGTTGAATTTAGGTACTAAAGGGCACCACAAGATATGCTACGTACAACTGCATTCCTCAGGGGATTGGAAGAGCACGATATCCCCCTCGCAAACGGCATTTCATAATGTTTGTTCGGGGCACACCGTGCTCTTTTTGTATCTGTGTGATTTAGGTAGTGAAAGAACGCCACAAGGCTGCTACTCGTAATGGCGTTCCTCAGGGAGTTTTCTCCTATCTATCATTGATGTTACCCTAGTTGCATGATATAATTTATATAAGGCCAAAAGGCCTTTTCTTTTTATGTGAAATGGTATTACTCGATGTCAGGTATGTTCTTTATGTGTAGTATGAAAGTATCATAATGATACTATATATTGTGCATCCTCGTGAGGGATATATATTAGTTATATGCTAGAACAATGACATTGATGTAGACAGGAGATACTATGTTTTTAGATGACACGATTGCAGCGATTGCAACGGCTCCGGGGATTGGCGGTATTGGTATTATCCGTGTCAGTGGTCCCAAGGCTTGTGATGTTGTGAATCGTATCTTTCACAGTAAACAATCTGTGCCACTAGGTGAGCGTCAGACGCGAACGATCCATTATGGTCATATTGTCCATCCTAAAACGGGCAAAACCTTGGATGAGGTCATCGTGGTGTTGATGAAAGGTCCTCATTCCTATACGGCAGAGGATGTGGTAGAGATTCAATGTCACGGCGGTTTTGTGTCGGTCCGTGAAATACTGAAAGTCCTATTGTCAGAAGGTGTACGTCAGGCGGAAGAAGGGGAGTTCACGAAGCGAGCATTCTTAAATGGTCGTATTGATTTAACCCAAGCGGAAGCGATCATCGACATTATTGATGCGAAGACGGAACAATCTTTGGAAGTGGCAGTGAATCAATTAGACGGTACCTTGTCCAAGTATATTCGTGCCTTACGAGATGAGTTAATCGCTATGATTGCTCATTTAGAGGTAACCATTGATTATCCGGAGGAAGATATTGAAGAGGTATCGGCTCAAGAGGTACGTACAGGGTTAACTCCTATTCTTGAGAAGATGGATACCTTATTGGCGACAGCACAACGTGGTAAATTATTGCGTGATGGTGTGATGGTTTCTATCATTGGTCGTCCTAATGCGGGGAAATCTAGTTTGATGAATGCCTTACTTCGTGAGGACCGTGCCATTGTGACGAATATTCCAGGCACCACACGTGATAGTATTGAAGAATTTTTGACCATCCAAGGGATTTCGGTGCGCTTAATTGATACGGCAGGGATTCGTGAGACCGAGGATATTGTGGAAAGTATGGGCGTTGAAAAAGCACGTCAATATTTAGATAAAGCAGATGTAGTGGTCCTTGTCATTGATGGGTCCAAACCATTGGAACTAGAAGAACAAGAGCTATTACAGCTCATTACGAATCGTCCAAGCATTATCTTCTTGAATAAAGCAGACCAAACACAATGTATTACTAAGGAAGAGATTGCAGCACTAGGGACTTTCACAGAGATTGTCACCATCAGTGCAGCCCAAGGGGAAGGTATGGAGGAGATGGCAAAGGTCATTACGTCCTTGGTACAAGGCGGTTCTGTACAGGCCAGTCATGAGGCGATGCTCAGCAATGTGCGCCACATTACCTTGATGGAACAGGCGAAAGTTAGCTTGGACCAATCTATTCTTGCCATAGATAGCGGCATGCCTATCGATTTAATCGTCACGGACATTCGCGCTGCTTGGGAATTGTTAGGTGATATTACTGGTGAAAGTTTACGTGAATCCATGGTGGATGAATTATTTAAACGATTCTGTTTAGGAAAATAGGAGAATACATGTATTTAGTAGATACGTATGATGTGATCGTCATTGGCGGTGGTCATGCTGGTTGTGAGGCTGCTTTAGCCACAGCTCGCATGGGGCACCGCACGTTGATGGCCACATTGAATTTAGATAACATTGCTCTTATGCCATGTAACCCAGCCATTGGGGGACCTGGTAAAAGTCATCTAGTATGTGAACTAGATGCTTTGGGCGGTGAAATGGGCATCAATGCGGATGCGACAGCCATCCAAATGCGCATGCTCAATACAGGAAAGGGACCTGCGGTACATTCCTTGCGGGCTCAATCTGATAAAGTGGCCTACCAACGCCGTATGAAAGAAGTCTTAGAAAATACTGAGAACCTCAATGTGAAGCAAATCATGGTCAATGAATTGCTCATCGAAGATGGTGTGGTACAAGGCATTGTGTCTGAATTAGGCGAAGTATACCAAGCAAAGGCCATCATTTTATGTACAGGTACGTACTTAAAAGGTAAGATTATTACTGGTGAATTGGCGTATACAGGTGGTCCTAATGGACAACGGACAGCGGAGTTATTGTCTCAATCTTTATTGAATCATGGCATTAAGTTGATGCGCTTCAAAACAGGGACGCCAGCTCGTGTAGATAAACGAACATTGCACACAGAGAATATGGAAATGCAACCTGGTGACTCTCACCATAGATCCTTCTCTTTCATGTCTGATTGGATCGATCGAAATGAGCAAGTATGTTGGTTGACTTTCACCAATCAAAATACACATGATATCATCCGTGGCAATTTACACCGTGCCCCAATGTATACGGGTGTCATCGAAGGAACGGGCCCAAGATATTGTCCATCTATCGAAGATAAAGTGGTTCGTTTTGAAGATAAACAGCGTCATCAATTATTCGTGGAGCCAGAGGGCAATCATACAAATGAAATGTATGTACAAGGCATGAGTACGAGCTTACCTATCGATGTACAATATGCGTTTTTGCGTACTATTCCGGGCCTAGAAGATGTGGAAATCATGCGCCCTGCCTACGCTATTGAATACGATTGTTTAGATCCATTGCAATTGACACCGGCGTTACAAGTGAAGCATATCCAAGGTTTGTATTCTGCAGGTCAAGCGAATGGTACATCTGGCTATGAAGAAGCGGCGGCACAAGGATTAATGGCAGGTATCAATGCCGCTTTATGGTTAGAAGGCAAAGAGCCATTCATTCTATCTCGTTCTGAAGGCTACATCGGCGTACTTATCGACGATTTAGTGACAAAAGGAACGAAAGAACCATACCGTATGATGACCAGCCGCAGTGAATATCGCTTGTTACTTCGTCAAGACAATGCGGATATGCGACTCACTGAAAAAGGATATGAAATCGGACTTGTGAAGGAAGAACGGTATAAGGCTTTCAAAGAGAAACAAGACAAGATTGAAGAAGCTATTCAATTGCTAGCAGATACACCTGTAAACCCTAGCGAAGAAACACAGCAAATCCTAGATCGCATTGGCACACCTCGTATTAAGACGGGCATCAAGGCTTACGATTTAGTGAAACGTAACGAACTATCCTATGGAGTAGTGGCAGAAGCCTTCGGCTTGCCTCGCTATGAAGCGCCGGTGGAAGAAGAAATCGATATTACCATTACTTATGATGGTTATATTAAAAAGCAACTAGAACAAGTGGAAAAAGTTCGTAAGTTAGAAGCTAAAATTATTCCTCAAGACTGGGATTACACGTCCATGAAAGGTATTTCTTTGGAAGCCATCCAAAAATTGACGGCTATTCGTCCACATTCCATTGGTCAGGCGAGCCGTATTTCAGGGGTGTCTCCTGCGGATATTTCTGTACTGTTAGTGCAAATTGAGCAGTACTACCGTGAAAGAGGTTAATATGACATTTTCAGACTATGTGAAAGCCCATACCACAGCCTTTGGCTTAGCCCTCACTGACACACAAGTGGATCAATTACAACGGTTTTACGAACAAGTGGTCACCACTAATGAGCATATGAATTTAACGGGTATTACTGAGCCAGAAGAGTTTGCCTTAAAACATGTGGTGGACTCTCTATCTTGCTATGACCCTAAGTATTTTACAAAGGATGCGGCGGTTATCGATTTAGGTACCGGTGCCGGCTTTCCAGGAGTTCCCTTGGGCATATACGATCCATCCTTGCGTATTACCTTATTTGATTCCTTACAAAAACGATTGCGCTTTTTAGATGGTGTGATTGAAGACCTAGGTTTGCAAGGATTACAAACCTTACATGGCCGTGCGGAAGATTTGGCACACCAGGAGTATCGGGAATCCTTCGATCTTCTCACTAGCCGTGCAGTGGCCCGTTTATCCATCTTATTGGAATGGGGACTGCCTTACGTGAAAGTAGGGGGCTACATGGTGGCATTAAAAGGCTCTATTGTCCAAGAAGAACTAGAGGAAAGTAAACGTGCCCTATCCATCTTGGGCGGTGAAATTGTAGAGGTCAAAGAAGTGACGTTACCTACCTTAGAGGATAAACGCGCTATCGTGTATATTAAAAAGGTAAAGTCTACGGCAAAGAAATATCCTCGGAAACCAAAAGAGATTAAAACAAAATCTTTATAGCTTTCTACTATAACTTATAATAAAATATAGAAAAATGCTTATAAGTATGAACTATGGTATACTTATTAGGTACTCTTTTACATGTGCGGTCACTCTGTGTTCGCACATGTTTTATATTTGTAATACAAGATTGAGGTGAGATAATGGCAATCTATAACGGACGATTACCAAAACTCAATGAAGATGAAATAAAACGATACTCTGGATTAAAGCATGCGGAGGGATTTCCAGAGCAGTATGTGAAAGAAGCTGCCCTAGAAGTACAATTGGTGGCAGAACCTCGTGGTGTGTACCAATGCTATGATTACGATCCAGAAACGCATACCATACTCAGTAATCCACCGATGGTGCTAGATGCGACAGGCATTATCCGTCATTTAGGAAATGCTAAAAAAGTATATGTGTTAGCAGTTACAGTAGGAGAAGCCGTAGAAGAACGTAGTTCTGCTTTATTTAAAGAAGGCAAATCTACACTAGGTCTCCTCGTAGATGCAGCGGCCACAACGGCAGTAGAACAAGTGGCAGATCAAGTCAATGAACTCATTGATCGAGATGCGAAAAAGCAAGGTTTTAAAACGACATGGCGCTTTAGCCCAGGCTATGGCAATTGGCCAGTCACAGTACAGCAAGAATTTGCTAAGATTATTAAAACAGAAGAAATTGGATTGACAGTGACAGACACAAGTATGCTATTTCCACGTAAATCAGTAACGGCTATCGTAGGCTGTCAAACAGTTGATGAAGAAGGACCAAAGACACAACGGGGTTGCACATCTTGCAGTCAAGTAGATTGTGCATCTCGGAAGTTACCAGATAAGGGAACAACTTCGTGTATTTAAATACACATACTGTTTGTGATAAATAATATGGAAAAGATATCCTAATGATAGTTATACTTTTTGCAACATAATTGATATTTGTGTAAGGTATAATAACTATTGGTAGTACTATCGTTGGTATACAGTGTCAATCAGTATAAGTTGTTATAGTAGTTGCGTATGGCTTAGCTGTAGTAGGGGTACTTTATATCATACTGATAACTGTAAGATGCTAACAAAGAGATTTTAATTAAGAACAATAATTAGATGTATAGATAAGTAGCGTGATGTACTGATGCTGGGGAAGAGTTTCATCATCATGCGAAGTATATTGCCTAGGGCGAGCAATGTGCCTGATACATAAGTGAGGGACATATGGTATATATTATAGATGGCGGTATGGGTACCATGCTGCAAGCGGCAGGTCTTGGTGACGGGGCTTGTCCAGAATTATTTAACGTAGAACATCCGGACGTGGTGGAACATATCCACGCAGAATATTTGCGTCATGGTAGCGATATTATTACGACTAACACTTTTGGTGGGACAGCTTTAAAACTGGATGAATATCAATTGGGTCATCGTATGGATGAAATTAATCGTGCTGCTGTGAAAGTAGCACAAGCGGCTCGGGATAAGATTAACCCGAATGCAAAAATTGCAGGCGATATGGGTCCTAGCGGTCGCTTTATGGCGCCACTCGGGGTAGCTCAATTTGATGAGATTTATGAGACTTTCAGAGATCAAGCAAGAGTCCTCATCGATGCCGGTGTAGATTATATTATTATCGAAACCATCATCGACATCCAAGAAATGCGTGCAGCTTTATTGGGTGCAAAAGATGCACGTGACGAATTAGGAAAAACAAAAGACGATGTGAAAATCATTTGTCAGTTTTCTTTCAGTGAAGATGGTCGTACTATCACAGGTACACCACCAGAAGCAACGGCTATCTTGATGGATGCTATGGAAGCAGATATTGTAGGTATTAACTGTTCTTTAGGGCCTGAGCAATTATTGCCGTTGGTAGAACGTATGGCGGCGGTAACGAATTTACCAATTAGTATTCAGCCGAATGCGGGTATGCCACAATTAGTAGGGAAAGAAACCATCTTCCCATTGGGACCAGAAGAAATGGGTGAATATGCTCCTCGTTTCCTTGATGCAGGGGCATCCTATTTGGGCGCATGTTGCGGTAGTACACCAAAACACATCGAGGCTATCGCCAAAGCGGCGCGAGCGCATACACCAGCAGAACGACCATATGTGGAACCATTTACAGCTTTTACAAGCCGTACTAGCGTAGTGAAAGTAGGCTTACAAGAAAAACCAATCATTATCGGGGAACGTATTAACCCAACAGGTCGTAAGGTACTAGCAGAAGAAATCCGTAAGGGTAGTTTCTTAATGGTAAAAAAAGATGCCTTAGCCCAAGTAGAAGCAGGCGCTGATGTACTAGATGTGAATATGGGGGTCACTGGCGTTGATCCAGGGGAAACAATGAAACGAGCTATCGAAGAATTGACGATGCTTGTAGAGGTTCCATTATCCATTGATACCTTAGATCCAGTCGCGATGGAAGCTGGTTTAAAAGCTTATCCAGGTCGTCCATTGTTGAACTCTGTGAACGCAGAGCCAGAACAATTGGAAGCGGTATTACCATTAGCAAAACGCTATGGTGCAGCGCTATTATGCTTGCCATTAGGTAAAAAAGAATTGCCAGAAACGGCAGAAGAGCGTGTGTCCTTAGCGAAGGAAATCGTATTAGAAGCGTATAACTACGGCTTACGTCCAAATGATTTATTGCTAGACCCATTGGTGTTAACCTTAGCAAGTAGCCAACATGCAGCACGAGAAACATTAAAAACATTGAAACTCTACGCTGAAACATTTGGTTTCCCAACGGTGATGGGCTTATCCAACATATCCTTTGGCTTGCCACAACGGGCGTACTTAAATGCACAGTTCTTAACGATGGCATTAAGCAATGGTTTGACATGTCCTATCATGAACCCAATGAATGAAATTGTACGAAAAGCTTTCATTACAGGGCGTACATTCATGGGGTTTGACCCAGCAGCGGCGGACTTTATTGCTGAGTACGGTGATGACGATGAAAATGCAGTGGTGACGAAAAAAGTGAAAGCTGCAGCGGAAGCCTTCCATAGTGATGACCCGATTGAATGCATTAAACATGCCGTAGAGCAAGGGGAAAAAGAGGCAGTAGTTCCTTTAGTCAAAGATGCTTTGGCAAAAGGGTTAGACCCATTGGAAGTAACTCGTAGAGGTTTATCCGATGCTATGGCAGTAGTAGGGGAAAGATTCGGATCTGGTAAAGCGTTCTTGCCACAAGTAATGCTAGCAGCAGAAACAATGCAAGCGGCGTTCACAACGATTAAAGAAGTGTTGCCGGAAGGGACAGCAGAGAAGAAGGCGACGATTATCCTAGCTACCGTAAAAGGTGATATCCATGACTTAGGTAAGAATATCGTATCTGCCTTGTTAGAAAACAATGGATACCAAATCGTAGACTTAGGCAAAGACGTGTCACCAGAAGAAATCGTTGCAGCAGCGAAAGAACACAATGCACCGATTATTGGTATAGCATCCTTGATGACTACGACAATGCCGATGATCAATGAAACCATTGCGGCAGTACGTGAAGCTGGCGTCAATGCGAAGGTCCTCGTAGGTGGTGCGGTATTGTCCCAGGCCTATGCAGATGAAGCCGGTGCTGATTCTTATGCCAAAGATGGTATTTCTGCGGTGAATATAGTGAAAGGCTTATTAGGTGATGAATAGTTAGCATACTATAACACTTAGTAGGCAGAATTCTCAGAAGAGTTACTCCATGGGATAAGGTATCTAGAAGAATTAGATGGCTTAAAATTCTTTATAAAAAATATATAAAAAGGAACATGGCAAAAATCATGCCATGTTCCTTTTTATGTATATGTAGATATGCGTTGAATACGGATTTCATCACACGTGTATTTTGATTAATCTGTAAGATGTTTCACGTGAAACATTACTGAGAAATACCGCTGAGTATCTTAATTCTTATGATAGAATTTCCATTTGTAACAAATTCAACTCCTTTTCTATAATCGTAAGTTGGCATATATACGCCATAAAAAAGAACGTGAACGCCTTCTTTATTATATACCATACTAGGTTGACCATATTTTGTATAAATGTCTGCTATACTATCTCCGACAGCGATACCTCTGGCAGTGACAGCATCTCGGTTGTCTATAGTTGTCATTGTTGTTTCAGGAAAGTGTTTGTTACTTACATGGAAGGTGATGCCTCCGTAAATTACTCTATTTGGTTTAAGAGCAGTAGGATCCCCCAAACTTTTATAAATAGCATCGGTAGTAGATCCTGCAGGGATGCCTGCTACCACTAAGTCTGTTGCTGGTAGTTCATTTCCTTTTACATGCATCGCTTCCAATTGTGAAGTGGAAAAGTGAGCGAATAAAAAGGCGATAACAAGTATCCAAGGACGTAGTTGTTTCATCATGAGCCTATCCTTTCATAGTTATTATAAATCATATGAAAATCGTACTGTATATAAAACTGTTTGTCAATGCTTAAAAGTGTCTATATAGTGGTTCATAGAGGGATTGTTTCACGTGAAACAATTAATTAGATAGAAATTATACTGTTTCACGTGAAACAGTAAAAAATATATGAAAAAGATGAGGAAATACTGTTGCCTTTCATAAAAAATACAATAATCTATGTTATAATGTGATAAGACGATAAGAAAGAGGTGAAATCATGGCTAGAATTATTGCCGTAGCCAACCAAAAAGGCGGTGTTGGTAAAACGACAACTGCTGTTAATTTGAGCGCTTGTTTGGCTGTAGAAGGAAAACGAGTACTCTTATTAGACTTAGATCCTCAAGGAAATGCTACAAGTGGATTAGGAATCGATAAAGAGGACATTGACCACGGTGTGTATGAAATGCTTGTGGACGATGTGTCTATCACTGATATCATAGAATCTACTGTCATAGATACACTGCAAGTTGCACCGACTACCATCGATTTAGCAGGAGCTGAGGTAGACTTAGTAGCGATGGAAGACAAAGGGTATACATTGAAACAACGGATAGCACCTATCGTAGATGACTATGACTATATTATTATTGACTGTCCTCCTTCCTTGGGTATGTTAACAATCAATGCATTAACCGCCTCCAATAGCGTATTAATCCCTATACAAACAGAGTTCTATGCCTTAGAAGGTGTGAGCCAACTGGTGAAAACTATCGAGTTAGTACAAGAAGAACTAAATACAGAATTAGAATTAGAAGGTGTTGTGCTGACTATGTATAATGGTAGAACTAAGTTAGCGGTACAGGTGGCAGAAGAAGTAACGAATTACTTTGGCGATGCTGTATATACAACAACGATACCACGAAATGTGAAATTGGGAGAAGCTCCTAGCCATGGATTGCCAGTAGTTATCTATGATAAAAGGTCCAAAGGAGCTGAAGTATATTGTGCCTTAGCACGGGAGGTAATTGAGCGTGGAGCTTAAGAAATCAAAAGGTGGTCTTGGTAAAGGCTTAGGGTCGTTTGGCTTGTCTGGTTCTTTTAAAGATGGTCATAAAAGTGGCTATGAAATGGATATTACTAAAATACAACCTAACCCTAATCAGCCCCGTAAACGCTTTACAGAAGAAGATATGGAAAGCCTAGTAGCATCGATTCAGGCTCATGGACTCATTGCACCTATTGCAGTTCGCAAAGTAGATGATCATTATGAAATCGTAGCGGGTGAACGTCGTTGGCGTGCGTGTCAACAAGCGGGATTGACTAAAATTCCTGTGGTAGTTCGTGACTATACAACAGAAGAAGTGAGTGAAATTGCCTTAGTAGAAAATTTGCAACGGCAGAATTTAAACCCTATTGAGGAAGCCTTTGGGTATCAGTATTTAATGGATACTTTCAAAAAAACACAGGAAGAAATCGCTATGACCGTAGGTCGTAGTCGTTCCTACGTGGCGAATATTGTGCGATTATTACAATTACCAGAGTTTTTACAACAAGAGCTAGAAACAAGTATGCTAACTATAGGGCAAGCAAGACCGTTATTGGCGTTAGATGGGGAACATTTACAATTACAAGCCTTAGAACGGATTAAGGAAAAAGATTTAAATGCCCGTCAAGTCGAACAATTGGTAAAAGAACTACAGGCTGGCAAGAAACGCTTAACGTCGTCTCAGCCTCAACCAACAGCGGAGTTGCGCAAGTTAATGCAACGATTGAAAGATAGCTTAGGGACTCCTGTAGATATTCGTTTAAAAAATACAAAAAAAGTACAAGGAACCATTGAAGTTTCTTTCAAAAGTGAAGAAGAATTAATGCGTTTAATCAGCTATATCGAAAGTGAATAGAAAGGGAGTCTATGGTATTAGAAACAACTAGAGGGAATCGCTTGCACATAGGCTTTTTTGGGCGCTGTAATGCGGGTAAATCTACCTTGATTAACACGTTAACAGAGCAACAGATTTCCTTAGTATCTCCTATTGCAGGAACGACGACAGATCCAGTGTCTAAAGGGATGGAACTATTGCCATTAGGCCCTGTGATGATCGTAGATACGGCAGGTATTGATGATACATCGGAATTAGGGTTGTTGCGGGTAGAAAAAACGAAACAAGTATTGCCAACGATGAATTTAGCCGTGTATATGTTGCGCACAGATATCGAGCCCATACCAGAAGATATAGAGTGGTTACAACAACTGCAAAGTAGCCATATACCTACGTTGGTGGTCATCAATGAAGTAGAAGGTCATCAAGGTTCTGACTTCATTAAATCCCACGGAGAATTACAACCTTATACATCGCAGATAGTAATAGCAGATGTCAACGATAGAGTAAACCGCATGACTTTGCTAGAGGCATTAAGTAAATTAAAACCTGTAGATGAGGATGTACAATCTTTATTAGGTGGTTATATCGAAGAAAAAGATGTCTTTGTCTTAGTATGTCCAATTGACGAATCGGCTCCCAAAGGTCGTATTATTTTGCCACAAGTGCAAATGATTCGAGAAATTTTGGACCATCATGGCATGGCTATGGTTTGCCAAGTAGAGGAACTGGCAACTACGTTGGAGCAATTACATAAGCCACCAAAATTAGTGATTACAGACTCTCAAGCTTTTGAGGCGGTGAGTCAAATTGTACCAGAGGAGATAGCTTTAACAAGCTTTTCCATTTTGATGGCACGGTTTAAAGGAAAATTAAAAGATTTAGTGGCAGGTGTACACGCCATAGACCAATTGCGAGCAGGCTCTAAGGTGTTGATCAGTGAAGGCTGTACACATCGCCAACAATGTGAAGATATTGGAACGGTAAAGATTCCAAGATGGCTGAAAGCAAAAGGATACACAGACTTAGAACTAGAGTGGACTAGCGGTGGACATTTCCCTCATGACGTATCTAAGTATGATGTCATCATCCACTGCGGTGGCTGTATGTTGACACGTCGAGAGGTATTACGACGTATTGATGTAGCCTCTGTGCAAGGGGTTCCTATCGTTAACTACGGTGTATTGATAGCCTCTTTACATGGCATTTTACAACGTGCTATCAAGCCATTTGAACATGAATTAGAATAGAAAGGATTATTGTGTTAGAACAACTATTACCTTGGTTACCATGGATATTAGCGGGAATCATTGTACTGCTAGTATTACATGCATTCAGTTTACATATTCGATTGAGTCGTCTAACCAAGCGGTATCGATACTTTATGGATGGCGAAAATGGTCAGAGTATTGAGCGACGCCTTGCCATTGAAGTAAAAGAATTACGAGATATGGCAAGCACTTGGCAAACGATTTTATCAGAACAAAAAGTGATTCAATCTACACAGGCACAAACATTTCAGCATATTGGCTTTGTGAAATATAATGCTTTTGAAAATATCGGTAATGAACTATCTTTTTCCTTAACATTATTAGATGGCAATTTCAATGGGATTGTCATTTCCAGTGTGTATGGACGAAATGAATCACGTATTTTTACGAAACCAATTGTGAATGGCAAAAGTTTAGCCAGTCTTTCACAAGAAGAATTAGCTAGCTTGCAATCTGCTATGGGACAACGAAGCAATGGAGATGTGTTAGCCAGTTCTTCCGTGTCAGCATAGAAAGGATGTTATATGCAAATACCTAAGTGGTTGCAGTCACATCTAAATCAACATGGTGATGACTGGAATTTGCGGTTTACAAAACAACAAAGTAAGACCATAGCCATCATAGTAATTGCGGTCTTAGTCATTTTATTAGGATTTGGTATCTGGGGGATTGCGCGGCAAGTAGAAGTCTTACAATTGCGCCAAGAAAATCAATTACAAAAAGAGCAATTAAAACTATTGGATCAAAAGGTAGAGGTCTTAGATAAAAAAATGAAGACTCTGGATGAACTCGATCAAAATATTAGAAATATGATTAAAGGTACAGAGTCAGGTACAGTGTCAAAAACAGATGGTAGTACACAAAGTAAAGAAGAGAAAGAGGACCCTTCTCCCAAAAGCTCAAATAAAACTTTCACAACTACCCAATTATCTGCCCATATATCTAGCCTAGATCGGCAAGCACAACGACGTCTGGTGTCTATGTATACCCTCTATAATGTCCTCAAAGATGGAGTGGGTAAAGATATTCGAGAATTACAATCTATGCTAGCTATAGAAGGTGATGCAACGGATGCCAATAGTCATATGCCATCCATTTGGCCTGCAAAAGGCGTCATTAGCTCTACTTTTGGAGCACGACAAGATCCAGTGTACGGTGGAGGAGCTTTTCATGAAGGCTTAGACATCGCCAATGATACGGGAACGACAGTAGTAGCTACTGCGGCGGGCACTGTGACCTATGCAGGGTATAATGGCGGCTATGGTAATGAAATAGAAATTGATCATGGTAATGGATTTGTGACAAAATATGGGCATAATTCAGCGCTCCTAGTACAAGTAGGAATGACTGTGAAAAAAGGACAATCCATTGCATTGATGGGAAGTACTGGTAAAAGTACGGGTAGCCATGTTCATTACGAAGTGCGTGTGAATGGTGTGGCTACAGATCCATTATTATTTTTGCCCATTCAATAGGAGGCAATTATGAAATCCTATGTGCAAGTTTATACAGGTGATGGCAAGGGAAAAACAACTGCTGCCATCGGTCTAGCGGTGCGTGCTGCTGGAGTTGGTAAGAAAGTGCTATTACTTCAATTTATGAAGTCAAAAGTGTACTCAGAACATGCTGTATTAGATCATTTGGAACCTATCACAGTAGAAACAGTAGGAAAACCATTTTTCATCATTCCAGAAGGCATGAAAAGCGAGGAAGAGTTGCGTCGATGGGGGGATGATGTAGTGGTCTTTCCCAAAGGGCAGCCCCCACAAGAGTACAAAGACTTAATTCACATTGGTCAAGAACGAGCCCTACAAGCGGTGGCTACAGGAGACTTTGATATTGTTATCTTAGATGAATACAATATGGCGCTATTTTTCGGGTTAATTGACGAAGCGGAAGGGCGTGCGTTACTAGCGGCTCGTAATCCTAATGTAGAAGTGGTATTCACTGGCCGTGGTGCTCCTCAATGGTTATTGGATGAAGCGGATTTGGTCACCGTCATGGAGGCGTACCGTCATTATTATGATCAAGGCGTAGAAGCACGCCTTGGTATTGAGCATTAAGGGTAAAGAATGGTATAATTTAAGTATGTATATCGTATAACATACTGAAAGGTAGGTGGTATCGTGTCACTATGGATGATTCTATTGCTGCTAGTAATAGCTTTCATCATAGCCATTTTATGTATTCCTATCACATATAGTCTGAAAGTAAGTTCGCGCAAGCCTTATGAATTTGACTTCCGTATTGAGTGGATGTATCGAGTATTGAAGGTACATCTTGCGTATAAGCAAGGGCATCCCTTGTTTAAGGAGGTCTATGTATTAGGGTCTATGAAAGTTGGTTCTGCCCGTGATTACGAAGATTGGTTAAATCGTAGGGTAAAAGAAGAATTAGACCCGTTAGCGACAGACAGTAAAGAAGATGTAGACACAAAAGAAGTACTAGATGAACCAGATCCGTATCCACTATCTGGATACTCAGGGCCAGAACCTGTGCAATCTGTACGATTTGATGCAAATGGACAGGTGCTGGAACCAGTAGAAACTACATCATCGCAAGAAGAGACAACCAAGAAACAAGAAGATACAAAAGACTTACCAACCTATTGGTGGTGGAAACATGTATCAAACCCTAAACTTTATGAAGCGTTGTTTACGGTCAGTAAGCAATGTGCTAGCCATGCTAGTCCTAGAGTATTCCAATTAGAAGGTGATTTTGGGATTCCTAGACCTTATGAAATGGGTCTGATCACCGCGGCTGCCTATACGTTATGTCCAAAACAAGTGGAACGAGTTAATTTCTCCTATACAGAGTTTGCCTATACAGGTAGTTTAACAGTGAAAGGGCATATGCAATTAGGTGTATTTGCATTCTATGGAACTCTATTTATAGTAAAAAAAGCAGTCAGAGAGTGTCTGATGGACAGTGCAAAAGCATTTGTACAGTATCGTCGTCGTAAGCAAAGTGCAAAATAAAGAACTTTCAGAAGTTGAAGAATCATAGGAGGTCATGATGGATACTAAACTTACTAATTTAAAAGACAATTTAGAGCCTTTATTTGAACAATTTAAAGAAATGATTCGTGTGGAAACAGTAGTGGGCGAAGCTGTACAATTAGGCGATACTACAATTGTACCATTCGTTGACGTATCCCTTGGTTTAGGTGGATGCCAAAAAGCTGGCGGTGGCGGAGCGAAAGTAGAGCCAACAGCTGTGCTTGTGATCAAAGGGGAACGTATTGAATTATTCAATATCAAAGGATCTGCTAAATATACTGGCTTCGATCGTTTAATCGGCATGGTACCAGAAATTATCAGTAAATTGAAAAAAGAAGAATATGTATATGTAAGTGAAGAACAATAATTGCAAATTCTTTGCATAGATTTGTAACTATGGATTTCATTTACTATTCATATACATAGGGTATAGTAGAGGTATAAGGTAATTTGCTAAATAGAAATAACTTTGCTATACTAGATGAATAGATGAAAATATTTCTCATAGGGAGGCTTATACATGAACTTAACTAAAAAAATCGCAACTTTAGGTGCACTAGCTGTAGTTGGTGCTTTCACAGTATCTAATGCGGCTAACGTAGGCGTAATTAACGAAGAAGCTATCTACACAGGATACAATGGCTTTGGTGCTATCCAAATGCAAATTGATAAATTGCGTGCAGAATACGGTCCTAAATTAGAAGGTGAATTTAAAAAATTAAACAACTTCAAAACAGATGCTGAAAAACAAGCATATTTCGATAAAAATGTTCGTAGCATCCAAGAAAAATACAATCAAGAAGAAGCAAATGCATTAGCTCCATTGGATAAAAAAGTAGCAGAAGCAATTCAAGCTATCGCAAAAGAAAAAGATATTGATGTATTAGTAGCTAACCCAACATCTGCTGGTGCTGTTAAAGAAGGTAACCAAGTTATCGACTTAACACCAGATGTAGTAGCACGCATCAACAAATAAGATATAACAAGCCCCTAGGTTAGATAGCCTAGGGGTTTTACTGTATGCTGTGTATTCTTATAGTGTAGTATCAAGCATATATTATGCTATTGAATGCAGTATAATAGGTTCTATAATATATTTTGGGGGGACAGCAAAAGCTATCCCCCCAAGATATTTTTTTATGCCTTGAATTTATGATCTAAGTGCAACTAAAAAAGATTCATAGCTTTCTGATAAAATAGTGTTTGCAAAGACATCTAAA
>NZ_RQVE01000023.1 GCF_003992315.1 Veillonella sp. 3891
ATGAAAGTAGTCTCCCCACAAAAAAGAAACATAAGTGGGGCTACTTTGTGGTACCTAAAATTAGCTACATCCATTGTATTTCACTTATGTTTCTTAGTATTTCATTATATTTATATTTTTATATAGCTCTTATATGAAAGAAACTGAACAGATTAATTGCTGTCCCCAAAATTTGACATAGAGCCTATTTTTTGCTCAATAGAAGTATACGAACTCTGAATCATTCAAAATGACGTACCCCATAACTTATTCTCTTTAAAACTTTAATAATATTATTACATCCTTCTTTAGAAAAGGCCTTATCTGAACTAAAAACCTTAAGCAAATAACTTAATACCACTAAAAAGATGATGATTAAATTAAATAGTCTGCGAGAGCAGGCAGGTACAATTTCAGCTAAAGGCAATCTACAAGGATAATGGAGATACTATTGTAGATAACTGTGATAGCACCTTCTTTCTTGGTGGAAAGGAAAAGAGCGCACTTAAAGCGCTATCTGAAACACTGGGTAAAGAAACTATCGGCCTATTTAACACATCAGAAACACGCTCCAATGCTAATAGTTATGGACTCAATTACCAAAAGACAGGAAAGGAGCTGATGAGCCAAGATGAGATAACAGTTATGAATGGCAGTAAATGTATTTTCCAACTTCGAGGTGTAAGACCATTTTTATGACTATTGCAATTTGAATATCTAAATGGTATAATGTTATCAACAACATTGTTAATAACATTGTTAATAACATTGATACGAGGTGATATAAATGGATGTGAACTTTTTATTGGAAATAGCAATTAAAGAAACGATAAATTTAAAGACGAATGAGGTATTTTTACTTAGAGAATTATTTAAGGGTTACGAATGGAATAGGATAGAAAGAAAAGATAGATTATTGTTGGGCTCTCTTTTTCTGAATTACGTAAATAGCGGGAATTCTAATATAAAAATATTAGAAAAGACATCTTCAGGACAACAAAAATATATTATTATAAATTAACACGTCAAATTGAGGAAGGGAAAAAAGAAGAGTTATGATGAACTCTCACTCAAGGGTAGGCGTTAAAAGCGTTAGAAGATTCTATGGCTAATCTAGATAACCAACAAAGTAAAGTTCTAATAGAAACTGTTGATGGTGTTCAAAGGATAAGAGGATTGGCTGGTTCGGCAAAACTATAGTAATTGCTCTTAAAGTAGCTTATCTTCATGCCAACATCTAAATTGGAAGATAGCTATAACATTTAATACAAGATCGCTTAAAGGTCAGTTAAAACACCTTATAAATACATTTTATATAAAACAGACATCCTTTCTTATATGAGTAGCCCCAACATTTAGTATAGGGTCTATATATATTGAAATTTGATATAATGTAGTAGATGAGCATATGGGATACTCTGGGTAAGGATATAAAGGGTTACTAAAGTTCATGTAATATTCATCATAATTTCATAGATGGCTCATATTTTTTTCATCATTCTTTCATAGATGAGGAGTAAGATATAAGCAAGTTAGAAATAACGAATATTCCTTAATTAAAATATAAGACACGATGCAGATGGCATGTGAAGGAGGAAATTATGAAAAAAATGTTTCGTTTTGGAGCTGCTGTGATGGCTCTAGGTGTAGGTCTTATGATGACAAGTGGTGTAGCTAATGCTGCGAATACAAGTATGATGAAAAATATGCCGGCAGATCAAATGGCAAAAATTAATTCTTGGAATGGTGTAGGCAGCGTGGTTCCTAGCGTATTACCATTAAGCGATGTAGATTATAAAGGGGTTGTAACAACTTTCAAATCCTTATATCCAGATGCGCAAATTATTGGTATTTCTTATGATGGAAAGCATAATCCAACGTATGAAGTAGATGGCATTGTAGATGGTTTAAAAATTGAGATGCATATTCGTGAAAATGGTGATATTCTAAAGACAGAAGTAAAGCCTATGGAACATGGTAAACATATGAAACAACAAGGTTCGATGATGTATGGTAAAGGTATGAAAGGCAGCCATAGCATGTCTAAGGCATTTGATGTGAATGATATTATCATGCCAGAAGTAGCAGAAACAAAAGCTCAAGAAAAAGTGGGCGGTACATTCGAAGCTATGAATTGGTCCGTAGAAAAAGAACATGGTCGTCTTGTATATGAATTAGATATGATTGATGGTAGTGGTAAAGAAGCTGAAGTCAAAGTAGATGCGATGACTGGCGAAGTTATTGCTATAGATATGAAAACTAGTAAATACTAATTCTATCCTTATATAATATCCTTAAAACTCCCTTACTATATAAATACAAATAACACAAACAACAAAAAATACCCCCCTTTATTAAGACGTCACTGGCTTCGTTATGAAACCAGTGGCGTTTCTTTTACTTAGCAAAGGGAAGAGCACGCCACATTCCTCCACAAACTGATACTACGTTAGGTTTGCTTCGGAATATGGTGTGCTCTTCTAGCATTTTCTTATTTAGATAAACAAAGGAACGCCGCTGTGTTCTACACGCAACTGCGTTTCTCAGAGAATTTATAATTATTTTCAATCTATATCAACGATATGCAAAATATGCTATACTATATGCATAGAAGCCCTATCAACGTGAGTTGGGCTCATCTCTTCCTAATCAATGGGAGGAGGTGATACTATGACACCATTCGAGTTTTTTAGTTTACTAATACAATTTGGAATGTTAGTTATAGCATTTTTAACTTATTTGAACATGTAAGTGAAAAGCCTAACGTAAAGATAAGTATCGCAAGTACTTAACACGTTAGGCTCCATCACTATTTATACACTCTGAGATGAGCCTAACGCCTACGACACGTTGATGGCTCTTCTTTTGTTATGTCTAGTATAGCATAGTTTTTCACGGAAGACTACTTATTTTATTATAGGTGGTACTTTATTATGAATGACATATAATGTTGTCATAGTATATATAAATGAATTTGTCAAAACATAGTACAACCAATATAGGTAGATGGCAGCTTAAAACGACCGTTTGCCTAGGCTTGGGTGCTTGCACGGTTTTAATGTGTATCGGTCGATGATACGGCACGCTTCGTCTAGGGTTAGGTCTTCTTTTATAGGACCTTGTTCGAATATGCATCGAGGGTCGCTAGAGCCAACTTCGCCGGCTGGTAGGTATAGGTATTCTTCGTTATGAGGGTCACCAAAGATGTACCCTGCTTGTAAGTGTTCTTTGTGGATACGGCTCATGGTATCTCCTTCATCATAAAATTAGCGGCGTCCGCTGAGACTAAGTGTAATTGTGTGCGTCCCCAATGGGATGGCACTTTTTGAAATGATGCTTTGTCATGTAAATGACCAAATACGCAGTGATCTACATGGTACTGTTCTAGTAGGTCCGTAAATCCATTGGCATGGTTTTCTAAGGTTGGCGGATAGTGCAGCAAAAGTATGCGTGTTACTTGAGGGGGGTCATCACCACTTTCAGTAATCGCAGTTTCCATAGCGTCTAGAGCGGCTTTGGTACGCATTAACTCTCGCTCGTAGATGTGGCGGTCATCGACTTCTTTAAAGAAAGGATCTTGGGGGTAGATATACCCTTTTGTGCCACCGAAGGCAATGCCATTGTGGTAGAGGCCGCGACCTTGTAAGAAGGTAATACGTCCCTCCATAAGGGTATTCATTTTTTGTAGGCTTGTCCACCAATAATCGTGATTACCACGAATCATAAATTTGTTACCTGGTAAGGCAGCGATGGTATTTAAATCAATTTGAGCATCTGTCAGGCGCATGGCCCAAGACATATCGCCTACTAGAAAGACTAGGTCATCAGGCTCTACATGTTCTCGCCAGTGTGCTTGGATACGTTCCCAGTGGTTATCCCAGTGTGGACCAAATATGGTCATAGGTTTTGTTGGTGGTTGCCCAGATAGGTGTAAATCGCCAATGGCAAAAACTTTCATTAAACCTCCAAAGAATTGTGTAAATATGGTTGTATATGACGGATGACCTCTAAGGCACGTGTTTCATGGCACACTTGAGGAATCCCATAGCCGATGACAAGTGGTGATGTTATATAGCGTGGCACGATTTTAAGATAGTGAAATCCGTCATTAATATCGTAAAAAAATAGATTATAAGATTTTGCATATTTAGAGAAGTCTTCTAATACGTACCGTAAAGTGCGTTGTAAGTAGTTGGCTAGTATAGGCGTATCTAATTGTGGATCAAATCGCATATTAAATTCAAAGAACCCATGGATAGGACGATTGGATAAGGTCATGCGCAGACCATCCTCTTCATGGATAAGCCATCCATCAAAATGTTCTTTGTGAATATCTTCGCGGTAATCATAGTTCTCTAAGCCGATGATTTGACTATGGGGATGGTAAATAGATCCACCAGACATGGGACCATAGTTTTTAAAGAATAAGACCGACGTAAAACGAGGGTTAGCTTTTACCTCTTCCCATTTGGTTCGACCAAACTCTAAAATATGGACCGCTTCTGAAAAGGGTAATTTAGAATATTCCGTATGCACATGTGGTGACGTTTCAATAATAACAGTAGGCCATGTGTGTTCCAATACAGGATATTTATTCATGAGCCAAATGATGGACCCAGATGTATCTAGTATATCGGTTAATTGCGAGGGTTCGCAAAATGGGCAATGCCCGTCGCGATTGTGCATGCTGTCGGGCTTTGTTTGTCCCAGAGCAATATCAAAAATTAATGGTTCTTTCATAGTTCACCTCACTATTACTATAGTATCATAGGGGGCGAGGTTTATGAAAGTGTGAAACATGATATAATAAAAAAAGAATAGGAGGAACTATGAGACCTACAACATTATGTTTTCCAAAACGGGAGAATTTATTTTTATTAGGACGTAAAAAACGCGGCTTTGGAGCCGACTATTATAATGGATTTGGTGGTAAAATTGAGGATGGTGAAAGTTTCCGTGCTTGTGCCGTGCGAGAAGTCTTCGAAGAAGTATCCTTACTGGTGAAAGAAGAGGACCTACAAGCAGTGGCGCTGTTGGACTTTCAGTTCCCTTACTCACCGGAGTTGAGCCATATTAGTTATGTATATATGGTAGAACAATTTCAAGGCATTCCTTTGGAATCGGAAGAGATGGAGCCTTATTGGTTCACGTTGGACAATACGCCCTTTGACCATATGTGGGCTGGTGATGAAGAGTGGATTCCACGGATTTGGCGTGGCGAGAAATTGAAAGGTATTATTACCTTCAAGGAAGATAATAGTACGATAGAATCCATGCAATTCGTGACCGTAGAAGAGGTGCTAGAAAGCGACGATGTGGACCGTGTGGCGGCTTGGATATATGAGGGAATGAAGTGAAACCAATAGAACAGCAAAGCCAAGTGGCATGGACGAAACATTTATTAGATTGGTATGATGTGCATAAACGTGACTTGCCTTGGCGTGAAAGTAAAGACCCCTACCGTATTTGGGTGTCGGAAGTGATGTCCCAACAAACACGGATTGAGGCCATGCGTCCCTATTTTGAAAACTGGGTATTACAATTCCCAACACTAGAAAGTTTAGCTAGTGCCGAAGAAGATACGGTGGTTCGGGCATGGCAAGGTTTAGGGTATTATTCTAGGGCTCGTAATTTGCATCAAGGTGTGAAAGAAGTAGTAGAAACCTATGGGGGTCAAGTACCGCGAACAAGGAAGGAAATGGAATCCTTAAAAGGTGTAGGATCTTATACAGCTGGGGCAGTGCTTTCCATTGCGTATAATCTTCGTGAACCTGCCGTCGATGGGAATGTCCTCCGAGTATACGCTCGTCTGTATAATATCCACGAAGATATTTTGGGTACGGTAGCTAAAAAAACGATTACTGCTTTGGTAGAAGAGACGATGCCTTATGATCGCCCCGGAGACTTCAACGAAGCCCTCATGGACTTTGGCGCCTCCATTTGCATTCCTAAAACACCTCGCTGTGAATCTTGCCCATTGATGCAGGATTGTGAAGCAAAAATAGCAGGAACAGAGCAAGTATTGCCAATACGGATTAAGAAAACAAAGGTACAGGCTGTACAGCTCTACGTAGGGATTGTCCAAACTCTAGAGGGCTATTATGTGCTCCATCGGAGACCGAAGGAAGGCTTACTTCAAGGGATGTGGGAATTTCCAAGTGTAGAAGGTGGCACAGCAGAGAGTCGCAAAGTAGAATTAATTGAGTTACTAGCATCCATTGGGATTGCTGTAACTATGGATCGGCCTATGGTAAAAGAAGTGACTCATATTTTTAGTCACCGCAAATGGACTATGAAAGGCTATCGAGGGGAAGCTACAGAGGTGTCAATAGATTCGTCAAATGTGATTGTGCTAGAAGGTGATGAAGCGGTGCAACAAGCTGTAGCACAAGGTCAGATTATCCCTTTGAAAGACGATTGGATTCTCTGTCGTAAAGAAGCCTTTCACGTGTTACCTTGGGCGGGTCCTCATGGGAAATTCATTGATCTTTGTTAATCTATACCGAGGAGTGATATAGATGAGAATATACATATTAATAGGAGTCCTAGTGCTTGGAATGGCTTTGTTTGGAGCTATGACAGGATATTTAGTGGCCTTATTTAGAAGGCTGAGTAAACGAAAAGGTTGTATTTACGGATGTGGACTGGGATTGGCCCTTGCCATAGGTACGATTCTGTTGCAACGAATTATGTATGGTATCCATGATGGAGTCCTACCAAGCTTAATACGACCTGTGCTACTAGAGCTAAATGGATTAGTAGTAGCACTGGTTGCTACATGTCTTATATTGGCTGTATTCGGAATATTTTATGGAATATTGCACCTAGCCAATAGAACTGTGAATGAAGATGACCCTTTGCATATAAGCCGTAGGAATTTCTTCAAACGTACGGCTGTGGTGGTACCTGCTGTAGTAGGTGTGACAGGATCAGTAGCGGCCTTTCAGGGGAATGGTGAACTGCAACTACGTAAAATCCAATTAGCCTTGAAAGATAGACCAGAGGTGCTAAAAGGATATAAAATTGGACAACTTAGCGATATTCATTTAGGTCCATTCATTGGCATGGACAAGTTGAAAGAAATGGTAGATGCCGTTGCCAGTGAACATCCGAATCGTTTGGTTATTACTGGCGATTTAATCGATGACTTAGGCTATCTTGATGAAGTGGCAGACTATTTAGATAGCCGTGTGAAAGATTTTCCAGATGGCATTGATTATATTTTAGGGAATCACGAATACCGGGTGGATGTAGAGCGTGTGTGGAAGCGGTTGAGCCAAACGAAAATGCACATGTACCGCAACAGCCATCAACAGATATTAGGTGGACCTCGCCCTGTGTACCTAGTGGGCATGGATTACCACTTTAAAGATGATGTGCAAGAGGAAAACGTACGCTTGTTAGATAAAGCCATGAAAGGCATACCCGATAATGCATATCCTATTTTATTGGCACATCATCCGAATTATATTCCTGAAGCTTTTCGCCGACATATTCCTTTAACCTTGTCTGGACATACCCATGGTGGACAGATCAATCTGTGGGGGATGAACCTAGTGCCAGTGTACAAGCCCTATTGGAAAGGACTGTACGAAGAGCAAGGATTATTTGCCTATGTAAGCCGAGGGTCGGGACATTGGTTCCCAGTACGGTTAAACTGTGCTAGAGAAGTGACGGTATTTACTGTTTTATAAGAATCTGTATATCTTATTTTTATCACAAAATTGGTTAGCCAATTATTTTACAATTTGTAAAATTTTGATATACTGTAGATGTTACCTCCCCAATACTGGTGACAGGAAGGGGGTGTTTCAATGGAGCTTTTGGTTAACTTTATTATTTCTATTGTGGCAGGTATAGTTAGTTCCTATATCTGTAAATGGCTAGATAGAAAGTTTAGAGGTAATTAGCCTAGAGATAGCTCTCTAAAAAAAGCAGAACCCCCACAGCGGCAACTGTGGGGGTTCTTTGTTTCAATGGATTTGATTAACTTTTGTATCTGTAGTATATCACAAATAAAGCGTATTGTCATCCTCAAATGGACTTTTTAGTTATAAAGAGAGTGTATTTAATGATTTTTAACAAAAAACAACAAACAATATCCATTATCATTGGTATAAATGATAACAAAGGTAATAGCTAAATATTTTATTCTTTGAAACATATAATTAAAAATTTATATTGAGAAATACTATCAGTTGTGGTATAGTATAGCTAAGTAAGACTCATGGAATTTTTAATTTAGGGATAGTACGGGACATCCCATATGTTTAGTAAGGGAGGAAAGACCATGAAAGAATTTAAGTTTTGGCGATTGTTCATTGTTTTTGCCGTTTGTATTATGGCCATTGCAGGTTGTGGAAAGCAAGCAGATACGGTTCAAGAAGATAAACCATTACAAGTGGTAACTACAACAACAATGATTACAGATTTAGTACAAAAAATTGGTGGTAATCATGTAACAGTACAAGGTTTGATGGGTGCTGGGGTAGACCCACATTTGTACCAAGCTAGTGCTGGTGATGTATCTACATTACAAAAAGGCGATGTTATCTTCTTAAATGGTATCCATTTGGAAGGTAAAATGGGTCAAGTATTCCAAGAATTGAAAAAATCTAATAAAACTGTAGTAGAAGTATCGAAAGACATGGATCCATCTACTTTATTAGCTTTTGAAGAAGAAGGTCCAGATGCAAAAGACCCTCATATTTGGTTTGATGTACAAAACTGGAAATTAGCTGCGAAAGTAGTAAAAGATACATTGGTAGCGAAAGATCCTAAACATGAAAAAGATTATGTGGCTAATTACGAAGCATACATGAAAGAATTAGATGCAGCAGATCAATATATTAAAGATAGAACGAAAGAAATTCCTGAACAATCTCGTGTATTAGTCACTGCTCATGATGCATTCCATTACTTTGCTCGTGCCTATGGCTTTGAAGTAAAAGGCTTACAAGGTGTGAGCACAGCTACTGAAGCAGGCACAAAAGATATGAACGACTTAGTACAATTTATTGTAGACCACAAAATCAAAGCTATCTTCGTAGAATCTTCTGTTCCTCATAAAACGATCGAAGCCGTACAAGAAGCATGTAAAGCTAAAGGTTGGGATGTGGCTATCGGCGGCGAATTATACTCCGATTCCTTAGGTTCTCCTAACACAGAAGGTGGCACTTACATTGGTATGGTTAAAGCTAACATTGATACAATTGTGGGCGCTCTTAAATGATGAGTGATAGAAAGTGTATTTTGAAAGTAGATCATCTTTCAGTCGCCTATGATGATACGGTAGTGCTGAAAGATGTATCCTTTCAGATTGAACAAGGAACGATGACGGCCATAGTTGGTCCTAATGGTGCTGGCAAATCAACCTTGGTGAAAGCCATGCTAGGGCTTGTGCCATTGGTAGAAGGAACGATTGAGTTAACATTAGATACTAATACAGTTTCTGCTTATGGAGGCGCGAAAACGAATAGCATTTATAACCATATTGCTTACGTACCACAAACTTCAGCAGTAGATTGGGATTATCCCATCACTGTATTTGAGGTGGTATTAATGGGCACCTACCGCAGACTGGGGTGGTTTAAACGACCAGGGAAACGTGAACGAGATGAGGCGACAAAAGCCTTGCAAACGGTAGGCATGTTAGACTATGCAGAACGGTCTATCTCACAATTGTCAGGAGGACAACAACAGCGTGTATTCCTAGCCCGTGCTTTGGTGGAGAACCAAGAGGTGTACTTGCTAGATGAACCCTTTAAAGGCATTGATAAGACAACAGAATCTGTGTTAGTAAAGATTATGAAAGAAATGCAATCAGCAGGTAAAACCTTGCTCATTGTGCATCATAATTTACAGACTTTAGAAACGTATTTTGATCAAGTTCTCTGCGTGAATCGCAGATTGGTGGGCATGGGACCAGTTCGAGATATAGTAGGTTCCCATATCCTAGATGAGACATATTCATACTAGGAGGCACCATGGAATTATTACAACAATATACATTTCAAATCGTAGCACTGGGGACGGTGATGCTAGGCTTGGTATGTGGGGTCATAGGAACCTTTGCAGTCTTGCGCCAAGAAAGTTTACTAGGCGATGGCGTAGCCCATTCCACACTACCTGGGGTAGTGGCGGGGTTTCTTTTAACAGGCGTGAAAGACACTACAGTACTGTTACTAGGTGCGATTTGCACGGCCTGTTTGTCAGAATGGATTATGCACAAAACATCCCAAAAAGGAGTTCGTTTTGATGCAGCCTTAGCTACGATTTTAGCGGCCTTCTTTGGATTTGGTACAGTGTTATTAACGCGAGTACAGTCTATGGAAAATGCTGGACAGGCAGGTCTGAATACATTTATCTTTGGTCAAGCTGTAACCATGATGCAAAGTGACATTTGGGTGATGGCCATTTGTGGAACCTGCATTGTAGGCGGGGTTATTATACTTTGGAAAGAATTGAGTCTTACCGTATTTGACCCTATTGAGGCACAGTTGATGGGTATTCCTGTGTCAAAGGTGCGATTTTTTTACCGTGCCGCATTGGTGGTGACTATTGTCATCGGGATTCGGACAGTAGGGGTTATATTAATTAGCTCCTTATTAATTGGCCCAGCCATGATTGGTCGTCAGTGGACTCATTCCTTACGTACTTTAGTGATCATTGCTGCCATCAGTGGTAGTGCAGTGGCATTTACGGGCACATTTGTGAGCGCTCTCTGGGGCAATCTTCCTACGGGCCCTATTATCATTATTGTGATGACTGGTATGATATTATTAAGTTTAGTATTGGCTAATGGTAAACGCCTCGTGAGGAGGTGCTTAGGATGAGTCATATATTAGAAATTTGGGGTATCGCTACAATCACAGGCATCAGCTGTAGCCTCATAGGTACATTTTTGGTACTACGCCGTTTATCTATGATGGTGGATGCTATCACACATACTGTGTTTTTAGGCATTGTGTTAGCCTTTTTGGTGACAAAAGATTTGAACTCCCCTTGGCTTATCATTGGTGCCACCGCCATGGGAGTAGGGACGGTGTATGCCGTCGAGTGGATGCAACAACGTCGGTATATTCGACCAGATGCAGCCATCGGTATCGTGTTTCCCTTCTTATTTGCCTTAGCCATTGTGTTAGTTACCTTATTTGGTAAACACATACATCTCGATGTGGACACAGCAATATTAGGTGATTTAGCCTTTGCTACATTCCAACGCTTTACCGTAGATGCTTATGATTTAGGGCCTATGTTGTTATGGATCGCCATGTTGGTATGCCTTATCAATGCCGTATGCATTGCACTCTTTAAGAAAGAATTAATCCTTACTACCTTTGATCCTGTGTGTGCTAAGGTATATCAAGCAATGCCTATGGCAGTGTCCTATGGACTTATGACATTGACGTCCTTAACGACAGTAGCTTCCTTTCAAACGGTAGGTGCGATCTTGGTAACGGGTTGTATGATTGGTCCACCAGCGACGGCATTTATGCTGGCTCGATCTGTGAAAGCCATGTTATTCATCAGTATGATAGTATCTACCATAGCTACGACTATCGGTGTAGCCTTAGCGTTCCTTTGGGATGTATCCATTGGTGGTATGATTGCCACTGTCATCGGATGTATCTATGGACTTGTATGGATCTATAAATATGGTAGAAATAATGCATAATAGTAGCATTGTGTATGCTAGAAAGAATGCATAATGGTAGCATTGTATAAGCTAGCATACTATAGATACATAAGGACTGAAGTAAAATGATGTATTAGAATTTACTTCAGTCCTTTGTTATTTGTGTATTTCTTTAGCGCTTGAATTTATGATCTAAGTGCAACTAAAAAAGATTCATAGCTTTCTGATAAAATAGTGTTTGCAAAGACATCTAAA
>NZ_RQVE01000024.1 GCF_003992315.1 Veillonella sp. 3891
TTTAGATGTCTTTGCAAACACTATTTTATCAGAAAGCTATGAATCTTTTTTAGTTGCACTTAGATCATAAATTCAAGATGGAGAAAGAATTGACACTTGGAAAAATCGTTATCGATGAAGATATGTTGGAACGAGTGATGCGGAAAGTGATGCAGGAAATTGTGGGGGAGATGAGAGTAGCTGGTGTTACGAAATCTAGTCCTACGGTAGAAAAAAAATTACGAACTAACGAAGAAGAATCTACTGCTGACAAAATAGGATCTTCTCATGCAACAGGATTAGAACAAAGTGATGAAATATCTATGGAAGAACAAGCCAACGAAGTAGAATCTATCAGAAGAGAACTTCATGAATTACAAGAAAAGAATGCTACAATGCAAGAAAACTATAATGAACTACGTAATATGTTTCGGAGTATCCATAAGGAGAAGAAAGAGTGGGAGGAAAGATATCATAAATTAAAAGATGACAATGTAAGAGTACATGAAGAACAGAAGGAAATTCATGAATACGTAAACTCTTTATTAGCCCAATACGGTATAAAAGGAGAAGAAAATATGGGATTATTAGACATGATTAGACGTTTCTTTAATTGTCAAAATGATGTGCTTCAAAAGACAGTGAAGGAATCTTCGCAACAAATCAGTGATTTAAATTATGAAATCTCTCAGTTAAAGACTAACATTGCTAATACAACTGAAGAATTAAATCATTGGAAAGAGAAGGCCGTAGATAATGAAGAAAAATGTAAATCCTTAGAAGCAGATTGCCAGCAATTGAAAAAAGATAAAGGTGAATTAGAAACAACTTGTAAAAACTATAAAAAAGAAAATAAAGCATTACAAGAAAAATTGAAACTTTCTTTTGAAAAAGGACAAGAACTATTTGTCGCAATACAAGCATTACCAGAATCTTATACAGATTATATTCGTGCTGAAGTACAATTGAATAACTTGGAAAGTTTTATTATCAGTAGCACCATGAGCCAACGTGTATTAGAAAGAATTTGGGAATCTGCAAAGGAAGCGGCGGTATCCGAAGATACAGCTAGCTTTAAAGTATTGTGGTCCTATTTTGAGTATGCTTGCGATCTATTTAATAAAGGACGAGGAAATGAGATTATCGTCATTGATACAGTAGAAGTAGGAGCTACTTATAATGTACATGACCATGATGCGGTTTCTGGCAGTGCATCTCGTGGCGATATTCAAAAGATTTATATCAAAGGGTTTAAAAATAGCTATAGTGAAGAGCGTGTTAGAAAAAGCTGTGTGCGAGTATAAGGAAGTAGATTATGAGCGAAGTGACATTAGAAAAGAATCGACCTTTTCGGGTGGATATAGAAAAAATAGATTTTTTTGATAAACTACCTGATAATAGGGGACATTTTGAAAAGCTAAAAAATATTTTTAATAAGACATTGACATTTACTATTGCTGAAAAAAGCGAATATGATGAATTTAATGTGGTTATGCAAGATTTTATACATATATCCTCAGAGATTAATAATGCAGTGCAAATAAAGCCTAGGGAAGTTAGCGGAATAGTTTCTGGAAATAAGTTGAACTTAGGGTCTCAGGAATCCTTTAATCTTTCTAAAGATCATTATTGTATAGTAAATAAAGAAAAACGGGTCCTATCCAAGTTTAAAGAGATGATGGATCTATATACGCAGTTTAAGATGACAATAAACCGTGATAATCTTCATAAGTTGGGGATAGCTAGAGTCAACATAACTACTGGGAAAGTAGATAAAACTGTAGAAGAAACCGTTAATCTAGTCGATGAAAATTTTGGAGGAATAGTTTCTGTTGTTTCAAATATGTCGTGGAAGCGTACTTTTAAGCCACTCCCGCTACAGACTAATGAGCGATATATTAAGGATATATCTCCTGATGATAACAGATTTTATGAGGAAATCTACCACGTTCAACTTTTCGATGTAGAAATAGACTTCAAACGAGTTCTGAAATGTTGGCAAGAGAAAAAGGTGTCTGAATCAGATATTATGAAGCTTTTATCCCATAGACGGTTTGAATCTATTCGTATGGAATTAGTAGCCTTTTTAAAGTCTAACAATATTTCTATGGAAGATTGTCGTGTGGTTGATATAGATGGATATAAAGAATGGCTATTACACTGTGACACAGATCGTGCCAATATTACTCCTTACCATGAAAACACATTATTAGATCCCAATCTCGGTCATTGGGAACTCTATGAAGAAGCCTTAGATAGAGATATTACAAATACTGGAGAAGAATCCTTCACATCCTTTGTCTATGCCAGAGCGCCTCATTTGGATGTGAAAGAAACAGGTGTATGTGCCATTGACTTTGGTACGAAAAGCACAGTGGTAGCATGTCGTGATACAGATGAACGATTGTTGCGGATTGGTACAGGGGATTATACACAGGCTCCTCGCAAGGAAGATTATGAAAATCCTACCACAGTGTACTTTAGTAATCTAAAGAACTTCTTAAAAAATTATGCTCAGCAGTCGGGTAGACCATATACAAAATGGGAAGACCTAATGGTATCTCACCAAGCAGCAGAACACTTATATGATAATATCGATAATAGCACTACCTACTATGCCACCTTCAGTGAATTAAAACAATGGGCGAATGATAAAAAGCGTCATCAAGTCTTACAAGATGAGTCTGGTCATGAAATTGAACTAATTCCGTACTTGTCGATTCAAAATCGTGCTAGATATATAGACCCAGTTGAATTGTATGCTTATTATTTAGGACTCTACATCAACAATATGACGAATGGTATTTATTTAAGCTATATTTTGTCATTCCCTGTAAACTATGGTAAAGATGTTCAAGAAAAGCTATTGGAAAGTTTTAAAATTGGTTTACAAAAGTCATTACCACCAAGCATTTTAGAAGACGAAGAATTAATGGAAACCTTCGAAGTCTATGCAGGTGCTAGTGAACCAGCAGCCTATGCAATCAGTGCATTAGAGCAATATAAGCTAGAGCCTCAATCGGAAGACGAGGAAGTCCCTTACGCTGTATTTGACTTTGGTGGGGGTACTACTGATTTTGATTTCGGTATTGAGCGAAAACCAGCGAATCAACGACGGAAGTTTGAAATCGAGCAATTTGGTAAAGGCGGAGATCCATATTTAGGTGGCGAGAACTTATTGCAATTATTAGCGTATACGGTGTATGAGGATAATATTGCATTATTACGTCAAGAAGGGATTCAAATTGTACTACCGAAAAAAGCGACGGCTTTTGCTGGTAGTGAACGATTAGTGATGGAAACGGATCAAGCATCGCAAGAGGCGCATTTAAATATGCGTACATTGATGCGATTGTTGCGCCCTATTTGGGAAGAACATAAGGACTATAAAGAAGCATTTATCGATGGACCAGTGAGTATTGATTTGTATACGAAAGTAGATGGAAATATCCAACGAAAACCTGTAAGATTGCAAATTAATTTATATCACTTACAAAATGTTCTTCGTCAACATATTCAAACAGGGGTGTCCAGATTTATGGCACAATTACTATCCGTGTTTGCTAGATGTGAAGATGTACAATATCCAGTTCATATTTTCCTAGCAGGTAATTCTTGTCAATCTCGTATAGTGCAGGAAGAATTTGTCCATGCCTTATTAAAGGTAGTGAAAGATGTGTCGAAAAGCTTACATAAAGATGCATCCAATGCATACCGGTTGTATCCACCATTGGGTAGTACGATGCATATGGAATCTATTCTTAGCACCTTAGAAAGTGATGAGGATAGAGAGATAGTGACAGAGATGATTGGTGCAGATACTCCTGTGGCAATGAAAGAGGGGAATATACAGATTGACCGTATCCGTACAGGTAAAACGGGTGTTGTATTTGGATTACTTCGTAGTCGTCGTGGCGGTAAAGATATTAAAATCGTAAATACGAATGAAGTAGCGTTGGGTGATTCTGGAACAGTAGAAAATAGATTCCCTTATTATTTAGGCTGTGAAGGCGAAAACAGAACCTTTAAAGTCATGGTTAATCTTGATGTACCATATAATCAATGGAGAAGTTTCTGCTGGGCCGATGAATCGAAGTTTGAACTGTATTATACAGAAGACTCACGGGCGTTGTATAAAGACTTTTTACCAATCACAGAAACAAAAACTGTCATTTGTCGTATTGATGAAGTAGATGAAGATAAGATGGTTTTTATAAAGAAAACATCTATTGATACCATTGAATACGTAGTGGCATATATAGATACTTTCAAAGGTGATACGACAGGTTTGAAAGTGTATACAAAGGAACTAAAAGCATAATAGTGTATAACTTAGAGATAAAGGGATGGGTATGAAAGAAAAAGGAAAACTATCGAAAGCATTGACACAGAGTCTTTCGCAAGCAGAGCATTTGATGGGATCTATGGAACGATATAGCATGGAACGCATGGAAGGTGTATTCCAAGGTGAAGTGGATCGGTCTATTTTAGATGTGGATGCGGATGATCGTATTGATTTGGATGAATGGTATTTATATCGGATTGATGAGTTAGTATATTCCGAAAAAGAAGGTTTAAAACGAGAAGCTATTGAGAACGTATTGGGAACTTTCAGAGGAATGGATGAAGCCAATATCTTATATATGATTTTAGGCGATGCCCAAAAAGTAAATATTTACATGGGGGTTAGTAAAAATCTCTACCATTGTCAAGACAATGAAACAGGTATTACCCAATTAGGTGTAAAATCCTATGCACAGCATATGATTGAACCAAGTTTAAAAGGTAATTTTGTGGGTAGTAAGATTACGGAACAAACATCACAAGATAAGGTATTAATCATGAAGCGTATTCAATCTGCTAAATATGCTGGCTATATGAATGGTGTACCAGGATTTATAGAAAAGCATTTAGGAGAAAATAAGGACTTTCAAGGAGCGGAACGCCTTATCGATACGATGGTGGGTAGTGAGTTTGGTGTAATTGTTATTGCACGAGCATGCAATGGTCGAGATGTATTGGCATTAACAGAACAAATCAATCAGCTTCACAATGAGTTAGAGCCATTGGCAAAGATTACCAAACAAGAAACATTGGGAAATCAATGGAATTACAATACCAATGAATCAGAGAATATCAGTAAAACTGTTAGTACTAGCAAATCTCACGACACAAGTGAATCAGTAGGAAGAAGTGAGTCTGACAGCGTTGATACTAGAATAGATACATCATCGCAGTTAAATGCGTCTAAAAATGACAGTACTAATGATCAGACTGGAGAGACTACTGGATATAGTGAAAGTTATAGTAACCCTAAACAATACTCTAAGTCAGATGGCAATACGAATACTAATGATAGGTCTAGCTCTAATTCCAGTTCAGAGTCTAATTCAACCTCGATTAGTGAAACTGTGTCGGCAGATGATAGTGTCAATTACCAATACAGTACATCTAAAAGTATTTCTAATACGAGTCAATGGTCAAAAACGCGCACTACAACAGAGGGTACTACGAACTCAAAAAATATATCCAATAGTAATGATACGAGGACGAGCACTAGCCAAAATACATCTGTTCAAAAAAATCATAGCAAATCTAATGGCTCGGGAGAAACGGACAGTGTATCAACGCAAACTACGTATTCTCTAGAAGCCACTAAAAAGGTGGTCCTCAATTGGCTCAAATATCTAGATGAAACCTTTATGACGCGTATTGATAAGGGGAAAAGTAAAGGTAGTTTTGAGGTGGCGAGTTATCTATTCACATCACAAAATCCAGCTACTTTGTATCGATTGGCAAACACGATGATGTCTTTATATGGTGGTGAAAAAGGAAATGTAGAGCCTTTAGGATTTATTGATTTAACAGATAATAAAAATCGAGATAATGTACATGCTAAACAAGCTCGTCATATTTTTGAAAACTTGCAGATTCCTGTATTAGATCATCCCACATCTCGTTGGAAGGCAGCATTTTCCAAAGTGCCTAGCATATCAAATCAGTCTGAATCGATTGGTACATGGCTCACTGTAGAAGAGCTAGGCATTATGATGGGGATGCCACAGCGAGAAGTGTTAGGTCTTGCGGCAAGAAATGAAGTGGAATATGGTCTTAATATGAAAGACCTTGTTGTAGATGCTAGTGTTGAGTATATCGAGCTTGGTTCCTTAATTCATCATGGTGAGGTTCGAGAACAAAATAAGGTATATCTTGAAAAAGCGAATCTTAGTAAACACACATTTATTTGCGGTGTGACAGGTAGTGGTAAAACAACAACTTGTCAAAGTATTCTGATGAATGCGGACTTACCATTTTTGGTAATTGAACCAGCAAAAACAGAGTATAGAACATTGATGCATGAACAAGGCGGAGAAGATATACTGTACTTCACATTAGGTCGTCAGGATATAGCGCCATTCTTCTTAAATCCATTCGAGATTCTTCCAGGTGAATCGATTACAAGCCGTGCAGATATGTTGAAAGCATCTTTTATCTCTGCCTTTGAAATGGAAGCAGCTATTCCACAAATTATAGAGGCCGCCACCTATGAAGTGTATGAGAAAAAAGGTTGGGATGTACGTAGCTCTAAATGGGTGAATCCATTAACTGGTAAAGAAGAAGATCCATTTGTGGCAGATAGTTTTGCATTCCCTACCATTACGGATTATTTGGGTGTTGTGGAAGAAGTAGTGGATCGTCAAGGATTTGATGAGCGTCTTAAAAATGATTACATCGGTTCCTTGAAAGCTCGCTTACAGGCGTTGACTGTAGGGGCTAAAGGAATGATGTTGGATACGCCAAGAAGCATTGATTTCAAAGATTTAGTGACAAAAAAGGTAGTCATTGAATTAGAAGAAATTAAAGATGGTACAGAAAAGTCTCTAATCATGGGCTTCATCATTACTAATTTATTAGAAGCCATTAAATATCAATATGAAAGAGATAATACATTTCAACATATTACTTTGGTAGAAGAGGCTCATCGATTATTGAGCCGATATGAACCTGGTGATAGTCTCAATAAAAAACGGGGTGTTGAAATCTTTGCGGATATGCTAGCAGAGGTTCGTAAGTATGGTGAATCATTAATCATTGTGGATCAAATTCCTAATAAGATGACACCAGAAGTATTGAAAAACACGAATACGAAGATTGTTCATACGATTTTTGCCAAGGACGATAAAGAAGCTATCGGTAATACAATGGCACTTAATGAAGATCAACGAGATTTCTTATCTTATTTAGAAACTGGACGAGCAGTGGTGATTACAGAAGGTTGGAAAAAACCAGTACAAGTTAAAATTACACCACGGTCTCAAACAGATGATAAAAAATCGAATCATGAGATGAGTAATGTTAAAGAGTGGTTATCTAAAAAATGTTATGAATACTATGCGGCGCATAACCGCTGCGGAGTGATACCAGGATTTAGTTCCTATGAGGGGACATTAACATCCGATATGGTAGAGGAATATTTAACTTTATTACGAGAACATTCTTTTTTCGCCAATGATAATCTGAAAAAATTTCTTTTAAGTGGGTGTTATGATTCTAAAGTAGAAAAAAGTGCAAGGCAACAATTTATCAAATTCTTCTTTAATGATTACGTTCATGTGATGAAAGAATATTTTATATTTGATACGAATCTATGTCACAAAGCTTTTTGTATCGGACAATTACAAGCTAAAGAAGGAAAAGAGTTTTTTGCAAATATGCAAGAAATGTTTAAGGTACTTTTTGAATTACAAGAGAAAGATGAAGGTCAATTTAACAAAGTACTCTCCAGTGATATGGATTTGATGATTAATAAATTAACTATGTATTTTAAATAGGAGGTATTATTATGGGATTTTGGAGTGACGTTTGGGATGGGATTAAGTCAGTTGGATCTGCAATCTGTAGTGGCGTTAGAGCAATTGGATCTGGTATTAAGAGTGTAGCAAAAGCTTGTTCTGGAATTGTCAGTGGTGCCATTAAAGGATTGTCAAAATTAGGCGGAGTTATTAAAGATTTAGGCATGAAAGCTGTAGGATTTTTAGGCGGTATCAGTAAAGCCTTAGTACCAATCTTGACACCAGTTTTTGGGCCATTAGCACCAGTTATTGCGGATATTATTGTTAACGTAGTGACGAATGTGATTTTGGGACTTCTTGAAAGACGTGGAGAACCTAAAATGGAAGAAGAAGAGATGGAAGAATATGGTTACTTATTGGAACAATCTGACTCCCATCCAGAATGGAAACAGGCGGATGAATTTGAAACTGGTAGAGAACATTATCAATATTTACGTGATGCAGCCAAAGAAGCAGGTATTGAAGAAATGCCAAAAGTACCACGTTTCTCCCCAGAGGCACTTACACGTAAATCTTTAAGTATGTCAGCTATGGCAGAACGCTTAGCTCATAAAGAAGGCATTGGATTGCCAGTGGATTTCCTTGTGAAAACGGGTTTAAAATTATTGACACTTGAAGAGTTTGAAGCGATTATAGCGGCGGCTAAATCCTTAGGATATAAAAATGTTCCCTATGCTGATCTAGTAGATAAAAAATTATCTCCAGAAGAAACAGAAAAGTTTACTGAAGCAATTCGTAAACAGTTGATAGCTCTTAAAGAAGAAAAAGGGGAAACTCTTTCAGTTACTGAGTCCTTCGATGCCATCGATGCTATTCAATCTGAGCCTACAAAAGAAGAGATTATTACTAAATCATCTGAACATTTTGATGCCATCGAATTAGAAGGAGAAAAGAAACCTTTATATGATGTGGATAACTTAACAGCATTCTATGAAAAACATCATATGCAAGAAGAGTTAAATGAATTAAAGGAAAAAATTCAGCAAGGTGAGTTAGAAGAAAACAATAAAGCTGAGTTATAAGAAATGAGGTTTCTATGCCAAATACAGAGTATATGAGGTCTATCGGAGATACTATTAAACGACATGTGCAGAAAAACTCATCTTTATCTGTATCCAGATTAAAACAAAAATGTGGCTACCATGGAACGAATTATGAAACTTTTAAGAGTGAATTAAGGAAGATTGAAAAAACACAATCGATTCTTCAAACATCCATTAATACAGCCTTATCAAATTTGTATGGGTTACAAGAGAATGTAAAAAAAGAATATGAGAGTCAGCAACATAGTTATTTGAAAAAAGAAAAAGATATTGAAACAACCTATGAGATTACTATAGATAGTAGGCAAGAAGTGCATCAAACTATTTCTAATGAAATGACATATGTAGTTAACCGTAAAAAAGAAATACAGGTTTCCTTAGACTGGGAACAATATGAACGGTATGCTGAGCAAGTATTATATAGGGGTGAGAAATCTTGGCATAATCTCTCTAATATGAGTGAAATGATTTCACAAGTAGTATCCATGTTTCGCCATACTAATCCATTGCCAGAATTAAGTGATGAGTTTCGTGCAGATACGTTTTTACAGTTAGATGATATAGCAGATGAACTTGCACAATTGGAAATCTAAGTGTTTTTCTAACATGTAAGGAATTAATAATTGAATAGTAGTGTCAATGGCAGTATGTCACAAACTTCGGTGAGTAGTAATACTATCATTGGCACTATGCCTATGTATGAAGGAGTAACTATGAAAATAAAACGACTCATATATGTGATGATGTCAAATAAGATACAAGTATTCATTGAACGAAGACGTAATTTTGAGGTTAACCGATGGGATGGAGAGGTTGCGCATTCTATCAATACGGAAGGTAATGGTTCTATCGAAACAGAGACCCTTGAAGATTGTTGGCAAGAATTTGTTCATGAAGATGAATATGTGTCAGCATTGATGTTAGTAGAGAAATCTTCTCCTACGATGGAAAAAATGCGTGCTATTCTCGGAGATGCCATATGCAAACATAATGCTAATATAGAAAATAATAGTATATGTGAATGGACGGAAGAAGATATTCAAAAGATTATGAATGTCTATGAAGGGACGTTGTTATTCAATGAAGGTGAAATTGTAGATGACACTATCATTCATTCAACAGGGATCGTTCAAATTACGACTAGCGAAGGTTCTACCTATGTGATTCCAAAACCAGTAGTATTAGATACCAATGAAGCGTCTGTAACAATTAAATCAGATCAAGATAGTAATGAAAAAGTAGGCCCTATTGTTTCTGAAGAACATCGTCGTGAAAGAAAAAAGAAAAAGAAACATAAGAACAAAGAGGAAGTTCAAAAAACAATAGTTAAAGGTGTGCCAGAAGTTTCTTTTGCAGATACAACACCTGCACCTACAGAAGAAACAACAGATGTATCGAATAAAGTGAAATCTAAAAAAAATGATAAAACAGAAGATATAGGGAAGAAATGGGGCAAAGAAAAAGCATCTAGCAAAGATATTGCTGGATATATGGCAGAAGCAACAAAGGATTTCAATCATGATGTGCGTGCACCTAAATAGTTAAGACAGCTAAGCGCAATTAATCAATTACGAGATGGGATTTTAAAACTTATGAAGAAAAAAGTATACAATCGAAAGAACAATAAAAATTTAAAAAATGATTATGACTGGGATTATGATGATAATGTGGAAGATACATCTGCTAAAAAAAATATGAAACCGAAAAAAAGTATCACTCTTTCTGAAACTGAAAAAATGTGGAAATCATTGCAAAATGCATTAGTGGAAAAAGGATCCACGCCGATTAGTGGATACCCTTTGAAAGTTGGACAGTTACGCTCCATTACAAGACAGTTCCTAGAAGAACAATTGAATACATTTTTTGATAAATTAGCTGTTATTTTTAATGAAGAATATATAGTGTTCAAGGAAGATGGATTTGGGTGGTTAAGAAATTCTAAGCTCTTATTACCTTTGTATGAGGGAACTGAGGATATTATATTTTCGGATGTATTAAAGCCTTATACAAGTACAAAAGCACATGCTATTAATTATAATGATGAGGCACGTATACATATTCCAACGGGGATACAAAACGCATATACAAAAAAGGGGGTTCCTTATACTAGTAAAAGCAGTTGCAAAGCTTTTTCTACTGATGCTATTAAAGAGTATTATGATAAGCGTAGAATAGAATTATCTAAGCATAATCAGAATCTACTTCGAATGGAGATTATTGGAGATAACTATAAAAAAGGTTGGGGTTATTTTTCATGGAAACCTGATGGATACTATCAAATTTATCCTGAGAGTAGTACAGTTTATAGATCTAGTAATGGATTTGCAGCAGTTTTTTCAAAAGGAATTACTATTTCAAAACCTGACAAGGTACTTGCTTATGCATTAGAAAACTTTAAAGTTCCCAATCATCCTTATATGAATGAATGGGGTGCGAATATTTATTCTATACCTTGAATTGTCAAGTCAAATGCAACTCTACTGAATGATAAACCTCGTATGGGGTTTTCCAATTTAAGCATTT
>NZ_RQVE01000026.1 GCF_003992315.1 Veillonella sp. 3891
TAATTTATGATTTGGTCTCTTAGAGTTGACTCTAAGGGTTAGACCAAGCACATAGATTCTCTAAATTAACTTATAAGGTGAGAGCATCCGAAAGGATGACTCTAAAGCAGAAGACATAACCATATGTCACTATCAAGTAAAGATAGTAAGGGCATACGGTGGATGCCTTGGCTATACTGGCCGAAGAAGGACGCGGTAAGCTGCGAAAAGCTACGGAGAGGTGCAAGCGACCATTGACCCGTAGATATCCGAATGGGGGAACCCGGCAGAGAAAAGCTCTGTCACCCATACCAGAGAGTATGAGGAGGGCACCTGGGGAACTGAAACATCTAAGTACCCAGAGGAAAAGTAATCAAACGAGATTCTCTTAGTAGCGGCGAGCGAACGGGGAAGAGCCCAAACCGGACTGGTTCGCCAGACCGGGGTTGAGGACTGCTAACAAGCATAAATGGGATAGACGAACCGATTTGGAACGGTCGGCCGAAGAAGGTGAAAGCCCTGTAGTCGAAATCCTGCATATGTGGAGCAGTATCCAGAGTACCACGAGACACGTGAAACCTTGTGGGAAGCAGGGGGGACCACCCTCCAAGGCAAAATACCAGTATGGACCGATAGCGCATAGTACCGTGAGGGAAAGGTGAAAAGCACCCCGGGAGGGGAGTGAAAGAGAACCTGAAACCGTATGTCTACAAACAGTCGAAGACCGTATAATTGCAGGTCGACGGCGTGCCTATTGAAGAATGAACCGGCGAGTTACTGTCACTAGCGAGGTTAAGCGGAAAACGTGGAGCCGAAGCGAAAGCGAGTCTGAATAGGGCGAATAGTTAGTGGTAGTAGACCCGAAACCGTAGTGATCTATCCATGGCCAGGTTGAAGCACAGGTAAAATTGTGTGGAGGACCGAACTCGTGAGCGTTGAAAAGCTTTGGGATGAGTTGTGGATAGGGGTGAAATGCCAATCGAACACGGAGATAGCTGGTTCTCCCCGAAATAGCTTTAGGGCTAGCCTCATGGTAAAGAGTATAGGCGGTAGAGCTCTGATCGGGCTAGGGCCCACACCGGGTACCGAACCTAGTCAAACTACGAATGGCTATACTTATACATGGGAGTCAGACTATGAGTGATAAGGCCCATAGTCAAGAGGGAAACAGCCCAGACCACCGACTAAGGCCCCCAATGCTGCATTAAGTGGCAAAGGATGTGGAGTTTCCAAAACAACCAGGATGTTGGCTTAGAAGCAGCCACCATTTAAAGAGTGCGTAATAGCTCACTGGTCGAGAGACTCTGCGCCGAAAATGTCCGGGGCTAAAATGCAGAGCCGAAGTCGTGGCAATGGTAGCAATACCATTGGGTAGGGGAGCGTTCTTATTGGATTGAAGCAGTACCGGAAGGAGCTGTGGACTGGTAAGAAGTGAGAATGCCGGTATGAGTAGCGAAAAGAAAGGTGAGAATCCTTTCCACCGAAAGCCTAAGGGTTCCTGAGCAACGATCGTCGTCTCAGGGTAAGTCGGGACCTAAGCCGAGGCGGAAAAGCATAGGCGATGGACAACAGGTTGAAATTCCTGTACTAGTATGAATTGTTTGATTGATGGAGTGACGCAAACAGGTAGGTTAGCATGCGATTGGAAGTGCATGTTTAAGCGTGTAGGTTGTGTAATAGGTAAATCCGTTACACTAAAAGCTGAGGCGTGATGACGAGCTCAAAAGAGTGAAGTAATTGATCCTAAGTTGCCGAGAAAAGCTTCTAGGTAGAGACATACTACCCGTACCAAAACCGACACAGGTAGGCGGGGAGAGAATCCTAAGGTGCGCGGGAAAACCCTCGTTAAGGAACTCGGCAAAATGCATCCGTAACTTCGGGAAAAGGATGACCCATGTAGTGTGAAAGCTTGTAACGGCTGGAGCATGAATGGGTGGCACAAGAGAGGCGCAAGCGACTGTTTACCACAAACACAGGTGCCTGCTAAAGCGAAAGCTGACGTATAGGTGCTGACACCTGCCCGGTGCTGGAAGGTTAAGAGGAGGGGTTAGGAGTAATCCGAAGCTCTGAATTGAAGCCCCAGTAAACGGCGGCCGTAACTATAACGGTCCTAAGGTAGCGAAATTCCTTGTCGGGTAAGTTCCGACCCGCACGAAAGGTGTAACGACTTGCGCACTGTCTCAACGAGGGACCCGGTGAAATTGAAGTACCTGTGAAGATGCAGGTTACCCGCGACTGGACAGAAAGACCCCATGGAGCTTTACTGTAACTTAGGATTGATTTTAGTTAATGAATGTACAGGATAGGTGGGAGACGTAGAAGCTAGGGCGCTAGTCTTAGTGGAGTCGCTGTTGGGATACCACCCTTTGATTAATTGAAATCTAACGGGAAGAGTAACGACCTTCCGGACAGTCCTAGGTGGACAGTTTGACTGGGGCGGTCGCCTCCTAAAGAGTAACGGAGGCGCCCAAAGGTTCCCTCAGAGCGGACGGAAATCGCTCGAAGAGTGTAAAGGCAGAAGGGAGCTTGACTGCGAGACCAACAAGTCGAGCAGGGACGAAAGTCGGGCTTAGTGATCCGGTGGTGCCGAGTGGAAGGGCCATCGCTCAACGGATAAAAGCTACCCTGGGGATAACAGGCTAATCTCTCCCAAGAGTCCATATCGACGGGGAGGTTTGGCACCTCGATGTCGGCTCATCACATCCTGGGGCTGAAGTAGGTCCCAAGGGTTCGGCTGTTCGCCGATTAAAGTGGTACGTGAGCTGGGTTCAGAACGTCGTGAGACAGTTCGGTCCCTATCCATCGCGGGCGAAAGAAACTTGAAGGGGGCTGCTCCTAGTACGAGAGGACCGGAGTGGACGAACCGCTGGTGTACCAATTATCCTGCCAAGGGTACAGTTGGGTAGCTACGTTCGGGACGGATAAACGCTGAAAGCATCTAAGCGTGAAACCAGCCTTGAGATGAGGTTTCTCATAGCATAAGCTAGTAAGATCCCATGTAGACGACATGGTTGATAGGCCAGGTGTGGAAGTGCTGTAAGGCATGGAGCTGACTGGTACTAATAGATCGAGGGCTTTACTTAAATAAAAACTTGTAAGTTAACATATTATTCTTCTATGTAGTTTTCAGGGAACACCCTGACAAATTCAGTGATGATGGCTACGAGGAACCACCTGTTCCCATCCCGAACACAGTAGTTAAGCTCGTAAACGCCGAAAGTACTTGGCTGGAAACGGCCTGGGAGGATAGGAAGT
>NZ_RQVE01000027.1 GCF_003992315.1 Veillonella sp. 3891
AACCTAAGCGATGATGGCAAAAATGCAGTCAAAGACTTAGCAGCAGGCGCTGTAAAAGTAGCTGCTGGTAAAAATGTAAAGGTTACAGATGCTACGGTTGACCATGTAACAACATACACAGTAGATGCTATCGATACGAAAGTAGAAGCTGGAGAAGGCCTTGAAGTTACAAACGGAGATACAGTAGATACAGCTACGAATACGCGTAACTACACAGTGGCATTGTCTCAAGCTACAAAAGATACATTAGCGAAAGTAGAAAACTTAGCTAACACAGTAGGCACAATCGGTGCAGATGGCCGTGATGGCAAAGCAGGCACTGGTAAAAAAGCTGATGATGCAACGGCAGTAGCAGGCGATAAAGGCTTAACAGGCCAAGACGGCTTGAACGGTCAAGACTTAACATCTAAAGTGAATGCACTTCGTAACGGCGAAGCTGGAACAGTGGTGTATACAGATGAAAATGGCAACCGTGTTGTGAAAGCTAATGACGGCAAATGGTATGATGCTAAAGCTGTGACTGACAAAGGTGAATTAAAATCTGCGGATCAACTCCCACAAGGTGTAACAGCGACTCCAGTAGATGCGCCGCAAGCTCGTTTAGTGAACCCAGATGGTACAACTACAACAGCGGATACAGCAACAGGTACGAAATTGTCCAACATTGCGAATGGCACAATTGCTGACAAATCGAAAGATGCTGTCAACGGCGGTCAATTGCATACTGCTAAATCTGAACTAGCAACAGCCCTTGGTGGCAATGCAGGTGTTGACGGTAACGGCGTATTAACACAACCTACATACAGCATCACAAAAGATGATGAAGCAGGTGGCAAAGAGACTGTTAACAATGTAGGTGCAGCAGTTGATAAACTAGATACTCGTATCAATACCGTGAAAGAAATGGCTGCGAAACCATTGACTTTCACAGGCGATGATAAAAAAGATGTAACACGTGCATTAGGTACTACCTTAACTGTAAAAGGTGCGGAAAACTTCACACCAAGTGCTACCACTCCAGAAGCAACAGCAGCCGGCGTTAACATTCGTGTGGAAAAAGATGCCACTGAAAATGCGAACGGTTTAGTGGTGAAATTGGCAGATACCTTAACTAACATGAAAGGTATCTCTGGTAATGGCACAGATCCATTGACAATCAAAAATGGTGACAATGCAGTTATCACAGTAAAACCAGGTGCTAATGGTGCAAAAGGTGATGTAGACTTCGGTGGATCCAAATTAACAAATATTGGCGAACCAGGTGCTAATACAGATGCAGCGAATAAAGCCTATGTAGATAGCAAAGTTGGTGGCGTAGCTAACTTAGGCTATAAAGCAAATGGCGGAACAGCTAAAACAGTAGCGGTAACAACAGGTCTAGACTTTGTTCAAGGTGATGGCACAACGGCGACTGCAGAATCTGCAAAAGCTGGTATCGAAATCGTAGCCGGCGATAATGGTAAAGTAACATTTGGCTTAAACGAAGCGACTCGTAATGCTATTGATAATGCGGCGAATAAAGCCTTAGGTAACCTAAGCGATGATGGCAAAAATGCAGTCAAAGACTTAGCAGCAGGCGCTGTAAAAGTAGCTGCTGGTAAAAATGTGAAGGTTACAGATGCTACGGTTGACCATGTAACAACATATACAGTAGATGCTATCGATACAACAGTAGCTGCTGGAGAAGGCTTGTCTGTTTCAGGTGGAGATACAGTAGATACAGCTACGAACAAACGTAACTATACAGTGGCCTTATCTCAAGATACAAAAGATACATTAGCGAAAGTCAGCGACATTGCTAAAGCAGTAGGTGTAGATGGTGCTAACGGCATCGATGGCCGTGATGGTAAACCTGGTACAGGCGCTGATGCTGGTATGGGTAAAGACGGCTTAACAAAAGAAGATGGTCTAAACGGTAAAGACTTAACTACTAAAGTAAATGCGTTACGTAACGGCGAAGCTGGTACAGTGGTGTACACTGATGAAAACGGCAAACGTGTTGTAAAAGCTAACGATGGCAAATGGTATCCAGCTGAGAAAGTAGATGCTAAAGGTAATAAACTGGACGGAGCTACAGAAGTGGCAACACCACAAGCTCGTTTAGTAAACCCAGATGGTACAACAACTGGTGGTACAACTAAATTAAGTAACATTGCAGATGGTGAAATCAAAGCTGGTTCTACCGATGCGATCAATGGTGGCCAATTACATAGTAAATTAGCTGAAAAAGCTGATAAATCAGATATTACAACTATCAACAATACATTAGCGGATAAAGCTAATGCGTCTGACTTGAATACGTTGGCAGAAAAACCGCTTACTTTCAGTGCAGATACTGGAACTGATGCAGCTCGTAAATTAGGTGAAACATTAGCTGTGAAAGGTGCGGCAAACTTCACACCAGCAGCAACTGCAACACCAGGTGTGAACATCCAAGTAGCATCCGACCCTACGAATGGTTTAACTGTAAGCTTAGCAGATACGTTAACAAACATGAAAGGTATCTCTGGTAATGGTAACGATCCATTGGTGATCAAAAATGGCGACCAATCTATTACGATTACACCAACAACAGCGGCGGAAACAGGTCCTGATGGTGTAGTAACGAAACCAGCACAAGTTGGAAAAGTAGATTTTGGCAATTCTAAAATCACAAGCAGCGCCACACCTACAGATGCGAATGACCTTGTTAATAAAGGCTATTTAGAAAAAGCAATTGAAAATGTAAATAATGTTGCTACTGGCAATGCTAGCTTGGGTTACAAAGCTAACACAGAAGAAGCTAAGTCGGTTAATGTTAATACTGGTTTACACTTTGTTCAAGGTGATGGTACAACTGCAACAGCTGAAGCAGCTAAAGCAGGTTTACATATCGAAACAGGAGATAATGGCAAAGTGATCATTGGCTTGTCTAATGATGCGAAAACAAAATTAGACAAAGTAAATGATATTGCTAAAGCAGTAGGTGCTAATGGCGTTGATGGTCGTGATGGCAAACCTGGTACAGGTGCTGATGCTGGCATGGGCAAAGATGGTCTAACAGCAGAAGATGGCTTGAACGGTAAAGACCTAACATCTAAAGTGAATGCATTACGAAACGGCGAAGCTGGTAGCGTGGTGTACACGGATGAAAACGGTAACCGTGTTGTGAAAGCTGATGATGGCAAATGGTACAATGCGAAAGCTGTAGATGAAAATGGTAAATTAAAATCTGCAGATCAACTTCCACAAGGTGTAACAGCTGATGAAGTGAAAACTCCGCAAGCTCGTTTAGTGAACACAGATGGAACGACAACTGGTGGTACAACAGTATTCAACAACGTAGCCTCTGCGATTCCGGTTGCAGCAGCTGATGGTGCTAAGCCTACATTCTTAGACAACTTGAACACAGCTGCAGGCGATGCAAAAACGAAACATGCGGCAGTCAACGTAAGTGACTTGAACAGCACAGCTACTGAAATCATTGCAAAAGGTTTAACATTCCAAGGTAATGATGGAAACGACATCAAAAAACAATTGGGTGAAACCTTACATATCGTTGGTGAAGGCACAGTTCCTGCTACGACAACAACAGCAGCAAATAATATCCGCACTAAGAAAACTGATGATGGCAAACTAGAAATCGGTTTGGCAAAAGACTTAGTAGGTATTACTTCTGTTACGAATGCAACAACTACTGATGGCGCAGGTACTAAACTTGCCTTAGATGGAGATAAACTGACTATTACGAATACACAACCATTGCCAGCGGGGGCAGCTGCTGATGCAAAACCGGCTGTGACAACAGTGACAATCGGCAAAGATGGCATCAATGCTGGTGATAAAGTGATTTCTAATGTAGCGGCTCCAACTGTAGGTACAGATGCAGCCAACAAAGATTATGTAGATACACAAGTTGGTAGCGCAGCGAATAAAGATTTAGGCAACCTAAGCGATGATGGCAAAAATGCAGTCAAAGACTTAGCAGCAGGCGCTGTAAAAGTAGCTGCTGGTAA
>NZ_RQVE01000028.1 GCF_003992315.1 Veillonella sp. 3891
TCGGCAGATTTTAATTTACCTTTTTCATCTACAGCTTTCGCATTGTACCATTTGCCATCATCAGCTTTCACAACACGATTACCTTTGTCATCTGTGTATACCACACTACCAGCTTCGCCATTACGTAATGCATTTACTTTCGTAGTTAAGTCTTTACCGTTCAAGCCATCTGCTGCTGTTAAGCCGTCTTTGCCCATACCAGCATCAGCGCCTGTACCAGGTTTGCCATCACGACCATCAACACCGTTAGCACCTACTGTTTCAGCGATTGCACTCACTTTATCTAATTTTGTTTTCGCATCATTAGACAAGCCAATGATCACTTTGCCATTATCGCCAGCTACGATTTCGACACCAGATTTAGCAGCTTCTGCAGTCGCCGTTGTGCCATCACCTTGAACAAAGTCTAAACCTGTTGTAACTGCTACTGTTTTCGCAGTTCCACCATTTGCTTTATAGCCTAAGTTAGCATTACCAGCAGCTGTTTGATTTACAGCTTTAATTGCTTCATCTACATAATCTTTATTCGCTGCGTCTGTACCAGTACCTGGTGCTCCTACATTTGTTAATTTAGAACCACCGAAGTCTACGTCACCTTTAGCGCCTGCTACACCTGGTTTTACTGTAATAACTGCATTGTCACCATTTTTAATTGTCAATGGATCTGTACCATTACCAGAGATACCTTTCATGTTTGTTAACGTATCTGCTAAGCTTACAGTTAAACCATTCGTAGGGTCGGATGCTACTTGGATGTTCACACCTGGTGTTGCAGTTGCTGCTGGTGTGAAGTTTGCCGCACCTTTCACAGCTAATGTTTCACCTAATTTACGAGCTGCATCAGTTCCAGTATCTGCACTGAAAGTAAGTGTTTTTTCTGCCAACGCATTCAAGTCAGACGCATTAGCTTTATCTGCTAATGTATTGTTGATAGTTGTAATATCTGATTTATCAGCTTTTTTCGCTAATTCAGTATGTAATTGACCACCGTTGATTGCATCTTTGGAGTTTTCTCCAATTGTGCCATCTGCAATGTTGCTTAATTTAGTTGTACCACCAATTGTTGTACCATCTGGGTTCACTAAACGAGCTTGTGGTGTTGCCACTTCTGTAGCTCCGTCCAGTTTATTACCTTTAGCATCTACTTTCTCAGCTGGATACCATTTGCCATCGTTAGCTTTTACAACACGTTTGCCGTTTTCATCTGTGTACACCACTGTTCCAGCTTCGCCATTACGTAAGGCATTTACTTTAGATGTTAAGTCTTTACCGTTTAAGCCGTCTTTGCCAGTCAAGCCTTTGTCACCTGCCACTGCAGTTGCATCAGCAGCTTCTTTACCAGTACCTGCTTTACCATCACGACCGTCAGCGCCGATTGTGCCTACTGTATTAGCCAAGTTTTCTACTTTCGCTAATTTAGCTTTCGTATCTGCAGACAATCCTACTGTGTAAGCACGTACTTTGTTAGTATCTTCCGTACCACCAGTTACTTCAAGTCCATCTCCAGCCGCTACTGTTGTATCGATAGCATCTACTGTATATGTTGTTACATGGTCAACCGTAGCATCTGTAACCTTCACATTTTTACCAGCAGCTACTTTTACAGCGCCTGCTGCTAAGTCTTTGACTGCATTTTTGCCATCATCACTTAGGTTACTTAAGTTTTTGTTAGCTGCATTATCAATAGCATTACGAGTCGCTTCATTTAAGCCAAATGTTACTTTACCATCATCACCGGCTACGATTTCGATACCAGCTTTGGCAGATTCTGCAGTCGCCGTTGTGCCATCACCTTTAACAAAGTCTAGACCTGTTGTTACCGCTACTGTTTTAGCTGTGCCACCATTTGCTTTGTAACCTAAATTAGCTACGCCACCAACTTTGCTGTCTACATAGGCTTTATTCGCTGCATCTGTATTAGCACCTGGTTCGCCAAGATTTGTTAATTTGGAGCCACCGAAGTCTACATCACCTTTTGCACCATTAGCACCTGGTTTTACTGTGATAACTGCATTGTCACCATTTTTGATTGTCAATGGATCTGTGCCATTACCGGAGATACCTTTCATGTTAGTTAACGTATCTGCTAAGCTCACAGTCAAACCATTCGTAGGGTCGGATGCTACTTGGATATTCACACCTGGTGTTGC
>NZ_RQVE01000029.1 GCF_003992315.1 Veillonella sp. 3891
AACAAACAAGCTGATGGTGCAACATCAACAGTGAAAATCGGCAAAGATGGTATTGATGCTGGTAATAAAAAAATCACTAACGTGGCAACACCGGAAGCTGAAAAAGATGCAGCCAATAAAGAATATGTAGATGCTCAAAAATGGGGCTTAAAAGTTCAAAATGGTGATAATCCAGCGGAAGCTGTAACAACGAAAGATAAAGCGATTACATTAAAAGCTAGTGCAGACACAAGCGATGCTACAGACACACCTAAAAAAGGTATTGTCATTGCTAAAGATGGTGAAGGTAACATCACACTTGGCTTAGAAAAAGCAGATCGTACTACATTAGATAATGCAGTGAATGTAGGTAATACAGCCTCTGATGGTCGAGATGGTAAAGCCGGTGTGGGTCAAGATGGTGCGGCCGTAGCTGGTTCTGCAGGTGCACAAGGTCCAACTGGTAAAGATGGCTTGAACGGAAAAGACTTAACGAATAAAGTTAATGCACTTCGTAATGGCGAAGCTGGTACAGTAGTATATACAAATGCAGCCGGCGATCGTCTTGTGAAAGCAAACGATGGTCAGTACTACAAAGCTGATGAAGTAGAACCTAATGGAGAGAAAAAACCAGGTGCTACAGCAGTTCCAACAAAGGATGTCATTGCAAGTTTAGTATCTCCAGATGGCAAAACAACTGGAGCAACAACTAAGTTATCTAACATTGCAGATGGTGCTATTTCCAAAGACTCCAAAGATGCTGTCAACGGTAGCCAATTGTTCAACGAACGTGTGACAAGCCCTGTCATCTTCGTAGACAAAGATGGTAACCAAGTGTTCAAAACTGCAGAAGGTAAATTTGTTACTAAAGATGGTGCAGAAGTTCCAGCAGCTGATTTAGATAAAGTTCATACTAAAGTCAATGCTGACAAACCAATGACATTGGATAATGTGGCATCCGCTGTTAATAATTTAACAGGTAATACATACCTAGATAAATTAGCAGAAGGTGCAAAAGCTGATAACAAAGTAGCTAACTCTGCGGTGAACGTAACAGATTTACATGCAGCAACAACAGCAATTTTGGATAAACCAATTACGTTCATCGGCGACAATGATACGAACGATAAAATCGAGCGTAAATTGGGTGAAACGTTAAAAATCCATGGCGATAACAATATCACTGTGAAAAAAGATGCTAACAATGCAGATACATTGAATGTAGCGTTACAACCTACCTTGACTGGTATTACGTCGATTACAAATGCAGCTCCAGTAGATCCAACACAACCTGATGCAGCGAAAGTAGCAAGCACTACATTAACAATCGATGGCAATGCATTAACAGTAGAAAACAAACAAGCTGATGGCACAAAAGCAACAGTGACAATCGGTAAAGATGGTATTGATGCTGGTGGTAAAACAATCACTAACGTGGCAGATCCAACAGGTGATAAAGATGCAGCCAATAAAGAATATGTAGATGCTCAAAAATGGGGCCTAAAAGTTCAAAATGGCGACAATCCAGCGGAAGCTGTAACAGCGAAAGATAAAGCGATTACATTAAAAGCTAGTGCAGACACAAGTGATGCTACAGA
>NZ_RQVE01000030.1 GCF_003992315.1 Veillonella sp. 3891
ACAATGGATGTAGCTAATTTTAGGTACCACAAAGTAGCCCCACTTATGTTTCTTTTTTGTGGGGAGACTACTTTCATATAACGTAGTTAAAGCCTATGCAGCGATAGATACCGGTGTATCAGGCTTGTTGTAGATACTAGGCAAGATCATCAGTAATCTAGCTCTAAATCGACCGAAATGACGGACGCCATAGCTATTCCGTTTCAATACTTTAGTTTTGTTATTACAACCCTCTGTAAAGCCATTAGAATATGGTAATAGAAAAGCATTAACTACTTCGTCATACCAACTTGTAAACGATCGTAACAGGTTATTAAATTCACTAAGATTCGCTACTTTTACAAGAGATAGAAAGTTAGATAATGTATCTTCAATAGCTGTTCGACCTTTTGCAGTAAATAGGTGATCAAAGTAATGCTTCAATGCATAGGCTTGTCTTAAGTCATCAGACTTTCGTAGAACTTCAAATAAGCGAACACGTTCACCTTCAGAGAGTGTGCGGAATGCCTTACGACATAGTTTGCGAGAGCGTTTAATGTAAGCTCCTGAGTTCTTTAATCGCTTCTGCTCGCGTTTTCGTACGTTCTCGAACCCCCAACCCACCAGCCGTACTAGATGAAATCGATCGGCAATAATAGTAGCATTGGGAAACAGTTGTCTCATCTTAGAACGGAAAAACTCCGACATATCCATGACTAGATACCGCACCTTAGATCGCTCTTGTACGCTAAACTGTTTAAAGTAACTAACTAAAGCTATCTCACTTCTTTCGGGTAAAATATCTAGTACCCGTTTACCTTTTGGGTCTGTAACAATGACCTGGAACTTTTGCCCACCAGCATTTCCTCTGAACTCATCAATAGCTAGTGTTGTCGGTAAATAATCCGGTATACCAAAATGAAATGTCTTGGTAAATATACGGATGACAGTGGTAGTGGATACATCTAGCTCTTTAGCAATATCTGTGTAGGTATGAGTACCTTGTAGCTTGTACATCATCGTGGCTATCACAGCTTTACTCATCTGCAAATACTTACTTATGAAAGGATTCTTTTCGTTGAAAGTTTTACCACAGGAGGTGCAACGATATCTGCGTTGCTTATACTTACCAATCTTTTTACAGTTGTTATATTGTGCACTTACTTCTGTACCTAGCTTAATAGTACGAGTGTAATACCCTTTTACTTCTGTATGTACAGATCCACATGTAGGATATGTATGAGTAACTCTAGGCAACTTAATATAGTAAATAACAGCTTTGCCTTCCTCATCAAATACGACATCATAAATAAATTTTGTTTTGATATTTGTAAAAAATTCAGTATAATCTAATATAGGCATATGATTCAGTCCTTTCTTATTTGTGTGGTTACTTATATTGTAAAGCAAACTGAATGATATGCCTATTTTTATGC
>NZ_RQVE01000031.1 GCF_003992315.1 Veillonella sp. 3891
ATTATGCTTCGATAGCTGTAACAACACCAGCGCCTACTGTATGGCCACCTTCGCGGATCGCGAAACGTAAACCTTCTTCAATAGCGATTGGAGTGATAAGCTCGATGTTCATAGTGATGTTATCACCAGGCATACACATTTCTGTACCTTCTGGTAAGTTGATAACGCCAGTTACGTCAGTTGTACGGAAGTAGAATTGTGGACGGTAGTTGGAGAAGAATGGAGTATGACGGCCACCTTCTTCTTTTGTCAACACGTATACTTCTGCTTTGAATTTAGTGTGAGGTTTGATGGAACCTGGTTTAGCCAATACTTGACCACGTTCGATATCTTTACGGTCGATACCGCGAAGAAGTGCCCCTACGTTGTCACCTGCTACTGCAGATTCCAAGATTTTACGGAACATTTCAAGACCTGTAACTGTAGTGCTGGATGGTTCTTCTTGAAGACCAACGATTTCTACTACGTCACCAACGTTGATTTGACCACGTTCTACACGGCCAGTTGCTACTGTACCACGACCAGTGATTGTGAACACGTCTTCCACAGGCATCAAGAATGTTTTGTCTGTGTCACGTTCTGGAGTTGGGATGTATTCGTCAACTTTTGCCATCAATTCGTTGATTGCTTCAACGTAAGTAGCGTCGCCTTCTAATGCTTTCAACGCAGAACCTGCAATAACTGGGATGTCATCGCCAGGGAATTCGTAGCTGGAAAGCAATTCACGGATTTCCATTTCTACTAATTCTAATAATTCTTCATCGTCAACCATGTCTTTTTTGTTCATGAATACAACGATAGCTGGTACACCAACTTGGCGAGCTAACAAGATGTGCTCACGAGTTTGTGGCATAGGGCCGTCAGCTGCGGATACAACTAGGATAGCGCCGTCCATTTGAGCAGCACCAGTGATCATGTTTTTAACATAGTCAGCATGGCCTGGGCAGTCAACGTGTGCATAGTGACGAGTGTCTGTTTCGTACTCTACGTGTGCAGTGTTGATTGTGATACCGCGTTCACGTTCTTCTGGAGCTTTGTCGATCATGCTGTAGTCTTGGAAATCAGCTTGACCTTTTTCAGCAAGAACTTTAGTGATTGCTGCTGTTAAAGTAGTTTTACCATGGTCAACGTGACCGATAGTACCAATGTTAACGTGTGG
>NZ_RQVE01000032.1 GCF_003992315.1 Veillonella sp. 3891
CTTGAATTTATGATCTAAGTGCAACTAAAAAAGATTCATAGCTTTCTGATAAAATAGTGTTTGCAAAGACATCTAAAAATCAGGAGGAGCTATGAATCATTATACTCATTTTACACTAAAAGAGCGCGAAATGTTAAAACATTTTATTGATATAGGTAAAAATCAAACGGAAATTTCAATTTTACTAGGGAAAAACAAATCGTCCATATCAAGAGAAATTAAAAGAAATAGTCAAAATGGCGAGTACATACCTTGTGAAGCCCATGATAAATATAAAAATAGACGCTTTAATTGTAAACCAAGAAAAAAGCTAGATAATCCGAGTCTATATGAATGTGTAAAGGATTTATTTTTGAAGCATCAATGGTCTCCGGAACAGATTTCCTCCCGATTAAAATTTGAAAATTCAAGCTTCACTATTAGCTACAGTACAATTTACAGGGAAATATATAATGGTCGTTTTGATGAAAAAGGACTATCACATGGAAATAGAGGAGCCATTCGCAAACTACGACATCGTGGTAAAAGTCGTCATACAAAAAACTATGAAGAAAGACGCGGCAAAATTCAAGTTAGTAATTTAATTACAGATAGACCAGATCCTGCAAATAATCGAGAACGATTAGGTGATTGGGAAGCTGATACAGTTATGGGACAAACTGGTAAGGCTTGCTTAGTAACATTGACTGATCGAAAAAGTAGGTATCTACTATGTAAAAAAATTGCAAAAAAGAATTCATTTTTGGTCAAACAAGCGATGATTGAGCTTTTGGAAAATCAACCTCTAGAGACAATTACGCCAGATAGAGGGAAAGAGTTTTCTAAACATACAGAAATTAGCCAGGAATTGAATTTAGTAGAGTTTTATTTTCCATTTCCACATCATCCTTGGCAAAGAGGAACGAACGAAAACACCAATGGATTGCTGAGAGAATATTTCCCGAAAGCTGTGGATATTAATCAATCAGATAGCTATGTTGAAGCAAAAATGAAAGAAATAAATCTTAGACCGCGCAAATGCTTAAATTGGAAAACCCCATACGAGGTTTATCATTCAGTAGAGTTGCATTTGACTTGACAATTCAAG
>NZ_RQVE01000033.1 GCF_003992315.1 Veillonella sp. 3891
GTGATTTTTTTATTACCAGCATCAATACCATCTTTGCCGATTTTCACTGTTGATGTTGCACCATCAGCTTGTTTGTTTTCTACCGTTAATGCATTACCATCGATTGTCAATGTAGTACTTGCTACTTTTGCATCAGGTTGTGCTGGATCTACTGGAGCTGCATTTGTAATAGATGTAATATTTTTTAAATCTTTTACTAAACCAATTTCTAGTTTACCATCAACATTTTTAGTACGGATGTTGTTGGCTGCTGTTGTTGCATCAGCTGCTACTGTACCTTCACCCACGATGTCAAGTTGATCACCTAAGTTTTTATGAATTGCATCGCCTTCATTGCCTTTGAAAGTCAAGCCTTTTTCAACGATCGCATTCGCAGTGTTATGTAAATCTGTTACATTAGTAGCTGCATTTTTAACTGGGCTATCATCTTTAGCTGCTTTTTCTAATTTTTCTAATGTATTTGTACCTGCTAATGGTGTCACTACAGAAGAAATATTATTTAATACAGTTGTACCATTTGTTACAGTACCATCTGGGCTTACTAGACGTGCTTCTGGTGTCACTGCTACAGGAGCTGTACCACCATTTTCATCAGGAGTTTTTACATTGCCATCTGGTTTTACTTCATCAGTTTTATAGTAGTTGCCATCGTTAGCTTTCACTACACGGTCGCCTGCTGCATTTGTGTACACTACTGTACCAGCTTCGCCGTTACGAAGGGCATTCACTTTATTCGTTAAGTCTTTGCCATTCAAGCCATCTTTACCAGTTGGGCCTTGTGCACCTGCAGAACCAGCTACGGTTGCACCATCTTTACCAGCACCTGCTTGACCATCACGTCCGTCAGAAGCCGTATTACCAATGTTTGCTGCATGGTCTAGTGTTGTACGGTCTGCTTTTTCTAAGCCAAGTGTGATGTTACCTTCACCATCTTTAGCAATGACAATACCTTTTTTAGGTGTGTCTGTAGCATCACTTGTGTCTGCACTAGCTTTTAATGTAATCGCTTTATCTTTCGCTGTTACAGCTTCCGCTGGATT
>NZ_RQVE01000034.1 GCF_003992315.1 Veillonella sp. 3891
GTTAACGTATCTGCTAAGCTCACAGTCAAACCATTCGTAGGGTCGGATGCTACTTGGATATTCACACCTGGTGTTGCAGTTGCTGCTGGTGTGAAGTTTGCTGCACCTTTCACAGCTAACGTTTCACCTAATTTACGAGCTGCATTCGTTCCAGTATCTGCACTGAAAGTAAGCGCTTTGTCTGCTAATTCGTTCAATGCTGTTACATCTGCTTTTTTCGCTAATTCAGTATGTAATTGACCACCGTTGATTGCATCTTTGGAGTTTTCTCCAATCGTGCCATCTGCGATGTTGCTTAACTTAGTTGTACCACCAATTGTTGTACCATCTGGGTTTACTAAACGAGCTTGTGGTGTTGCCACTTCTGTAGCCCCATCTAGTTTATTACCTTTAGCATCTACTTTCTCAGCTGGATACCATTTGCCATCGTTAGCTTTTACAACACGTTTGCCATTTTCATCAGTGTACACTACTGTACCAGCTTCGCCGTTACGTAACGCATTTACTTTAGTAGTTAAGTCTTTACCGTTTAGACCATCTTCTTTTGTTAAGCCGTCTTTACCCATACCAGCATCAGCACCTGTACCAGGTTTGCCATCACGTCCATCGATGCCGTTAGCACCATCAACACCTACTGCTTTAGCAATATCAGCTACTTTCGCTAATGTATCTTTTGTCGCTTGAGACAATGCTACGTTGTAAGTACGAACTTTATCATTATCTTCTGTGCCTCCAGTAACCTCAAGACCTTCACCAGCTGCTACTTTCGTATCAATAGCATCTACTGTGTATGTTGTTACATGGTCAACCGTAGCATCTGTAACGTTCACATTTTTACCAGCAGCTACTTTTACAGCGCCTGCTGCTAAGTCTTTGACTGCATTTTTGCCATCATC
>NZ_RQVE01000035.1 GCF_003992315.1 Veillonella sp. 3891
ACCTTATAAGTTAATTTAGAGAATCTATGTGCTTGGTCTAACCCTTAGAGTCAACTCTAAGAGACCAAATCATAAATCATTATTATCTTCTATGCAGTTTTCAAAGAACATGTTATTTTTCTATAAAATCGCGACTAACTTCGTCAAACTCATTCTGCTTGTCTCACGTAATTACCATTACGCTTCGACTTCGCATCACTCGTTTTCCTCGTTATCCATCGATTTTCTTAGAAAAATTAGTGCTTTGTAAGTATATCCGAACATTAACTGCTTGTCAATACTAACTTTGAGAGTTGACCTCTCAAAACTGAACAATGTAGGTGACCAAAGTGTCGACCTAGTGTGACATCTAGCATCCTGTGCTAGTGTATGTCTCCCTAGAAAGGAGGTGATCCAGCCGCACCTTCCGATACGGCTACCTTGTTACGACTTCACC
>NZ_RQVE01000036.1 GCF_003992315.1 Veillonella sp. 3891
ACCTTATAAGTTAATTTAGAGAATCTATGTGCTTGGTCTAACCCTTAGAGTCAACTCTAAGAGACCAAATCATAAATAATTTATTATCTTCTATGCAGTTTTCAAAGAACAGTTTAATTTTTCTATAAAATCGCACCTAACTTCGTCAAGCTCATTCTGCTCGTCTCACGTAATTACCATTACGCTACGACTTCACATCACTCGTTTTCCTTGTTATCCATCGATTTTATTTAGAAAAATATGGTGGAGACGAGGAGATTCGAACTCCTGACCCCCTGCTTGCAAGGCAGGTGCTCTCCCAACTGAGCTACGCCCCCATG
>NZ_RQVE01000037.1 GCF_003992315.1 Veillonella sp. 3891
GGTGAAGTCGTAACAAGGTAGCCGTATCGGAAGGTGCGGCTGGATCACCTCCTTTCTAGGGAGACATACACTAGCACGAGATGCTAGATGTCACACTAGGTCGACACTTTGGTGTAATGGATAGACGTAGCATATGCGCTAGCTGTATCCAACCTTAATTGTTCAGTTTTGAGAGATTATCTCTCATATGTAGGCCTATAGCTCAGCTGGTTAGAGCGCACGCCTGATAAGCGTGAGGTCGGTGGTTCAAGTCCACT
>NZ_RQVE01000038.1 GCF_003992315.1 Veillonella sp. 3891
AGGCCTATAGCTCAGCTGGTTAGAGCGCACGCCTGATAAGCGTGAGGTCGGTGGTTCAAGTCCACTTAGGCCTACCAGTGCCTTTCTTAATGAAGAAGAGCGAATAGAATAGTCTTATCTTAAGATGGAAGAATATCTCCTAGAGATGAGTTCCGAATACAAGATAAGCACACATGGGGGCGTAGCTCAGTTGGGAGAGCACCTGCCTTGCAAGCAGGGGGTCAGGAGTTCGAATCTCCTCGTCTCCAC